>CAUQUO010000049.1:0-21163 GCA_963521335.1 uncultured Capnocytophaga sp.
TTTATTCTATCAGAAAGTAATCTGAAAAATTGCACTTGATGGTGGAATAGGCGTACAAAAAAAATCTATTATTTTATTTGGAATATATAAAAAATTAAACTTACTTTGCACGCTGAGAAATGATAAAAAATATATATAGTAATGGCACGATATAAATTAGATGAAGTAGATCATCAAATATTAGATTTATTAATTGATAATACTCGTATACCTTTTACTGATATAGCTAAACAACTTGATATTTCAGCAGGTACAGTACATGTAAGAGTAAGAAAGATGGAAGAGCTTGGCATCATCAAAGGATCAACTCTCACAGTAGACTATGAACGATTGGGGTATACTTTTATAGCCTATGTAGGTATATTTTTAGAACGTAATCACCAAGCACAATTTGTACTAGAAAATTTAGAAAAAATCCCTTTTGTTACAGTTGCGCATATCACTTCTGGACAGTATAATATTTTCTGCAAAATTAGAGCGAAAGACACTAAGCACGCCAAAGAAGTAATTTATATGATAGATGATATACAAGGAGTAGCCCGCTCTGAAACAATGATTTCTATGGAAGAGGCTATTAATGACAAACGTCGCTTGCTACATAAAGCGTTCCGCGAATTGTAAGTTTTTTTTGAATCATATTTAAACACTTTGCCAAAGATCGTAATTTATGACTTTTGGCAAAGTGTTTTTTGTACAAACATTTTTTCTCCCCTTATTTACCCTTTACATTCGATATAAGATGGATACAGAATAAGCGAAGGATAAACGAGGGGTAAGCATCTTTTTCTTGTTTAATAAAAAATAAATTGTTACCTTTGTTGCTTTAAAAAGTAAATACTATGAATGAAAAGATTAACAAGCTTATTGAGTATTATATCTTCTTACGCAGAGAAGACCCTAACAATGAAAATGAGGTCTATAAATGGTATGCTATTGATCATTTTCAGCAACACTGGGATATAAATGCTGCTGATTTCTATGAAATGTTTAAAGAATCTTTTAGGAAAAGAGGAAATTTAGTCTATCAAAATTCTTTTAGCTTCTTAGATGCTTTAGGTAAGCATTTCCCTGAACAGCTAAGAAATTTATTTATTATAGTCTACAGTTCTGATGATTTCTATATTAAATTAGATAAAGCTAAGAATTTTGCCGAAAATAGCATAGAAAAATTAAGAGAAAAGCTCAGCAAAACAAATTTTAATCATCAGTTTGATGAGCGTACTCTCTCTTTTTTGCTAACAATGCAAAATCCAAATGAAAATACTTTCTATAAAAGCACTCTCTATAACCAACTTTGTGATTATTTAGATATTATCCCACAGAAAGAAAGGAAATACAAACACCATATAGAATTACTGCTCCAAATGCTTCCTTTTCTCAATAATCCTCAATTAAATTTACTAAAAGAGCATTTTGTTCCACAAAGAGGAGATTTTCCTTTATTATTAGCTCAAGATATAGTCTATCAAAATATGAATAATAAAAATGAAGATACTAAACGTTATTGGCTATATAGCCCTGGTGGACAGGCTTTTATGTGGGAAGAATTTTATGATGAAGGTATTATGGCTATTGGCTGGGACGAATTGGAAGATTTTGAAAATTATACAGATAGAAAATCTATTCTTGAAGCCCTAATAGACAATTATGGAGGGGGAGAAGATCAACGTAATAATGTCTCAGCTATTGATGATTTTTGTCATGGAGAAAATAAAATAAATATAGGCGATATTGTCATTGTTAAGAAAGGAACAAAAACTTTATTAGGCTATGGCAGAGTAACTTCTGATTATTATTATGATGAGAATAGAGAGGAATTCTTACATTGCCGAGAAGTCAAATGGTTTAAGAAAGGGGAGTGGGAGGTTGATGTTAATTTACCTCGGAAAACACTTACAGATGTGACTACTTATAACTCTGATATTGAAGGAATCAAATACGCTCAATATTTATTAAATATTATGAATGAAAATACACAAGCACAAGAGAACAACCTCATTACCAAACTTCTAAAATACAAGCCTCAAATCATACTACAAGGTCCTCCAGGGACAGGTAAAACTCGTGAGGCTAAGCGTATCGCAAGGATTCTATTAGGCTTAGCCGAAGACGCTCCTTTAGAAGGTAATGAAAAATTCAAACTCATACAGTTTCACCCTAGCTATTCTTATGAAGATTTTGTAAGAGGAATAGTCGCTAAACCTAATGAAGAGGGTGATGGGATTATCTATACTGCTGAGAATAAAGTCTTGGCTGAGTTTGCTAAAGAAGCTTTGAATAATTGGAGTAAAACACAGCAGAGCACTCAAGCACAAAAAGAACAGGGCGTTTTTGAGGCTTTTATTGAGCACATCAAAGAGGAATTAGCTCAAAATGAAGACTATAAATATCCATTAACAGAATCTGTTTATATTTTTGATGCCGATGATAAGCGGTTTAAATATAAAGGAGATAACTGGGAAGCTCATAGAAAGGGGTTAAATATGAACTATATTGATATTAAGAGAATAATCGAATCAGGAATAAAGGATAGACAAGGAATAACTAAGCTAACAAATATAGGCGGACTAGCCAGACAACATGCTTCTTATTTTTTAAGAATCATAGAGAAATATTATGAGTTTAGAGAAAACTATAAGCCTACAGTTGATAAAATACCTCTTAAAAACTACGTTCTTGTCATAGATGAAATCAACCGTGCAAACCTATCAGCTGTACTCGGCGAACTTATCTATGCCTTAGAATACCGTGGCGAAGTAGTACAAAGTATGTATGCTATTGAGGGAGAAAACAATCTTATTTTGCCCCCTAATCTCTATATTATCGGTACGATGAATACCGCCGACCGCTCCGTAGGGCATATAGATTATGCCATTCGCCGGCGTTTTGCCTTTGTGAATGTGCTACCGAAAGATCTAACAAGTGAATTAGGTGACCAGTTTGATAGTGTACTATTTGCTAAAGTGACAGACTTGTTCAATACTAATCTATCCCCAGAGTTCAAAAAGGAAGATGTACAATTAGGACATTCGTATTTCATCACTAAAAATACTCCTATTGATATCCGTTGGGAGTATGAGATCAAACCTATCTTGCTTGAATATGTCAAAGATGGTATCCTCATAGGGCAAGATATTGAAGAGAAAATAAACTCCTTAATCACTGTTTAAATGGCGATTCATTTATCTGAGCATAAGGAACATATCCTCAGCGTGGAGGATACACCTCTGTTTGAGGCACTCAAAACAAAGCAATTGAGGGTGTTTAAAACAGAGAGAGGAGAAACCATTTACCCCTTTTTGTTGTTGGTGAGCGAGGAGACTATCACTCTCAAAGCTCATTACTATATAGGGGTAGACTGGTTAGTAGGGGAGGAATATGTCTATATAGCCCCAAAAATGAATTGCCAAGAGGAGAAAGTTGAAATCGATTTTTTGAAGATGTTGCTCGAGATCTATATGGCTGATATAGAGGAAAAATATACCCGAGACCTCGTAAAAATCTATTGGAAGGAACCGCAAATTACGATAGAGCAGCAAAAGGATTTCCTGACACCTTTCCTTGTAGTACAGTTTCTACAGCTCCTAAAACGTATCACCCGCAAAGGACTCAAAAAATCGTATTACACAGTAGAAGAGAATCTTAATAGCCGTATCAAAGGTAAGATACAGTTAGGGAAACACCTCAAACAAAATGTTTTTAAGAATAAACTCACAGCCCACGTATGTAGGTATCAAGAGTTTGGAATGGACAATCTCGAAAATCGTTTTCTGAAGAAAGTTTTGCAGTTTGTCATCAGTTTTAAGAATACACACCCTACTTTTTTTGCAGGGAATGAAGCTACTATAAGCGAATTGATTACTTATTGCACCCCTTATTTTGAATTGATTTCAGAAGAAATTGATATAGAAAACCTAAAAAATATTACTATAAATCCATTTTTTAAGGAATATGAACAAGCTATTGAGATAGGTAAGCATATTCTCAAGCGCTTTTCGTACAATATCACCGAAACAACTCAACACAAAGTAAGCATTCCTCCTTTTTGGATAGATATGCCCAAGCTTTTTGAACTATATGTCTATAAAAAATTGCAAGAACAGTTTGGTAGGGAGGCGGTAACCTATCATCTTACAGCCGACTATACCGAATTAGACTTTTTGCTCAACACTCCAGAATATAAAATGGTCATTGATGCCAAGTACAAACCCATTTATGAAGAAGGAAAAGTGATAGACGATATTCGTCAGGTGAGTGCCTATGCACGTTTGGAAAAGGTTTATGAAAAACTCGGCTTAGAAAACAGTAACCAACTCATAGACTGTCTTATCATTTATCCTTCGTTGGAAGAAAACAAAGATTTGGATTTTAATAAATTAGAGACTATTGAAGGCTATGCTAAAATCTATAAACAAAGTCTCTCCATCCCATTAATCATTGAACATTAATCATTGAGCATTAATTATTGAACATTAATCATTGAGCATTAATCATTGAACATTAATCATTAAACATTATTTATTATGTCTCAGTTCTATAACTGTATTGCGGAAAAATACGATTATATCTTTCCACTATCTCCAGCTCACCAAACATTTTTTGCGGATGAGCTTCGAGGGCATACTGTCCTAGATGTAGGTGCTGCTACGGGTAATCTTACCGCTTACCTAAGCTCACAAGGATACGAAGTTACCGCTATCGACCTCAGTGAGCGACTGATTGCCAAAGCTGCAGAAAAGGGTGTTAGCGTACAACAACGTGATATGCTTACTATTGATGAGCTTTCCACCTTTGACAACATTGTTTGTATCGGTAATACGCTCCCACATTTGGATAGTAAGGCTTCCATACAGCTCTTTTTGCAAAAAGCTTATGGACAACTCACCCAAGGGGGTAAACTTGTCCTGCAATTGGTCAATTTTGAGAAGTATTTTGCCCAGCAACAAGGCGATTACCTTAGTAATCTCCCCTTGATAACCAATGATAAGGTGAAGTTTGAGCGATTTTACTATCTCAATAAGGAAGGAAAAATTCGTTTCAAGACTATTTTGGACGATACCATAGAAAATGAGGAACTGTTACAGCCTATTTTCGCTGACGAACTTACCCAATGGCTCATCCAAATAGGATTTCAAGCCATCAATCTATATGGTAATTTCAAAAAAGACCTTTTTGATAAGGAAAAATCAATGGCACTAATAATCACTGCAGAAAAATAGAGAGAGAACAAAAAGAATAATTTTTCTTTTAGAATCACAACTATTTCCATATCTTACAAATATTGTGTACTTTTGCGCATTTAAAGTTTAAAACAATACATTATGGTACGATTATCAATATTTTACGCTATTACCAACCAACTAAATACTATTTTTACCGTAGATCTTTAATTAATCATTAAACATTAATCATTAACAATGTTATCAGTATCCAATTTATCCGTACAATTCGGAAAACGCGTCCTCTTCGATGAGGTAAACGTAACCTTTACACAAGGCAACTGCTACGGCATTATCGGTGCCAATGGAGCAGGCAAATCTACTTTCCTAAAAATTCTTTCAGGCAAACAAGAACCTACTTCGGGGCGCGTGATCCTCGAACCGGGCAAGCGTATGTCGGTACTCGAACAAGACCACTACGCTTATGACGAATACACCGTTTTAGACACTGTGATTATGGGCAACAAAGTCCTCTCCAAAGTCAAAAAAGAGATGGACGAACTCTATGCAGACTATTCCGATGAACACGCCGAACGCATCGGTGAGCTACAAATACAGTTCGATGAGATGAACGGCTGGAATGCCGAGAGTGATGCGGCAGCCCTGCTCTCCAATTTGGGTATCTCTGAGGATATGCACTATACCCTAATGTCCGAAATGGACGGTAAGCTCAAAGTACGTGTGCTTCTAGCGCAAGCGCTCTTTGGCAACCCCGATGTACTCATAATGGACGAGCCTACCAACGACCTTGACTTTGAGACTATCGGTTGGTTGGAGAACTTTTTGGCAAACTATGACAATACAGTGATTGTCGTTTCCCACGACCGCCACTTCCTCGATGCTGTTTGTACTCATATCTCCGATATAGATTTTGGGAAAATCAACCATTTTTCGGGTAACTATACTTTCTGGTACGAGAGTAGTCAGTTGGCAGCCCGTCAGCGTGCACAACAGAACAAAAAAGCGGAAGAGAAAGCCAAAGAGTTGCAGGAATTTATTGCGCGCTTTAGTGCCAACGTGGCAAAATCAAAACAGGCGACCTCTCGTAAGAAGATGTTGGAGAAACTCAATATCGAGGAAATCAAACCGTCCTCTCGTCGTTACCCTGCCATCATTTTCGAGCGCGACCGCGAGGCTGGCGACCAAATCCTACACGTGGAAAACCTCTCCGCATCTGTCGACGGACAGGTATTGTTCCAAAATGTGGACATCAACCTTGCCAAAGACGACAAAGTAGCGGTGATTTCTAAGGATTCGCGTGCCATCACTGCCTTTTATGAGATCTTGAACGGCAACCTCAAGCCCGATGCGGGTACTTTTGCGTGGGGAATCACCACCTCACAGTCTTACCTGCCCGTGGATAACTCCGATTTCTTCACTCAAGACCTTTCTTTGGTGGATTGGTTGCGCCAATGGGCAAAAACAGAGGAAGAGCGCGAGGAAGTATACGTGCGCGGGTTCTTGGGCAAGATGCTTTTCAGTGGCGAGGAAGCCCTCAAAAACTGTAAAGTGCTTTCAGGAGGCGAGAAAGTGCGCTGTATGCTCAGCCGTATGATGATGTTGCGCGCCAATGTGCTAATGCTCAATGAACCTACCAACCACTTGGATTTGGAGAGTATCACCGCCTTCAACAACTCGCTGAAAAACTTCAAAGGCACCGTACTTTTCACCACCCACGACCACGAATTTTCGCAAACTGTTGCCAATCGTATCATTGAGCTTACCCCCAATGGCATTATCGACCGCTATATGACCTTTGATGAGTATATGGACGACAAAAATATTCAGGAATTGAGGGAGAAAATGTATAAACAATAGCAATCACATTTGACTTTGACAAAGTTTCGGAACTTTGTCAAAGTCTTTAATAAATATACACTAAATAATAACTTTTTAAATACAATAAAAATATATGGATTATATAAAATCATTATTTGACTTTACAAAGCTACCTACAAAAATACTTTTTGTTTTCTTCTTAATTACAGGATTTATTATTTTTTCAAATGATAAATATACTAAAATATTTGCTTTTGAAAAAATAGAAACTTACAAACCTTTGATTAGCATTGTTTTTTTAATATCTTTTTCAATTCTGATAATTAATTTTATAATATACATATCTAATCTTATTTCTAAAAAAATAAGGACTAATAAATTAAAAAAGCAATATCTGAAAAAAATAAATAATTTAGATGATTATGAAAAAGCTATTCTAAGAGAGTTTTATATTCAAGATAAAAACTCTTTAAAAATGCCTATTAATGATGAAACAATAGCCGGATTATTAAGTAAAGGAATTTTGATTTATAATTCTCAATTAGGTAATAAAGCGATGGCAACAGGATTTGATTTTTCTTTATCAATTAATCCTTTGATCGAAGAAAGATTAACTAATAAAAATATAGATTTCCCTGAAAATAATAGCAAAGAAAGTTTAGAGTTTTTGGAAAATAACAGACCTGATTGGATTCATAGAATGAATTGGGATGAAAGATTACTAAATGAGATTTATCATTTTTAATATAGAACAAATCCAATACAAATATTGCTACATCAACTATAAATATTGCAATATCACTTTCGTAGAACCTAAAATAAACACTTATTATATTAAAAGCAATTTAAAATAGCTTATGAAATTATTTATATTCACGATTTTAACATTTTTAAGTATGTCAATGGAAGCACAAAATACCAAAACAGCTTTAATTTTGATAGATATTCAAAATGATTATTTCCAAAAAGGAAAAAATGAACTTGTTGGTAGTGAACAAGCAAGTTTAAATGCTAAAAAAGTCCTTGATAAATTCCGAAAAAAAGGAGATTTAGTAGTACATATTCAGCATTTATCTAATAGAAAAGATGCTACTTTCTTTATTCCTAATACAAAAGGTGCTGAAATACACAAGAATGTTGCACCTATAAAAGATGAAAAAGTAATTGTTAAGCATTTCCCTAATAGCTTTAGGGAAACTGAATTGCTTTCCTATCTTGAAGAACATAAAATTAATCATCTGGTAATTGCAGGAATGATGACCCATATGTGTGTAGACGCTACAGTTAGAGCGGGAAAAGATATGGGATATACAATAGAGGTAATTGGAGATGCTTGTGCTACAAAAGACCTTATTTATGATAATAAAAAGACCGTAGCAGGCGATGTTCAAAACTCATTCCTTTCAGCATTAAATTATTTTTATGCTTCAGTAATTAGTACAAATGATTTCATCTCAAAATAATTAATTATACTCTTTTTGTTTACCTTTAAATAGGAGTTGATTTAGAAATAATCATTTTGATAAGATAATATCAACTCGGTAGAAAGAAACATCAAGTAAAAACATTGCAACATCACCCCCGTAGAACGCAATATTAACTCGGTAGAAACCAAAATAAAGTCCGTAGGGCGCAATATAAACTAGAAATTTACTAAAATTATTTGTTTAACCATTAAAAAAGACAAGAAAATGGCAACAAGATTTATTTCATTCGAAAAATTCAAGAATTATTCTTTCATTTTTGAGAATATTTCCAAAAATGATGTCCTGAAAAAGGAATTAGCTGAGTACGGCTATGGCGATAAGGAAATCGCACAAGGCAAAGCCCTGTACGATACCGCCGCCCAGATGTACGAAACCAACAAGCGCGAGACCTCCGAGGAAGCTCTCGCCTATAACGAGTTCTCCAAAAAGCTCGAAGCCTTCAAAAACGTTTACGCTACCGACCGCAAGAAGGCTAAAATCATCTACAAAGAGGAGCCTAAAATCCTTATTGCCCTTCATATCAAGGGAGTGGCGCCTTTGCGTACCAATAAGCTCCTTGAAGATATTGAGGCGTTCTATAAAGAGCTCAAAGCTAAACCCGATTTGCTCACTCCGCTCAACAAACTTAAAATCACTGCTGAGCATATCGAAACCCAGCTCACCGCCCTCGCCGATGTGAAGCAAGCCGAAGCCACTTACGTCCTCGAAAGAGGTGAAAGTCAGCAGGCTACTAAGGACAAAGACGCCGCTTTTGCCGCCTTCGAGAAGTGGGTACGCGAGTTTTATGCCATCGCTAAAATCGCTTTGGAAGACAAACCCCAACTTTTAGAGAGTATCGGCAAGTTTGTAAGAAGTTAAAGAGAATTTATTAAAAACTATTTAAATAAAAAGAAAATGAAAATCATAGGAATTAGTGTACGCACTACCAATCAGAACGGACAAGCGATGCAAGACATCGGAAACCTTTGGCAACGCTTTTTTAGCGAGCAACTTTTGGCAAAAATACCCAATAAGGTAAGCGATGCTATTTACAGCATCTACACCGATTACCAAAAGGACTATACTGAGCCTTACACTTGTATAATAGGAGTGGAAGTTACCACGCTCAGCACGATTCCCGACGGCTTAGAAGGCAGGGAATTCCCAGAACAAACCTTTCAAAAGTTTGTAGCCAAAGGCGCAATGCCTCAAGCAGTAGGGGCAATGTGGCAACATATCTGGGACAACGACGCCACACTCAATCGCACTTATATATATGACTATGAGCGCTACACCGAGAAGTCTCAGCAAGGCGATGCCTCCGAAGTAGATATTTTTATAGGTGTAAAAGAGAACAAATAACCCTAACAAGTAAATGAAAAATTTATATAACGAAGCAGATAAGAACGAAATACTCAATCGGTTAGAAAATTTGAAAGCAGATGCCGTACGTCAGTGGGGAAAGATGAACATTGTACAAATGTTAGCCCACTTGAACGTTTCTTTAGAAACTCCCTTAGGGAAAAACTTCCCCAAGCGGGCATTTATCGGTAGACTTATAGGAAAATTGGTAAAGAAAAAATTTATCAACGACCAGCCTATGCCCAAAAATTCCCCTACTGATAAGATGTATGTTATCACAGACATCTCTATGAAGGATTTTGAGAAAGAAAAGCAACGAGCTAAAGAGCTTATCACCCTTTTTTATAACAATGGAAGGGAAAAATGCAGTCAGCACCCACATTCTTTCTTTGGTAAACTCACTCCTGACGAGTGGGGAATCCTGCAATGGAAGCATTTTGACCATCATCTGCGACAATTTGGGGCGTAGCGAGTGCAATGCTACTCAATTAGAAATAATTTGTAAAAAATTAGTGTTAGACAAGTAAGAGTTAATTGCCTTTAGCACTTAAAAAAGTAGTACAATGAATGACTTCGAGCAATATATAAGGGAAACTGAACCCCATCGTCGTGAAAAAGGTGAGGCGTGGCAGACAGCTATTGGCTTGCAGGCAGTAGATGGATTGAAACCTTCGGATTACCTCGTGCAAACGGCTAAGCAACACATCGAGGGGGAGATTACTATAGAGGAGGCTAAACACCTCATTGATAGTTATTATCAGTCCAAGACAGTACGCCACGAGCAGGGAGAAGAACGCACTGAGGAAGCCGACAAAGTTTCGGCACGCATCACCGAATTGCTTACCGAGTCAGCTTTTAGCTTTTCCCCAGTGGCATATATAGGCATTCATCGCAAGTTATTCACCGGTATTTACAAGTTTGCAGGCAAATTGCGCGACTACAATATCACCAAAAAGGAGTGGGTACTTGGTGGAGACACGGTTCTCTACGCCAGTGCAAACAATTTGCGTGAGACTTTGGATTATGATTTCGAGCAAGAAAAGCGTTTTTCTTATCAAGGCTTGCCTGTGGAGGAAGCTATCAAGCACATAGCCAAATTTGTCTCAGGACTCTGGCAAATACACCCTTTTGGTGAAGGAAATACGCGTACCACAGCAGTTTTCACGATTCAATATCTGCGTACCTTTGGCTTTGCAATGAGCAATGAAGCCTTTGCTTATCATTCTTGGTATTTTCGTAATGCCTTAGTCCGTGCCAATTACAACAACCTTGCTAAAGGGATAACAGCAACTACTGAATACATAGAACGTTTCTTTAGAAACCTAATTTTAGGAGAGGAAAACGAGCTTAAAAATAGGTATTTATTAGTAAGGGACGAATTTCAAAGTGCAAAAGAGCAAATTCCAAAGGGCAAAATTTGCACTTTGAATTGCACTTTGGAGGAAATGGCAGTATTACAATACTTACAACAAAATCCTACCGCCACTCAAAAGATTATTGCCGAGCATATAGGAAAATCAGAACGCACCGTAAAGACTATTACAGCAAATCTGGTAGAAAAGGGACTTATCGAACGCAAAAATGGTAAGCGAAATGGCTTTTGGGAAATAAAAACAAACAATTAATCTTATAAAATAAGTATCATTATGACAACAACTTTCAATTTTGAGCTTTTTAAAAAGCGTTTAGATCTATTCTTAGAAAAGATAGAAGACCTTGGTGGTGAGACAGACCCTCTTACAATAGAAAAACCTGCTACTGAGGACGAAATCAAAGCTGTAGAGGCAAAATTAGGCTATACATTACCTCCACATTTACGAGAAGTACTCTTGGATAATACCGCTCATTTGGAATTTTATTGGAGTATCTATACAGATGAAGACGAGGACTACGAAGATGAGGATGACGAGGACTATGAGGACGAAGAAAATGGGGTTTTTCTCCCTGATGAATTAACAGAGATCTCTTCGGGAGAGTTGCTTTTTGGATTAGATTTGCTTTTAGGCTATGAAGAAAGTCGCAAGGGCTGGGAAGAGGATGTATATCCCGATTACAATAACGAATATGACCGTGTTTGGCATAACAAAATGGCTTTTCACCAAGTAGGCAACGGCGATTATATCGCTATTGAGTTAGAACCAGAGAATTATGGTAAGGTTGTATATCTCAGCCACGATGGTAGTGAAAACCACGGGCTTTATATAGCCGATAACTTTAAGGAATTCCTAATGAACTATGCTGCTGTGGGTTGTACTGGAGGAGACGATTGGCAATGGGAGCCTTTTTATACCAAAGGTAAAGGCATAGACCCTACCTCAAAGAACGCCAAAACCTGGTATAAAGTATTGGGGATAAACCCAAAGGAGTTGGAAGGGTAAAAAAGTATTAGTTACACTAAAAAATAGAAATATGTTAGGTAATCTATTCAAAAAGAGTCCTACTTTTACCCCTGCAATGCAAGAGTTATTTGTAAAAATAAGTCTTGCATTGCCTCAGCATTTTCATTTCCTGCAAAAACAACTTACAGAAGGAATCATCAAAGGAATAAAGAAGCCCGAAGGACAGCGCTACCAACTGCGTTTGGATATTCCTTTGCTCAACAAATATGAAGACAAAAAAGGACGGAATTTCTTAATTGAAAATATCGTAATACAGTCGGTTGAGACAGGCAAAAGTAGTGTGGTGAGTTGGAATGTAGCTTATGGATTGTTATTGGTGTATATTACAGCTAATAACGACTTTCTGAAATGGCAAGCTGAGGCGGTAGGGATAGATACTTCCCGCATTCGTATAAAGTATTTAGATGATAGCCCTATTGAAAAACTTCTTTCCAAAGAAGAACAGCAATATATAACTTCTAATGATTTATACGAAGTGTCTTTAAACGACAAAACCTACTATCACGTACAGGATATAACCGATGGAGATGGCGATTTTATCGGGATAGATGCCGATAAGAATGTTTATGAGTTTAGGCACGACCCTTTTGAAATCACTTTACTAACAGAACCCTTAGAAACCATCTTAAAAAATAATAAAATAACCTCAAAAAATGAATATGCCATTTAATTTTGAGCTTTTTAAAAAGCGCTTAAACCTATTTTTAGAAAAGATAGAAGACCTTGGTGGCGAGGTAGAACCTCTTACGATAGAAAAATCCGCTACAGAGGAAGAAATCAAAGCCGTAGAGGCAAAATTAGGCTATACATTGCCTCCGCATTTCCGCGAAGTGCTTTTGGAAAACACCGCCCATTTGGAGTTTGGGTGGGATATTGATGATATTATAGATGAGGAAGACATTTCTTTACCTGATAAACTAGCTGAAATCTTTCGTGGAAAGTTGCTTTTTGGGCTGGATTTGCTTTTGGACTATGAGGAAGATCGCCAAGACTGGGAAGGGGACGCATATCCGAATTCCGATAAAGAATACGACCGTGTTTGGCATAATAAAATGTCCTTTTTCCAAGTAGGCAACGGCGATTATATAGCTATTGAGTTAGAGCCAGAAAACTATGGCAAGGTTGTGTATCTTAGTCACGATGGTAGTGAGAATCACGGGCTTTATATAGCCGATAACTTTAAAGAATTCCTGATGAACTACGCCGCTGTGGGGTGTACTGGAGGCGAGGATTGGCAATGGGAACCTTTTTATACCAAAGGCAAAGGCATAGACCCTACCTCAAAGAACGCCAAAACTTGGTACAAGGTATTGGGGATAAACCCAAAGGAGTTGGAAGGGTAAAAAGTAAGAAAATGAATAACAAAAAGATGAAATGGATAGAATACTTTTCGGAAAATGGTGACCTATGGCAATTATTTGTAGAGGATGATTACCAAGAAACGCAAGCAGATACCTTAGCTCACAATGGCAATGAAGCTGTGACAAGAAGAGAAATGCCTGCCATAGATAAAGTACAAGTTACTATAATCCCAGCCGCTCGTATTGTAGATAAAGTAAAAGGGCAAGTAGCAGGAGAAAAACTTTTTCACCTCAAACTGAGCCTTATCAATGGGGATAATTGGTTTGCTATCAGTCAACAGGCATTTTCTAAGGAAGAGATATTACAATATGCTTCTCTTTTTGTAGGATTAAACAAATTCCAAGCCGAAAGGGTATGGAAATCCAAGAAATTAGGCGAAGTCAACACAATAAGACTTGAAAATAAGGAAGAAACAAACAATTAGTTTCATAAAATAAATAGCATTATGGCGATACCCTTTAATTTTGAGCTTTTTAAAAAGCGCTTAAACCTATTTTTAGAAAAGATAGAAGACCTTGGTGGCGAGGTAGAACCTCTTATGATAGAAAAACCCGCTACAGAGGAGGAAGTCAAAGCTATAGAGGCTCAATTGGGCTATACATTACCTCCGCATTTCCGCGAAGTACTCTTGGAAAATACTGCTCATTTGGAGTTTTATTGGGATGTGAATGATGTAACTATTGAAGATGAATCTATAATACCCGATGCCTTGGCGCACATCTATTGTGGAGAATTACTCTTTGGTTTGGATCTGCTTTTAGACTATGAGGAACATCGCAAGGAATGGGCAATAGATGTTTTCCCTAATTATGAAGACCCAGAAGACCGCATTTGGTACAACAAATTGTGTTTTCATATCAATGTGAATGGTGATTATATTGCTATTGAGTTAGAGCCAGAGAACTATGGCAAGGTTGTGTACCTCAGCCACGATGGAGCAAGCAATCTCGGCACTTATTTAGCTGATAATTTTAAGGAATTCCTGATGAACTACAGCTCTGTAGGCTGTACTGGAGGTGAGGATTGGCAATGGGAGCCTTTCTATACCGAAGGCAAAGGCATAGATCCCACCTCAGATAACGCTCAAGCGTGGCAAAAGGTATTGGGGATAAATCCAAAGGAGTTGGAAGGGTAAAACAATTAAAACATTACAATTATGTCCATAGAGCAAAAAGACAAAGAACAAATGGAGCAACTTATTGCTTCTGAAAAGTATCAGCAGATATTAGATAAGCTTTGCGATATTATAGATATGGTATTCGAGGAAGAAATGCCAAGCTTTACCGTACTGAATTACACACATAAAGCACTGAAAGATGCGGGTGTTATCTTGGAGGAAATCGCCCCAGTGGCGTTGGCGGACGATCACTTCTTGAACTTTAGCATTCTCAAGATGGATTATATCAAGAGTGGGAAAACGATGCACTTTAGCAAGGACTTTCTCATTCGCAATATGATAGAATTTTATTTTCTAAAAACAAATCCCAAAGCACTCCCTGATTATTTGAAGAAAGTAGGATTAAAAAGCTATAGTGCCTCTCTAAAAAAATGGTTCACAGAGGCTACTGATACAGAGCTTGTCGCAGCTGTTTCCACTTCTCTCAAAGAACTCAAAGAGAAAAGGGCAACAGTAGAGCAGACAAGCCCGCAAACCGTTACCCCTGAAGATTGGGAGCGACTTTCGGCTGTATATCCCAAGCTTACCAAGCAGGTACTCAAGGATTTTGATGAATATAATGTGGTTACCGCAGGTATTCCCTTAGTCGAGATTGCCCAAAAGAGTCAAGACTTGGGTGTTACTTTCTCTGAGGAACTTACTTCATTCTTTCAACATATAGGGGAACTTAGGTTGGAGGGGGTAGAAATCCGCTTTACCGACTTATATACCGATGCATTCAATGGCAAAGACTATTTGGTGCTTGGGGAGTTTTGGAAATATGGCGATGGCGATAAGTTGCTCTATGCTCCCGACACTCAAGAAATATTTTGCTTTGCACACGAATATGCCAAACCCAAGGTCATTAAGCAAGCTGATACTATGACCGAATTTTTAGAAAAGAAATTAGTAACTTATTTAAAAAATTATTAGATCGTTATGAATATAGAAATTTTAGCACCTTATTGCACTACTGCAAAACAGCAAAAACTCCTTGAAAAGCTCCGCAAAAAGCTTTCACTCAAAAGTAGTAAAGACCTACAAACTATTACTGAACTCGTGGAGTGTTTGTTTGTAAGCAAACAATACGAAGGCTTATTAGCTTTCTTGCCAGAAGTACTTGCAGTACCTTTTGCCGCGAATTTTAACCTATGGTACCCCATAGAACGCTCTTTTGCGCTCATCGCCGAAGTGCCTACCATCACAACAGAACAACGCAAAGCGTGTTTCCTACACTTTAAAAGCGTTACTGATTACAAAGGCTTACCTGATTTTCAAGATATGTATGATAACTATTTCCAAAATTATTTAGCGCTTTACTTTCTAAATAATACCTTGGAATATCTTCAGAAGAGTATAGTAGAGAAAGAAACTTCCTATGAGTTTTCAAGCCGTATGAACCTAATCATAGACGCTTCACGGGTAAAACTTATCAATGAAGAAGTAGACTACAAAACACTTGAATTTCCCAAGGAGGATCGCCAACCTACTTATAATAGCAGGGAAGAGCTCCAAGACTATATGAATACCCTTATAGCAGAACAACTCACTGCCTTGCAGGATAAGAAATTTGTAAAGTATTATTAATAATGAATATAGAAATTTTAGCACCTTATTGCACTACTGTAAAACAGCAAAAACTCCTTGAAAAGCTCCGCAAAAAGCTTTCACTCAAAAGTAGTAAAGACCTACAAACTGTTTATGAACTTGTAGGATGTTTATTTGTAAGCAAACAATACGAAGGCTTACTAACTTTCTTACCAGAAGTACTTGCGGTACCTTTTGCCGAAAATTTTGATCTATGGTATCCTATAGAAAATTCTTTTTGTTTGATTGCAGCCATACCTACCATATCTCCAGAAGAGCGTAAAGCGTGTTTCTCTCATTTTAAAACCGTAAGCGATTTTAAAAGCACCAAAGGAGCTCAAGAGGTTTTTGATTACTATTTTCATCGATATTTATCACTCTATTTTGTTAATGAAAATTTAGACGATTTAGAAGAAATAGATGAATATCCTGCCTCTTCTCAACTTTGGATTCATATAGCAATTATTGTCAGCGCTTCTGCTGTAAAACTCATCAATGAAGAAGTAGATTATAAAACCCTCGACTTCCCTGATTGGCTCTCAAAACCTACTTATAACAGCAGGGAAGAACTCCAAAACTATATGGATACCCTTATAGCGGAACAACTCACCGCCTTGCAGGATAAGAAATTTGTAAAGTATTACTAAGAATATCTTTAAAATAAATGTTACCAGAAGAAGAAAACTACGCCGTTAGCAAATTTGAATCAATGCTCAAAGAAAATAATATCCTCTTTTTTGACGTGGATGAATTTGAAGAGATTGTAGAATATTACGTAGAATATGGGCGTATTAGTAAAGCCAAACGTGCCTTAGAGATTGGATTATCGCAACACCCCGATGCGTCCTCACTGAAATTGCTAAATGCTGAGCAACTGGTGTTTGAAGACCGTTTGGAGGAAGCGTCAGAAATTCTCAATGAATTGCTCGTGCTTGAACCTATGAATGCCGAAGTACACGCACAGCAGGCTAATCTGTATTCTAAAATGAATAAACATCATCGTGCTATTGAGTTGTTGCAATATGCCCTCACTCTTACTGATGATGCTTCCAATATTTATGCCTTAATAGCAATGGAATACCTCTATGTAGAGGATTATACCAATGCTAAAAACTATTTTATCAAATGTTTAGAACAAGACCCTCAGGACTATACAGCGCTACAACAGTTAGTATTCTGTTATGAAGTTTTAGGCGATGTACAAGAGGCTACTTCTTTCTTAAATCATTACTTGGATCAAAATCCTTATTGTGAAGTTGCTTGGTATTATCTCGGCAGACTCTATTTGGCTATTGGTGATTACAAAAATGCTTTGCGTTGCCTCGATTTTGCTATTATCAGCGACGATACTTTCACGGGGGCTTATTTTGAAAAAGCACGTGTACTCGAAATGATGGAAGATTACGAAAAAGCCATTGAGAACTACAAAATTACTCTCACTCTTGACGATCCTTCAGCTTTAGCTTATTTACATATAGGTCGTTGTTATGAAAAAATGCATAATGATACTAAGGCAGAGGAGTATTATTTTAGAGCTACTCACGAAGATCCTCAATTGGACAAAGCGTGGATTACCTTAGCCGACTTTTATTACTTGCGCCATAATCACAGCAAAGCCTTGAAATATATTCAGAAAGTACTCACTTTTGAACCTAATGAGCCTTATTATTGGCGTCGCTATGCCGAATTAAATTATTTTGAATTCCAAAATCTTGAAGAAGCTGAATATGGCTATCGCAAGGCTGTACAAAATGGCGATTATTCTTATAATACGCTTATTGAATGGGTAGATTTGATGTTCCTCACCCAAAAATATGGAGATGCATTGCCTATTGTTGCTGATATAGTACATATTTATCCACACGAACTCAACAATTATTTTCGTCTTTCCTTAGCTTATTATGGTGTAGGTGATGAGCATACAGCATTGCAATATTACCAAATGGGCGTTACTAAAGCTCCCGAATGGCAATCTTTCTTTGAAAACAAGTTTAACTTCAAAATGTAATTATTATGGGCATAGTGCTCCGTCAGTCGTTTAAGAATGTAGTGGCTACCTATTTGGGGTTTGCCATAGGGGCACTGAACACCCTTTTCTTATTTACTTACTTCCTTTCAAAAGCACAATATGGCTTGGTGAGTTATGTTACTTCCACTGCCACTATTCTCTCTCCACTTATCGCTTTTGGAGTAAATAATACTTTAGTACGTTATTATACGGCTTACCAGCATAAGGAAGAGCAAGCAAAATTCAACCTAATGCTTTGCTTTTTACCTTTACTCATCATTGTACCTGCTACCTTTATTGGGGTAATTGGGTATGAACAAATCGCTCAATGGCTTTCGGCAAAGAATACAGAAGTACGCGATTACGTTTTGCTCATTTTTCTCACTTCAGTAGCAATGGCTTACTTTGAGATTGCTTATGCGTGGACACGTGTACAGCTAAAAACTGTCTTTGGCAATTTCCTCAAAGAAGTATTCCATAGGGTAGGGGTGATGCTCCTGCTATTAGCTATTTATTTACAAATTATTGACTTTTACCAACTGATATGGGGGGTGTTCTGGGTCTATACTTTGCGTATGCTCTTGATGTTCGTTTTCGCTTTCTATGTACGCCGACCACAATTTGCTTGGGGATTGCCAAAGAACAAGAAAGAAGTTTTTTTATATAGTCTTTTTGTGATTTTATCGGGGTCTGTAGCTTCTGTATTGATGGATATTGATAAGTTTATGCTCAACCAATACCTGCCTATTAGTGAGATTGCGGTGTATAATGTAGCTATCTTTACCGCCACAGTGATTGCTATTCCTTACCGCAGTATGTACCAGATCGTAAGTCCCCTCACGGCACAGTTTATGAACCAACAGAAGCCCCAAGAGCTTGCAGATTTGTACAAGCGCAGTACGGTAAATACTTACTTTGTGAGTATGGTCATTTGTGTGCTTATTGTGGTGAATGCCCAGCAGTGTTACGCCCTCTTGCCTGATAAGGATTATAGCACAGGACTTGGAGTGCTTATCATCATATCCGTAGTGAAATTCTCTGATGCCTTAGTAGGTTTCAGCAATGCAGTATTACTCAATTCTCCTTACTATCGCACAGTGCTATTTTTGGGTGTTTTTTTAGTGATAGGTGCCGTCCTGATGAATAGGTGGCTGATTCCCCTTTATGGTATCAATGGAGCCGGATTTGCTACTCTTTTGGCTTTTACTTCGTATAACCTACTCAAGTCGGTTTTTGTATATCGCAAGTATGGCTTACAACCCTTTTATAAGGAAACATTACAGACCACTCTCTTTGGTTTGGTAGCGATAGGAGGTTTTTTCTTTTGGGATTTTCCGTTTCACCCGCTGATTAATATTGGTTTGAAATCCTTGCTTGTAGGAGTCTTTTGGTTATGGGCACTTATCAAATTTCGTTTGTCGGAAGATTTGATAGGGATGTCCAAAAAAATAAATTTTTGACTTTTTAAGAGAGAATATTTGGATATTTTCTCAAAAAATAGTACTTTTGCCATATCTTTACATCTCAATAATAATAAATTTAAATTTTTATAAAATGCCAATAAAATATAAGGTAATCCAAAGAGGGCAACCGGGCGTTGCTGGTGGGGGAACTAAGAAATATTATGCCTCTGCTAATCTTACAGGTGAAAAAACGTTAGCTGAACTCACCAAAGACATTGAAAAAATGTGTACAGTAAATGGTGCTGACATCCGTGCAGTGCTATACGCTTTGGTAGATGCGATGCAATCTTCTCTATCAAACGGGCAAGCAGTACGCTTAGGTGAGTTGGGAAGTTTGCGTGTAAGCATAGGAAGCGATGGAAAAGCGACAGAGAAAGAAGTAAATGCTTCCTCTATCAAAAATCCTAAAGTTATTTTTACACCGGGTAAAGATATTAAAAAAATGCTTGACACACTTGAATACGAAAAAATATAAGTGTGTCTTCCTAAAGAAAAAAGCTGTATGTCTATATACAAACATACAGCTTTATTTTTAGCAATAATTATTCTTTAAAAAAGCAATACTTATATTTTTAAAAAGCAATGCCTATGTTTTTAAAAAGCGATGCCTATATTTTTTTAATGAGTAAATTATATAGTCACTTATTCTGAACTTGACTTACGACTAAGAATTCCTATTAATAAACCTGAAAAACTAAGTGTAATAAAATGACTTTAGAAGAAATAAAAACAACCGTTCTTTATATTCAAGGCTTACAAGCCCTTTGGAAAGAAGATTACAATGCTGAAAAAATAGGAGATTATACTTTTAGTATTGTATGCAGAGACTATAATACTACAGATGAGCTGTGGGAGGTTATCAATGAGTTACAGTTTATGGGAGAAGGAGAAGAATGGGAAAAAACCAAAGAAGAGGTTGAGGCTCTCATTCAAGAAAAATTAGGAATTAGTATTTATGAACCTATCAGTATACTTTCTTACTCAACTAACTTGTTTATAAAGCAACTTACCAATGATTTCTCAAGCAATTCAATAGTTTTATCGTTTATTGAACAGATAGAAGAACTTATTACTTATCAAGAATATGCCTTAGCTTTGGAAAACTTACTGAAAAGCCTTTTAGAAAAATGTATTTCTATTCCAAGGGATACTTTAGCTATTTTGGATAACATAGAAGACCCTCAAATTCGTAGATTACAGGCTTCATTATGGGGAGTGTAAAATAAAAAAAATCTAATTATTTTTGAAGTTTCTTTGTAAAACACGCAATTATTACTATCTTTGCAGAAAACCATATTATTATGAATGAAAAAAGAAATATCAAGCAAAAAATTAATTTGTTTATAGGTTCCATAGGAGCCT
>CAUQUO010000050.1:0-20230 GCA_963521335.1 uncultured Capnocytophaga sp.
CACATTTGCCACAGTCTTGGTCTCTCCACTAAGGTTCTTATTGGAGTTCATCTTGTCATTCTCTATCTTCAGCTGGGATAGCCCCTGCGCCTGCTGTCCAAGAGTGGATTGCAAGTGGTCGCTGAAGTTATCGAAAAAACTGTGTGAGGTGTCGGACATAGTACTTTATTAAGGTGATTTACGAGGCAAAAGTAGTAATTATTTTCTGATTATACAAAAAAATAGCTCATTTTATCACGGCGTTCGCATTTAAAAGCCTAACCCCCGTTGAGAGTGTCTGAAAAGTTTTATTTTTTGTGAGGACGTTTGTAGCACATACTCAGTTATCGCTGACTTTCCTACATAACATACTTCAAAAATTAGCTTTCTTCCAAATTGAAAAACAAGCACTCACCTTATTGATATATATTAATAGTTGCCTGTTTTTATACAAAAAAATCTTCTATTTCATTGAGTTCTGAGGGTGAAAAAGTTTTTACTGCACCTTCGTGTAACAAGTATATTTCTTTGCAATCAGATAAGGTTTCTAAAATATGAGAGGCGAACAGTACGATATGAGTCTCTGATAGTTTTTTTAGCAATTTTTTGATTTGAAGTACCGAGGTAATATCTAAACCGCTAAATGGTTCATCAAATATATAAAGGGCGTAGGGCTTTTGTAATACGGCATTGAAATACACTTTTTTTCGCATACCTGTGGAAAGCTCTTTGATGAGCAGCGTTTTATTTACTTCAAAAGGCATTGCGTTTTGTGGTTTTATACCCAATAGCAAACTGTAAAACTTATAAAACTCTTCTACAGTAAGGTGCTCATATAAATAAGGTTCAGTTGGGAGAAAACCAATTTGTTGAGGCGTTAAAGGTTGTTGCTGATAGCTTATTTCTCCCTTGAAAGGTGTTAAACTACATAAGCATTTGAAAAAAGTAGTCTTTCCTACACCATTTTTGCCTACTACCCCATAGAGTCCGTTTTGAGGAATAGAAAATTGTATGTTTTCGAGAATGAGTTTATCAGAATAACGTTTTTCTTTAATGAGAATGTTGAGCATATTGCTGTTTTTTTACGGTTTGTATCGCCAAATAATAAAAATAAGGTATTGCTATCACTGGAATGATATAAATAACTCCTATACTTACGGCTAATAAAGCTAAAGTTTGCCATAATGTATTGTTCCAAAAGGCGTATTTGCTAAGAACTCCTAAGATGGGTACACTGATATACAAAGGTAAGACTTCTGCATATTGCCATTGAAAACAAATGATGTAAGTGATGAAAACTGGTATAAAAAGAAGACTTATATTGAGTAGCCCTGCCTTGAGTTGCTGTAATAAATAATCTTTTCCCCGATAGACTGAAACATTGATATGGGCTTCAAACTCTCTTTCAAAATAGGGAATACAACCTATAAAAGCTGTGAGTCCTAAAGCAAAAAGTGCCAAGTTAGGGTTTTGATAAATAGCTCCTATTATGATAAGTGCCATAGCTATAGGTAGCCCTAAGATGAGTTTATACTGGCGAAATGCAATATGCCAAAAAGGGTCGGCGAGAGAGAAAGGATATTTTAGGGCGAAGTTTTTCTGAGGTAAACAACCTATAAGCACAAAGGATAATACTAGGGCAACTGCTGTTATAAAATCCTTTTTTAAGAGTATAAGAACGAGAAAAGGGAGGTTTTCGATTATGTATTCTGTAATGATAATGGCTCTATAATGCGAATGTACTTTCAACAGAGGCAAATCTTTCCTACTTTTATGATACATAAAACTCCCTAAAGGCAAACTCCAAAGTACATATTGCCAACTTTCATAATGCAGATAAAGAGCATATAAAGCATAACTCAATCCCCCTAACAGCAACCCAATGGTTAAGATATCACCTTTGGGAAATAACTTTCGGTAATAGATATAAGTGAGGTATAGGGGAATATGTAGCCACATAGCATTTCTCTTTATAAGCTGATTACAAAGGTAAAACTTTATTCTGAAAAAACAAGAAATAATAATAAGATTGTCAATTCTATAGAATCAGGTAATTATAAAAGTTTTATTTTGTGAGGGCGTTTGCAGCACATACTCAGCTATCGCTGACTTTCCTACATAACATATTTCAAAAGTTATTGATAATCAGAGTAATTAACTTTGGCAAAGTGTAGTGGCACAAATAAAAAAGCTGTCTAAATAGACAGCTTTTTTATATTATAAAGGTTTTTGTTTTGAACTTCTGAAGTATTGAATTATTACAACTTTCTGTTCCTCAATAACATCATAGTAAACAACAAATCTTTTATCTAAGAAATACTTCTTATATAATTTTAATGTGCTACTATATTTAGCCAAAAAATAAGGAGTTTCAGAGAGTTCTTTTTCCAAAGCCTCTACTGCTCGAATTATTTTAAGAGAGTATTCAAAAGAACCATTATGTTCTTCCCAATAATCAAGGGTATTATAAAAATCTTGCTTAGCCTCTAAGTTCCATCTTACTTCCATATCTTTCTCTCAATTCTCTATGAAGTTCTTCACTGCTTACAGTCATTCCAAGCCTTGATTGCTCTCTTGCTTTCTCTATTTTCTGTAATTCTTCAGCTGATAATTCATAGTAAAAATCATCTTCCTCATCAATAGGGGCTACTTCTACGTTATATTTTTTAAAAAATGTCTCAAAAGCAGGCAAGTCTGTTTCAGGGAATTTTATATTATAATTGAGCATTTTCACTCCCTCTTCATTGTAATTAGTGGTTGTTCTCATACATTTCATATTTTTTTGCAAAGGTATGAATAATTTACTAATTTACAACTTTCTTACTTCTTATCTCTTACCTAAAAACTAATCGTTACCCCTGCTAAGTAATTCGCTTCGGCAGCGGGGATATAAACCATTCCCCAACCGTTATCGCCGTAAGGAGTGTATTTGGTGTTGAAAATGTTATTCCCCATTACCGAAAACAATACCGATTTGAAAGTGTTTTTAGGTTTCCATTCGTATTGCAAACTGAGGTTATTCACAAAATATGCATCGAGCTTTGCTTCTTCTCGCTCGGTGTTATCCACGTATTGCGCACCCACATATTTAGAAATCAACCCTATCTGAAAACCATCAATAGGTATAAAAGTAATGGTATTACCGAGCACTACATCGGGAGCATACGAAATGCGGGTGTCGCCCCAGCTGATCGTACGAGTCGCTACATCAGCATCCTGACTCTTATAATCTTTGTTTATATTTTTGCTAAAAGCTACGTTAGGCGACCACAACCAACGCTCTGAGAGTTGCACCATCGCATCAGCTTCAATTCCTGCACGATAGCTCTTGCCTACATTCTCACGGATAGGATAACCGGTGCTATTGAGCTTACCTGAAAGCACTAATTGGTCTTGATACCCCATATAATACCCATTGAGATTCAAACGCACTTTGGGGGTGGTGAGTCGCCAACCAAGTTCGATATCGTTGAGTTTCTCGGCGATAGGTTTTTTAGCATTAGGGTCGTCTTGTAGGGCTTCGTAATAACTCTTGTAATCGGAGCGGTTAGGCTCTTTAGTTGCTCGTGCATAAGAAACATAAAGGTCGTTGTGTTCATTCAAAAAGAAGGTAAGACCTGCTTTAGGATTGAAACTGTTAAGACTTTCATCTACCTTGTATTTATTCGCCTTATAACCTACGTGACGGAATTGTACATCGGCAAACAAGCTCCATTTAGGGGCAAATTGCCAAGTGAGTTTGCCGTAGCCTGCGGCTTCTTCTTTAGTATTTAGACCTTCGTAACTATAGCGATTGCCATACACAAAAGGCGCTTTTTCTGCCCATAATAAATCCTTGTAATGCGACCCTTCATAGCGATTAAGCAATCCGCCAAAGAGCAGTTGCACACCATCCTTTTGATAGTTTGCCGAAAAAGTAGTACCCCAGAAATCGTTGTTTAATCCTTGTTGGTAAATAATGTAAGCTTCTTGCTCCTTGCCTGCCCCGTCGAGTACTTTGGGCAATCCTACCTTAGAATATTCTTTCTTCTCATAGTTCTCCCAATAGCCTTTACCTTTGGTGTAGTGGAAGGAAAGTTGCGTATGCCACGCAGTATTCCACTGTTGCGTCCAGTGCAGTTGGGCGTGGTCTTGCTGGTAATTATCGGTTTCGTTGTCGTAGAAACGTTTGTTACCAGCGGCATCTTTGTAGGCTCCAGCAGGATTGTAGCGACGATTGTTTTCCAAAGTTTCTTTATCTACACCCAAATAAGTGAGATATACACTTTGTTTGCCACCAAACACCAATCCTTTGATGAGCGTACCCCCGTGGCTATAAGCGCCTTGCAAGAAGTACGATTTTAGGTCGGAGGAAGCACGGTCGCGATACCCATCACTCTTGATTACAGAAAAGCGTCCGCTGAGCTCAAAACGGTCATTGAGTTTTCCGGTGGAAAGTTTAAGGCTGTGTTTGTGAGTATTATAGCTACCGTAGAAGTTGGCGAGCTCTCCTGATGCCTGCTCTTGTACGGCATCGGTAAGGACGTTGAGGCTTGCGCCAAAAGCTCCTGCTCCATTAGAAGAGGTTCCTACTCCGCGTTGCAATTGTATGCTCTCGGCAGAAGAAGCAAAGTCGGAGAGATTGTACCAAAATACCCCTTGAGATTCGGAGTCGTTGAGGGGTACACCGTTGATAGTTACATTGGTGCGGTACAGGTCGCTCCCTCGTACAAACATATTGCTACTGCCAAAGCCTGAACCATCTTCGGAATAGCTCACCACGTTAGGCAACTGACCTAACAACAAAGGCAACTGCTGACCGAAATTTTTGGTTTTGATTTCCTCCTTAGAGAGGTTAGAAAAGGTTACGGGAAGTTTTTTGGTAGCCCTCACCGACGATACTAATACTTCGTCAAGCTGAATAGGCTTAGCTGGAGAGATAACAGAGTCTAATGGAGACTCTACTTGTTGTGCTATTGCTGAGGTAGTGATAGCAACAGCTGCGTACAAAAGTACATTTTTCATTAAAAAATAAGGTTTTTTTAACAAATAAAAGAGGTGATTATTTGGTGTGTTAATAAAATAAAAAAAAGCCTGTTTATGCTACCCAAAAGCAAAAACAAGCTCCATTCGCTTAGTTTCATTCCTTCAACGGGATTATCCGTTCAAGTTCAATGGGTATAATCTCAGCCTGTTACAGCACCCCTTATGAGACGGCGGCAAAAGTACAAATAATTTAATAACTAACAAGTCATAAACAATATTTTATTTCGCCAACAGAAAATTTTTCTCCTACCCCTCCCCTATAATTCACTTATACCTACAGTATACCCACAGTATACCTACCCCCTACCCACCCCAAAAGTAAAAAATACTGCAAAAACCATTATTCGTAGAAAAATATACTACAAAAGCCCTAAAAATTAGTTTTTCGCCATTATCCTCATTATTGCTCATATAGCTCGCACCCTACCATCTCATATTGCCTAATTTCTTAACTTAATTTGCTAATTTGCTAATTTATTTCGTACCTTTGCGCCCTATATAATAAAAAATGCTCAAACAAGATTTACAACTTAAACTCTCGCAGAAGTTATCCCCTCAGCAAATACAACTGATGAAACTTGTGCAACTTCCTACTTTAGCGTTTGAACAACGTGTAAAACAAGAATTGGAAGAAAATCCCGCATTAGAGTCAGGGCGTGAAGAAGACGCCTTCGACGAGTTTCACGACGAATTCGACAACTCTGCCGACGAATATAACGACAATGATATAATCGATATGAACGACATCAATATCGATGAATATCTTAGTGATGATGAAATACCCGACTATCGTTTGTACTCCAATAATTATAGCGATGATGAAGAAGAACGCGATATTCCTTTTAGTGCCGAAGTCTCCTTCCATCAATCTCTCATCAACCAATTAAATACATTCCCTTTATCCGATGAAGACTACCTCATCGCCGAATTCCTCGTTGGAAGTATAGACGATAGCGGATACATCCGCCGTTCTATCCAAGACCTTACTGACGACTTGGCTTTCACTCAAAATATCTATACAGAAGAAGAACACGTAGAGCAAATACGAGAACAAATTATATTTCAACTCGACCCACCAGGGGTAGGAGCCTTCGACCTCCAAGAATGCCTCCTAATACAATTGCGCCGCAAAAAACAAACCCCTGCCGTAGCTCTCGCTATCGAAATGCTCACCGAAGCCTTCGAAGCCTTTACTAAAAAACATTACACCAAACTACAACAACGTTTCTTAGTAACCGAAGAACAACTAAAAGAAGCCGTTCAAGAAGTAGAACGACTAAACCCCAAACCAGGAAGCTCCTACGTAGGAAACAACGTTCATATAGAGCAAATCATCCCCGACTTCACCGTAAAAGTAGTCGATAATGAACTCGAACTCTCCCTCAACGGTCGAAATGCTCCAGAACTACACGTGTCTAAAGAATATAGCACTATGCTCGATACCTACAAGAAAAGCAAGGAAAAAAGCAACTCTCAGAAAGAAGCCGTATTCTTTATCAAACAAAAATTAGACTCTGCTAAGTGGTTCATAGATGCTATTCGCCAACGCCAACAAACGCTCCTCATTACTATGGATGCTATTATGGAACACCAACGCGAATACTTCCTCACCGGCGACGAACTAAAAATAAAACCCCTTATCCTAAAAGATATAGCCGATAAAGTAGGAATGGACATCTCTACCGTCTCACGTGTGGCAAGTAGTAAATATGTAACTACCCCCTATGGTACAAAACTTATCAAAGACTTCTTCTCTGAGTCTATGAAAAACGACCAAGGTGAAGATGTCTCTACTCGCGAAATCAAACAAATATTACAACACATCATCGCTAAAGAAGATAAAAGCAAACCCCTCCCCGATGATGAACTCGCTCAACTCCTCAAAGAGAAAGGATATCCTATCGCTCGTCGTACTATCGCTAAGTACCGAGAACAAATGGATATCCCTGTGGCTCGCTTAAGAAAAGAACTATAACCCTAATTTATTTTTGCCAGTTCAAAAAAAAGTATTACTTTTGCACCCAGAAATCCTCAGAGAGACTATTTGAGGATTTTTTATTTTTATATAAACATAACAACATCTAAAAAAGAATATTATGAAGAAAGTATCATATTACACCCCAGAAGGGCTTAAAAAACTCCGTGATGAGCTTAATCAGCTTAAAGATGTAGAACGCCCCCGTGCCTCTCAAGCTATCGCCGAAGCACGAGATAAAGGAGACCTCTCTGAAAACGCCGAATACGACGCCGCCAAAGAAGCTCAAGGTCTACTCGAAATGAAAATCGCTAAACTTGAAGAATTAGTAGCCAACGCTCGCATCATCGATGAATCTCAACTCGATGTGAGCAAGGTGCTAGTACTCTCTACTGTAAAACTCAAAAACCTCGCCAATAAAATGGAAATCACTTATACCCTTGTAGCTGAAAGTGAAGCCGACCTTAAAGCAGGGAAAATATCAGTAAGTTCACCTATTGGCAAAGGACTCTTGGGTAAATCAGTAGGTGAAATAGCCGAAATAAAAGTTCCTAATGGCACTCTTAAAATGGAGATTTTAGAAATAACACGTTAAACATATTTAATATGAGTATCTTTACTAAAATTATCAATGGGGAAATACCCTGCTATAAAATAGCTGAAGACGATGAGTTTATTGCCTTCTTTGATATTAACCCCAATGCCAAAGGGCACACCCTTTGTGTACCTAAAAAGGAAATTAGCTATATCTTTGATATGGATGATGCACACTACTTGCGCCTAATGACCTTCTCTAAACGTATAGCTAAAGCTCTTGAAAAGGTAGTACCTTGCGAACGTATAGGTGTAGCAGTAGTAGGGTTGGAAGTACCTCACGTACATATACACCTCATCCCTATTAGTGAGATGAAAGAAATGACTTTCCAACATAAGGTTTCCCTCACTGATGAGGAGTTTAAAGCACTTGCTCAGAAAGTAAGAGAAGCTTTATAGTAATAATTGTTATTATACAAAAAAGGCTATCAACAATTTGATATTTGTTGATAGCCTTTTTTGTATAAATTAATTGTGTATTTTACTGTATATAGTATTAAGATAATAACCCATCAAGAGCATCAGTGTAGGTTTTCTTTGGGGCTACACCAACTTGTCGACCTACTACTTCGCCGTTTTGGAATACTAATACGGTAGGGATATTACGGATACCATATTTACCTGCAAAATCTTGGTTATTATCGACATCTACTTTACCTACTACTACTTTACCTTCGTATTCTTTAGAGATTTCTTCTATTACGGGGCCTAACATACGGCAAGGTCCACACCATACTGCCCAAAAATCTACTAATACGGGTTTGTCGCTTTTGAGTACTAACTCTTCAAAATTTCCATCTGTTATTTCTAATGCCATTTTATAATGTTTTTAATTATTATTTGTTGCAAAGGTACGACTTTTATGTAATATTCATATATCTATTTGATAGTTTTTTATTATATCGGTATAAAGAAGCTTATCGTTGTACTGATTTTAAGAAATCTTTGAATGCTTCTTTTTCGGTAGTAAACGTAAATTTATCTAATAGGAGATAGTAGTTTTGAGGGTCTACTACTCTATTATAGGCTTGTTTGGCTATTGTAAGTTTATTATCTCCAAAGCTGATAGCACTCATCAATTGGGCTACTTGGTCGGTGGTGAGGAGTAGGGTATTTTGTTGTACTGTGAAAAAAGATATTTTATCGTCGTCGAAGGTTTCTTTTTTGTACATTCTAAAAAACTTATCGAACTCGGCGGGAGACATAGGTTGTGGATAGGGATGCTGAGCGTATCCTGCTCTTGTTTGCCCATAGGGGCGATTCCAAACATCGTTCCACTGTCTACCTTGGTAAGAAGGTTGGTTATTGTTTAGATTGATTTCTTCTAATAGATAGAGGCCTTCTCGGCTGAAGAAGTCCATTATCATACGGGTGTTGTTTCGGGGTGCAATAGTAACGCGATAGATGAGGTTTCGCCCTTGCCAAATGGTGAGGGGTTGTGAAATGGCAGCTACATCGAAGAAGCGATACATTCCGGTGCTATTGGTAATTTCTTGGTCGCCGATGCTGACAGTGAAACGGTCGCGTTCGGGGATGCGGATGAAGACTTCGGAATAGCCTGCATCGTAGTCGTAATCCCAATGGTAATCAATATTTACGGAGACACCTCCACGCCCTATGACTGTGCGCGCTTGTTTGTTTTGGCGATACTCATTTTGGAGGAGTTTGCCGGCGGCTCCTACTTCTTGTGCCCAAGTGCTTAGAGAGGCAGTGGCTAATAGGGTTAACATTATTTTTTTCATTGTATATCCTTTTTATAGAAATCACATCTAATTTCGTGCCAAAGTTGATGCAATTGAGAATTGACAATTATTTTGTTGTGTAGTATTTTCTAGCAATTGGTTTTTTTGTAGTATTTTTTACTATAAATAGTGGTTTTTGTAGTATTTTTTACTTTTAGGATAGGCAGGGGGTAGGTATACTGTGGGTATACTGTAGGTATAAGTGAGATGTAGGGGGTGGGTAGGAGAAAAATTTTCTGTTTTACTCGTTTGTTCATTTGTTTATTCTTCTCTATCTTTGCCCCAAAAAAATATATGAAGACTATACGCATAGGGACACGGGATAGCGAACTTGCTCTTTGGCAGGCTAAGAGGGTACAATCTCAACTTGAAGGTTTAGGTTATTCTACTGAGATTGTAGGTATTAAATCAGAAGGGGATATAGAACTGAGTACTCCTCTTTATGAGATGGGGGTAACAGGTATTTTTACAAAGACCTTGGATGTTGCTTTGCTAAAGGGTGAGATAGACATTGCTGTACACAGTATGAAGGATGTGCCTACAGGGCTTCCTGAGGGGCTTGCAGTAGGTGCGGTACTGAAGCGTGGCAATCCTCACGATATATTGGTATATAAGGGGGATACTTCTTTTTTAGGTGTTGCGGGGGCTAGAATTGCGACTAGTAGTTTGCGACGCAAAGCGCAATGGTTGCACCGCTATCCTAATGCTCGTATTGAGAATTTACGGGGGAATGTAAATACGCGTTTGGAGAAATTGGCTAATAGTTGTTGGGATGGGGCTATTTTTGCTGCTGCAGGGTTAGAGCGTATTGGCAAGTTGCCTGAAAAGCACATAGTTTTGGACTGGATGCTTCCGGCGCCGGCACAAGGGGCTATTTTGGTATTGGTGCAGGAAGAGAATGTTGATTTGCAGGGGGTATTGTTGCGTATTCACGATGGCAATACTTATGTAGAGACGCAAGTAGAGCGGTCTTTTTTGCGGGCTCTTGAGGGGGGTTGCACTGCGCCTATTGGAGCTTTTGCACGGTTTGACGGGCACTCTAAGGTGTATTTTAAAGGAGGTTTATGGAGTGAAGATGGGCAAGAAGCTTCAGTTATAGAGGAGGTGCTGACACAGATAGATGATTATACGGGGGAAAAACTTGCTGAAAAAGTGAGAAAGAGGGGATAGAAATTAACATTTGCGACGGTTAATTCTAAATAAATTCTAAAATAAAAGTTAAAAAATATATTATTGCTATAATTTATTTCTCAAAAAGGTAGGAAGTAATGAAAATAGTAGTATTTTTGCGCCAAATTTCAAATAAGTTTTAAACACATATTTATGAAAAAAATCATTTTAAGTGTTGCAGCAGTGGTTGCAATGATAACAAGTGCTAATGCACAAGACATGCTAAGCAGAAGCAAGTTTTTTGACAACTGGCAAGTAGGTGTAAAAGGTGGTGGATTTTCTTACACACACCATGAAGCTTTTATCAAGAGCACCCGTGCTACATTTGGAGCTGAGATAGGCAAACAAATCTCTCCAGCATTCCGTTTGGGTGTTGAAGGCATGGCGTATGTACGTCCTATTGATATGGATAATGTTACAGAGTTTGGCAACTTTATTGACCAAACTAATGTAAGCTTGGTAGGTACTGTAAACTTGAGCAACCTTATTGCTGGTTACAAAGGAACTCCTCGTTTCTTCGAAGTAGAAGGTTTTGCTGGTTTAGGTTGGTTACATAATTATATACAAGGTGCTGACAACAGAAAACCTGAAAATGGTGCAGAATTAAACTTTATGACTGCTCAATTTGGTTCTAACTTGTTGTTCAACTTAGGACAAAGCAAAGCATGGGGTGTTAAAATCAGTCCTGCTATCATCTATGGAGTAGATAGAAACGAGCTTAATGCTCATAGAGGTGTTAGAACTTCTGTATCAAACAATGAATTGAATAGTTTGAACTCTATGATTCAAGTAACAGCAGGCGTGGTTTACCGTTTCAAAGGAAGCAATGGTGCGCACCACTTCACTACAGCTACTCAAAATCCTGACAACAGTGCAGAGTTAGCTAATCTTCGTGATCAGTTGAATGCTAAGAACAGAGAGTTAGCAGATAGCCAAAAACAAATCAGAAACTTACAAGATGAGTTGGAAGCTGCTCGCAACAAGAAACCAGAAGTAGTAGAAAAAGTAGTTACTAAAAACAAGAAAACTTTAGAATCAGTAGTTACTTTCCGCGTAGCTAAGACTACTATTGATGCTTCTCAGATGCCAAACGTAGAGCGTATTGCTTCTTACCTTAAAAAACACAGTGATGCTAAAGTGGTTATCAAAGGGTATGCTTCACCAGAAGGTAACTTAGAGAAGAACCAAAAATTGGCTGCTGCTCGTGCTGAAGCTGTTAAGACATTGTTAGTAAATCGTTACAAAATTGCTTCTGACAGAATTCAAGCTGAAGGTAATGGTATTGGAGATATGTTCAGTGAGCCAGATTGGAACCGTGTAAGTATCGCTACTATCGTAGAGTAAGACAGATAAAAACTTAAAAATAGAAATTACTATTTATAAAAGCGAGGTTTATGGCCTCGCTTTTTTATTGTGGATAGGGGGGTGTTGTGGCAGAGGAATGGGCGATTGCTGTGTTTTTTATATTTTTACTTTTCTTTTTCCACTTTTTATTGTATCTTTGCACCCTTGATATTCATTATTATTTCGGATAAAAAATTATGGCAGAAGAATTATATAACGAACAAAAACAAGCTAATTATTCAGCTGATAATATCCAATCACTTGAAGGGATGGAGCACGTGCGTATGCGTCCGTCGATGTATATAGGAGATGTAGGCACACGAGGGTTGCATCATCTTGTATATGAAGTATTGGATAACTCTATTGACGAAGCACTTGCGGGCTATTGTGATACTATTTCGGTTACTATCAATGAGGATAACTCTATTACGGTAGAAGATAACGGGCGTGGTATCCCTGTGGATATCCACAAAAAGGAAGGGGTATCGGCCTTGCAAGTGGTAATGACGAAAATAGGGGCTGGAGGTAAGTTTGACAAGGGCTCTTATAAGGTATCTGGAGGATTGCACGGTGTAGGGGTTTCTTGTGTGAATGCACTTTCTAATCACCTTACTGCTACGGTGTATCGGGATGGTAAGATATGGCAACAAGAGTATGAGCGCGGTGTGGCTATTTACCCTGTAAAGCAGGTAGGGGATACTGACAAGCGCGGTACTAAGGTAACGTTTTTGCCTGATAATACTATTTTTGAACAGACTACTGAATATAAATACGACACACTTGCGGCTCGTATTCGGGAGTTGGCTTATCTGAACAAGGGTATTACTATTACTCTTACGGACTTGAGGAATAGAGATGATAAAGGGGAGCCTGTATCAGAGAAGTTTTATTCGGAAAACGGTTTGAAAGAGTTTGTAAAATATCTTGATGGCAACCGTATTCCTATCATAGGGAGTGTTATTGCTATGGAAGGGGAGAAGAATGGTATCCCTGTAGAGGTAGCGATGACGTATAACGATTCATATACAGAGAATTTACATTCTTACGTTAATAACATCAATACATCGGAAGGGGGTACTCATTTGCAAGGTTTCAGGATGGGTCTTACGCGTACGCTCAAAGCTTATGCTGATAAATCGGGCTTACTTGAGAAGATGAGTAAGGACAAGAAGAACCCTGTAGAGATAGAGGGAGATGATTTTCGGGAGGGTCTTACTGCTGTTATCTCGGTGAAAGTAGCGGAACCACAGTTTGAAGGGCAAACGAAGACGAAGTTGGGGAATAGAGAAGTAACTTCGGCAGTATCTCAAGCGGTAGGGCAAATGCTCGAAGACTATCTCGAAGAGAATCCTAATGATGCTAAGACGATTGTAGAAAAGGTTATTTTGGCAGCACAAGCGCGACAAGCGGCTCGTAAGGCTCGCGAAATGGTGCAACGGAAAACGGTAATGAGTGGTGGGGGGCTTCCGGGTAAGCTTGCTGATTGCTCGGAGGAGGATCCTGAAAAGTGTGAGCTTTTTCTTGTAGAGGGAGACTCGGCGGGAGGTACTGCCAAACAAGGTCGCGACAAGAATATTCAAGCTATCTTGCCATTGAAAGGTAAAATATTGAACGTAGAGAAGACAATGCAACACAAGGTATTCGACAATGATGAAATCAGGAATATCTACACTGCATTGGGGGTAACGATAGGTACAGAAGATGATGCTAAAGCTTTAAACTTAAGCAAATTGCGATATCATAAAGTGATTATCATGTGTGATGCGGATGTGGATGGCTCGCATATCACGACGCTTATTCTTACATTTTTCTTCCGCTATATGCGTGAACTAATAGAAAATGAGCACGTATATATTGCAACTCCTCCGCTCTACTTGGTAAGGAGTAAAACAGGGAAGCGTGAAGAATATGCGTGGAGTGACAAACAACGCGATGCGCTTTCGGCGGAAATGGGGAATGTAACGGTACAACGTTATAAAGGTTTGGGAGAGATGAATGACCATCAGTTATGGGATACTACAATGAATCCTGAATTTCGCACTCTTAGAAAGGTAACTATCGAGAATGCTTCGGAAGCTGATCGTATCTTCTCTATGCTGATGGGAGATGAAGTGCCACCACGCCGTGAGTTTATAGAAAAGAATGCTAAATATGCAAAGATAGATGCCTAAGGATACTTTGCTAAGCTAATTTTAAATAATAAAAAAAAGCGCAACACCATTCAAAGTGTTGCGCTTTTATTATTAGCTTTAAGTGTTAGTAATTATCGGTAGGGATGGTGAATATTTCATCGGTTTTGCTTTTTCTACCGCTTACTCGTTCTTGTAAGTCTTGGAAGATTACAAAGAGCACAGGTATTACGATGAGCCCGAAGAAAGTACCGATAAGCTGGCCTATAGCAGCTCCGGTAGCTACTGAACGGTTACCAGCTGCTCCTACCCCTGTAGCAAAGACTAAAGGTAGTAGTCCTACGATAAAGGCGAAAGAAGTCATCAAGATAGGACGCAAACGCGCCATAGCGGCATTGATAGCGGCTTTGGAGAGACTTTCGCCCATACGGCGGCGCTGTACAGCAAATTCTACTATCAGGATAGCGTTCTTGGCCAAAAGTCCCATTAGCATAATGAGGGAGATTTGGAAATAGATATTGTTTTCCAAACCAAAGAGCCATTGCCCGAGATAAGCTCCAAAGATACCAAAAGGCAGAGACATTAGCACTGATAGCGGTAATAGGTAGCTTTCATACTGAGCCGAAAGGATAAAGTAGGTAAAGACCAAGCTGAGTATAAAGATGATGATAGTTTGCGATCCTGCGTTTTGCTCTTCGCGGGTGAGGCCTGTATAGTCAATACCATAATTAGGATTGAGTATTTGAGCCGCTACTTCTTCAACAGCTTTTACGACATCACCTGTACTATAGCCCTCCTCATTTGCAGCAGAAATATCTACTGAGGTATATAGGTTATAACGGCTTACGGCTTGAGGTCCAAAAACTCTTTGCAGGGTAACGAACTCTGATATAGGAGCCATCTCGCCACTATCGGTGCGTACAAACATACCACTGAGACTATTTATATCTTTTCGTGCTTCGGGGAGAGTTTGTACCATTACGCGGTACTGTTTCCCGTAGAGGGTAAAGTCTGTTGCGTAATAGCCCCCAATATAGTTTTGCAAAGTAGATAGTAGAGTGCTTACAGAAATACCCGACTGCATAGCGCGCTCTACATTGATATCCATTTGATATTGAGGATAGCTTGTATTGAAAGAAGTTTGGGCGTACTTCACTTCGGGGCGTGCATTGAGAGCAGCCATAAATTCTTGGGCTGTTTTGTCTATTTCGGATACATCAGCTCCTGATTTATTTAAGAGAGCGAATGATACCCCCGCACCCATACCAAAGCCTGACACAGCTGGTGGCTGGAAGAACAATATTTGAGCATCTTTTATCTTGGAGGCAGCTGCAAAAGCTTGCCCTATGATAGCATCTATACTTTGGCGCGGGTCTTTAGAACGTTCTTCAAAAGGTTTTAGGGTAAAGAAGCCCATACCATTATTGCTACCTGCACCAGAGAGCATACCATTTCCGGTTACGAAAGTAAAGTCTTTGACCCCAGGTATATTATTGAGGTCTTTGCTCACCTCTCGCATTTCATTGGCTACACGCTCCATAGAAGCACCTGGTATCATGGATAGGTCCATCAGTATAAAACCTTGGTCTTCATTGGGTACGAAGCCTGTTTGCATATTCTTGTTGGCAAAGTAAATCCCACCTCCTGCTACGGCAAAAAGCACTAAAGTTACCCATTTATGACGCAAGAAGAAGGTAAAAGTTTTTCCGTATCTTTGAGTAGCTGCATTGAAAGCTACATTGAACTTGTGGAAGAACTTGCCCAACCACGATTTTTCTTCATATTCTTTATCGCCATGTGGTTTTAGGAAAAGCGAGCAAAGCACAGGGCTGAGGGTAAGGGCATTGATAGCCGAAATAACAATTGCAATGATGAGAGTAACCCCAAACTGCTTATAGAACACCCCTGTTGTTCCTTCAATAAAGGTAACTGGCACAAAGACCGCCGCCATCACGAGGGTGATAGAGATAATCGCTCCTGTAATCTCGTTCATAGCAGAAATAGTAGCGGGCTTAGCCTTTTCGTGGGTCTGTTCCATCTTGGCATGCACAGCCTCGACGACGACAATAGCATCGTCTACCACTATACCAATAGCTAACACTAAGGCAAAAAGGGTGAGCATATTGATAGAATAACCAAAGAGGTTCAAGAAGAAGAAAGTACCTACAATAGATACAGGCACTGCAATGGCAGGAATGAGCGTAGAACGGAAATCTTGCAAGAAGATATACACTACCAAGAACACTAATAAAAAGGCTTCTAAAAGGGTAGAAACCACTTTAGAGATAGCTGCATTGAGGAAGGTATTTACATTGAAATTGATAGAATAAGTAACTCCTTCGGGTAGTGAAGACTCAATAGATTTGAGGTATTTTTCTATATTCTGTACTACTGCATGAGCATTAGCTCCTGGTGTTTGAGAGATACCCATCGCTATAGCTACACGCCCCTTGCTTTCGGAGAAACTGGTATAGCCTAACGCATCGAGTTCTACCTTAGCTACATCTTTAAGACGAAGGATGCGCCCTCCGTCAAGAGCTTTGAGTACTATATTTTCATACTCTGATACTTTATTGTATTTTCCTTTGTATTTTATAGTGTATTCGTAAGAACTACCGCTGTTTTGCCCTAAAGTACCGGCCGCTGCTTCTAAACTCTGAGAAGAGATAGCTGCTGTTACTTCGGTGGGATTCAACTTGTAGGCTTGGAGTTTCTGAGGGTCGAGCCATATACGCATAGAGTAGTTTTTACCGCCAAACTCTTCTGCATCTCCTACCCCTGTAATACGCTTCAAACCAGGAATTACATTAATGTTAAGGTAATTCTCCAAAAATACTTCATCAAACTCAGGGTTTTCAGAAAAGAAAGTAAGGAACATTAGATTTCCTGCTTCACGCTTTTCTACGGTTACCCCTGCTTGTTTTACTTCAGCAGGTAGGATAGCATTGGCATATGATACGCGGTTTTGTACTAATACAGCTGCATTATCTGGGTCGGTACCATTTTTAAAATATACTGTGATATTGGCTGCCCCACTGTTAGAAGCTGAAGAGACAATATAATCCATATTTTCTACCCCGTTGATTTGCTCTTCAAGAGGAATCACTACCGATTTAAGCACTGTCTCTGCATTAGCTCCTCCGTAGTTTGCCTTTACGCTTACTGTTACAGGTGCAATATCAGGATATTGCGATACAGGAAGTGAAACTATCCCTAATATCCCTAAGATAACTATCAAGATAGAGATAACCGTTGATAGCACCGGTCTGTTAATAAAGTTTTTTATCATAAATTCTTAATTTATCTATTTGTCAATTTGGTGCGAAGTCGCACGAGTAACTTTCTTATATTATTTCCAGCCACCTCCAAGGGCTTTATACAAGGTAATACCGTATTGCATACGTGTAAATTGTGATTCGGCAACACTAAGCTCGGCATTGAGGCGGTTTACTTCGGCGGTGATTACCTCTAAATAATTCACCATACCGCTATCGAACAGCTGTTTGGAGTAGTCTGTAGCTTCTTGATAGGCTTTCATCTCCTTGTTTTTTAGCTCAATAAATTCTGTTTGGTTGGAAAAATTCTGCATAGCATCAGCTACTTCCTTACCTGCAGAAAGTATCACTTTCTTGAAATTGAGCAAAGCGGTTTCTTGTCCTATCTGTCTCACTTCGTATTGGGTACGAATCTGTCTTCCATTGAGGATAGGTTGTGCCAATCCTGCTACAAAATTAGCAAATATGGACTTAGCCGAAATCCACGTATCGAGTTCGGTAGAGGAAAATCCACCTCTTGCGGATAGGGTAAGTGTGGGGTAGAAAGCGGCACGGGCTACATTGGTCATCTCAAAGGCGTTGCGCAGACTGAGTTCTGCACGTGCTACATCGGGGCGATTCTGAAGGAGCTTGGCTGCATACCCTTGCTTAAATTCGGTAGGGAAATTCTGCTCGGCAAGCGTGGTGCGCTCTATCGTATGAGGTTCTTCTCCCAGAAGTACACAGATGGTATTCTCCAATGCCCACACGCTATTCTTGATAGAAATGAGTTGTGCCTGAGCATTGTATACCAAAGCCTCTATCTGTTTGGTAGCTACTTCGGTAGTGGAGCCTGCTTCCTTGAGGTGCTTGGTAGTCTCCAAGCTCTTTTGGCGGAAATCAATGGTTTGTTCCAACACCTTTTTCTGCTTATCAAGCATCAAAAGTTGGTAATAAGCCGTTGCCAAGGTAGCCACTACCTCGGATTGTACGGCTTTTTGTGCCTCTACCGTAGCGAGGTAAGAAGCATAAGAAGCGCGTTTTTGGGCAGAGAGCTTGCCCCAGATATCGGCTTCCCACGAAGCTGAGCCTGTGAGATCCCATAGGTTGCCGTAAGTACGTTCGCCTACGCCCCCCATCGCATTGATAGAGTTGGTGCTACGGGTATAATTCGCCCCTACCGATAGGGTAGGAATAAAAGCGGCTTTGCTTTGCTTGAGGTACGCCTGAGCGGAAGCCACATTCTGCATCGCTACACGTACATCAAGATTGTTAGAAAGCGCCTTATTGATATGTCCTTGGAGGGTGGCATCGGTGAAGATGTTACGCCAAGAGACATTGGCACTGCTAAGACTATCCGTAGGGATATTGTCCGTACGGAAAAGTTTTTCATTCACGACATTGGGACGCTCGTAAGTTTTGCGACCTGCACAAGCGGTGAGAGTAAGGGCTACAAAAGCCACTGCGAAACCTTTATAAATGATTCTGTTCATAATCTTAATTTAGGTAATAAGTAATAGATAATAAGCGATAAGGTTTTATAATATTAATTATTTTTGTTTGTTTTTGATATGTTGGTTATAGTAATCTTGGGTGTAAACAAACACATTATACATAGAAATCTGTTCTATTTCCTTAGGCATCTCATCCCAAGTGCGTATCTCATAGGTATAAAACTCTCCATTGCGCACACGCTCCTTGAATGCTTCTTCATTCGATTTTTCAACTTTTGAATCATCTAGGTAAAAACTAAAAAATAATGTATAAGGATCCACAAAATATTTATAAATTACATCAGAATCTAATTGTACTTTATACTTTTGATGCGGTATATTCTTGATTACATAGTAATATTGTTTATTCATTTTATACCCTTTATATTCGCTTTCAACAGAGAATTCTAATATATCAAATAGTTTTGCTTGTATAGTATAGTTTCCTTGGGCATCGGTATATACCTTTTCTCTACCATTGGAGACTATTACCCTAGGGAAAGGTTTATTTTCGTCATCAAAAACCCTTCCTGATACGGTGATTTGTGCCATTGTGGAAAGCGTAAAAAAGAATAGAAATATAGTAAGTCGGGTCATAGTTGTTAGTTTTTAGTCTTCTCTGACAAGTTATGTTCTTCGGTTGGGTCAAACTGATTGGAAGGGTCAGACAATTTAGATAGTTTAGCTAAGTTAAATTGGTACACTTCCCAGATTTCTTTATATCGGCGTTTTCTTATTTTAAGTCCTCGTTTGTCTTTCTTGCCAAATATTTCTATTGCTTTTTGCCATTCTTTCTTAGAGATAACATAGATGGCTCCATATTTGGCATACCTACCAAAGCGTTTTTTAGACTCTGGAGGATTAAAAGCAACTACATATTCTATCTCCTTAATATCTATCTTTATCTTTTTGTAAGATTTTTTTGTTTTATACCTTTTTCCATCAATAATAAGCAATGGATTTTGCACTAAATAATGACACGAATTTTCAAAAGCAATCTTTGTCTCTACTCCTTCTTCGGGTGTTTTTACCTTTCCAAGCGTATCTTGTACTTGTTGTGCCATAGTGGAAAGCGTAAAAAAGAATAAAAATATAGTAAGTCGGGTCATAGTTGTTAGTTTTTAGTCTTCTCTGACAAGTTATGTTCTTCGGTTGGGTCAAACTGATTGGAAGGGTCAGACAATTTAGATAGTTTAGCTAAGTTAAATTGGTACACTTCCCAGATTTCTTTATATCGGCGCTCTTTCTTGTCTAATCTTCGTTTGCCTATCTCACTGGCAATCTCCTTCGCTTTTTGGAATCCTTCCTTAGAAATCATATAAACCACTCCAAATTTGGCACGCTTACCAAAGCGTTTTTTAGCCTCTGCAGGAAGGAAAACAACCATATTCTCTATATCCTCAGTAGCTATCTTTATATCTTTTTCAGGTTTTTTTGTTTTATATCTTTTCCCATCAACAATAAACAATGGATAATGTTTTAGAGCATTTTTCGGGCGCCCAATAATAATCTCTGTATTAGTCGC
>CAUQUO010000051.1:0-20118 GCA_963521335.1 uncultured Capnocytophaga sp.
TAGATAAAGATGGCTGTAAGGTGGCTGTAAGATGGCTCCAAGGTTGCTCCAAGGTGGCTCCAAGATGGGAGTAATGGGAGTAATGGGAGTAATGGGAGTAATGGGAGTAATGGGAGTAATGGGGTGTGAGCCACAGGGGCGGTTATTAGGTAAGAGGTAAGAGGGGGGGGGATAATGGGGCGGTTATTAGGTAAGAGGTAAGAGGTAAGAGGGGGTGGTGGGATAGTTTTTTAAGGGGGATGTGAGGTGGGTTTAAGATGGGGTTGGGTGGGTTTGAGGTGGGATTAAGAGGGGGGTCGTTTTGGGTGGGGGTTGTTTTTGGTATAAATTTTGATGAATTGGGAGGTTAGTGATGATTGGGAAATTAGTGATTTAACTAATTAACTAATTAGCAAATGAGAAAATTCAGAAATAAATAATAAATTGGAGAGTTGCTCAAATGTGGAATATTGTTATTGATGAAGGTAATACATATAATAGATGAAGGTAATTCTTATATAGGAATTTAGTGAATGAGAAAATTCAGAAATAAAAATAAATTGGAGAGTTGCTCAAATGTGGAATATTGTTATTGATGAAGGTAATACATATAATAGATGAAGGTAATTCTTATATAGGAATTTAGTGAATGAGAAAATTCAGAAATAAATAATAAATTAGAGAATTGGTTAAATGAGGAATATTGTTATTGATGAAGGTAATACATATATAAAGGTGGGGTTGTTTGTTGACGGGGTGCTTGTGGAGAGTAAGACTTTGGAACGTGAGGGTTTTGAAGAGGCTTTTAGATTGGCTTTTTCTATGGAGGGGGTTGATGGTTGTATGATTGCTTCGGTGGTAGAGGGAGCTAAAAGTCGTTTTGGTTTTTTGGAGGGATTGATTGGTGATGTGCGTTATTTGAGTGCAGCGATTCCGATGCCTTTTGTAAATGGGTATGCTCATAAGGAGCGATTGGGTATTGACCGCTTGGCTTTGGTAGCTGGGGCTGTGAGTCGTTTTGGGAATAGGAATGTGCTGGTGATAGATGCAGGCACGTGCATTACTTTTGACATTGTGACTGATGAGGGGGTTTATTTGGGAGGTGCCATAGCACCTGGTATAGGGATGCGTTTAAGGGCGATGCATAATTTCACATCGAAGTTGCCATTGGTGCCAGAGCAGGATTTTGACACCTCTTTATTTATAGGGAATACGACAGAGAGCTGTATGCTTTCTGGGGTATATAATAATATAGTGTGTGAAGTGGAAGGAGTGATAAGGTTATACGAGGAGAAATTTTCTAATTTAATTACTATTTTGACAGGGGGTAGTCATTTTTATTTGGAGAAAAGAATAAAAAATCGGATATTTGCCAGCTCATTTATATTACTTGAGGGGCTCAATTATATTTTGGAACAGCAACAAAGAAGATGAAACACGGAAGTATTATCAGTAAACAGGCTTTTATGAAAAGAAGTTTAATAATTTTAGTTATAGTTTTATTTACAGTGACTTACGCTGGATATTCGCAACAAAGCACGGAGTCTCCGTACTCGTTTTACGGTGTAGGGGAGCGTAATTTTGGAGGCATTGCTGAAGAGAGTGCGATGGGAGGTATAGGGATTTATGCGGATAGTACGCGTGTAAATATGCTTAATCCGGCGGCACTTTCGCAGTTAAAATACACAGCTTTTTCGGCTGGATTTACGATGCAGCGTAAAAATATTGTTACAAATAACACAAAACTTCAAACACAGTCTTCGGCGTTTAATTATTTTGCTTTGGGTTTTCCGATAGCGGAGCGTCTTGGGGTATCGTTTGGGTTGGTACCTTATTCGACAGTAGGTTATAAGCTTAAGACGAGTAGTAGCGAACGTGTGAACCAGTATGAAGGGAAGGGCAATGTAAATCAGTTTTTTCTTTCTACGGGTTATAGAGTGTATAAGGGTTTGAGTTTGGGAGGTTCTTTTAGGTATAATTTTGGGGCGATAGAGATGACAGATTTGTTGCAAGAGCGAGATGTTCAGTTTTATACTCAGGAGTTTAGCAAGTCTTCATTGAAGGGGGCTATGTTTCAGTTTGGTTTGTATTACGAAGAGACTTTGAAGCAGCGTTTGCGTTTGTATAGTTCGCTAGTATACACACCAGAATCGACTTTGAATTCGGACAATCAGCGAAATATTTCGACGCTTGGTTATGTAAATGCCAATCAGCGCAGTGGGGCACAATTGGCGGTAAGAGAGACGCGGGCTTTGGATTTGGAGAGTGCTGGGCTGAAACATACTAAGCTAACGCTTCCTGCGCAGATAGATTTTGGGATAGGGATAGGCTCGCACCAGCAATGGTTTGCTGGTTTTCAATACAGTTATGTGAATAACAGCAAGTTTTCGAATCCTTTTTTGACTACGACAGGTGTAGGGTATAAGGATGCGTATAAGGTGCGTATAGGAGGTTTTTGGATTCCGAATTATTATTCGTTTACGAGTTATTGGAGTAGGGTAACGTATCGTGCAGGTTTGCGTTATGAGCGGACGGGAATTGTGATGAATGGGGAGGACATTAATGATTTTGGCACATCTTTTGGGGTTAGTTTACCAGTAAAAGGATTTTCTAACCTTACTTTGGTAGGAGAATATGGCAGGAGGGGTACACTTTCGGCCAACTTAATAAGAGAGAATTATTGGAACTTAAAGGTAGGTTTCACTTTGAATGACAAGTGGTTCCAACGGACTAAATATCAATAAAAACAAACAAAGAATGAGAAGAAGAATTTTATTAGCGACAGTAGCAGGCTTTTTGTTTGCTGCAAATGTAGAGGCACAGAACTGTGCAGATAACGCGGATTTGAAGCAAAAGCTTTCTATATTCAGTGAATATGCGAAGGCTAAGAACTATAATGAGGCTTATCCTGTGTGGAAAGAGGTTTACACACAATGTCCTACATTGCACTATGCGACTTATGCGTATGGTGAGCGTATTTTGCAAGACAAGATAAAGAATGCTAGTGGTGCGCAAAAGACTCAGTTTGCGAAGGAATTGCTACAGCTTTACACTGATTATAACAAGAATTTTGCGAATCGGTTGAGTGCGACAGAGATGCGTATACGCCAAGCGCTTTTGATGTTTGACGAGAAGATAGGCAGTGAGCAAGAGATTTATGATTTATTGGACAAGGTTTTTAAGGAGGACAGAGCTAACTTCAAGAATGAAAAGGCTTTATACTTGTATTTCTCTGAATTGGTAACGCTACACGAAAAGGGCAAGAAGGAGCTTCAAGAGGTATTTGATGCTTATGATAATATTTCGGATAAGATACAAGATGAGAAGAATGATCTTTCTAATATTATCAACAAGTATTTGGCGCAAGAGGAAGCAGGGACTATCAATGAGAAGGACAAAAAGATATTGGAAGCTACCCGTTTGCGTGTAGACAACTACGAAACAATTGCAGAGAGTATAGACACTAAGCTTGGACAGCTTGCTGATTGCCCTAACTTGATACCGCTTTATACTAAGAATTTTGAGGCGAACAAGACGAATGAGGAGTGGTTGCGCCGTGCTGCAGGAAAGATGTCGGACAAGGATTGTACAAAAGATCCTTTGTTTGTAAAGATAGTTACTTCTTTGCATCAAGTAAAACCTTCGGCTAACTCGGCTTATTACTTGGGGGTAATGAATGACAAGAGTGGAAACTCGGCTAAGGCGATACAGTATTATAATGAGGCTGTGAACTTGGAGACAGATAATTTTAAGAAGTCTAAGCTTTTGATCAAAATAGCCTCTAAGCACAGTAAGGCACAAGCGGTAGCTTATGCACAAAAGGCACTTACTTATAATCCTTCAAACTCTGACGCTTATCGTATTATGGCACATGCCTATGCGAGTTCGGCGAACGAGTGTGGTAGTACTTCTTTTGAAAAGAGAGCGGTATACTGGCTTGCTGCTAAGACAGCACGCAAGGGAGGATTGGAGAGTTTAGCGGCGCGTTACGATGCTTTGGCACCTTCGAAAGTAGATATTTTTGACTCGGGGTTATCAGGAAAGAGTGTAACGCTTAAATGCTGGATAGGACAAACTATACCTGTACCTAAATTATAATCTTAATAAATTCATTTGATATATGATATCCGTAGAGGCGACATATAAAGTCTCTACGGATTCATAATAAAGATAGTTATGATAGTGGATTATTTAGAAAAAAAGAGAAGGCAATAAAAAAGTAGAGAATTGTTTTTTAGAGAACTTATGAGGCGTATGGGTCTTAATAGAATTATGGGAAGTGTTGTTATACTGCTGGGTATGGCGATGCTTTTTTCGTGTGATAACGATATGAGAAATCTCCAACAGTTGAGTATACAGAAGAAGTTTCCGCAAGGGGAGGCTTACGATTTTAAGTTGGTATATACAGATTCTAGTAAAGTAGTAGCTGTAGTAACGAGCAAGCTGAACAGGGATTTCACGAACCAACGCATGCCATATTCGGAGTTTCCGGAGGGGGTAAGGGTTGAGTTTTATGACCAAGCGCGACATAAGAATATTGTAGAGGCTAATTACGGTATTATTTTTCCTAATTCGGATATATTGGAGTTGCGTGACAATGTTGTGCTGACGACTTATGATGGCAAGAAGTTGAAGACTTCTCAGCTTTTTTGGGATCAGAAAGAGGATTGGATTTTCACTGATAAGGAATTTAGTTTTATTGATGAAGTGAAAGGGACGGTTACGAATGGTATAGGGATGGATTTTGACAAGAAGTTTTCGACAGTGAAGGCTCATAAAACTACTGGTATTTTGGCTATTGAAGAAAAAGAAGAAGATTAAGATTAACAATATGAATGGACGTATATTTTTTGAATATGCATACTTGGCGATAGCTATTTATTGTGCTTACCAAGTGTATGTTTTGAGAGGGAGTAGCCAAGGGAGTGAATGGTATATGTATATAGTTTTTGCTTTGGCTGCATTGGCGATGTTTTGGTTTAGACGACAAACCCGACTTAAACAGAGAAGAAAATGACAATAATAAATTTGATAGGCTATGCGGCTTCGGTTTTTGTAGTGCTTAGCTTTTTGATTAGAGATAATCTTGTGTACATACGCCTTACAAACTTGGTGGGGTGTGCGCTTTTTGTAATTTATGGTTATTATATATGGAGTATTCCTATTATACTACCGAATGCTTTTTTGGTAATTGTTCAGATTGTGTATATATGGCGATCTATGAGGGAGAGAAAAGATAAGGTATAAAAAAGAGGCTGTCCGTTTAAGACAGCCTCTTTTTTTTATGTGTTATTTATTAGAAACGGTAGCCTATTTTGATACCGAAATTAGGTTCGATAGCCCAGAATTTTTTATCGTCGTTTACGCGTTTACCGAAGTTACGAGCGATATTGACATAGGGAGAGATGATGAAGGTGTTGTCGAGGTTCCATTGGTATCCTGCCCCTACTCCTAAGATAAAGCTATCTAACTTTGTTTTGGAACCATCTTCGTATTTATAATTACCAAAACGTTGTTTAACGAAGGGGTTTATATAGAGTCCTGTACCTCCGTCTTCTTCAAAATAGTAGTTATAGCCTAATTTTACACTCATAGCGCTAAATTTTCCGCTTCCTTTAGGGATTACCGAAAAACGGTCGTTGAAGAATAGTTCTCCTTCGATAGACTGGTTATCGGCGATAAAGTGTTCATAGCCTACTTCTACAGAGGCTAACCAAATCACGTTTAAGATGTTTAGGTTTACTTGATGCTGACGGTCTTGAGCGAATGTTTTTACAGACAAAAACACGAGCATAGCCGCTACAATAATTTTTTTCATCGGTGTTCTGTTTTTTAATTATCGGGGCAAAAGTAGTAATATTTTGTGAATTAGCAAAATTAGCGAATTAGCAAATTATTCTTATCTTTGCACTTGAAATTATTTGTTATGGATTTTGAACGTATAAAGGAGAAGCTTAGTATACTGGCAGATGCGGCTAAGTATGATGTATCTTGCTCGAGTAGTGGGAGTAATAGGCGTGCTGTGAAGGGGGGATTGGGCGATACGGCGAACTTTGGGATTTGCCATTCGTTTACGGAAGATGGCAGGTGTATATCGCTATTGAAGATATTGCTTACGAACCATTGTATTTATGATTGTGTGTATTGTGTATCTCGGCGTAGTAATGACATCAAACGTGCGGCTTTTGGGGTGCAGGAAGTGGTAGATCTTACGATGAATTTTTATAGGCGGAATTATATTGAGGGTCTTTTTTTGAGTTCGGGGGTATTTAAGGATGCCGATACGACAATGGAGCGCTTGGTGCGGGTGGCTAAGAAGTTGCGTAATGAGGAGCGTTTCAACGGTTATATTCATCTAAAGACTATACCAGGGGCGAGTGATAGGCTAATTCACGAGGCGGGGCTTTATGCCGATCGTTTGTCTATCAATCTTGAAATTCCGACGAAGGAGGGGCTTAAATTACTTGCACCAGAGAAGGATCATCAGCAGATGCTTGAGCCTATGCAACAGGTAAAAAACACATTGGCGATAAGTGCGCTGGAGCGGAAAAAGTTTAAACACACCCCTAAGTTTGCACCCGCTGGGCAGACGACCCAAATGATTGTAGGAGCTACTGATGAGACAGACCTGAAGATTATAAAAGTAGCGAACTATATGTATAAGCAACTGGAGATGAGGAGAGTGTATTACTCGGGTTATGTTCCTGTATTAGAAGACAGCAGATTGCCCTCTATTGACAGCCAAGTGCCTATATTGCGTGAAAACAGGTTGTATCAGGCAGATTGGCTGATGCGATATTACGGTTTTGGGGCAGAAGAGCTAGTAGACAATCAGCATCCTTTTTTGGATTTGGAGATAGACCCTAAGCTTTCGTGGGCCTTGAGGCATCCGGATCTTTTTCCGGTAGATGTAAATAGGGCACCTCGAGAGCTGCTTTTGCGAATTCCTGGTGTGGGGGTAAGTTCGGTAGAAAAGATACTTAAGGCGCGTACTTTTCAGAAGCTTACTTACTATTCTCTCAAGCAGATAGGAGTAAGGTTGAGCAAGGCGAAGTATTTTATCAGTTGTAGTGGAGCGATGCCTTTGGCGGGGAGTATGGATAGTGCTAAGTTACGACATTTGCTTACGAGCCATAGTCAGAGCAAACACAAGGAACTTTTTACGGGTCAATTGAGGTTGTTTTAATTTGGTAATTCATTAATTATTCTTACCTTTGCGCCTATGAAAAAATATTTGATTGCGTGCCTCGGCAATATAGGGGCTACATATGCTAACACGCGCCATAATATAGGTTTTTTGGTGGGTGATGCTTTGGCTACAGCGCACGAGGGTACTTTTACAACTCAGAAACTGGGAGACCTTGCTGAGATAAAGGTGAAAGGGCGTACTTTTATACTGCTAAAGCCTTCTACTTATATGAATTTGAGTGGCAAAGCAGTGCGTTATTGGATGGAGAAGGAGCATATTCCTCTTGAGAACTTGCTGGTGATCACAGATGATTTGAACATTCCTTTTGGGACATTGCGTCTTAAAGGTAAAGGGAGTGATGGGGGACACAATGGGCTTAAAGATATACAGGCGCAACTGAACACTCAGAATTATGCGCGATTGCGTTTTGGCATTAGTAATCATTTTGAAACAGGCAAACAGATAGATTATGTGCTTGGGGAGTGGACTGCTGAGGAGCAGGAGCTTTTGCCTGAGCGGATTAAAAAGTGTGCTGAGGCGGTTATTTCTTTTGGTCTTGCGGGGCTACCTATCACGATGAATGCGTTTAATAACAAGTAGAGTTTAGGGGATAGGATATAGGGGATAGTAAGATGTAAAAATTAAATTATGTATACACATCATATTCTTTTGATATTGCATTTGATTGCAGCTACGATATGGGTAGGAGGGCATTTGGTATTGGCTATTGCTTATTTGCCGAAGGCACTCAGGCACAAAGATTTTAGTTATATAGGCAAATTTGAACAAACCTATGAGCCTGTGGGGATGCCATCGCTTTTGGTGTTGGTTATCACAGGGGTTTGGATGGCTTATGACTATGGGGTAACGTTTAGCACATGGTTGCATTTTGACTTTTCTATTGAGAAAGTGGTTTCACTAAAGCTACTTTGCTTGCTTAGCACCGTGTGTTTTGCTATTTCGGCACAGACACGGGTATTGCCTAAGTTGCGGAAAGGAGACCTGAGCAGGCTTCGTGAAATGGCGGTTCACATTATTTGTGTAACGCTTTTAGGGGTAACGATGCTGGTGCTGGGTAGCTTGGTGAGGATTGGAGGAATACAATAAAAGAGAAAAATTAAAAACACTATACTATGAAAAAGCATTTATTATCAACTTTTATTTTCGGTACTGCTTTGGCTTTGCTTCCTACTTTGGCAAGTGCACAAGTAGAAAATCCGCCTATGCCAGATGAAGGAGTACCACCACCGCCACCTATGGAAGAGATGGCTCCTCCCCCACCCCCTAATGAGTTTACATTATCGGCACAAATACGTCCGCGTTTTGAGTATCGCAACGGAGCTTATAAGCCAATTCAAGAAGGAGAAGCACCTGCTATCCTCACTAACAATCGCGTTCGCTTGAATTTTGACTACAAGCACACTGACCGTCTACACCTATATATATCACTACAAAATGTGAATGTATGGGGACAAGCACCTCAAATACAATCATTCGATAGAACTGGTGGTATGTCGGTTTTTGAGGCTTATGCCGAATTTCCTCTCGTTAATACCCTCAGTGCAAAAGTAGGTAGACAAGTGATAGCATTAGACGATGATCGCATCTTTGGTTCGCTTGACTGGCATCCTGCAGGTCGTAGTCACGATGCTGTGAGCTTGAATTGGAACGCTTGTGACCAATGGACACTACGCAGTTTCTTTGCTTACAACCAAGGAATTGCCTCAGGAACAATGGATGTAAACACCCCTAATGGAGTACATTTCCAAGGAGGACAAGATTACCAACACCTTGAAGCAGTTCACTCTCACCACAAATTTAGCGAAGACCAAAAATTATCACTTTTGTTTGCTAACTTAGGTTACCGCGTTAATAATGGTACAAACTATAATATGCAAACATTTGGAGCACACTACATAGGCAAAAGTGACGACTTGAGTTATGGTGCTTCTGCTTATTTACAAACTGGTAAAAATGCAGAAGGAAAAGACAAGAGCGCTTATATGTTTGCCGTGAATGCAGGCTATAAGTTTTCTTCTATCTTTGGACTAACTGCTGGAGTAGACTACCTCAGTGGCAATGCCTCTGATGACAATTCTAAAGACAAGAAATTTAACCCATTCAGCGGTACCAACCACAAGTTCTACGGTTTTATGGATTATTACTATGTAGGTTTTGCTCCTTCTACAGGTTTGCTCAATCCTTACCTTACTGCTAATGTACGCACTGGTGAGAAGAGTAACCTCAGCGCTACTTTCCACTATTTTGCACCTGCTACTAAATTTGAGGCTAATGGTAAAAAACACAGTAGCTATGGCAGTGAAATCGACTTGGTGTATAACCTCAAAGTACAACCTTTTATAGGACTACAATTAGGTTACTCTACTTACTTTGCTAACGATGGCACTAAAGCCCTCAAAGGCACTGCCAACCAACGCGGTTATCAAGACTGGTTCTGGTGCAGTTTGAATATCAATCCTAAATTGTTTTCTGCTATATTTTAGTAGATTATAAGATAAATAAGAGAAGGCTGTTTAAGATTTTAGACAGCCTTTTTTATATTATAATAGAGAGAGTAATTGATGTAATTGCCACTATGACATTTGCTAAATACTTCTATCGCAATGTCAAATACTTCAGCACATTGTTGTAGGGGAAATACGAGGAGAAGAGAAGCTAAAAAAGTTTATTTGAATGTTTAGAATTTAGAGAATATTTTTTATCTTTGCGATTGTTAAAGGATATAGCCTTATGAAGAAATCATCAATGTCACCAGCGGGGAGAATCGTAATGATTATTATCTCGTTAATTGCTTTTTTTATATGTTTATCTCAATTGAGACGCGTATATGGGGTAATCTATTGGTTGGTACTTTTCAATGTAGTAATGTGGTTAGCGAATGCGGTTGCCTCAACAATTATACTCATTCGCGACTATAAAAGGAAGAAAAACAGCAGAAAAGAGGCTTAATAGAGAGCATTAGTGCGGTATTTCGCAGAGTTCTTCTACTGTGATACCAAATACCTCAGCGTATTTTTGTAGCGTTTTTGTCGATAATTTCTTGAATACTGAAGGTTTGGCGTGGCGCTTGATAACCCATTGCCAGCGGTGCATAGCATCGGCGAGGACAGCCCAATCCATACGGTTGAGAAGCATATAATAGACTATGGGACTTTTGCGCCCTGCTATGGCATCTTCTTTAGCTTCATCAATCTGTTCTTGCAACCTGCCTAAAGAGACTTCTAAAGCTACATTTTTCACTTCCCAGCCCGAACTGAGGCGGGTGGTATAATTCCCTTCATCATCGGTTACATAGCACAATTCCGTAAGGTCGCGCAAGGCGCCTTTTTCCTGAGGTAGTTCAGATTCTTTCATTCCGTTAAGTTTTTAATCACTAAATTTAATTCGGCTGTTGCCATAAGAACATCGCCTACAAAAGCATCACAACGCATTGAGCAGATGTAATACTCATCGCTATCGAAACGAGAGAGCAATTCGGCTTCGGTGCGCACAACTTCCTGTACCTTAGGCAACGTAAAGATTTCCAACTTCTTAATCGCACTGATGTAGCCTATCACATAGTTTGACGAATCTTCTATACCAAAGAGAAACTGCCCTACAATTGCCGAGCAGGTTTGCGCCATATTTTCGATAAGTCCTACTTCTACAAACAATCCTTCATCTACAAAAATACAGCTATCGGTTACCGTAAATTCGGTAACTACGTGTGTATTACTGATGTCGGTAATAGTATCGACCATTTGCATTGGCGGGTGGTGAGGAAGATATTTGTGGATAGAGATGTTCATATTAGGTGTTAGGGGCTAGGTGTCAGGGGAGGTTAGGAATTGGGTGCGAGTACGGTTTTCATTTCGCCTTGGGCGATGAGGGTATCACCTATAAAGGTTTGCATTGTTACGAGGGTTACCTCCATAAACTCTTGCTGGATAGTGATGTGTGTTTTAAGAGTATCGCCTACTTTGGGCAGGGATTGTATTTCTATGTTTTTAATGGCTCCTATATACCCCATAGGAGCAGGTTTTCCGTTGAGATAGTAGTAATAGCCTTTGTGCAAGGCAATGTTTTGGGCGATATGCTCTATAAGTCCGCTTTCTAAGAATATTCCTTGCTGTACAAAAAGGTTGTTAGGGGTAATGGTGAGCCCTGCTACACCCTCGGTGGGGGTATACTCCCAAAGCGCATCCACCATTACAATGGGATTGCGCTGGGGTATAAGAGTGAGGATTTCGCTTTTATCTGTAATTGGTAAAACCATAATTAAACGACCTTTAAGAAAGCATAAGAATAGGAGAATCTACCACTCTCGGGCACTGATAGCAACACAGTATCACCCGTTTTGAGTTTGCCTGAGTGCATCAGGGCTTCTAACATCAAATAAGCAGAAGCCGAGCCTACATTGCCTACTTCGGGGAGGTTGATAAACCAACGTTCTAACGGAAGGTCGATACCTACTGTTTTGAGGGCTTCATACAAGCGTTCTTTGAAATAACAGGACGAGATATGAGGCAAGAAATAGGTAATATCATCTGCCGACAGCTGGTGTTTATCTAAGGTAGCGCGCATACTTTCAGCGCCTTTTAGCAAAATATTGTCATTGAGCAGCTTCACATCTTGCTTGATAGCAAAAATAGATTCACTAAGCCACGCTTCGGCAGGGTATTCGCTCCAAGCTTTGAGGTTGCCATCGGGGAGCTTGTCGCCACCGGCATACATACACGCTTCAAGCTCGTGAGCATACGAATAAGCATCCATCCACTCTATTTGCAAAGCACCTTCGCGCGGTTTGTTTTCTAACAGAAAAGCCCCTGCCCCATCGGAGAGCATAAAGCGCAAGAAATCTTTTTTAAAGGCGATAGCAGGGTGTGCTTCCAATTCGGCTAAGAGTTGTACTTCGTTTTCGTATTTATCGGCACGCAACCACGCCGATACACGTTCAGAGCCTGTGCATACTGCATTAGCACTATTACCTGCCTTTACTGATAAGTACCCAAATTTAAGGGCATTCATTCCTGAGTTACACACCCCTGAAGAGGCATTCAGTTCTACTGAGTGTCCGCCCAAGAGTCCGTGTACCATAGAGGTGTGCGAGGGCAAGAGTACATCGGGGGTAGAGGTACCACAAGAGAGCACCTCGATAGTATCCCAAGGCACTTCGCCGTCCAATAGGTTTTGTACTGCCAAAGCCGTAAGCTGGGCATTGTTATGTGTAGGGTTACCTTGCTCGTCAAGGGCATAGTAACGGGTGAGAATACCATTGTTGCGGAGCACGAGGCGTCGTGCTTTAGAGGCATTTTGGTTTATGAGACCTAAGAAAGTCTCCATTTGCTCATTACCAATGGGATTGTTAGGTAAATATTTACTTGCTTTTGTTATATAAACGTTCATATTATTTTAGGTAATAAGTAATAGGTAACAGGTTGTTATTCAAAACAACTACTACAAGACTCCTAATCTCTCGGCTTGTTTTCTTACATACTCTTTTGCTTCTTCTTCGGTTAAAGAACTCATAAACCTTCTTGAACTTCTCGCCGCCAAGAGCCCGTTCATTGTTTGTTGTAGCCATCCAATACCATACTTCTCGTAACTGTCCAGCAACATATCGACTGTTAGTAGATTGTTGTCTTGTGGTTCTATTTGTAGAATATTGTTCTTTTTAGATATATCTTGTTGTTCCATTTTATTATTTTCTTTGTATATGTTTATCAAAAATAGACTATATTATTCCTGATGAAATACTATTCTTCTATGTTCTTCTAAGTAAGGTTTGTTTTCATCATAAACCTTAAAGAGTTCATCATTAGGACTAATACCTAAAACTTTATACTCTTCTTCTTTTATAAGAGGAGAAATAATTATTTTGCCATTATCTTCAAAAGAAATAAGTCCTTTGTCAAATAATTTGTCGTAGTTAGGTAATAGCAAGAGTCCATTATAAGGGTCTAACTTTTCTATATTAGTAGATTTACTCCAAGGTTTTATATGTGATGCGATTAATAATTCTGTCATTTCACATTTAGAAACAGCACATTTCTTCCAAAGATTTATTAATTTATTTCTATAATTTCCTTGTCCTATTCTTGCAGATATTAATTGCTCTTTCTCTGTTTTAGGAATAATTTCATCTTTTATAATTGTTTCTATATCATCAATTAAATCAGATTTCTCAGCAATAAACTTTCTGTACTTATTGAGAGCAGCTTTAAAATCAGAATAATCATTATTGTTTTCATTTAGATATATACTTCTCTTCGATTTATTCTTTTCAAGATGATTTATAATAGTATCATTATCATCCATATCTCTTCCGATTCTAATTCCCTCTTTGGCTATAAAGCGTAACCAAGTAATATAATTCCCATAAGCTTTTAAACCTTCTTTTTTCATAAAGGCTTTAAACTCATTTTCAAATTCTATATATTCCATATTCTTTAATTATCAATTGTCAATTATCAATTGTAAACTTTTTCTTATCACTCTCTACTTTCCAAAAGAACAATGGATAGGTGAGCCAATACAGCAACCATACGATGGGCATTAGCACCCAAATAGCGATATACAGATAGATATGGAAGCATTTTAGCAGGAATTTACGCTTCTTACTACCGTAAATCATCTTTGCCCAAATGCCGAAAAGGCGATTGCCTTTCTTCTCTGCCGAAAGGAGAAAACGCTTGTAATGCACGCCTCCGTGGGCTACTATTGCTTGTTGTAATCCTGTGTAATCACCGGTTTGCAGGTGAGGGGCAATAAGCGTGCCATATACGCTCGCGCCTTGTATGTCCTTATCGGCAACGCCTGCTTTGGGGAACACACCGAGATAGCGTTTGTTCTTGTCGCCTGAAAAGAGCCATTGTACAATGGTAATCACACTGATATGGTTATGATGACGGTCGGTAAGGGCAATATTACCTACTAAATGTGCCCCACAATCGGTTAAGAGTTTTTTTACTTTCTGGTGTGCCATTACCCACATATTGCGTGTGCCTGAAATGGTGATGACAGGTTTGCCACTGAGAAGCTTTTTAGCTTCGGGATGTTGCAAAAAAGAACTCAATGGGATAGAGGGCGAGAGATACCACACTTGGTAGCCCAAAATCACCAAATCGTAATCGGTATGGGGGAGGTTAAAAGGTTGTAGAGGTTGGGGAATTTGCAAGTAGGACTCGGGGAAGGCGTCAAAGAATGTATCGTCTGTCCACGGGAAAGGAAAAGGAGTGGCAGTATCAATAGGCAAAAAGTCGATAGTTACCTCCGTGAGTGGGGATATTACACTATCGATAATCTCTTTGAGTTGCCCCGATTGGGTATAATATACTACTAATACGCGTTTCATTGTTCATCCCAAAAGTTGAAATAGTTAAACCATTGTAGTGGGTACTTTTTGAGCATCTGCTCCATATTTTCGGTATAGGCATCGAGCAATGCTTGAGCATCGCGATTTTTCACTTCAGCTACTCGGGCGTAGAGGTGGTAATGCAACCTACTTTCCTTCATCACATATACGAAAAGCACAGGCACTTTCAAGCGGGAGGCTATAAAAAAAGGACCTGCGGGGAAGGTAGCTTCTGCACCCAACAATGTTCCTTTGAGCGAACGCACGCCCTCAAAATATCGGTCGCCTGTGAAACACACTATTTTGTTATCGCCAATAGCATCGTTGATTTTGAAGATATGCGACATATCTTCTTTTACATAGATAAACTGATTTGAGGGCTTGTTTTTAGAAATCGACTCCAAATACTCTTTGATTACGGAGTGTTCCATATCGGTGGTTACCGTACTGATTTGCAAATTGAGGTCTATCTTTCTAAAAAAAGGTTCTGCTATTTCAAAGTTACCTATATGCGCTGAAATAAGTACGCCACTTTGTCGCTGGTCGAGGAGTTTATACAAATTTTCGACACCATCAAACTGGTATGTAAATTTATCTTCGAGTCCTGCTAAAATAGCGATTTTATCAATAATAGTTTGTCCAAAAGTAAAGTAATTGAGGTAGAGGCAAACGATAGCTTTAAGGGGGTTATATCCCAAGCGATGGCGGAAATAGTAATACATATAGCCATTGGAGCCCCATTCAAATAAAAAGTAGTAGAATGCCACAAATATTAATAGTATATAAGCGGCATAAATACCCAAGTGCTTCATCAGCCATACAAAGATACTATAACCCAGTACGGTACCTTTGGATTTTCCTTGCCATTTGGTCTTGCCTTCGTCGTTAGTGTGCATTCACTTTATTTTCTAAGGTAGTATAAAAGTCGTTGAAGGTTACGATAGGTTTGAAATCGGCTTCTACCAATTTCACACCGAATTCTTGTTCAATCATCACCACCAAATCCACATAGTCGAGGCTATCTAATCCTAAAGATTCGCGGAAGTTAGCCTCAGGGGCAATCACACTACCATCTACTTCAAATTCATCTACAAAAATACGGGTAGTAAGGTTGATAATTTTGTCTCTATTCATTTTTTATTTCTGCTATTGTGGTTTCAAGGGGGCAAAGATAAGGATTAATTAACAAATTAACAAATTAGAAAAATGTAATAAGCGCCAAAGTATGCCTCTAGTCTAATTCACTTATATTTATTTTCTTGTAAATATTGAGGTTAAATGACTTAATTTTAGTATATTTGCGCATTCATTTACTGCTGGAGCCATAGAGAATGGCAGGTATAGTGTGGGTGTAGAAAGTAAAATAAACAAATGAAAGGCTATATTATGGAGCATAAATATGATTTATTTAAAGGGAAAGGCACTAACGATTTTTCTAATATAACATATTCAGTATTAGAGAAAGATTGGTATAAAAAAGAAGACTGCTTCTTGGGGTTTGAAGAAAGTTTAGAGAATATAATACTTATAAAAAAAGAATTTGAAAAGAATAAGATAGGTGTCTTTGTAGTTCCAATTGAATATAAAAAGGCAAAGATTACCATTGAAGAGGTTAGAGAGGTTGCTGAGAGAGAGTATCTAAAAGTTAAAAGTAATAACCCAGATAGATATGGAGAATTAAGGCACTACCACTCTCACCCTATGTGGTTCTTTTTCTTCGCAGACGATTATGTTTTGCAAGAAGAAGGCTATGCCCCAGGCTTTTGGGGTGTGTATATAGATAAACTAACAGCGAAAATAATGGACCCTGAAGTGGTAAGGTTTTATCAGTTTTTATAGAAAGATTACTTTTAAATTTCCCCACCACCTGCCAAGTAGCACAATGCAAAAGAACTAAAGCCTAATTATAAGCGTATGAGCAACACGATCGCACCAGTGGTTTAATCAATAAAAAAACAGTATAAAATGTTATTAGACAAAACTATAAGAGAAAATTTGGACGGTAAATACCTGACTATTTATGGAGAAAGTTTTAGAGAAGGAATTGAATATGCTGCTGAAATAGATATCCCTCAAATTCAATTAAGAAATAATACAAAATGTAATAGCATTGATTTTAAGGAGTTAGAAAAAATACCTACTTTAAAGGTGATTTCTTTTGTAGGTAATACCACAGAAATCATCAACTTAGACTCCATATATTCATTGAAGGATATTCAGAAGATATACTTTCAGCAAAAACAGAAATTCAAAATAGATATTTCTAAATTTCCTAATATCAAGCATATTGGGGCGGAATATTGGAAAGGCTTGGATTGTTTTAACAAAGCAAATGGGCTAAAAAGTATAGTTTTTTCTAAATTTTCAGACTTAGATTTGAAGCAAATATCACCATTACTGAATTTGAAAGTGTTACATATTTATAGTTCTAAGATACAGACATTAGAGGGTATTGAACTTTTACCTATAGAAGAGCTTTTTTTAGCAAGGAACAATCAATTGGAGGATATACAAGCTATTGAAAAAATGAATTATTTGAAAGATATAACTATTGAGAAATGTGCAAAGATTCGCAATTACAATCTTATTGAAAATCTGAGAAATAAAATAAAAGTATCTGTTATATAAACAAATAAATAATGTTTTAGATATGCTGTTAAAATCTCACCCGCTAGCGCGTTTCTTGCAACTTGTGCCTATCATCCCCCTCAACCTGCCAAGCAGTGCAAAATAAACTAATAGATATAAACAAATAAAAAATTATATGAAATACTTTTTATTAATATCGTTATTGAGTTTTTTGTTTTGTTGTAATAACAAACAAAATAGTGAAGGGAAGTTGCTAAAGGAAACTTCCTTCCAAACCTCTGCTGCTCAAACAAAGAAAATAAAGCAAGAGGAAGAAATTGACAATGAAGTATTGACAATGAAGAAAGATAAAACATTAGAAGATGATTTGTTGATGCTTAAAAATGTAGCTTTTTGCAAATGTTTAGGACAAGAAGAGTTTGGTATAGAAAAGAAGGAACCCAATACTTACAAATTGATACCTGATGCTACTACAGGTGGATATCTACAGTGTAGTAAGCATCTCGATATAGAGTGGATAATAGCAAATCCTACCCTTGATAAGCTCGTTGAAAATTGGTTAAGTAAACCCTATTATAAAACCTTTCAAGAGAAAGGAAGTCCTAAACGCTATCCTACTTATATGAAGTGTTTAGATTTCTACAATAGTAAGGCACTTAAAAAATACTTAGATTCTGTTCGTGTAGTATTAGAGAAGAGATATAAAGCAAGTGATGAAAAATATTGCACAACAGCAACAAAAACGGATGATATTTGTTATGACACCCCACTTTTACAGAAAAAGATAAAAAACAAGAATGACAAGCTATTAATTCTAAAAAACATTGCTTTTTGCAATTGTATGGAATACGAATATGAACAAATTGTAAAAGAAAACCCCGATTTATACTCTTTGTTCATAGATAGAAGTAGGGAGGATTATATTACTTACGGAGGTTTGGATGCAAACCTAACAAAAAATAACCTATCTTTTGATCGTCTTGTCAAGGAATGGCATAAAAAAGAATATAATACCTACCTTGCAGATGATAATAGAGAGAAAATATATCTAACAATTATGAAATGTATAGATTTTTACAACAGTAAGAAACTTGAACTATACATAGATTCTCTTAGAGTAAAAGAATTAAAGTAAGCCCCCCGCTGGCGCGTTTCTTGCAGCTCATCATAGACTTTGGCAAAATTTATACAGACCTGCAGGGAATTTAATTTTGATAAATATAATCCAAAAAATAAAAAAGATTGTACAGAATGAAAGTTTATAAATTTACAAGTTACATACAAAAAGAATACGCTATTCTTCGACCTAGTAGTAAACAAAATATTAAAGAAATCAATTTGCTAGATGTTTGGTGGGATAGTTGGGGTAGTAATGGGAATAAAATCGGAGATTTTACATTTTGTTATGGCATTAAAATATGTAAATTATCCGTCTTTAATCTTTTACAAGAAAACTTTAAAGATATTAAGGGGGTAGATGTAAAGATTAATAAGACTGAAAGAGAGTTAAAAGCAAAAAATCCTAAAAGACTGAAATGGCTACCACAAGAAGACATTGCATTAAAATCCTTTTTTAGCCCTACATATTTTGATTGCCTTCCTCAAAGTTCTTTAGTTAAGACAGAAAGAGGAAGAATAGAATTTATTGGAGTGTCAGAATTAAAAGGAGAGGAAATAATTCCTCGTGAAAAAGATAAAGGAATTTTCTTTGATAAGGAGGTTGTCAATAGTTATGATTTCTTCACATTACAGAATACAAATCTATTATTATGCACAGAACGTGTAAAAGAATTTTGTGAGGATAAAGAATTTAATAATATCATTTTTTTAGAAATGGGAGATATAATTTAGGTAATGTATCAGATGTGTTGTTGAAATTACAACAACTTACTAATCAGCATAATACAAAAGAACTGCCCTGCTATTTTCCTTTACCCCCCGCTGGCGCGTTTCTTGTAGCTCGTGCCTATTATCCCCCCTCAACCTGCCAAGCAGTGCAATGCAAAAGAAACAAAACCTAATTGGTAGGGACGCTCGCGCTAGTGAAGGGGTAGATATTAAACCAAATAATATGCAAAGGGGCTATATTTACACCTATTAAAATTACAAAATGAAAAGAAAATGCTATTTTTTTGCAAATGATAATGATTATAATATGTTCACTTCTTTCTTAAAAGAAGTTACAACGATTCTAATTGATACGAAACCTCTATTAATTAATGAAAGTATTAATCCTTTAAAAAATATTTCGGAGGCTCAAAGCATACAGCTTTGTTTGTTAAATACAAATATTGTTTCTTTACCTCAATATTCTAAAGAATATAACAACATTCAAGGATATGCTCATTTTCATCCAATTGGCAAAGGACGTATGCAATTACTTAAATCTACAATAGAAAAAGGAAAGTTTCTTAAAAATGGGCAATTATACGGTTTTTCTGAAGATGAAGATTCAGAGGTTTGGATAAAGGAAGTTTTTAGTTGGATAAAAAGACATAGTAAAAAAGTATATAGAACCACCTTAAATAGAAGTACTATCTCTGAACATCCAGAACCTAATTATTATTGTTTTCCGTCTGCTTCAGAAGAATTCAATGGAGAAGAAGGTAAATTCCTAACTATTGCAAATGATGTTTATTGTATAGCTAAATAAAAAAGAAATAAAACCTCCCCACAGGCGCGAGTGAGTGAGAGAAATCCTTTAGACTTTATGCCTAATATAACACACAGAAACAAAAACTATTTTCAATATGACTATTATAGATCTTATAAAACTTATTAAGCCTATTCCTGAATTATTTATTGGAATTCACAATGTATTTTGTTTAGAAGCTTTTATTAATGGTTGGCATTATCGTGATACCGAGGAAGATGTAAAAGCTAGTGTCTTATACACAGAATTTTGTGAATGGCTAAGAAAAAGGTATAATATGAGAGGCGACTCTAGAGGTTGGGCTAATATACTTTATTATAAATTTGAAACTGAAGAAAAGGCTTTGGATGAGTT
>CAUQUO010000052.1:0-19573 GCA_963521335.1 uncultured Capnocytophaga sp.
GTCATATATTTCCCTGTTTTTAGTGTAAACCTATTTCAGGATATGACATAATGGGGTGCGAGCCGCACGGGCGGTTGTTTTAGGTAAGAGATAAGAGATAAGAGGTAAGAGGTAAGTGGGAATAATGGGAATAATGGGGTGGGCTATAAGTTGGTGCTAGTGGGGTAATCAACTTTGGAAAAGTCTAGAAAGTTTGGCAAAGTGTAGTGATATAAGTATAATTTTGAGACTTTTTAGACAGCCCTTATACGATAATTTTAAAAGTGTGTTATTCATATAAAAAAACAAGATTCTACTTATGAAAAAATATATATTTATACTCTCGGTTATGGCGTTGCTATTGAGTTCTTGTGCAAAAGGGATTATAAAACTTTACAATATAAAATCGCCTGTTGAGAAGAAGGCTGTATGGCAAAAAGACGATAGGACTGTTATATTTCTTCCGATGATGCATCTGTCTAAGCAAGCGTATTACGATGAGGTGAAGGAATTTGTAACACAGAAGCGCAAAGAAGGGTATGTGATTTATTACGAAGGAATAAGGATGGACACGACGCTTACCCAAGCACAAAAAGATACCATTCGGCTTAAATTTAGAAAGATGCTTAGGTTTGATTTTTTTAATGAAGGAGACTACAAAAATAACCCTACTTTGCCTTTTACCGCTCCTAAGAAATATGTAGCTCAAACCTTAGAAAACACAGGGATAGACCCTAAGACAGATGTAAAAGCGGATTTGACAGATAAACAAGTGATAGACCAAATAGAAGCTAAAAGAGGGAAAATAGTCTTGGACAGTTGTGATTTTGCTACTCCATTAGATCAAAGATATAAATGCAAACGCTGTAAAAGCCATACGAGTTATTCTATTCAAAGCGTACGAGATGATTATGTAAATAGTTTGCTATCGAATACTTCTGATAAAAAAATAGTTTTGGTGTACGGTGCAGGACATCGCACTTTTATAGATGCTAACCTTGCCCACAAGATGCATTTTGAGCTTGTAGAAGGGAGATCAATAGCAGCTAAAGTAAAGAAAAAGAAGTAAGAGCTTATGAAAAAATAATGGGGGACGAGCTCTGTTTTAGATAAGAGATAAGAGATAAGAGGTAAGAGGTAAGTGGGAATAATGGGAGTAATGGGAGTAATGGGAGTAATGGGAATAATGGGAGTAATGGGAATAATGGGAGTAATGGGAGTAATGGGAGTAATGGGAGTAATGGGAGTAATGGGAGTAATGGGGTGCGAGCCGCACGGGCGGTTATTTTAGGGGATAGGGGATAGGCAATAGGGGATAATGGGAATAATGGGAGTAATGGGAATAATGGGAGTAATGGGGTGGGCTATAAGCTGGTGCTAGTGGGGTAATCAATAGGGGAAAGGGGATAGTGATGGTGTGGAAGCTGGTGTTAGTGGGGAAATCAATAGGTGCTAAAGTAAAGAAAAAGAAGTGAGTAACTACCAATGGCTAATGCGTTATAACGAAAAACCACTCTTTAAAAATTGCTAATTACAAATAGTTTTGTACTTTTGCACTTTACTAAAACAGAATAATTATGTCTTGGTTTAAAAGAACAGCAAAAGGAATACAAACCTCTACTGAGGAAAAGAAAGATATCCCTAAAGGATTATGGTATAAATCACCTAGTGGTAACATTGTGGAACAAGATGAGTTGGCTACCAACTTTTATGTAAGTCCTGATGATGGTTATCACGTGCGTATCGGTAGTAAAGAATACTTCCAAATACTATTTGACAACAACGAATTTCAGGAACTCGATGCGAAAATGACTTCTAAAGACCCTCTGAATTTCGTAGATACAAAAGCCTACACCCAGCGATTGGAAGAGGCTACCCAAAAGACAGATCTGAAAGATGCCGTTCGCACTGCCGTAGGAAACTCTAAAGGTAAACCTATAGTTATAGGTTGTATGGATTTCGCTTTTATCGGGGGCTCTATGGGAAGCGTAGTGGGTGAAAAAATCTGTCGTGCTATTGAGTATGCTATCAAGCACAAATTGCCTTTCTTGATGATTTCTAAATCGGGAGGTGCGCGAATGATGGAAGCTGCTCTTTCGCTAATGCAAATGGCTAAAACCTCTATCAAACTCGCACAGCTCGACGAAGCTAAACTTCCTTATATTTCTCTCTGTACCGACCCTACAACCGGAGGGATAAGCGCTTCGTTTGCAATGCTTGGTGATATCAATATTGCCGAACCAGGTGCCCTCATAGGCTTTGCTGGTCCGCGCGTAGTGAAAGACACCACAGGGCAAGACCTTCCAGAAGACTTTCAAACTGCTGAGTTCTTACTCGAACACGGTTTCTTAGACTTCATCGTAAACCGCAAAGAACTCAAAGACAAGGTAAATCTCTACATCGACTTAGTGATGAACCGCCCAGTGAGATAAAGGGTAACCCCAAAAAAGACCAACAAACCAATGAATCTACCGAAATACGATATTTTACCTGATGAAACAAACCATATTTATGAGTTTATCAGTGAAGGGAAGAATGGTAAAATTTATAAAATGGTAAAATTTCAAGAAACAAACCTAACAGATGTTTATAATTTAGGGTTTGGAGATAAAGACCCCCTTACAGAAGAAATAGATGATATGGTTGTTTCTGATAATGGTGATATGGAAAAAGTATTAGCGACTGTAATTTCTATTATCTATGTTTTTACTGAAAAATTCCCTGACAAATGGGTTTTTATACAAGGTAGTTCACCTGTAAGAACAAGATTGTATAGAATTATAATCACAAAATATCTAAACCTTATCAAAAAAGATTTCTTTTTGAAATGCTGGCTAAATGGTGAATGGGAGGATTTTCTACCAAATGTTATTTACCAAGGATTTGCTATAAAACGAAAAAACAATTAATAACTATGAGTACAGAAGAGAAAAAAGAGTTAACACAAATGGAGGTGTCTAAACGTAAAGTGCAAAAAGAAACTCCTTATTATGTATTGTTAGAGCCAGACCCATCATTGAATAAATATATCAATAAGGTTTTGTTTCCTAAAAAATTAGACCTTGCTAATAAGGCTTTGAGTCTCTCTGGAGCTCCTAAGATTTAGGTATCAAGAGTTTCCCATCACATACCCAACTCCAAGTAGTCGCTGACTTTACCTAATAAAAATGACAACATTCAAAGCACCCAGTAATATCGCCCTCGTAAAATATTGGGGTAAAAAGGGAGAACAACTCCCTGCAAACCCTTCTATTAGTTTTACACTTACGCATTGTTATACCGAGACTTCTATCGATTACGAACGTAGAAGTGACTCTTCTATAGCTTCTGGCGATCCTTTTTCTTTTAACTTTAGCTTTGAAGGACAACCTAAACCGTCATTTCACCCTAAAATCAACACTTTTTTCGAGCGTATTCTCCCTTATCTGCCTTTTTTAAAGGATTATTACTTCAAGATTGCTTCTCATAATTCATTTCCACACAGCAGTGGGATTGCCTCCTCTGCAAGTGCTATGGCAGCGCTTTCGGTATGCTTGATGAAAATAGCTAAAGAATTAGGCGAAACTTATACTGAAGAAGCCTTTTGGCAAAAAGCGTCTTTCTTAGCGCGCTTAGGTTCGGGTAGTGCTTGCCGTAGTGTAAAAGGCAGTATTGTAGTATGGGGTGAACATCTTGCTATTGCAGGCAGTTCGGACGAGTATGGCATTCCTTATCCCCTATCAGTACATAGTGTATTTGAAGAGTATCAAGATACTATCTTGCTCATCGACCATGGTCAGAAGCAAGTGAGTAGCACCGTTGGACACAACCTGATGCACGGTCACCCTTTTGCCGAGGCGCGTTTTGCACAAGCCAATGAAAATATCAACCAACTCATTAGCAGTTTTGCCTCTGGTGATATAGATACTTTTATAGAAGTTGTAGAAAGTGAAGCCCTCACCCTTCACGCGATGATGCAAACCAGCATTCCTTACTTTATCTTGATGCGTCCTAACACCTTAGAAGTCATTCAGCGCGTATGGCAATACCGCAAAGATACCAAAGTACCGCTCTGCTTCACCCTTGATGCAGGTGCTAATGTGCATCTTTTATATCCTAAACACACTAAAGACAGCATACAAGATTTTATTAAAAGCGAATTGATACAATTCTGCCAAGAACAAAAATATATCAATGATCAATTAGCCAATGACTAATAGAACCGTTCTCATCACAGGAGCTACATCGGGGATAGGTAAAGAGACCGCCTTGCTTCTCGTTTCTAAAGGATTTCTCGTTTATGGTACAGCGCGCAATGTAGAAGGGAAGAACCTTCCTTTTCGTCTTTTGCCTATGGATGTACGCGATGAAGCATCTATCAAAGAAGCAGTACAGCAAATGCTATCAGAGGTAGGTCGTATAGATATTCTCATCAATAATGCAGGGGTAGGGATTACGGGGGCTATAGAAGAGCTACCTATAGCGGAACTTCAGAATATATTTGCTACTAATCTCTATGGAGCTATAGCGGTGATACAACAAGTGCTTCCAGCTATGCGGGCGCAAGGTAGCGGGCGCATTATCAATATTGCATCGATAGCGGGCTATATGGGATTGCCTTTTCGGGGGGCTTATTCAGCTAGCAAAAGTGCTCTTCTTTTGATGAGTGAAGCTCTTCGGATGGAATTAAAGCCCTTTAAGATAGAGGTATGTACTATATCTCCTGGAGACTATGCTACAGATATAGCATCTCGTCGTTATCACGCACCAGTAAAGGAAAATTCGCCTTATGCTACAGTTTATGCGCAACAGCTCAAGCTAATGAATGAGCATGTAGACAGAGGAGGAGATCCTAAAGAAATGGCAGAAAAGATACTGAAAGTAATAAATACAGATCATCCTAAAGTACATTATAAACAAGGTTCTTTTCTGCAGAAGTTTTCTATAGTACTCAAGAGGTTACTTCCGAGCAAGATGTATGAGAAGATGCTAATGAAACACTATTCATTAAATTAGCAAATAGGCAATTATCAATGGTTAATTATTAATATTAATAGCATTATGAAATTTTTTATCGACACAGCAAACTTAACACAAATTCAAGAAGCTCAAGATTTGGGAGTCTTAGACGGAGTAACGACGAATCCTTCTTTGATGGCAAAGGAAGGAATCAGTGGTAAAGAAGCTATTCTTCAGCATTATAAAAACATCTGTAATATTGTAGACGGAGATGTTTCGGCTGAAGTGATAGCTACAGATTATGAAGGTATAGTGAGGGAAGGGGAGGAGCTTGCGTCTCTTCATTCTCGGATAGTGGTGAAAGTACCGATGATCAGAGAGGGTATCAAGGCTATTAAATACTTTAGTGATAAGGGTATTAGGACTAACTGCACGCTGGTATTCTCGGCGGGTCAGGCGCTTTTGGCGGCTAAAGCAGGGGCTACTTATGTATCGCCTTTTATTGGTAGGCTTGATGATATTTCAGCAGATGGTCTTTCTCTTATAGAAGAGATACGGCTTATCTATGACAATTATAATTTTGAAACACAAATTCTTGCGGCTTCAGTGCGCCATACAATGCACATCATTGAATGTGCTAAGATAGGGGCAGATGTGATAACGGCTCCGCTTTCGGCTATTACAGGGCTTTTGAAGCATCCACTAACAGATAGTGGTCTTGCGCAATTTCTTTCGGATGCTAAGAAGTTTAATATTTAATGATTGATGGGGAGTTAAGGATTATCTTCTAATTTCTGAAAAAAACTAATTTTGACCCTTTTCGTAGTATATTTTTCTACGGAAAGGGTTTTTTGGTAGTATTTTGTATTTAGGGGGCGAGGGGGTAGGAGAAAAAAGGCTGTAATAGGAGTTTGATGAGGAGGAATATTTTAACATCATTTTAAAGTAGATTTTCAAAATTATTTTCTACTTTTGCGCCTCGATAAAAATATCATTAAAACATATTTATAATATTATTCACTATGGGAATTTTTGACAAACGTGAGAACTACAAACCTTTTGAATACCCAGAGGTTATGGAGTTTGTGAGTGCTATGCACAAATCGTTTTGGGTGCACTCAGAAGTAGAGTTTACGGCTGATATTCAAGATTTTAAATCGAATCTTACTTCTGTAGAGCAGGAGGCTGTAAAACGGGCGTTATTAGGTATTGCTCAAGTAGAGGTATCGGTAAAGACTTTTTGGGGGGACTTGTATGATCTCTTTCCTAAGCCTGAATTTAATGGTCTTGGGGCTACTTTTGCTGAATGTGAATTTCGACACAGTGAGGCTTATGCTCGCTTATTGGAAGTGCTTGGTTACAACAATGAATTTGAAAATCTGTTGGAGGTGCCAATCTTTAAGGAGCGCAACAACATACTAAAAGAATACCTAGCGAAGAACCGCGAGAATGCTATGGAGCGCATTCTTTTCTTCACTCTTATTATAGAGAATGCTTCGTTGTTTAGTCAGTTTGCTACAATATTATCGTTCACGCGTTTCAAAGGTTATTTGAAAAATGTAGCCAACATCATTGCTTGGACTTCTATTGATGAGCAATTGCACGCGAATGCAGGTATTTACATTTTGAAAAAGATATTTGAGGAAAAGCCAGAGATGAAGACCGTAGCGGAGCACGAGGCCACAGATTTTATTCGCAACTATATTCTTTTGGAAGACAAGATGCTGGATTGGATTTTTGAGCAAGGAGAATTGGAGTTTTTCAGCAAAAAAGACCTCGCTAACTATATGCGTTATCGTCTTGATGATTCTCTTACCCAGTTAGGTTTAGGGAAGCCTTTTAATATCAGTGCAGATGAGGCGAAACCAATGATGTGGTTTGAAGAGGAGGTTTTCAGTAATGAGCTAGATGATTTCTTTGCTAAACGACCTACAGCTTATACTAAACACGATAAGAGTATCAGCGAGAACGATTTGTTTTAAGCAAAAGATAAAAGTAGTAAAATCTCAACAAAAATAATATTTTGGAAAATTATCAGTTAATAGACTTGGTGGATAACCTACTAAAAGAAGAAAAAGAGCTTTCTTGGTTAGAATTTAAAACGGGGAAAGCTACTGATAACCAAAGATTAGGGAGGTATATTGCTGCTTTGGCTAATGCAGCTTGCTTGGCTCATCAGCCTTATGGTTATCTTATTTTTGGAATAGAAGATACTACTTTAAAAGTAGTGGGTACAGATTTTTACTATAAAAGAAGAAGAGAGAAGGGTAGTGAATTAGAATTTTATATTCGACAAAATCTCAATCCTTCAGTGTTTTTTGAACATTTTGAATGTGATTATAAAGGCAAGAGAATAGAGATTTTTAGAGTGCCTAAAACAACTAATATTCCTGTAGAATTTGAAAAAACAGCATGGATTAGAATAGCCTCTTCACTTACTGAGCTCAAACGTTATCCTGAACATTGGCGTAAAATAATGCTCTCTGAAACTGATTGGAGTGCTGAAATAGTAGAAGAGGCTAATATAGATGATCTTGATACAAACGCAATTCAAAAAGCAAAACAATTGTATAAAGAAAAGAGTATTAACAAGTTTTTTTATAAAGATATAGACTCTTGGACAGATGTTACTTTTCTTGATAAGTTAAATATAACTATAGGAGGAAAGATAACCAATACAGCTCTTATTTTATTGGGGAAGGAAAGTTCTTCTCATTTTATAGCTCCTAAGATAGCTCAAATCACTTGGAAGTTAGACACTGAAGAAAAAGCTTATGAGCATTTTGGTATGCCACTCTTTCTTACTATTAATTCAGTATTAGAACGTATAAGAAATATTCCTTATCGCTTTTTTCCTGACAATCAACTTTTTTCAGTTGAGGTGCCTAAATATGATTCGAAAGTAATTTTAGAAGCCCTAAACAATTGTATTGCTCATCAAGATTATTTTCTCAATTCACGAATAGTAGTAACCGAGAAAATAAACAAACTTATATTTGAAAACGCAGGAAACTTTTTTGAAGGAAAAGCAGAAGACTATTTTTTTGGAGATAAAACGCCTAAACATTACCGAAATAAGTTCTTAGTAAATGCTATGGTAAATCTAAATATGATAGATTCTGTAGGATATGGTATTCACAAGATGCTTATCAGTCAAAAAAAGAGATATTTTCCACTTCCCGATCATTCTAAAAGCACAGAAAAAGAGGTAGTTTTAGAAATTTATGGTCATTACATAGATGAAAATTACTCTAAGTATCTTATAGAAAAAGGAGATGATTTAGAACTTTCAGATGTTATATTAATAGATAGAGTACAAAAAAAATTACCTATTAATGAAATAGAAGTAAAACGTCTCAAGGAAAAACATCTTATAGAAGGGCGGAAACCTTTGTATTATATTTCAGAAAAAACAGCAAATATTTTAAATAAAAAAGCAGAATATACTCTTAATAAAGGACTGGAAACAGAAATATTACAATCTTTTATAATGAAACATATAGATACCCATAGTTTTGCTACCCGAAAAGAAATAGATACATTGCTACTTAATAAACTACCTAATTACTTATCAGAGTCACAGAAAAAAAAGCGAATTTCTAATATGTTGCAAGATTTAAAAGAAAAAAATCTGATAGAAAATATAGGTACTCGTTCTCTTTCTAAATGGATAAAAGTAGAAAAGGAGTAGAAAAGAAAATACGATAAATTACTGATTTTCATATTTTCTATTTCTTTGCTAAAAAATAAAAGTAGAAAAACCTCTAACTCCTAAATAAAAATGAACTGGAAAGCAATTATTATTTTAATAATTATAGCACTGGCGTTTATAGGAGGTATTGTATATATCTGTTTTCTTGACCGCTGGTTTTTTATCCCTCTGCTCTTGGGCTTAGCCGTTGCAATTGGGGTGATGTATTTTTTGAGAGGTATTAGCTCTCCATCTGCTGGCTTGCCTATAATAGGAGTCGTGGTGCTAACGTTTCTGTTAACATTGCTTATTTACTACTGCATTTTTAACACAGAAGTAAGAAATGCTGTGTTTTCCTATTTAGTAAATGCTTTTAAAGAAGGTTGGTATTATCCTTTGATCATTATAGCCTTAGCATACTTACCACAATGTATAGATTATATAAAAGATAGATGGAACCGAAAAAAGTAAAAATCTCGTATTCCTAACCCCCTATTTCCTATGATAAAACGCTGTATACAATTAGCTTATAATGGTCTTGGCACTACCTACCCTAACCCTATGGTGGGCTGTGTGATAGTGCACGATGGGAAAATCATCGGTGAGGGTTGGCACCAAAAAGCAGGTGAACCTCACGCTGAAGTGCGTGCTATAGCCTCGGTGAAAGACCAATCACTACTGGCAGAGAGTACGCTCTATGTGAGTTTGGAGCCTTGCAGTCATTATGGCAAAACGCCTCCTTGTGCTGATTTGATTATCGCTCACCGCATTCCGCGCGTGGTGATAGGCACAATTGACCCCTTTGCTAAAGTGGCTGGTCGTGGTATTGAAAAACTGCGGGCTGCGGGTTGTGAAGTGACAGTAGGGGTAATGGAAAAAGAATGTAGGGAACTCAACAAACGCTTTTTTACCTTTCACGAGAAAAAACGCCCTTATATCTTCCTCAAATGGGCGGAAAGTGCCGACGGCTTTATAGCTCCAGCTCACAAAGATACGCTTGCCCCTGTATGGATAAGTTCTTTTTATGCTCAGCAGTATGTGCATAGTTTGCGAGCCAGAGAACAAGCCATATTGGTAGGGGGGCGCACCGCTCTTGCCGATACGCCTTCGCTTACGACACGGCATTGGTATGGAGCAAATCCGCTGAGGGTGCTTATAGACCCGCATCAGCGAGTGCCTCAAACAGCCCCCATATACGACACTCAAGCACCAACGCTCTGCCTTGCAGACACACATCCGCAAGCTATATGCGATATTTTATATGCTTGTGGTATACAAAGCCTCATTGTAGAAGGAGGAAGGTATATGCTACAACGCTTTATTGACGAGAATTTATGGGATGAAGCGTTTGTATTTACAGGTGATATGCTCTTTGAAGAGGGGGTAAAAGCACCTGTAATAACTTCTTATGGAAGTCTTTCGACTCCTGCTATACAGGGGTTGAAAGAAAGGATTAGGAAATTAGGCAATAGGGGGTAGTAATGGGGAAGGGATTGTTTAGGTAAGAGGTAAGAGGTAAGAGGTAAGAGGGGATAGGGGATAGGGAATAGGAGATAGGGGATAGAAATGGGAGAAACTGATTTTGGATAAGAAGTAATAGGGGGGACAATTGACAATTATCAATTGTTAATTGTTAATTATTTTTTATCTTTGCACCGGATAATATAAAAGAAAAAAGATGAGAATAGATGTAGAACAAGAAGCGTGGCGCAATAATTATGAAGAATCGCAAATGTTTACAGCCGATGGTTTAGCAGCTGCCAAGCGCAATGGTAAATGGGGTTTTGTAAACCAAAAAGGCAAGGAGATCTGTCCGTTTAAATATGATGCTACGCTTCCGTTTTTATTGGGGACAGCCCCAGTGAAGGTAGGAAATCTTTGGGGGCTTATAGATGCCAAAGGCAAGGAAGTTGTACCGACTTATTACGATCAAGTGTTTCATTTTTGTGAAGGACTTGCGAAAGTAGTAAAGAAAGGGAAATGTGGATTTGTAAATAAGAAAGGAGAGGTAGTAATCCCTCTTATCTATGACGATGCGCATCCATTTCTTTCGCCGACGACTTCGGCTCGTATAGGAGATACGGCGGGTTATATCAACCTAAAAGGGAAGGAAGCAATTCCTTTTATTTATGAAGATAGTATGCCGTTTTTTGAGACTTTGGGAGCGGTGAAAAAAGGAGGAAAGTGGGGTTTTATCAATAAAAATAACGAGTTGAAAATCGACTTTCAATACGAGATGGTAGAGAGCTTTTTGTTGGGTACGGCTAAAGTAATGCTCAATGGGAAATGGGGACTCATCAATGAAGAAAATGTTTTAATCATCCCTGCGGCATATGATGATGTGGCGCGCTTTTGTAATGGTTATGCTGCTGTGATGCAGGATGAACTTTGGGGTTTTATCAACGAGAAAAAAGAAATTATCTGTCCGTTGCAATATGATGAAGTAGATGATTTTCAAGATGGTTTTGCTGCGGTATTGAAAGAAAATAAATGGACTTTTATCAATGAGAAAGGGGAAGAGCTGACAGGCACTCTATACGATGAAGTTCGTCCTTTTTATTATGGAATGGCAGGAGTAAACAAAGAAGGGCAATGGGGTTTTATCAATACAGAGGGGAAAGAGATTATTCCGCTAACCTATGATGAAATAGATGATTTTGATGAAAAGGGTTTTGCCTTTGGGGTGATTGATGAGGAAGTGTATGTAGTTTTCAAGAACGGAAGGGAAGTGCCTTTTAAAGAGATAGAAAAGGAAAGCAGGTTATAAAGAAAAAATAGGACATCTATGAGGGTAAAAATAAAGAATTTATCGAGTAATGAACTTCCTTCTTATCAAACAGAAGGCGCCGCAGGGGTAGACCTAAGAGCGGATTTAAAAGAAGCTGTTACGCTACAGCCTTTGCAGCGGGAGCTTATACCTACGGGGTTGTATATAGAAATTCCTGAGGGGTATGAAGCCCAAGTGCGTCCGCGCAGTGGGCTTTCTATAAAAAATGGTATCACGGTAATCAATGCACCAGGGACTATAGATTGTGATTATCGAGGAGAGGTGAAAGTGCCAATAGTGAATCTCTCAGGAGAACCTTTTACTATTGCTCATGGGGATCGCATAGCTCAGATGGTATTTGCCAAGTATGAGAAAGCAACCTTTGAGTTGGTTACAACGCTTTCTGATACAGAAAGAGGTTCGGGAGGCTTTGGGAGCACTGGAAAATAACGAATTGAAATGCCAAAGTTTTAAACTTAGGCAAAGTAGAAAATCTTATTAAAACATTATGAAAAGAATCGTATTATTTTTTACAGTCTTATTATTGGTGAGCTGTAGAACTAAACAAGCAGTGGTAACCCCTGAGGGTAAGGCAAGTGTAGACAAACAAGCTAAGGAAATCATCAATCATCATCTAAAATCTTTTCCTACTTTTAAAACGCTTAGTGCTAACCTGCAAGTAACCTATAAAGACGGCAGTAATGAGCAAAGTTTGCCTTTGTCTTTTCGGATGGAGAAAGATAAAGCTATATGGATATCAGCACCTTTAGGAGTAGCGAAGGCGCTAATCACCCCTGAGAAAGCAGAGTATTACAATCGTTTAGACAGTTCTTTTTTCAGTGGGGATTTTAGTTATATCAGCAAACTATTGGGAGTAGAAGTAGGTTTTAACGAATTGCAAAACCTATTGTTGGGCAATGCGCTTTATAGTTTTGATGGAGAAGGTAGTATCAAGCTTCTTGATGAAGATAACAACCGCTATAATATTGAAGTAAAAGGGGCGTCGCCAGTGGATGTGGTTTATCGTTTTCTACCGGACAATTATCGCGTAGAAGCAACCGAAGTGAATAAAATGAATCAAAAAGCAATAGCGACCTATACCTATCAGCAGGTAGGAGCGCTATTGTTGCCTCAAACCTTGAAGATAGTAGCTTCGGAGGGGGAACATAGTACAGAAATCACTTTAGAATTTAAAGGTATAGATATAGATAAGAAAGTATCACTTCCTTTTAAAATTCCTTCGGGGATGAAAGAAATAACAATAAACAAGTAACAAATGTGTTGCAAACTTAGGCAAAGTTGAAAAATGAGGAACGGCCTATTATGCTACGACCTATGAATATATTAAAAATCACATTGTTTTTGCTATGTTTTCCGCTACTTCTTACAGCGCAAACGAAGCAAAGAGAGTTAGAACAACGCAAGAAGGCACTGCTAGAGCAAATCAAGCAGATGTCGGTATTGCGCCAACAACAGAGTCAGCAACACAAAACGACGGTACAACAAATAGAGGCTGCTAATGAGAAGATATTGATGCGTACTCGCCTGATACAAATCAATCAGCAGCAAGCGAATTTGCTTTCTAAAGAGATAGCGGATAATGAGGAGCAACTGCGGACCCTAAAGAAGGAGTTGGAATATCATAGGGGAGAATATGCGAAGATAATCAGGCAATCATACAAAAGCAAATCGGCAGAAAATAAGCTTTTATTTTTGTTGTCTTCAGAGAGTTTTACACAAGCCTACAAGCGATTGGCTTATATGAAGCAGTATGCCAACTACCGCAAAGAACAGGTGAAGCTCATTCAAATAAAATCGGATAAAATAAAACATATCAACGATACCTTAGTAGCCCAGCGCAATATCAAGACCCAAGTGCTTGATGAGCAACGGCAAGAGCAGGCTACACTGCAGAAAGAGAAGAAAGAATTGGAGACCCTGGCGACCAATATTCGAGCTGCAGAGCGCAGTTATGAAGCACAGATACGCGACAAGCAGAAGCAAGCAAACGCTATAGACCGCGAAATACAAAGGCTTATTCGCTTGGCTATCATAGAGGCTAATAAGCGAGAACAAGCGCGTTTGGCGGCTCTTAACAGAGGGAAAACGCCTACAAAAACACAGGGAGGGATGGCTACAACTACCCCACCTTCAGCATCGGAAGCTGAAATTACTTTTGTGCTTACCCCAGAGTCTCGCAAGGTAGCCGATAGTTTTGAAGCCAACAAAGGCAACCTGATATGGCCAGTGGTAAAGGGGTATAAGTCTCAAGGATTTGGGGTGTATTATGACCCTGTATATCCTGAGTTGCAACATTATAACAACGGAGTAACAATTGCTACAGAAGCGGGTGCTGAGGCGCGTTGTGTATTTGAAGGGGAAGTATCGGCCATACAATCGATACCAGGAAGTAACAAAGTGGTACAGGTGCGCCACGGGAACTACATCACTATCTATTACAATCTCACTGATGTGTATGTAAAGAAAGGGGATAAGGTAAAAGCTAAAGAGCCTCTTGGCAAGATCTTCACCGATAGCAATGGCAAGACAGAAATGAAGTTTTTCTTATATAAAAATACGACAAGACTTAATCCTGAGTTCTGGATACATAAAATGTAAATTACAAGTCTCTTCACTTAGAAGAGGCTTTTTATATTTGTCTATTTACTAATTTTCACTACCTTTGTACCCTCAAAAAATATCCATATATAGCAAGAGCAACTTATGAAAAGTAAATGGACTTTAGAAAATGATGTAAACGATTGGGTAAAAGAAAAACTCAATAGCCTAAACCTAAAAAAAACATACCGATTGGAATGAAGAAACCTCTATGAGCGACTACCTAAAAGAAGCCCTAAAAGGTTCTGCTAAAACCAAGAATAAAACCAATTTCGGAATCCCCGATTTCCATATCGAAAAATATAACCTACCCATCATCATCGAAGACAAACTAAAACACTCCCAACTCATTGCTCAAAGCAAAGACGGAGTGAAGTTCGATGATAAATCCATTAGCCAATATGCCGTAAATGGCGCCCTGCACTACGCTTTCAATATGATTGCAAGTGCTAAATATACCGAAGTAATCGCCATAGGTATCGCCGGAGATAGCCAGCAAAATGTAGAAATAAAAGTCTACTACGTATTCGGATCCGCCAAAAATGCCTATAAAGAGCTTGAAACCGTCAAAGAACTCGACTTCTTAGAAAATAAAGCCTCTTTCCAAGCTTTCTACAAAGCAGCTGTCCTCAGCGAAGAAGAAAAACACCAAATCCTCATTGAAAGCCAAGCCACCCTACAATGGTATGCCAAAAAGTTAAACAAACTAATGCATAGCCATAACATAACCGCACCCCAACGCGTACTCTATGTATCAGGAATGCTCCTTTCTATGCAGGATATTGAAGACCTCAATGGCAATAAAGAATATGGCTTAACCCCGGACGACCTACAAGGTTCACAAACTGCCACCAAAAGAGACGGTAAAAAAATCGTAGACCAAATAAAAGCCTTCCTCGATGTACGCCAAATACCCGAAGAAAAGAAAAACCTAATGCTCGCCTCCTTTGGCGAAATATCCAAAGACGCTCAACGCGATGAGTTGACCAACTGCCACAAAGAAGTAGCCGAATTTATAAACGGTAAAGCCTCCGTTAGCAAACAAGTCTTCACCTTCATCTACGAATACATCTTCAAATCTATCGATGGATTAGGAGGGCATATCGATATTATGGGCGAAATGTATTCCGAATTCCTAAAATACGCATTAGGTGATGGCAAAGAATTAGGCATCGTCCTAACACCTCCCTACATCACCAAAATGATGGCACAAATACTCAATATCACTAGCGATAACAAAGTGATGGACTTAGCCACAGGCTCCGCCGGATTCCTCGTATCCGCAATGGAGCTAATGATCGAAAACGTAAATACTCAATTCGGAAAAAACACCACCAAAGCACAAGAAAAAATAAACCACCTCAAAAAAAATAATCTACTCGGTATCGAGCTTAATGCCGAAATGTATACACTCGCCACCACCAATATGATACTGCGTGGCGACGGATCAAGCCGAATAGAAAAAGGCTCCGCCTTCAACCGCCCCGAATACCTCTTTACCGACTTCAATGCCGACAGAGTACTGCTCAACCCCCCTTTCTCTTTTGAAGAAAAAGGACTCCCCTTTATTGCCTACGGATTAGATAAAATGCAAAAAGACGGCTTAGGCGCCATCATCATTCAAGACAGCGCAGGAAGCGGAGAAGCCATCAAAACAGCCCGAGAAATCCTCAAAAAGCACACCCTCCTCGCCTCTATCAAAATGCCCGTCGACCTCTTTATGCCAATGGCTGGAGTACAAACCTCCATCTACATCTTCAAAGCACACACCCCTCACGACTACGAAAAAACCGTTAAGTTTATCGATTTTAGAGAAGACGGGCACAAGCGCACCAAACGAGGTATTTTAGAAAAAGACAACCCCACACAGCGCTATCAAGATATCATCAAAATATACAAAGCAGGACACCGCGCCCAAGTCGATAATACCCTTTGGAACCTTAAAAAAGCCTATATAGAAGACTTCATCACCCCCGAAGGAAACGATTGGAACTTTGAAAAACACCAAACCCCCGACACCATCCCCACCCTCGCCGACTTCAAAAAAACCGTCGCCGACTACCTTGCTTGGGAAGTGACCAACCTGCTAAAAACACAAAACACCCCCGATGAACATTTGGGAAAATAGACGCCCACTTAACACAAAAACTCCAAACAGTTAAGTGGGCAGAATTTCTAATTGGAGATCTGTTCGAAATAGAAAGAGGAGATATTTCAAATCAACAAAATCTAATAACTAATGAACAAGGAATAAATTTCATTGCCCAAAACGACAGTGATAATGGGTTTGTGAAAAAAGTAAAACCTGAAAAACACAAAATATTTAAGGGTAAAAAGATGATTATTGGTAGGCAAACAGGTGTTTGTTACTACCAAGAAGATGACTTTATTACTACCGATGGGGTATTAGTATTAAAAGAAAAAACTCCTGTTATTAAGAATGCTAAAATAGGACTTACCTTTAGAAGTTCACTACAAAAAAACTTAACACAGTTTTGTTATAGCAATACTGTATCAGCTTCAAAATTATCCAAGATTAAAATCTCTCTCCCCACTAAAGACGGCAACATAGATTTCGCCTTTATGGAAACCTTTATAGCTGAGCTGGAAGCTCAGCGTATAGCTGAGCTGGAAGCTTACTTAGCCGTTACAGGGCTTGAAAACTACACCCTTACTGAGGAAGAAGAAGAAACCCTAAACAGCTTAGATAAAGTACAGTGGAAAGATTTTACCATTGGAGATTTGTTCGAAATAGCAACAGGAAGAGACGTCATTATAAGAGATGTCCAACAAGGTAATATACCCCTTATTAGTCATCAACACGAAAATAATGGAATTACAAAATATATTAAACCTCTAAAAGACAGAACTTTATTTAACCACCAAACTACCATCTCATTAGCTGATAGAGGCGTTTTTTATGCTACAAATCAAAACAAGGATTTCCACATCGGAACAAGAGTAAAAGCCTTATCTTTCAAACAAGGTAAAATAAGTAAAAAAGTACGATTATTTTTAGTTTCTGCTATAAATAAACTACAAGTCCTATTTACAGAATATTCTCAAAATGCAACTGACAAACTACCTTTTTTAAAAATTACCCTCCCCACTAAAAACGGCACCCCCGATTACGACTTTATGAACACCTACATCAGTGCCATTCACAAAGTAGTCATCAAAGAAGTTGTCCTATATGCCGAAAAGAAAATACAAGCCACCCAAGAAGCCATAAAATAACAATCCCCCCATAAAACAACAAAGCCAGCCCCCTAGCTGGCTTTTTCCTATCCCCTAAAACAAACTCAACTGTTCCACGGGCAGTAATTGAAATGTTTTGCGGTGGTGTTCAGTAGCGCCGTGCTCGGCGATAGCTTTGCGGTGTTCGGGGGTGGGATAGCCTTTGTTTTGCTGCCAATGGTACTCAGGGAACTGCAGGGCAAGGTCTTCCATATAGGCATCGCGGTAGGTTTTCGCAAGTATCGAAGCCGCTGCGATGGTTTGTATTTTGCCGTCGCCTTTCACTACACAAGCGTAAGGTATTTTCTGGTAAGGCACAAATTTATTGCCGTCTACCGCAATAAATTCGGGGGTAGGGGAGAGCTGAGCAATAGCGCGGTGCATAGCCGTGATAGAAGCGCGGAGGATGTTCAGCTCATCTATCTCGGCAGGGAGTACGTGACAAACAGCATAAGCCACTGCCTCACGCTCGATGATAGGTCGCAGGAGGTTGCGCTGTTTTTCGGTGAGTTGTTTAGAGTCGGTGAGGAGGTTGTTTTTGAAGTCGGGGGGCAATATCACAGCTGCCGCCGTTACGGGACCCGCCAAACAGCCGCGCCCCGCCTCGTCAGTACCCGCTTCTAATGAAGAATGATAGAATAATTGTAACATATCTCTTACCTCTTATCTCTTACCTAAAATAAGTGTTGAGCAGTTGCCCCCAAAGCCAAAGGAGTTAGAAAGCACGTGCTGTATAGGTTTGTATTTCAGTTCGGTTTGTGGGTGGATAGGCACTTCTTCCATTGGAGTGCTGAAGTTGAGGTTAGGGAATACCACCCCGTGTTGTAAGGCTAAAACACTAAATACCGCTTCTACTGCCGAAGCTACTGCCAAAGTATGCCCCGTAAAGGCTTTGGTAGAACTAAAATCGGGGGTGTGCTCGCCAAAGATACGCATTAAGGCGCGACTTTCGGAGAGATCGTTGTTTACGGTAGCCGTACCGTGCGCATTGATATAATCGATATCTGCGGGGGTTAATCCTGCTATTTGTAGGGCTTTTTGCATTGCTAAAAACGCGCCTTCGCCATCGGCGGAGGAGGCTGTTTGATGATAAGCGTCATTGGCATTGCCCCACCCTTTGATTTCTGCTAATATAGTAGCCCCGCGTTGTAGGGCATTTTCTTCGGTTTCTAATACCAAAAAAGCCCCAGCTTCCCCTAAGTTTAATCCCTTGCGATGTTGGTCGAAAGGCGTGCAATCAGTATCTGAGAGAATCATCAGGGTATTGAAGCCGTTGATAGTGAATTTAGAGAGCGCATCGGCACCACCAGCAATGAGGCAGTTGGCTCTACCAGTACGAAGCAGGTTGATAGCCGTCATTATAGCATTTGCCGAAGAAGAGCAGGCAGTGCTCACGCTGGTTACAATACCTTTTATGCCTACGTAATCAGCGATTTGGTGAGTTACCTCACCTATGTTGTGAGTAGTGATATAGCGTCGCAGGGGTTCTTCATCGCCATAGCGGAAGAAATAGTTTTCGGTCATATCCATACCGCCCACAGTAGAAGCCATAATAAGTCCGCTATGAGAGAGGTCTTTTGAAGTCAGTTTTGCATTGGCGATAGCTTCTTGTAAGGCGATAATCCCCAAGAGAGAGGTGCGTGAATAGGCGTTTACTTCGGGTAATTGTAAAGCGGCAAAAAGCTCAGTGTTTGGGCGTTTAATTTCGCCTACTTTGATGTGGTCGGCGTGGATAGTCTCTACATTTTCAATCCTGCTAATCCCTGCTTGGCGATGGGTAAGGGCATAAAAATTCTCTCCGACAGTGTTACCTATCGAAGAGTTAATTCCCATTCCCGTGATGACTATTTTTTTTGGCATTGTTATTTGGTGCGGTGGGCGGTGATGTAATCAGCCATTGTTTTCACCGATTGGAAGATTTCTTTTCCTTTTTTAGGGTCGTCTAAGCGGATACCGTAATTCTTGTCGAGTAGTACGATAAGTTCGAGAGCATCGATAGAGTCGAGGGCTAAGCCAGTGCCAAAGAGGGGCTCATTTTCATCGATATCCTCAGGGGTTACTTCTTCTAAGTTGAGTACTTCAATAATTTTGTTCTTGAGTTCTGAAATAAGTGCGTCCATTATAAATGTTATTAATATCGGGGGCAAAGGTAGTGAAGAATTGGCAAATTAGCAAATTTGTCAATTAGGGGCTTGTTCCAAGGTTGCTCCAAGGTTGCTCCAAGGAGTTTGTAGGGTAAGAGATAAGAGGGGATAGGGAAAAGGGGATAGGCAATAGGGGATAGTAGTGGGAGTAATGGGGTGCGAGCCGCACGGGCGGTTTTTAGGTAAGAGATAAGAGGT
>CAUQUO010000053.1:0-18889 GCA_963521335.1 uncultured Capnocytophaga sp.
ATTATCAACTCATAGATATAGATAAGCCAATTCCTCTTGAGGTGCTGAACAAAATACATTATTTAGAAGTAAGTTATTCTGAAGGGCGTAGCTTTGAGGTATTACAAAGGGAGTTAGGAAGAATGACCTCCCTGCATACACTATCGCTTCCCGCTATTTATATGGAAAAGATTCAATTGTTGTCATTTCCAAAGTCTTTGAGAAGTTTGAAGATTATAAATGAAAGTGCGTTTAATGACTTTTTTAAAAGAAATAAAAAGATTTTTCAAAAAGAGAAACTCCTAAAGGATTTGAAGTTAGAAAATCTACTTTATTTAAGGATACTTCACCTATCAAATTCCAAATCTATAGAAGAGTATATTCAGCTTTCACCAGAGCAATTTCCTAATTTGGAATTTGTAGAGTTTCGAAATGATGATGAAGGTTATTTTTTGGCACAGTTACAAGCATTTTCTAATATAAAACATTTAGCATTTGGTCCTGTAAAAGTACCTATTTTTGAATCTTTAGCTCCTTTTAGTAATACTTTAGAAAGCTTAGATTTAGGGAGTGCACAAGATTCTTTTACTTTTAAGGGTATTGGCATATTAAAAAAGTTACAAACTATTTGGATCAACTCAACCTATTGTGATACGGATTGTAGTGCCTTCTTGGAGGTTCCTCAGATAAAGGAAATTACGCTAATGTATGGTAAGAATGTAACTAACGCAGAGGCAATTTTAGAGCTCCCGAACTTGGTCAATCTCGAACTTTCAGATTGTAAAACTCCTGATAAAAAGAAGCTGATGACAAAGGAGTTAAAGAAAAAGTTTGTAGAAAGAGGGTTTAAAAGTGTTTGGTAGTTTTCACCAATACATTCGGTAATATATCAGTTGTGTTGTTAAAGAGAAATCAAGGGTTAAATTAACTTGTTGATTTAAAACCTCCCCCCGTCACATACTCCGCTCTCGCTGCGCACATACCCAGCTGTGAGCCCTCGCTGGCTATCTCCAAAGGGATAACCTCCCCCTAATTCACTTACTCGGCAATTGCCGACAACCTCCAAAGGGGGAAGTGCGATGCAAAAGCGATAACATTCTGTTAATCAGGGATTATTATTTTTCAACTCTTGATTCATATTGTTAAAGAGCAATCGCACTTTCCTTGTAGTAGTATTAGGACAAAAAAACTATATAAAAATGAAAAAAATATTTATTATTCTATTTCTATATATCTATTCACCTTTAAAAGCACAGGATTCTATACATTTGATAGATATATTACTTAATTTTTGTCAAGAAGCAACCAAAGAAGAGCCTTCAGAAGAAAAAATACTTTATATTTTTCAAAGTATACCCTCTGAAAAGATAAATTTTCTTCCCATAGAAAAGAAGAATAACTTAGCAGGATTCACCAAAGAAAAAATAGTTTATGCTAATTTAAAAAGGGAAGAATATGATGGTGAAGCATCACTAATTTTTTATAAAAAAGGAGATAAAAAAGTATATACCTTAGATTTATCTATCCATAGTAGGTATAGTGTAATAAAAGGGAAAGTCTGTTATGATAAGACTAAATACCTTATTTCCTTTCCTGAATTAACAGAAAAGTTAGGGAGATGTTTCTATGATTCTGTTTTTCAAGCTAAAGACACTAAAAGGAGTGACTATATTTATCAGAATCCGCAAACACATAAAAAAATGGTGTTTTCCATCAAATCTTATAATCCTCCCGAAGCAACGTACAATATTATATATCGTATTGAGATAAAAGACATTTCTTTCTTTGATGAAGTGTCTTTGAAAAAAGATAAGTTTTATATAAAAAATTGAAGATCGTAATGTATTGGAGGGGGTGAAATTTCACAAGAGCTTGTAGTTTAGCACTTGGGTACCCCTATACAAGTATGTTTTCTATAGAAACAAATTGTTTATCAAATTTTGGATTGAAAGCATTTGATGATAATAAGGGGCATGTTAGTATTATCCCTATTGAAAAAAAGGAATGGAATAATTGTTCTAAATTGTAATGTTATGTCATTTGAAGAAGAAGTAGTAAAATCTTTAGATTCAACAAAAGAATTAAATTCTTTTCAACCAATGAGAGATATGGTTGCTTTAGCAAGGGGTAAGAATATTTCTGATAAAGAAATTAAGTCTAAACTGCTAAGTTTGTTTGTCAAGTATTATGAAGAAGGGGAGAATAACAATGAAGAATCTCGTGATAGAGCTGATAAAATAGCAGATTTATTAGATGAAATGGATTATAATCGTGTCTAAAAAATAATGTATCTGATGTTTTAGGCAATGTATCAGATGTCTTGTTAAAGCAAGAGCGATAGGAAATACCCCCCTGCTGGCGCGAGCTTGTAGTTTAGCACTTGGGTACCCTCTATAATGGTATTAGATAGCAAAGGAATGAGGTTTTTCTGTATTATGATTTTGAAACTAAACTTGCTTATAATAGGTTTAGGTATTATAGTCCTGAGACAGGGGCATATATAAGCCAAGACCCTATTAGGCTTACTGGTGGTAATCCTACTTTGTATGGGTATGTAGGAGATAATAATACTTGGATTGATGTCTGGGGGTTGGATGAAAATATGTTGTTTATCAAGCTTATGAATTGGATGAGAAAGGAAAACGAACAGATAAAATTTACACAGGTAGAACAAGTAGTGATGATGATATGTCTGTGGATCAGATATTAAAAAAAAAGACATTCAAATCACCATAGAAATCTTGAGCCTTTAGCCTCTGTTTATGAGACAGATAACTATGGAGCAGTGAGAGGTGGTGAGTAGCATTTTTTAGAAGAAGCAAGGAAATTAGGAATTGCATCGGATCAAATTAATGGTATCTCAGAACGTTCAGATAATAAAGAAGCTTATAAAAAGGCTTTTGCAGATCCTCAAAATAATAAAACAGGAAAACTTGACGATAATTTAAAAAATGGTTGTGATTAAAATTATGAATGTAAAGAAAATAAAAACAAAAAAATATGGGAATGTATATGAAATTATACTATCTAATAACAAATATATTTATGTTTGTTGGATAGGAGAATCTCATTTTGGTTTTTTTAACTACTATTCTGATGAAGCTACAACTGATTTAAATATGCTTTTGTCAGCAGGATTTAAAATGTATAAATCTGGAAAAGAAACTGCTATTACAAAAAAAATCTGGAGACTAATAGGGCATATTGATTTGGAGGAGGAAAATATTAAGTTTCCTGACCTACCTATATTTCTTTCGTATAATAAAGAATATTTTATAGAATGTTCAAGAATTATGAGAGATGGCAACCCATATGTAGTTCCTATCGAATATTATATATCACTATTAAAGAAAGGCTATGTATATGGTTTTTTTGATAATTACAAAAATTTTGAGTTATGGCTGAGTAATTATTTTGAAAACTATCCTGAAGTTGAGGGGATATTTCCCTTACCCAATAAGTATAAGTAATGGGGGTAATGTATCAGATGTGTTGTTAAAATTCCAACAGCTTACCAAGCAGTATAATGTAAAAAGATAAAATAATTATAGAGGCACGAGCTGAAAGCTCGCACCAGCAGAGGGAAGGACTTGACTTAGGAATTATGTATAAAGAGTAAATGTATGACACAATATAATAATCTATTGATTGAAGATATTTTTCTATCGGGATTTGTAGAACGAGAGGGAGAAATATCTGTATTTAAACCTATGTTTTGGTGGTGTTTTCTTAAATTGGATAATGGAAAGATAATAGAAATATCTTCTAATGATGGTAACATCAAACTTATAGAGACACCAAAGATAAATTGTAATTTTGATTTAGAAGAGGAAGATATTTTCTGCATAATGTCCCATTCTCCTATAGAAAACTATGGAAGAATAATTGATATGAGATATTTATTTGATGAAACTGGAAATGTGGTCACATTAAAGATTGAAACTTCTTCTCATCGTATACAAATAAATGCTACAACATCATTTGAAGGATTAGATATTTCCATCATAAGATAAATTAATTTTAAGTATAATGTTTCAGTTGTGTTGTTAAAATTACAACAACTTGTTAATCAATGTAATACAAAAGAATTGCCCTGCTATTTCCATTTACCTACCATAGAGAAAAGCGTTTTTTAAGCCTATAATGTGCTCTAAATAGTGCGAGGGGAATTATGAATTTTGAATTCTGAATTGGACACAAGCTGCTAGCTCGCGCCAGCGGGGGGAATTAGAAGAAAAAATGAATAATAATCAATTTACAGAATAATCTATAAAAGTTATGTATAAATTCAATGACGTAGTAGACGCTATAGAGCAAAATAATCTACCTCAATTAAAAAAGATTTATGCCGTACAACCTTCTTTATTCTTTGAAGATTATAAAGATGTTTTAGAGTCGGCTTTGCATTCTATGGCTGCTTTTGGCAATCCTGAAATGTTAGATTGGCTTTACTCGAAAGTGAAATTTGATGTCGACTTATCTGATAAGGGATATCTATCGCCATTGGGAGAAGCTGCTGGTTATGGAAACATAGCTACAGTCCGGTGGCTTTTATCTCATAATGCAAAAGTAGATGGGAAAGATACCGATTTGCTTTCACCCTTAATGTGTGCTGTAATGGAAGGACATACAGATATTGTAAAACTTCTTATAGAACACAATGCCAATGTGAATAGAATGCACCGAAAGTTGGGAACATTACCGTTAGACTATACAAAATCTTTCACAGAAATAGCGCGACTGCTGAAAAGTAAAGGCGCAAAGGCACTTTCTCAGCTTCCTGATTGGGTAGAGAACCCCATTGAGGGAGTTGGCATACTCACTTATATCACTGTGCAATTAGGCAAAATCTTTCCTTTAGATATAGAAAATAAAGGGAATGTCGCCATAAAAATGGTACAAGGAAGCAAGATAAAGAGAAGAGTACTTTTCACTTTTGGCTTGTATGCCTTACAGCAACCAATGATAGAGTTATGCCTTGTATTACCTGAATATTGGAACTTTTATAATACCAAAGGCACGAACCTTTTCCCTGTACATTTCTTAAAAGAAGCTATTGCCTTGATACAAAGCGGAAAGTCTATCAAAGAAGGGGATTACCTGCTTTTAGACACTCCTCCTTTCAATACCCTTACAGCACCTGAAGGCTTGGCGGGATTTTACGTAAGTGATGTTACTTGGAATAAAATCCAAGAGGAAGAAGATGAAGAACCTGAAGAAGACACAGATGATGAAGTAACCATTTTATCTTTAATTCCTATCAAAAAGACAAAGAAAGGCTTTACCCCTCTCGACAAGGAGAAAGCCAGAAATGCAGGCTGGGCTAAACTGACGCTGAATGTATAGGTGATGTGTCACCCCGCTGGCGCGTTTCTTGTAGCTTGTGCCTACTATGAATTGTGAATTTTGAATTGGGGGGATGGGAGAGAAACTTGTCGTAAATAACAATTAAATTATATATCAATATGCAACATTACAAAACAGTAAAAGAACTGATAAAAGATTACAAGCAATTGTCTTACCCTGGAATAATTTATATTCAAGGAGAAAAAAAAGACAACTATGAAGAGTCAGAATTTTGGGTTTTATCAAGTAAAGAGAAGAAAGAACAAAATTCTATTGAAACTAAATATGGAAATATTCCTGAATCATTAGTTGAATTTGACGTGACTTACTTTTTAGAAGTAGGAATTTTTCAAGACATTATTGACAATAAACTTGAACATAATGAGTCTCTAACTACAGACGACACAGAAGAGCTTATTGGGGCTATCGATCATTACTTAGAGTATGATGATTTTCAGGATTAGGGTAATATATCAAATGTGTTGTTAAAATATCAATACCCCTCGCTGGTGCGAGTCACATATACTCGCTTCAAACTTGTGCTAAGAAAGTAGAGAGCTTCAAGCTCTGTTACTAATTAGGCAATGAATTAGGGGCAATAGAGACACGAGCGACACGCTCGCGCCAGCGTGGGGTGGGACACATTCATATAGCTAATCCAAAAGAGGATGCATATATTCCAGATTTATTAAAAATAACTATTAGATTATTTGACAGAGAAGAAATTATTGAAGAAATAAAAAAAATGTTAGAAAGATGTTTCACAAAATAAAATATTTATCATTATTCATACTAAACTATTATTGTTATTCACAAAATTGTGATGGTTCAATTACTTTTAAGATGATAGAAGAAGGAAAGACTATTTTATTTAACAAAGAGCTTAAAGGAGATGTTATTTACGATAAGTCAAAAACTTATACATTAGAAACAATTCCTATTCCTATTCGAGAGATATATTTTACAGGAGACTTTAAAGAGGAAATGGAAAAAATGACAATAGATAACCTTTCTTGTGTATATTCAGAAGAAATAATCATAAGAAATACAAAAACAAATGAGTTAATGCATATTTTTTTTGAAAATGTGCAGGATTCAATGATAGATATAGACTTTGAGATTAGTTTTAGAAAAGGTTTTTATTTTATTGATGTTAAGAAGTATAATAATGAAATAGAGTCTATAAAAATATTGTGGAAGTACAAAAAAGACAATACAACAAACTAATCATATTGCTTAAAGAGACCCCGCTGGTGCGACCCCGCTGGCGCGAGCTTGCAGCTCGTGCCTATTATCCCAAGAGCTTGTAGCTCTATTATAAATTTACAGTAATCTAATATCAGTTTGATATAACAAAACATAATATTTGCATAACAATCCGTGTTCACATACCTAGCAGTGAGTCCTCGCTGGCTTTGTGCGATACCTAAAAAGTGGCTGTTTATTTTATATCTAACTCAATTAAATAAAATATGAGAAAAGAAGTTTTAGAATTGAAAAACATTGGGCGAATGCCTACCGAAACATTAGAAGATACTGAGGATATCTTATCATTAATAGAAAAATACGACGCTGTTATTTCTAACATAGAAAGCCCTATTAGTTTTGAAGAAGCAAAAGTGATAATTTCTATCTTCCCTGAAGGTTTTTTCTATGACTTACATTGGGACTTGGTAAGATTAATTGAAAGTTTGCTAACACAAGATGAACAAGGTTATTTAGAAGTTATTAACCTTTGCCCAAGTAAAGAATGGAAAGAAGTATTAAATACACGATACCTTAATTGGAAAAAAGGGTAATATTTCAGATATATTGTTAAAATTTTGTTTCATTAACAATCAATACAATACAAAAGAACTGCCTTGCTATTTTTCTTTACTTACCATAGAGATAAGCGTTTTTTAAGCCTATAATGCGCTGTAAATAGTGCGAGGGGAATTATGAATTTTGAATTGGGCACAAGCTGCAAGCTTGCGACAGCGGGGGAATAATTAAAAAAATTGCACTTGCAGGTTGAATTGGCGGATAATTATTTTTCTGTATTTTTTTGCTGTTTAATAATTATTTTATATCTTTGCACCACAATATCCCCCTTAGGTGGAAAATACTAAGGCTTGCCACCTCATTTAGAGGTGGCTTATTTTTTAACTATTATTTTGATGGAACCAAAAGAAAAAGAAAAAGTGATTGTGTATGTAGATGGATTTAATTTCTATTATGGATTGAAGCAATCACAGAAATGGAGAAAATATTATTGGCTTGATATAGTGAAACTATTTGAAAGTTTTATGAGAACTAATCAAGAATTAGTAGCTGTAAAATATTTTTCTGCAAAATCAACTGATATTGAACAAAGCAGAAGACAGAATGCTTTTTTTCAGGCTAATAAAGAAAACCCTAAATTTCATTTGATATTAGGAAAATATCTCAAAAAAGAAATTATGTGTTTTAATTGTGGGAATATTATTCATACACACGAAGAAAAAGAAACAGATGTAAGAATTGCTACTCAAATTGTTGCTGATGCCTATGAAAAAAATTCAGATGTATCTATTGTTGTTTCTGCTGATAGTGATATGGTTCCAGCAATAGAATTAGCATTGCAAGCCAAACAAAAAGTATTTGTTTATTTTCCTCCCAATCAATATTCAAGTAACTTAGCATCAATAGGAATGACACAACCTACATACTTACATAAATACGAAAGCAGATTTAAGCAATGTCTTCTTCCTGATGTAATACATCTTTCAATTCCTGATTTTGATTTACATATTCCTAATGAATGGAAAAGATATCAACTATTAAATTAAAACCCCGCTGGCGCGAGTTTGTAGCTTAGCACTTGGGTCTTTGAAGGATTTGTACTAATGGTTAAGCTCGTAAAGAGCAAAGTCTATTCCGTTATAAGTGGAAGAATTAGGTTTTTAATATGGCATATTTTTTATATAGAAAAGATTTAGCTTTTTTTGTATCTCCTAAAATTGCAGAATGTATCATTAATAATATAGAAATAGAAGATTTGGAGATTATGGTTATAACTTTTACTTTTCTAGGTGATAAATATAAAACAATTATAGATAGAGAATTTGCAAACAAATACTGTATTGTGAATGAAGATGTTTTTGATTTAGAAACAGATCATAAAGAAGAATTATTTTTTGAGTTACAACCTGTTCCTTATTCATTATTTAAGAATTTTCTCTCTAAGAATAATATACACTGGGGGTAAGGTAATGTATGAGATGTGCTGTGAAAATAGCAATTGATAGATAGATTTGGGCTTAATGAATCAAGATTGGCTAAGAAAATTAGAAAGAGGTAAATATGGATAATGCAATAATATATCAAAAAATAGAATCTTTAAGTGATAGAGAGAGAGTTCTTTTTGCTTTTTCAATGGCTGAACGAATGATGCCTTTATACTATGATTTATGTAATAATCACACCGAAATGTATGATTTTGGTCATTATAAAGAGTTAGAAAATCTTTTGTATAAAGGGTTTCATTATGTTAGTAGTAACGTAAAAATAGATTCTTCAACTATTGAGAAAATAATAGCTGATTGTGTTTATAGATTAACTCCTGATATGGAAGAAATCGCTACAACTATATCCGATTTGGCTCAAAAACCTGCTTTATGCGTTGCTTATGGTTTTGATTATATCATAAATAAAGATATTAAGAGTATCAACTATTGCAGTGATATGCCATTCCAATGTTTTTATATTAGCTATGAATTGGAGGATAATTATAATTTAATAATTGCTGAAGAAATTGAAATACAAAAAGCATTATTAGAAAAGATATCTTCAACTAAAAGGTTAGAGACTATAAGGCATTTTAATAAAAACAATCAGATTGTTAATCTAACATCGGTTTGATATGACAAAACATTATATTTGCATCGGAATCTATGTTTACCTACCCCAGCAAAGTTTGATGATTAATGGTACTATTGAGCTAATAGCTCCTAAAATTGAAGAGTTTATAAAATCTATATAGGAGGAAAAGGGATAATGCTTTTGGGGGTGGAGGTGAAATATCAATAAAGATAAAAAATATGTAGTGGCAATGGCAAATAAAAATGATAATCATTCACAAATAAAAAATCTATTATTAATGCGAATCAAGAGTTGAAAAAGTAGAAAAAAATAAAAGTAGTCTGATAAATCACTATCTTTGTGGTGCCAAAAAAAATCAGATATAAATGCCAATCAAGGGTTAAATTAACTTGTTGATTATAGACCTCCCTTTTTGATTCATTTTACATTATTTTTTGTAGTTTTGCTTTTTATTCGTATTTTAAAAAAAATGAGTGTTTGGGAGAGATATCCAAAAGAGCAGAGGGATAAATATATAGAGTTTCTACAAGTTTATGGGGCTTTATCCAATTTATTTCGCCAAAAACAAGGAGATTTAATACCATATTTAGATTCTAAATTTCAAGAGACTGTTTTTGCTAAGATTTTCAACAGTAAGAATGTAGATATAGGCAATACGCCTCATGATGTGCTTTCAGTTTTTGGGGAAGAGAGGATTGGCATAGGGTTGAAAACCTGGATGAGCAGTTGTCCTTCGTTTCAGAAAGTGATGCAACTAAAGCGGTTTCAAGAGGAGATCAATGAGGTGCGCAAGACTAATGACAAAGAGGCTTTGGCTCTAAAAATATCTGAAATCAAGAATGAGCGGATGCGTATTGATTATGAGCGTTTAGGGCTATCGGAAGACAAGAACATCTATCATTATATCACTCGTGACAAGGGGCTTTTTGTAATCAATGAATGTGCTTATCCACTTGTAGATATTGAAAATTTGCAGGATTTTGAGTTGACATCTACTGCTTTTAGTTGGTCGGATGGGAAGAAGGATTACAAGTTTACTTTTGGGGACTCTCAGATTTGGCAGAAGTTTGACAGTAGCAAAAAAGACACTTTTTTACTTCATCAGTTCAATGTAAATATTATTGAGGATCCTTTTTCTTTTTTGCTGAAAGCATACACTAACTTTTTAGGGGAACAAACCTTTGCAAAAGAGGAGATCGTAGAGGCGTATTTACCTTTGTATTCATACACTTCAAAAGAAGTAGAAAAGAAATCTGGTCTTAACGCTTGGAATTCGTCTCCTAAAAATAAAGGAAGTGACACCCTGAGGCCTTTAAACGAAGTATATATCCCTATTCCAAGAGCGTTTCACATAAAAAACCCCGATTTTTTTACAAAGGATATTTTTAGTTTTGAAAAAGAGAAAGCTGAAAACAAAGAATTGGAACTTCGTTTTCGTTTGGAGCTTCCTAATGGGAAACGCATTCCTGCTTTGGTAACGCAGAGCAATATGAAGGGTTTGCAATCGGGGAGTAATACAGAGATAGACCCAGAGACGGGCAAGCGCTATGGGCAATCTGCCTTAGGGCAATGGCTTTTGGTAGATGTATTAGGGCTTAAGGAAAGAGAGCCTGTTACTCGGGAATGGCTAGAGAGAAAAGGGACAGACTCTGTTCGTTTATGGCGAAAGAAAGATGATTATTCTACTTTTTATATTGATTTTGCGCCTGTAAATTCTTTTGAAGATTTTATGAGAGAGGATATGTCGATTAGTTGATTTTAGGTAAGAACCATTGACTATTGAAGGGTGTAAACACCCTTGTAAATCAGTACTTTTCTATATTAAGTAGCTATTAAATTAGCTAGTATAAGATATTTTTACTATTTTTGTGGGCGTAGTTTGGTTTATTGGATTCGTTATTTTTTATTAATAAATCTCTTATTATGAAATTATCACTTCTTACAATTATCAGTTTATGCTTTTTCAGTGTAGAAGGGCAAAATTTCAGATTACAAACAGATGTGCAGCAACATCAGTTGAATGGAAAAGTGAAAAATGTAAAGGAAATCATCACCTATGAAGCCTCTTTTTTTAGTGCTATTGATACTGTTATCTATTCTTTTGACAAAGATGGGTTTATAACCAAAAGCGAAACACGAACCTTGCAAGGAGCGCCTCTTAATGAAACATTTAAAACTATTTTTGAGCGTCAAGGAGCCGTAGCAACTACTATAGTTTATAATCAAGAAGGAAAGGAGATTGACGGGAATGTCGTAAAATTAAATAAAAAAGGGTTCCCCATTGAAATGGAAATGCGACTGAATGACACTGAAAAAGTAAAATTTTATTATCGCTATGACCCTAAAGATTACAAAACAACTCTTGTATCTGATAACAAAATAATAAATATAAAACAAGTCATTACGTATAACAAAGAGGGATTTCTGGTAACTAAAGAAGTTTTTAAAGATGATGACCCTCTTGCTATGACTAAAAACATTTACACTTATAACAGTCGAGGTTTTGCAACTACAGTTCTTTCACAAAACGCCGACAAAAAGGAAACAAAAATTACCTACGAATACCAATACGACACTCACGGCAGTGCTATTGAAATAAAGAAATACGAAAACAAGATACTCAAAAGTACCGCTAAGCGTACTATAGAATATTATTAAGAAAGAGAAAAATAATGGAAAACATTCTGCAAAACATCGAATTAATACAGCAACGTATCGCCAAAGCCTGTGCTAAAGCGGGGCGCAACCCCGAGGAGGTAAAACTCCTCTTAGCCACCAAAACCGTAACTCCTGAACGCATCAAAATAGCACTTGAGGCAGGATATACCCTCATCGCTGAAAACAAAGTGCAGGAACTCAAAGAAAAATATGAAGCTCTGAAAGATACTCCCCATACGAATCATTTTATCGGTCATTTGCAAACCAATAAAATCAAAGAAATATTGCGCTATGAAGTGAGTTGTGTAGAATCGGTAGATCGCCTTGATTTAGCCCAAAAACTCCACAATCGCCTCGCCAGTGAGGGCAAAGAACTCGACATCTTTATCCAAGTGAATACCTCTAATGAGGAAAGTAAATTTGGTGCCGATCCTTCCGAAGTGCTCGACCTTGTAAAACAAGTGGCAACCCTGCCTACCCTCCATATCAAAGGACTGATGACAATAGGCTTGTTTAGTGCCGAAACCGAAAAGGTGCGCGCCTGCTTCCAACTCCTCAAACGTATCCAGCAGGATATTATTGCCCTTAACCTCCCGAATGTAGACCCCCAAGAGCTTTCGATGGGAATGAGTGGCGACCTCGAAACCGCTATCGAGGAAGGCGCTACTATCGTACGCGTGGGTACCGCTATCTTCGGTGAGCGCATCTACCCCGATAGCTACTACTGGTGCGAGAAGGGGTAGGGGTCAGGTGTTAGGGGTTAGGGGTTAGAGGATAGGGGATAGTGTTTGCTTTGTCTGATTTCTAATTTACAACTATTTTTATGAGTACAGTTATAAACCATATTGAAGATTTAGACCCTATCAATGGGTTGTATACTTATGCTGATTACTTGCTTTGGAAATTCAAGGAGCGGGTAGAGATTATCAAAGGGAAACTCTTTAAAATGTCGGCACCTGCTATTGAGCATCAAGAGATTTCTTTTCGTTTGTCAGGTTTGTTTTTTATACATTTCCGTCATCAGACTTGCAAGGTGTTCACGGCCCCTTTTGATGTAGTTTTCAAAGGACTCAATGGCAAAGAAGACACGGTTGTGCAACCCGATATATGTATGGTGTGTGACCCTGAAAAACTGAGTGATGGCAAGCGTTGCCAAGGAGCTCCTGACCTTATTGTAGAAATTCTTTCACCGAGTACCGCTAAAAAAGATTTGAACAACAAATTCCGCTTATACGAAGAAGCGGGTGTAAGTGAATATTGGATAGTACGTCCTGAAGAACAGAGTGTTACGCTATACGTACTCGAAAATGGCAACTACAGAGGTCTTACCCCTATTACCGAAGGTGATACTGTACAATCAGTGAAATTTCCTACTTTAAGGATTCACACGAAGGATATTTTTAGTTAGGGGTCAGGTTTCAGGGGATAGCGTCCGCCTCGTCTGATGAATTTCTTTACTAATTTGCTAATTATATGAAACACTTACTCTTACTATTTATTTTATCGCCCTGTGCCGTTGTAGCTCAGGATTTTGAATATTTGGGGGCAAAGTTAGGCTATACCCATACCAATCGCTCTCATAACCTATTTTTTGTCGGAGCTTCTCTAAATACTGAACCCGATTTAGGAGGGATATCCTTGTATGGGGGTACGCATATAGGCTTTCACAGCGATATGCCTTCAAAAGTGCAAATCATTCCCGAAGTAGGTGCTGAATTTTGTGTGCTCCTTTTAGGTGGAGGTCTCTCTATCAACACCCACGCTATAGAACCCCATATAGGACTTTCGGTTTTCAATTTTGCTGATGCTAAAATAGGTTATGCTGTTCCTTTTAGAGAAAATCCCGTTTTTGAAGGATTTACACTTAGGATTTCAATTAATTCTTTTGGTAAATGAAATATATAGTCTTGTTTTCCTTATTTTTATCTCTAAATTTTCTCGGATGTCAGTCCCCTACAACTGATAAGAAAATCAATGATGTAACACCAATACCTTCTGAAAGTTGGAAAGCTAATTATGATTGGGTAGAGCCCCTCTACGAAAATAGCGCTGTAAAAGTAAGAAAGAACCATAAATTTGGCTTGGTAGACCACAATGGCAAAGTGCTTATTCCCGTTGAATATGAAGATATACAAAGTGTATCCCTTAATTTGAATTGGCTTTGGGCTAAAAAAGACGGTAAATACGGCTATTTAGACGAAAACGGAGCTGTGGTTATCCCTTTTATCTACGATGGCGCCAAAACATTCTCAGGCTCAATGGCAGCCGTGAAAAAAGGTGATAAGTGGGGATTTATCAACAGAGATTTTATCAACAGAGATGCAGAGGAAGAACTTCCCTTTATCTATGATGAAGCCGAAGCTTTTCATCAAGGAAAATGGCTTTCTCCAACTTTGTGTTTAGTAAAGAAAAGTGGCAAATGGGGCTATATCAACACCGAAGGGACCGTAATAATTCCCTTTGCGTATGATGAATTAGATGATTTTGGTACGGACGACTATTGTGCCGCAAAGAAAAATGGCAAATGGGGCTATATCGATAAAAATAACAAAGTTATCATCCCTTTTATCTATGATGAAGTGGAAGATTCCGACCTGAAATACATCCGTGTAGTAAAAGACGGTAAAGAGGGCATTATCGATTTTAAAAGAAAAACCGTTATCCCTATTGATTTTTACGTCATCAACCTATTAGTCGATGATGCAATGCGTATTTTTCCCACCAAAGAAACCACTATCGAGACCTGCTTCCTGTTAGATTCTTTAGGCAATTGCATAGAAGGCTGTGAATACATCCCCGAATACTACAAAACACACAAATTATTTTATCCTTAACCTAATGTACATCGCCTATCACCCATTATACAATCATCCAGTGCCCGAAAACCATCGTTTCCCGATGGAAAAGTATGCCCTCTTGCCTCAACAACTCCTCTATGAAGGCATTGCCAGCGCGTCCAACTTTCACACCCCCGAAAAAGCTACCCAAGCTACAGCCGCTTTGGTGCATACGCAACCTTACTTGCACAATTTCTTACACTTAACACTTTCACATAAAGAAGCATTGCCCATTGGTTTTGTACAATGTCAGCAGTTAGTAGATCGCGAACTTACCTTGGTGCAAGGCACTATAGAAGGCGCTTTGTGGGCATTGCGTACGGGAGAAATCGCCTTTAATATAGCAGGAGGCACCCATCACGCTTTTTCAAACCGCGGAGAAGGCTTTTGTATGCTCAACGATCAAGCTATTGCTGCCGCTTATTTGCTACACCACACAGCGGTGAAAAAGGTGCTTATTGTAGATTTAGATGTACACCAAGGCAATGGCACTGCCGAAATTTTTAGAAATACCCCCGAAGTTTTCACCTTTTCAATGCACGCACAAGCTAATTACCCTTTTGAAAAGGAACAATCGGATAAAGATATAGCCCTGCCCAATGGCACAGATGACAAAACCTATTTAGATATATTGCGCAACGTTTTGCCACAACTCATAGAAGCCCATCAACCCGATTTTGTGTTTTATCAAGCAGGGGTAGATGTGCTAGCAACCGATAAGTTAGGCAAGTTATCACTTACTGTAGAAGGTTGCGGTGAACGCGATCGCCTTGTTTTTGAAACGTGTCATCGGTATCAACTGCCTGTACAATGCTCAATGGGAGGAGGGTATTCCCCACAACTCACCTCTATTTTACGAGCACACACCCAAACCTTTGCCATAGCGAGTGGGATTTACGAATGATTGTTTAGGTAAGAGATAAGAGGTAAGAGATAAGAAAGTTTAATTGCTCGTCGTCGAACTCACGTTAGAATAAGAAAACAATGAGAACAATCCTAATTTTATTATTGATAATTCTACATACTCAAATACAAGCACAAACTACAAGAATAGAGAATGATTTATTCGTAAAGGTTGTTACAAAATTTAAAAAAGATAAAGAATCTTTTGGAGAGTTTAAATATTTAGGGCTATGCCATTGTATTAGCAGTGTTTTAGAAAATGAAGAAGATTTGTTTTTTGGTGAATATATAGATTACTACAATCGCTGTTCAGCGCTTGCCCGTTTGTTGAATAAGGAAGTGCTAAAAAACACTTTTGCTATTTATGAGTGTAAGTTAAAGCTTTTGAATAACAATGCTGAAAAACTCAACCAGTGTTTTCTTTTGTATAACCAGAGAAAACTCAAACAGTGTTATATACAGACTATCAGTAACCAGAATAATTATATAGAAGACGAAGAAATTCAACTATTTATGGAAGATTACCTCAACTTAGGTCGTGTAGATATCTATAGGTTTATAGAAGGAAAAAAGCCTTTGGAAGTCAGAAAATAATATTGAAAAAAGAATTAAAAAATGAGAAATCTTTATGCCTTAACAACATTCTTTTTCTTCCTTTCTTTAGGTTCTACCTATTCTCAAAATAAAATAGTTAAATATACTGATAAGAAAGGCTGGGAACAACAAATTTTGTATTATCTTACTCCAAAGGGGAAAGAATATGCGCGCGTGTATTTATCTTTAGATAAAAAAGATATTTCTCGCGATTCGCTTGCATTCTATAAAACAGGCATTAAAAGATATATTTCTGATGGGTATGGGTATAAACTTTCTGATCAAATAGATTATGAAAATCCTAAAAAGCTGAAAGGAGAATATTTTTTATTACAACACATAAACTCTATTGACGGTTGGGATAATTTATTTTATGACAATACCTTAATAAAAAACATAATAGGAGAAAGAAAGGTAAAAGCCAATGAATTGTTTTTTGATAATCAATTAGAATTTGAAACAGCTCTTTTTGGGCGTTCTTCTTATGCTAATTACTATTCAAATACGGGACTGCCTTTTGAAAGTGATAGAAACTATAAAAACATTGCTTGGGTTAAAATTAAATTTAATGATAAAAAGAAACCCATTCGTTTAGAACTTCTCCTAAAGAAAGACCCCAAAATGACGAATCCTATTTACAAAGATTTTCATTACATTCGAGAGTATTTTTATAACAATAATATTATAAGTAAAATCATCACGACTATAAAGGAAGTAGGAGGAGAAACGAGTGTATATACAGAAACTTATGAGGTGATTTAATTTGTAGTTAAAAATGCGAATCAAGAGTTGAAAAAGTAGAAAAAAATAAAAGTAGTCTGATAAATCACTATCTTTGTGGTGTCAAAAAAAAAAATCAGATATAAATGATAAATCAGACTACGGCGACAAAATTAGTAAAAATATATTTAACAATATGTCAAAAATACGATAATTATTTGCAATATTTTTGTCAGCGATTTAGCAATAACAACAAACCTGTATTTACAGATCAAGAAGTTATTACAATTTATCTATTTTGCACTGGTGTTGAACACAAGTACAAAATAAAAGAAATGTATAATTTCATCAAAGATTACTGGCTTGATTGGTTCCCTAAAATACCTTCTTATCAAGCCTTTAATAATCGTTTAAACAGACTTAGCGAAGTCTTTAAGCATATATCTATTGAACAAAATTTAATAGGAATGTCAGAGCAAAGAGAATTGTCTATCAATATTTTAGACTCTTGTCCTATTGTTACTTGTAAAGGAAATGGCAAAGGAAAAGTAGCTCGTGATTTTACTGATAAAAGCTATTGTTCCTCGAAAAAAATGTGGTATTATGGTGTGAAACTACACGCCTTAGGTGCTTATCAAAAAGGTACTCTTCCTTATTTGAAAGATTATATTGTTACCAAAGCTAGTGAAAATGATTTAAGTGTTTTCAAAGAAAATTGGCAAGAGCTAACAGATACTTGTTTTATTGCTGACAAGATTTATCAAAGTGCTGCTGTTAATGAAGTTTTGAAATCAAATAATAGTGAAATGATAACACCTATAAAAATGAAAAAGAACAAGTCAGAAGTATTAAAACAGAGAGATTTTGCTTTTGAATCTTTGTATAATAAGGCTGTTTCATCTATAAGACAACCTATTGAATCGTTCTTTAATTGGTTAAATGAAAAGACTCAGATACAATATGCTGGAAAAGTGCGCTCTAGCAAAGGTCTTTTTGTCCATATCTTTGGAAAAATAGCTACTGCATTACTCTTTGAAAATTTATTTTAAACCTTGATTCGCATTATTAAAAAAAATTAGAATGTTTTTATAGTAAAATATATAGAGATGCAGAAAATAGTTATAAAAGATAAAACTAATATATAGAAAAAAATACTTATAAGAATTGAACATAAATTGTATATGATATTTTTATAATATACACTACCTTTAACAATTTTATAAAAACTACTTATTTTTTCTCTATATTCTTTTTCCTCTTCTATAAATATCTCTTTATGTACTATATAAGTCTGTTTGTTAATAGTAAACATTTCACATAGAATTCCTTTTGCAAGTATAGGAATAGAGTACAGATTTCTAATAGCACCTACTGCTATAGAATCTATATATATGGCTTTCAGATGTCTATCTGCATCATATATTATTAATAATTCTTTACTTATCTTCTTATATATAGATACGTAAATAAACAAGGCAATAGGTATTATGAAAAGAGCATATATTCCTGAGCTAATATCAAACACTATTGCTGGAAAAATAAAAATAACAATCAGAAAAAATGTATATGAAATAGACTGCCACAAGGGTACTATCTTAAATCTGATTTCCTTTAATTCTTCTTCCATAATTTTATACTTCAACGGATTCTATTTTGTACTGAGTTGTTAATTCAAAGTTGTTTTTCACTTTTTCTAAAATCACTACGGAGGCATCTATTGGTATATTGCTCTTTGCTTCAACTGTGTAGAGAATGCTGTATGTGAATTCAAATTCAGTGAAAGAATATCCAAGAAGAGGCTTATAATGTTTGTCATATAGGTTAATAAGTTCTTCATTAGATAGTTTTTCTTTATTGAGCTTTCCGACTAATTTATAGGTCTTAGTAGCACCTTCTTCTCCAATAGTAATTCTTTTAACCTCTACTTCAAGTACCATATTAGGAAATATCTGTGATGCTTGTTGTAATACAAAAGGTTCTTCTTTATTTGATAATGCTTTCCATAGAAT
>CAUQUO010000054.1:0-18836 GCA_963521335.1 uncultured Capnocytophaga sp.
TAATAATTTAAAATAACTTACAAAACTTTATAACAGCCCTGCCTCCAAAGGGGGAAGTGCGATGCAAAAGCGATAACATTCTGTTAATCAGTATTATTATTTTTTCAATTCTTGATTTATATTAATCACTAAAAATATTCTTTGAGAGTATGATAGTCTAAATAGCCATTGCGACCGTTTTTAGTGATTTTATAGAATGAGGGGGATAGCTTTTCGAGATGTTCATACTCAGCAGTAGTTTGAGGATAAATACCCGTTTTGCCCTCTTTTACAAAAGTAATACGTTGGTCTTTTTTGTTTATTTCGATAGTGTCAAATGTTATAGGAAGTACTTCTTTCCCTGTGAGATACTGAGGGCTAAACAGTCTTATATTGTGAGGATAACCATAATCGTATAAATAAATTGGTACTTTTTCATATCCTCCTGCAAAAACATTTGAAAAAGTATAGAGATACAAACCATACTTATCACCTCTTTTCACACGGATAGGAATTTGGGTAGCGATAGTTTCCTGAGTATAAGGGTTGTAAAATTCTTTTCTTTCTCCTATAAACGAAAGATATTCCTCTGCAAGGCGATCGGTAAGGTAGTAATTTCGTCCGTGAAGTTTTAAATCATAGTTATCACTTATATACGACACATAGTATTCATTCGTTAAGGAATCTTTCTCTATATTATAGCCTAATTTAGGAGATCTAAATACATCATTCCCCTGTCCAAAAATAAATTGGTTTAGATGCTCCTTTGTCTGTTTGATATTGTAATAGCTCACCCCTTTATCAGTAAGCATTTCTATAGAGCCATTATCCGTAAGATAAGCCGATAGCACTCCCGTAAGCGGTTGTTTTTCAAAAAGAGCATTGTAGATATCTATTTGAGTTCCTTCTTTCCCGATAATAGCCCAGCGATTGAAGAGAATTGTATCGTAACTTTTGGGTAATACATTTTGAAGGTATCGGTTTTTGAGTTCGTATTTATCACCTTTAGGAAGCAGATATAAAAACTCATTTATCTTGTGATAGTCGTAATAATTAGATAAAAAACCTTGAAAATCTGTAAGGTAGGAGGTATCAATAGACTTCCTTTTTTCAGCTCTCAAAGAAGTACAAACACTGTATTCGCTTGATATAAATAGCGTTTTGTGTTGCAAAGGCACTATCATATCCGATTCTTCTAAAAGATATACCTTTCTACCCTCACCAAAATCGAGCGCCATTAAAGGAAAGTAGTCCACCTTATAAGGTCGCCATTTCTTAATCTTAGTTTCTTCAGTATAGAAATATCCACCTACATCTTCTGAATCAGCTTTTTTGTATTGCAAGAGTTGTACTGTTGCCAACGATGGATTTAAAAACTTTACAATGGTTTTGACTCTTTTAGTATACTTGTTATCATATTCAGAGAAAGACAATAAATGAGAGGTAACAAGCGGTTGGTTTATAAAATTAGCCCATTTGGTAGGGCGGATATCGCGTGGATAGATAAGTTTATCCCCTTTTTCTAATAATTCGGATAGCGTTTTTTCTTTGGTATCATATTTCCACGACAGGGTAAAAGGGCGGTAATAGCCTTGATAGTTTTCATCGTAGTGTTCTTGTAGTAAAGCCTTGACATATTTGCCATTGGGAGTTTGTTTATAGGTAGTTATATCACCGTTTTTATTATAAACTATAAGGGCAATGTCTTGCGAAGGCAATGTATATTGCGCATAAGCCAAAGAGGTAAAAAAGGATAATATGGCAAGCCAGAGTTTCATTTTATCAAAGATAATTTTAGTTTTATGAGGCAAAAATACATTTTATATTGTTTATTTCAAATAAAGTTAGTATATTTGTCTCATTATTTATCACATACTGAAAACAATGAGAATATTTATTACCTTTTTGTGTTGGGGCTTTTTTACTTTGGCACAAGCCCAAAAAGCTCCTATTGACCTCAAAAGCAGTGCTGTAGCGCAAGAGCCTAAATGTACAGGCATCAAGAAAAGTGTACAAAAGGAAGGGCGTAGCGATTTCTGGCAATGTGTAGATAGCTGGGTGTATGACCATTTTAGCTACCCTCAAGACGCTTTTGACAATGAACTTGAGGCTGTAGTGTGGGTACCTTTTGTAATCGATAAAAAAGGAGTGATGACTGTAAATAAAGATTCTATAGATATCAGTGTTACTTATGACAAGAAAGAGGATTTGGAAAAAGGTAAATACAACTCTATAAAAGAAACGAGTTATCGTATTTTTGCTGATTTTCCTGAAGTAACTCCTGCAAAAAACACAAAAAGGAAGGTTATCGCTGTGAAAGGCAGTTACCCTATTAGCTTTACAATTCCGAAAGATGAGGATAAAAAGCCGATAAAAGGGGCAGAAGGGCTTGCTAAAGCACACGAGGAAGCCTTAGCACCTGTCATAGAAAAAAGAGCTTATAGGGTAGGGAAAGAACACTTATCAGAAGAAGAAAAAAATGCAGATGTCAATCAGTTTTTTAGTATTACCATTCGCAATAAATACCACTATCCTCCTGCAGCTTTTGAATCAGGAATCTCAGGAACCGTAATTGTAAAAATAGTAGTGGACAAAGAAGGCAAAATAACAGGAAGAGCATTAAGAGGTCCTAAGGAATTATGGACTGTCTCTGAAAAAATCTTTACGAATCTCCCCGATTTTGTGCCTGCTATTGACCAATATGGAACTCCTATAAAATCAACGTATGTAATACCTCTCAGATATTCTGTTGCTGAATAATCACTAAAAATATTCTTCAAGAGTATAAATATCTAAGAAGCCTTTGCGACCGTTTTTTTCTATTTGGTAGAAAGCATCTGTAATGGGTACTAAAATATCGTATTGAGGGGTAGTGAATTGAGGAAAAACGCCTACTTTGCCATTTTGGTAGAAAAGAATCCGTTCGTTTTTATCTTGTTCTATCTTGTCGAAAGCAATAGGGAGGAGCTGTTTGCCTTTTAGCTGATGAGATTTGTGATATTCGTACTCAAAAAGACCAAAGAGGTTGCCTTGTTGCACACGTAAAGCTTCAAAAGGGAATTTTTCTTCTATAGAAAATCCTGAAAATTCTGTTGTACCATCTGCAAAAGCAATTTTTTCAGTTGGTTTGCGATCTATAAGGTAATGCTTTTCCTTGATAATATTAGGATTATTAGAGTCTACTCTTCCTATATAAGGCTTAGGAGTTTGCTTAATGCGATATTCTAACCAATCTTCTATAAAACTAGTTCCACATTCTTCTATTTCTCTTTCAGGTTTATCGAGTTCTTCGCCACAACAATCATAGTAATGAGCTCCATTGTCATCGAGTACTTCCAAAGCATTCAGGTGTAGATATACCTTTTTTAGGTTGGGAAAGAGCATTTGTTGCAGATACATGTTGTAAATCTCTAAAGAACTTCCCTTTTTTGCTAAGATAAAATGCCCGTTGAACTGAATATCGTCATAAGCAGAGGGCAATACCCGTTCTCCATAGTGATCTATCAAAATATATTGTTTACCCTCTTTTTGTATATCGAACATAGTTTCTATATAGCGCCCTTCAGAAAAACAAGGTTTTGAAGTAGGTTCCTTCTGTTTTTTTAAATGAAATGACATTGGTTTTCTTATACTTACAGAGGTACTTATATCATATAACAGATTTTTATTATCTGTAGGAATCAACAGATAGCTAAGAGCATTACGTCCCGCTAAAGCATAAGCCTTCTTGCCATTGCCAAAATCTAACTCAATAGGCGTTTGATATGATATCAACATATCGCTGAGTGTACTGATTCTCACCAAATGAGGATTGATAAACTCAAGACGAATTGTATATCCGTCTTTTTCAGAAGTATAAACATTGCCTGTAAAGTTACTGAGTTTAGTAGTGCACAAGTCCTTCGTATTGAAAAAAGTAGCTTTTTGTTGTAATATTTTACTATCTATAGAGCTATGAGAAGCGATAAGCCATTGCTTATTTTTAAGTTGCAAAAAAGCTCCTGACAGAGCGCCATCAGTTTTTTGATGGCAGAAAAATAGACGTCCTTCAGGTTCAAAACCAATAGTATTTATACTATCGGACGGGATTACTATCTGCGCTTGAGCAGTTGAAAATAAAATCAAGAAGAAAAATAAGACTCTCATAATAATTAACAAGTAACAATTAATAATTAACAATTGGCAAAGAATGTGCCAGCAAAATTACTTTTTCAGTTCTTTAATAGTTTCAGTATTGAAAAGTGCGTGTTCTCTTTCTTCTAAGGTTGCTTTATCGGGGTTACTATTATTTTCAGAAATGATAAGATACTGCTTGCCTAATTTATCTTGAAAAGCATACACTTTCCTGATAGGGAATGTTACCCCTATTTCTTTAAGAGTTTCTTGAGGAAAAAGTGTTTGTACTTGTTTATCAGTAAGGAGTGTAGCTCCTGAAGAGTCGGGTTGTGCTTGTAGTGATAAGAAGCTAAAAATCAAGAATAGATAAAGATTTTTCATAAAAAGTAAATGGATTAAAAAAAGCTGTCCGAAAAAGTTTAGTTTAAACTTTTAAGACAGCTTCTTTTGATAATCAATTCATTCAACTTTGGCAAAGTGTGAAACTTTGCCAAAGTGTAGCGATGCTAAAGCGACATTTTGAAAGTTTTCGAACTGTCCCTTTTCGTCATTAAATCACGCCTTGGTCGAGCATCGCGTGTGCTACTTTCATAAAGCCTGCGATGTTAGCACCTTTCACGTAGTTGATATAACCATCTTCTTGACCATATTTGAGGCAAGCGTTGTGGATAGATTCCATAATTTGGTGCAATTTAGCATCAACTTCTTCGCTTCTCCACGCGAGGTGTGCGGCATTTTGAGTCATTTCGAGTCCTGAAGTTGCTACCCCACCAGCATTCACTGCTTTACCAGGAGCGAAAGGCAATTTAGCGTCTTGGAATGCTTTGATAGCCTCAGGAGTACAGCCCATATTCGATACTTCGGCTACGAGTTTTACACCATTTTTGATAAGCATTTGAGCGTCATCGCCGTCTAATTCATTTTGGAAAGCACAAGGCAAGGCAATATCACAAGGGATTGTCCACGCTTTTTTGCCTGCGGTAAATTTACTTTCTTTGGCAAATTTTTCGGCAAAAGGCGCTACGATGTTGCGGTTAGAAGCGCGGAGTTCGAGCATATAGTCAATCATTTCGTGAGTCATACCATTAGGTACTTCTACACAACCATCGGGACCTGAAAGTCCGATAACTTTTGCGCCCAACTGAGTTGCTTTTTGTGAAGCTCCCCAAGCTACGTTACCAAATCCTGATACTACTACGCGTTGTCCTTTAAGGTCTTTGCCGAGTTTTTTCAACATATGATCTACAAAGTAGAGTGCACCATAACCCGTAGCTTCGGGGCGAATGAGTGAACCACCCCAGTTGATACCTTTACCGGTAAGTACGCCAGTATTGTATTCGTGAGCTAATTTTTTGTACATACCGTACATATAGCCTATTTCGCGTCCGCCTACACCCACGTCGCCAGCAGGTACATCGGTATCAGGACCTATATATTTCCAAAGTTCGAGCATAAAGGCTTGACAGAAACGCATAATTTCGGCATCGGATTTACCGGTAGGGTCGAAATCAGAACCCCCTTTAGCACCACCCATAGGTAGGGTAGTGAGGGCGTTTTTGAAAGTTTGTTCAAAACCGAGGAATTTAAGCATTGAAGGGTTTACAGCTTTGTGGAAGCGGATACCGCCTTTATAAGGACCTATGGCAGCGTTGAACTGCACGCGGTAGCCGAGGTTGCTTTGCACTTCGCCTTTATCGTCAACCCAATCCACGCGGAAGGTATGAATGCGGTCGGGCTCTACGATGCGTTCTATAATTTTAGCTTTGGCAAATTCAGGGTGTTGGTTGTACACCTCTTGTACTGATTCGAGGACTTCGTGTACTGCTTGCAAGTACTCTTTTTCACCAGGGTGTTTTGCCTCTAAAGAGGTCATAATTTTTTTTACGTCCATAATATATTTATGTAATTATTTGGTTATTGATACTAATGAGCGACAAAAGTAGTTAATATTATTGAATCGTGCAAAGAAAACGAAAGAAATTTTTATCAAAAAGATTTATTTTCAAAAGAAAATGGTAAATAATAAGACTGTAATATATAAAAAAAGTCCCTGCACTATACAGTACAGAGACTTTCCATCTATGTCAATCAAATGTAAAACTTACAAAGCTACACGTTTGAAGCTAGTTACTTCTACGTTTTTAGATTTTACAAAATCTGATACTTTTTTGCTTTCGTCATAGATATACACTTGGTCGAGGAGAGCTTTTTCTTGGTCGAGGGTAGTGTTATCGGAGATGAAGCGTTGTATTTTACCAGGAAGGATTTTATCCCATATTTGTTCTGGTTTACCTTCAGCTTTGAGTTCAGCTTTAGCATCGGCTTCAGCTTTAGCTAAAACTTCAGGAGTAAGCTGAGCATAAGAAACGTATTGAGGAACGTGTTTAAGAGGTTTACCCAAACGGTGTAGTTCTTCGTTTTCTTTCTCGATAATAGCGATGCGCGCTTCAGTTTCTTTAGCGATGTACTCTGGGGAGAAATCTTTGTAAGAAAGGGTTTCAGCACCCATAGCAGCAATTTGCATTGCTAAGTTTTTACCTACTTCAGATGCATCAGCGATAGCGTTTGATAGTCCTACAATAGCAGCAATTTTGTTACCATTGTGGATATAAGAACCTACAAAAGGAGCTTGTAGTTTTTCAAAAGCGCCAAGTTCTATTTTTTCGCCGATAACCCCTGTTTGTTCAGTAAGTTTTTCGGCTACAGTGATGCCTTTGTAGTTAAGGGCGAGAAGTTCGTCTTTGCTATTTACAGTAAGAGCGAGTTCAGCTAAGTCTTTTGCCAAGGCTACGAAGTCAGCATTTTTAGCTACGAAGTCGGTTTCGCAATTTAAAGACACGATAGCACCTACGGTATTATCGGCGTTTACTTTTGCGATTACAGCGCCTTCGCTTGAGTCGCGGTCTGCGCGTTTAGCGGCTACTTTTTGACCTTTTTTGCGCAATACTTCGATTGCTTTATCGAAATCGCCTTCAGCTTCGATAAGGGCGGCTTTACAGTCCATCATTCCTGCACCGGTAGCTTGGCGGAGTTTATTTACGTCTGCGGCGGTAATATTTGCCATTTTTAATAAATGTTTAGAGTTTAATGTTTAATGATTATTATTCATTAGAACTAGTTTCTTTTTCTGCTGTAGCAGTTCTACCTGCGAGACCTTCATTTACAGCTTCGGTGATGTAAGAAAGTACTTTTTCGATAGATTTTGAAGCGTCGTCATTGGCAGGGATAGCAAAATCAACCTCACGAGGGTCGGAGTTTGTATCCACCATAGCGAAAATAGGAATGTTTAATTTTTGAGCTTCTTTTACAGCGATGTGTTCACGGAGAGTATCAACTACGAAGAGTGCGCCTGGTAATTTAGACATATCGGCGATAGACCCTAAGTTTTTTTCGAGTTTTTCGCGCATACGCTCTACGTGTAGTTTTTCACGTTTTGAAAGGGTATCGAAAGTACCGTCTTTTTTCATTCTATCGATAGACGACATTTTCTTTACAGCCTTACGGATAGTAACGAAGTTAGTAAGCATACCGCCAGGCCAACGTTCGGTGATGTAAGGCATTTTTACTGAGGTTGCTTTTTCGGCAACTACGTCTTTAGCTTGTTTTTTAGTAGCCACGAAAAGTACTTTTTTGCCAGAGGCTACAATTTTTTTGAGGGCTTCGGCAGCCTCTTCAATTTTAGCAGCGGTTTTGTACAAGTTGATTACGTGGATACCGTTGCGTTCCATATAGATGTAGGGAGCCATATTAGGGTTCCATTTACGGGTAAGGTGGCCGAAATGTACACCTGCATCTAATAAATCTTTAATTTCTATGTTATTTGCCATTTGTTTTTAAATAGTTTACGTTCCTACTATTAGCAATAGCTTGGAGAGGTTTTATAATAATGAGATAACCGCCTGAGCTATTTGGATGCTAAACTAAGGAGCAAATTGTTTTTTTAGGTAAGAGATAAGAATAAATATTCACTAATACTAACGTTTAGAGAATTGGAATCTCTTACGGGCTTTTTTCTGACCGAATTTTTTACGTTCAACCATACGAGGGTCGCGAGTGAGGAGCCCTTCGGGTTTTAATACGGCGCGGTTTTCAGCATCTACTTCACACAAAGCACGAGCGATAGCCAAGCGAACGGCTTCAGCTTGTCCTGTGATACCACCTCCATATACGTTTACTTTGACATCGTAAGCATCTTCAGCACCTACAAGGGCGAAAGCTTGTTTTACTTTGTATTGAAGGGTAGCGGTGGTGAAATAGTTGTTGAGTTCGCGTTTGTTTACGGTAATTGTGCCATTACCTGGTTTAAGGTAGATACGCGCTACGGCGGTTTTTCTTCTACCGATAGTGTGAATTACTTCCATTATTTGAGATCATTTAAGTTAATGGTAGCAGGTTGTTGTGCGTCGTGTTTGTGCTCAGTACCTGCATACACTTTCAAATTACGTAAAACAGCTGCACCCAGTTTAGTTTTAGGCAACATACCTTTTACAGCTTTTTCGATAATACGTTCTGGGTGTTTTGCCAAAAGTTCAGTAACTTTTGTAAAGCGTTGTCCTCCTGGATAACCAGTATGGCGGAGATAGTTTTTATCTTGCCATTTGTTACCTGTAAGGTTGATTTTTTCGGCGTTGATAACAATTACGTTATCGCCACAATCAACGTGAGGGGTAAATTCGGGTTTGTACTTACCGCGAAGTAGCTTGGCTACTTTGGAAGCAAGGCGACCCAATGTCTGTCCGTCAGCATCTACCAAAACCCATTTTTTATTTACAGAGGCTTTGTTGGCTGAGATGGTTTTGTAGCTTAATGTGTCCACTCTTGTGATTTTATTAAATTAAACATTCCTAATTAATGCCTGATAATGAGGCATTCCTATTTTTAGGGCGCAAAAGTACAACTTTTTTTTGAACTGACCAAATTTTTGTGAGGTAAGAGGTAAGAAGTAAGAGGTAAGAGCGTGGGAGTTAGGCGATTAAAGGGTTGGTAGAAATATCTCGGAGTATTAAAAAAGTTTTGTTTTCAAAAGAGTGTTTTTCAAACTATCCGTATGATGTAACGCAAAAGTGATTTTGATATTGTGATATAGGATCATAGAATGTATTTACTTTTTTAGCTATAATAATTTTTCGATGGTTTTAGGGAAGTACTCATATTCTAATGAGTGAATTTTTTCGGCTAGGGTTTCGGGGGTATCGGTGGGGAGTACGGTTGTTTTGGCTTGAAAGATGATGTTACCTTCGTCATAATGTTCGTTTACATAGTGAATGGTGATGCCACTCTCAGTTTCGTGGTGGTCGATTACGGCTTGATGCACACGTATCCCATACATACCTTTTCCTCCGTATTTGGGGAGGAGAGAGGGGTGTATATTGATGATTTTATCGGGGTATGTTTCGGTAAGATAGGGGGGTACTTTCCATAAGAATCCGGCTAATACGATAAGATCGGGTTGGTAGTTTTTTAAGATATTAAGTATTACTTCTGAGTTATAAAACGCTTGTCGGTTGAATACCAATGAGGGTATTTCTAAGCGTTTAGCCCGTTGAAGAACGCCTGCTTGAGGGTTGTTGCACAAGATAAGGGAGAGCTCGGCGGTGCCTTTTTCTCTAAAATAAGTAGCAATACGTTCGGCATTAGAGCCAGAACCTGAGGCGAATACGATGATTTTTTTCATATTATAAAACAATTTGTTGTTCTGTAAATTTACTGATTAGCTCATTTACAGATGTATATATAGTTGTATAATCGGTGATTTCTTTTCCTATATAGAGCAAAGCGAGGGCATAGCCTTTTGTTTGTGCTGGCAATAGGTGTTTTTGTAGGCGATAGCTCTCCCGCAAACGGCGCTTGAGTAGATTGCGATGTACTGCGCGTTTAAAGTTGCGTTTTGGGACACTCATCAGTATTTGATAGGGTGTTTGTAAACTTTCGATAGGCAAATACAACAATTTAAGGGGATAGCAGGTGATGCTTTGCCCTTGTGAGAAGAGTTGTTGTATGTACTCACGTTTGCAAAGTTTCTGATTTTTAGGGAATGTATACACTATATATGGCTATTAACGGGGCAAAGATACAAAACAATTGATAATTGACAAATATGAAGCAAATGGTTTTAGATAAGAGATAAGAGGTAAGAGGTAAGAGATGGGAGTACGAGCCGCACGGGCGGTGCGAGCCGCACGGGCAGTTATGGGAGTAATGGGAATAATGGGAATAATGGGAGTAATGGAGTGCGAGCCGCACGGGCAATTATGGGGTGCGAGCCGTACGGGCGGTTATGGAAGTAATGGGAGTAATGGGAGTAATGAGAATAATGGGGGGGATGATTGTTTAGGTAAGAGATAAGGGTGAGAGGTTGATGATAATCAACTTTGCAAAAGAGTAGAAACTTTGGCAAAGTGGGGGATTGTTTAGGGGATAGGGGATAAAGATGAAAAACTAATTTTTAGGGGTTTTGTAGTATATTTTTCTACAATTTTCTGTTTTGGTAGTATTTTTTACTTTTAGGATGGGTGTGGGGTAGGTATACTGTGGGTATACTGTGGGTATAGGTGAGATGTAGGGAGGTGGTGGGAGAAAAATTTTCTGTTAGGCTTGTTCCATTGACAATTGAAAAACGTGAAGCAAATGGTTTTAGATAAGAGATAAGAGGTAAGAGGTAAGAGATGGGAGTGCGAGGCGCTCGGGCAATTATGGGAGTAATGGGAATAATGGGAATAATGGAAATAATGGAGTGCGAGCCACTCGGGCGGTTATGGGGGGTGTTTAAGTAAAAGATAAAGGTGAGAGGTTGATGATAATCAACTTTGCCAAAGTGTAGAAACTTTGGCAAAGTGGGGGGTGTGAGCTGTACGGGCGGTTATATTATTTTTTTCTTTTTATTTCTGCTATCACTATTTAATTACATCCTTGTATACAATATTTCCTGTTATTAGGTGTTGATTTTCAAAAGTAAAAAGATAATAGGCAATTGAGTTCAATTGCCTATTATTTGTTATTTGTTAATTGGCCAACACTCCAAAGAAGGCTATATATTCATTGGGGTTATCGACCCGTTGTAATACATAGATAGGATTGTTAGGCAATTGATAGTACCTCCAAGAAGTTTTGCGCACGTATACTCCTCCGTTAAAGAAATTATTCTTTATTTCTACAATCTTCTGTTGGGCAGCTCTAAACACATCGCGATATTTAGGCATGACCCATACATTATAGTCGGTAGCTCCAGGTAAAAGCCCTCGTGCTTGCAAGGTAATCTTTTTTTCGTTTAGTGTATAATCAAAATTGAAATAGAGGTATTCTATATTTCCTGTTTCAGGAAAATAATAGCCTATTTGCACTGAAATTTTGTTGCCTGCTATGAAGATAAGTCTAATAGCTGAGAATGATTTTTCGGCATCGATACGCAAAAGGTTTTCTTGCACAGTTTCATTATAGTAAGGGGTTGTTTTAATAAGGTCTTTTATATTCACTAGTCCACGTAGTTTGCTATTTGCAATCTCTTGGTCGGCTGCAGAGAGGCGTGTATCGGCAGGGGTTGTTTCGTAAAACACTTCAGCGGTTATTCCCTCTACAGTGGTTTTATAAACGGTAGGGCTACTAACCCCTTCTTTGCTAAATGTTTTAAAAGTTTTTCCTTCTAAAGTAATCGCAGGGGAGAACATAAGACCTGTTTCGGTAGGCACTACGCCAGCTCTGGCAATAATTTCTTGATTATTAAAAGAGGCGATTGTGATGTTGCGCCAACTATCAATTACAAAATCGTATTCTTTCACTAGTCCTGAAGCGTTGGTTACTTTCATATAGTATCTGATAGCGTTTTGCTTGATGTTGTGAAACTGTTGAGAAATGTTTTGCAAGTGATCCCACTCTTCGGCGGTAGCTCTCTCGAAATATACAAATTGCTCGGTGCCTTTGCGCTGAGTTTTGAATTTCAGTTTGCCGTTTTCTTTTCCGTAATACACAAACTGAAACTCGCCTAAATAGCCCGTTCCTCTTAGTCCTTCGGTAAAACTATCTGCCAATTGATGTATGTAGTTTTTGGTAGTAAAGGTGAGCATTGTGCCTTGTCCTTCTTGAATTTCGTATTTACTGGTGGTAGGGGTAGCTGTTACCTCTACATCTGAAGCCATTTTCACAAGTCCTGTATCGTCAAACTTCATCAAGAAAGTAAATCCTCCGAAGGATTTTTCTTTGGTAAAGTAAGTGAGTTTCCATCCTTGTTCTGGGGCTACGAGTTCTTGTCGTAGCTCTTTTTGTTTTTCTTCAAAACGCTCTGACGGACTCTTGTCGAAGAGGTTTTCTTGCTCGTTTTTCTGGCAAGAGTATACGAGCAAAGCAATCAGTGATATGTATATTATTCTTTTCATAGTCTTATTTTTTTGTATTGTTTTAAAACATATAAACTATTGTAATACCGAAAGCATTTGGTTTTCTACAACTTCTTGTAGTCTATAAATGTCTATATTCCATTGTGTTTTGAAATAATCGACGACAAAGGCTTCTTTTTTGCGTATGGCAGCTTTTCCTGTTGCGTTGCTGATGGCTTCTATCTTGGCATCCCAATCTGTTTTGCTCATTCCGAGCATAGTAGAGGTCATTTCGGCGAAGTCTTCAATGTCGTTCAACATTGCATAAGGGGTAATAAATCCTGCATTGTTGGCATTTTCATCTGTTACGTTATACCAAGAAGCGGTATAGCCATCTGGGGTGATACTTTTGTAGGTGGTATCATAAGGTTTTTTCTGGTTGATGATATGACAATACTCGTGTTGGATGGTATGGAAATACTGGCGAGTGTCGGTGTGATTTCCAGTATCTAGCTGGTCTACATTAAAGAGAGTTATTTTCATACCACTATCGGCGAAACCCAAGGTAATGGTGCCACTGGTGTTTACGTTATAACCACCTACAAGCGAGATTTGTCTAGGGGCTACTTGCTTCATAAAGTTAGTTCCTGCTACGCTGGCATAGGCATCTATCCACACTTTTTTGACGATTTCGAGCAGGGGTTTTACTTTGCTCTCAGTGGGGGGGTATAGATATTTGTTCATCTCAAAATCTGCGGCCATCCAGTTGTAGGTAACGATAATGTTATAGGGTTGCTGGAAATTCTGATAGATATAGGTATCTATTTCGGTTTGTGCTTTTACTTTATCTTTGATAACACTATTAGGGCTCAGATTTTCTTTCTGCTGGCAAGCCTCCCAAATAAGGGCAAGCGTTGCTATAAGATATATTTTTTTCATACTACATATAATTATTAAGGGTTAACGTGGATTAGGGGTAAGGCCGTTGGCTATGGCATCAGCTGGTATCTGCAACTCTCTGCGAGGATCGGTTTTCAGCAGTTCGTAGTCATTGGTTAAAGTGCTGTGTACTACTTTCATTCCGAGGCGTTTGTTGTCGAACCATCTCAAGCCTTCAAACACAAAAACCACTCGTCTCATATCTATCACACATTGCAACCAAGCACGCTGTTGGGTAGAGAGTGTATAGGCAGGGTTGAAATCGGCACCTTTATTTTCGTAAAGGGCATCCATAGTTTCTTCATCAATAACGATAGAAGTTGCTATCTCTTGTAGTGTTTTAGGTCTGAGAAAAGGCAACAAGTCGTTGAGGAACTTGTCTTTTTCACCCAACATAATATAGGCTTCCATACGGTTGAGATAGACCTCGTCATAAGACAATAGTACTGCCATATTGTAGCGTTCTCCTATGCCTATGGAGATATTTTCGTATTTGAAATACTGTTGATATTTAGGGATATTGCGATAATCATCATTGCCATAGAACGTATATGCCCAGCTAGCTTGTACTACTGAAAGAGGGTGTAAATGGCTACCGCTCATCTCTTCAGATTTTTCTAATGTAAGTCCATATTTATTGGCTACAAAATAGTAGTTATAAGACGAGAAGGCACTGACCACAAGAGCATTGGCAGGTTCTTCGGTACTGGTGTATCGTATAGTTTTTTGCTCATATGGTAGCGAGCGTTGCCCTCTTATATCGCGCAATTTGTTGATAGGGTTGCTTCCCAAAGCGGCGTTGGCATGGGTTACTACCTTCTGCCATTCTCCTTTCATCAAGTAGAAGCGTGAGGCAAAGGCGTGTGCTGCTTCTTTGGTAAAGTGGAATTTAGGTTTAGAATACTTATTGTTATCGATAAGAGGGATTCCTTCTTCTAAATCCTTTTCAATAGCGTCGTAGAAATCTTTGAGTGATAGTCTTTTATAGTTACGGAACACAACTTTTTCAGGGGTTAACACATAGGGCAATCCTAAATCGGAGGTTGCTGTAGCAGGGTTATAGGGTTTGCACCATAGGTAGGCTAACATAAAGTGAGCATAGGCTCTAGCTACCAAAGCCTCTCCTTTGAGATAGTTCAGTTGTGTACCTCCTCCTAATTGAGCTATTGATTCTAACGCCTGATTGGCACTAGCGATGGCGGCATAAGAGTGGTTCCAATAGAACGCAGGTCGGTCGTAGAGAGAGGTTTCGTGGTTGTCTTTCCAGAAATACATTTCGGTATTGAAAGTAGTACTCTCGCCTAGTTGTATTTTTTCTCCTGCATTATCACTCATTGTTTCGGCTATTTCCATATAGAGTGCTTCTGGATAGGCAGTACTGAGGAGTTCTTGTATTTCTTCGGGGGTATCTATTTCGGTGCGATTATCGGGCAATTCGTCTAAGAACTTATTGCACGCGCTCAATCCTACAAACAAAGTAAGACTAAGCAATGGTATATATATTTTTTTCATTGTAAGCTTTTTTTAGATTCCAAGATTGATAGTGAACGTATATTGCGCATTGATAGGGTAGGCTACTCCTCCAGAGCGGAAAAACTCTGGGTCTTGACCGTTCAGGTGTTTATCGGCGTAAATGAGAAACGGATTGGTAGCCTGCAAGCGCAAAACGAGATTGTTGATGTGCAAGGCGTCTAAAGTTTCTTTGGTAAAGGTATAGGAAAGCGAGATGTTTTTCATACGTATAAACGAACCATCTACTACACGTTGGGTAGAATAGTTGTAGGCGTTATAGACTTTCCTAAGGGTAGAGGCTCCTTGGTCGATGATGGTGAATTGAGAAGGGATAGCTGGTATATTAGTTACTTGCTCATCACCTCCGTTTATCCAGCGGTTTCTAAATTCTTTAGGGAATATGCTTAAATCGTTGTAGTCGATACCATACTCGGCATTTTTGCGTATTTTGTTGCCTGCTTGCATCGTAATCAAACAGCTGAGTTCCCAGTTTTTATACCTGAATGTATTAGAAAGCCCTGCTGTGATATTAGGTTCTACTGGACCTTCTTTTTTGAGGTATGAAAGGATGTTGTCTATATCTTGAAAGTTGATATCGCCATAAGCCTTACTACCATTTTTTAGGTTGAACAGCGGAAGTCCTTTGTTATCTAAGCCTGTAAAATCATAAGAATAGAGAGTATTGCGTTGTCCTCCTATAACATTGCCTCCAAGCTCTCTGACCAAGTTATACACATTGGGGTTATAAGAAAGTTTGGTAATTTCTTGGTTGAAATAGGCGAAATTGATACCTGTATTCCAGCTAAAATCATCTGTTTTGATATTTTTGGTATCGAGGGCGAGCTCTATTCCTTTTGTTTTCATAGAGGCGTTGTTAGCCAATTTTATATACTCACCACCTATTCCTGATGTGCGGACATAGTCGATGAGGTCTTTAGAGTTTTTCTGGTAGATATCCAATGATAGATTGATACGATTTTTAAACAATCCCAACTCGATACCAAGATTGGTTTCATATACTTTTTCCCAGGTGAGTTCGCTATTTTGCAACGAGCGAATGCTGATGATGCTTTCGCGGTCGTTGGGGGTATAGCGGTTTGCTATACTATTGCGGAAAATAGCCAAGGCGTTACTAGCCGAACCTAACCCTGCTATCAAGCCATAACTGAGTCTGAGAGCGAGGTTGGAAATAGTAGTGTTTTCTTTCAAGAAGGCTTCGTTGGATGCATTCCAGCGCGCACTAAGGTTCCAAGTAGGCAACCAGCGACTATTTCTACTGCGTCCTAATTGGTTAGAACCTTCATAATTAGCTGTTCCTGCCAATACATAACGATTGTCGTAGCTATAAGTGCCTTGTAAGAAGAAAGCTATTCCGCGTTCTTTAGTAAAAGATTTGCCGAAATAAGGTGCGTTTTCTTGTATAGTTTTCTGGATGATGCGATAGTCGGTAAAGGCAGTGCCACCTCGCTCAAACTGATAGCCATAGCCATTGAAAAAGGCGTTATCGCGATCGGTATGCCGATATTCTTGCCCCAAGAATACTTTCAGGTCGTGTTTTTGAGTGAACTGTTTTTTGAATTCTAAGGCGTTCCTAAAATAATAACTTTGCAAATTGTTTTCGGTGCGTTTATAAATTCCTCCATTAGCAAGAGCTACTTGAGGCAAAGCATCGGGATAGGCGGGGTCGGTAAACAAAAAAGGATTGGCATTGGCCACAATAGTTGTTTCGTTAGCTCTATAAGCTCCTACAATGTTCGATTTTTCGGTCATTGAGTGTTCGTTGCTACTTTTTACGTGGCGTATCGAACCGAGGAAGTTATATTTCAGTCCTTTAGCGAGTTTCACCTCTATATCTCCTTGTATTTTATACTCAAGTACGCTTAAATCCATATAGTTATTAGCCAGCTCGTTGAGTATATTCATAGGGGCATAGTTATAGCGGTAATACTCGTATTTGCCATCATCGCCATAGGGGCGCAAGGTGCGTGTGGTATTGAGGGCATAGCTAAAAGGGTTGATATCGAAATCGCGTGCATATCCTCCTTCTACGGGATTGGCCGTACGGTTATAGGTACCTGGGGCTTTCTGGGTACGAATAGCTCCTTGTGTGAGTATCCCAATCTTAACACTAGGTGAAAGTGTATAGGTGGTTTTGAGGTTGCCTGTTACGCGGTGCACTTTATCGGCTATTGTCCATCCGGGGTCTACGAAGAAACCTACTGACCCATATACTGTAGTGTTCTCTCCTCCGCCTGAAAGACTCACGGTGTGGTTTTGAGTGAGTGAAGGGCGAAAGAGGGTTTTAAACCAATCGGTATTGGCATATTCGTATTTTTGGAGGAAGGCAGCGCGAGCTGCATCGGTATTGGCAAGCAAGAAAGTACCGGTGGCAGGGTTGTAGGTATCGATGGCGCGATACATAATATTGTATGCTCCTCCATAACGTGCTTGGGTGTGAGACGAAAGCGAGAAGTAGCCTTTGCGTTCTAGCTCTTGATAGACTTCCATTGTTTCTTGAGAGTTCATAATATCGTACTGACCGTAATGAGGCACCATACGCACAGACTCTTCGAGCTGGTAGTTTATTTGTGTTTTTACGTTTTTCTTACCGCTTTTGGTAGTGATAATCACTGCCCCATTGAGGGCACGTGCCCCATAGAGCGAAAGGGCAGAAGCATCTTTGAGGATTTCTATACTTTCGATATCGTTGGCATTGATACCTGAGATGGCGGAACTGACGAGGGTAGAAGCGTCGCCTGAGGCGAGTTGCTCGAAGGTGAGTGGGACTACTTCTTCTTGCACAGCGCCATCTACCACCCATAGGGGTTTGGTATCGCCAAAGATAGAAGAGCCTCCGCGAATAGTAATCTTAGGAGATGTACCAAAAGTACCAGAGATGTTCTGAACGTTTACCCCTGCAGCGCGTCCTTCAATCATACGGCCTACATCTACCACACCATCCATTTTGATATTCTCGGCTTTAAGGGTTTGGGCATTTCCGGTAAATTTGGTACGGTCAAACTCTTGGTATCCTGTTAAGATGATTCCTTCGAGTTGTTGAGCTTCGTCTTTAAGACTGATGTTGATGACCTTATCGTTGCCTACGGGGCGTTCGGTGGTTTTAGCTCCTAAAGAAGAGAAGACCAGTACGGCCTTATTATTAGGCACTTTGATAGTGTATTTTCCATCAAAATCAGTAGCTACCCCGTGTGAGGAGCCTTTCACTACGACCGAGGCGCCAGGGAGAGGAGTCCCTGCCTCGTCTTTTACTACGCCAGTTACGGTGTGCTCTTGTGCGTAAAGGGCAAAGCCCATCCACAAGAATGCGCACCATAGGGCAAACATTCTTTTTTTTCTCATCGCTATTATTATTTCGTTCAATTAGATTTGCAAAGTTTTAGAAAAAAAAATTACAAAAACAAATATTTATAGTTTTTTTTTCTACAAAAGTTACAAAACTTAGTTTTTTAAGCTAACATATTGCTATTTTGCCAAAAATGCAACTTTTATGTTAAAAAAATTATCTACTTTTCAACGTTTTTATTATTTTGATGAGAATAACGCAATAATACTGTTAAAAAATTATTGATTATTATCTGAAAAAGGAGGTAAAAAGTAAAAGATTTTAATAATCAAGAGAAATAAGAGGTAGTTTCAAAAGACTATCAACTAAATTCTATTTTCTAACCTCTACCCTTTTTGTAGTATTTTTTTCTATGAAAAGGGCTTTTTGTAGTATTTCTTACTTTTAGGGTAGGTATAGGTGATATGTAGGGAGGGGTGGGAGAAAAATTTTCTGTTAGGCTTGTTCCACTGACAATTGAAAAACGTGAAGCAAATGGGGACGAGCTCTATTTTAGGTAAGAGATAGAAGTGCGAGCCACTCGGGCGGTTGTGGGAGTAATGGGAGTAATGGGAATAATGGGAATAATGGAGTGCGAGCCACTCGGGCGGTTATGGGGGGTGTTTAAGTAAAAGATA
>CAUQUO010000055.1:0-18705 GCA_963521335.1 uncultured Capnocytophaga sp.
GGCAGATGTGAAAGCCTTAGATAAGATTACAGAGATTTTTCCACCAGAGGCAAGACTTTATGGGGATAGTGCTTATACAGATTATCAAATGGAAGATTACCTACTTGAAAATAAATGTATTGAGTTAAGAACACAACGAAAAAAGAATAGCAAAAGACCAGACTCAGAAAAACAAAGTAGACAGAAATTAGATATGAGAAAGCGTGTAGAAGTAGCTATAAGTGATATTAAAAAGATGTTTCCTAGAACAATACATTCTGTTACTTTAAAAGGTTTTTTAATAAAGGTTACAATGTATATTTTTGGATTACAGTTATTTAAAATAATCAATAACTAGCAAGTTGAATTATATACTTCAAGCAACTCCAAAAAACGCTCCCTAGCAATCTCTTCTGCTCCAAGTCTCGATAAATAATCACTATACACTTGGCAATCTACCAATCGAATGTCAGAATTAGATTGCAAAAAACTAATAAATCCATACTGCGAAGCATTATCCCGCTTGCTAAACATACTCTCTCCACAAAATACCTTCCCCATCTTAACTCCATACAACCCTCCTATTAGCTCCTCCCCTTCCCATACCTCTACCGATTGTGCAATCCCCATATGATGTAATTCTGTATAAGCCTCTATCATCTCCGGATGAATCCACGTCCCTTCTTGTCCCTTGCGCAATACTACAGCACATTGTCGCATCACTTCTGTAAAACATCTATTAAACGTTACACTATAAGGCGCTTTCTTCAAGAGCTTTTTCATATGCTTGCTGATGTGTAATTTCTCCGGAAAAAGTACAAAACGTGGGTCTGGACACCACCATATTACAGGATCTTCAGCATTATACCAAGGAAATATCCCCTTAGAATAAGCTTCTATAAGGCGATTTTTAGTAAGTTTCCCTCCAAAAGCAATAATTCCTTCTCTCGATATTAAATCAAGAGAAGGAAAAACTGTATAATCATCTATCAACTCAATCATTAGAACGGCAAATCATCTTCCTCTAGCGAAGCTGAAGCTCCTTGTTGAGGCGCAGGTGCTGTCGTAGGTGCTCCAAAAGCCTGCTGGGGCGTCGGCTGAAACGCCTGTTGTGGAGCTTGTGTCGGAGGATATTGTGGAGGTACTTGCTGATACTGCGGAGGTATCTGCTGATATTGTGGCACTTGACCGTATTGTGGCTGCCCATAGCCCTGCGGTGGATAAGCTGGCTGCCCATACTGTGGCGCATAAGCTGGTTGCCCTTGCCCCATCTCAGCATTCTCTATTCGCCACCCTTGTAAGTTTACAATATATTTAGTCTCTCCTTGGGGGTTTACCCATTCCCTACCTCGAATATTAAAACTTATACGCACCGCCTGACCCTCTTGAAAAGCATCAAGTAGCACACACTTCTCCTGAACAAAGTCAAAAGGTATATATTGAGGATATTGCTCCTCGGTCATAATAACTACATCGCGACGCTGAAAGCCATTCTGCCCCACTGTTTGTGTAGGATTTATCTTAATAATTCGTCCTTGTATTTCCATAGTTGCCATATTTTGGTTTCTCTTAAAATTACTGCGGGCAAAGATATGAAATATTTCACAATTATCAACCCTTTTACCCTAAAAATATTAAATATTAATAACTGATAATAATAAACTCACTCCTGCGGTTCGCCTGATGTTGCTCTTCTGTACAAGGCACATCATTCGCACAATCATTGATAAGCCTTGTCTCTCCATAACCTTTCCCCGTAATCCTGTTTTTCTTAATCCCATGACTCACAATCCACTTAATTGTCGATTTCGCACGGCGCTGAGACAAAGCCAAATTATACTTGTCTGAACCTCTCGAATCCGTATGCAATCGCACATCTACTTTCATCGTTGGATACTCCTTCATTATCGCCACTATCTTAGCCAATTGCTCCGCCGCATCTTTGCGTATGTTCGACTTGTCATAGTCAAAATATATATTCTCTATCTTCAATACTTTAGCCAAATCTGTCCCTAACCCTATCTCCATCTTAGGCTCCTCTGGCATAGGACTCAACAATATCTCCGCCTTTACATCTTTCGAATTCCTCAAAGCTACTTGCTGCTCAGTAGATTTATACTTGTCTTTCTCCGAAGTCAAAAGCAATTCCAAATCTCCACAATCTGCCGTATATCGAAGCGTAAAATTCCCTTGCTCATCAGCCGTAGTCTCTTCCAATAGCGTCTTGTTAGCTCCCCACAAGCTCACTTTCGAAAACGGAAGAACTTCAAGCGTCTTAGCATCCTTTACTACCCCCGATATACGATACTGACACATAAATCGCAAAGGAGTATGCTCATAAAAACTGTATATATCATCACTCCCTTTCCCTCCAGGCCGATTCGATGTCAAATAACCTATCTTTGTCTTCGTATTGATTACAAAACAAAAATCATCGTCAGAACTATTCGCTGGCTTACCTATATTCACTGGCTTACTGATAGGATTACCTTCCTCATCAAGTTTCACCGCATAAATATCCAAGCCTCCCAAACCTGGAAATCCATCTGATGAATAATACAATATATTATCCTCCGAAACAAAAGGAAATGACTCCCTTCCCGAAGTATTGATCTTATCCCCTAAGTTCTCTGGCTTCCCATAACCATCTTTCAATATTTTAGCCCTGTAAATATCCGATGAACCAAGCGTCCCTTTCATATCCGACGAAAAATAAATATACTTCCCATCCGGACTCAATGCTGGGTGCGCTACACTGTGAATATTACTGTTGAATGGCATCTCCTGAACATTGCCCCATTTCCCACTACTGTCCTTCATAGCCTTAAATATCTTAAGTAATACCGTCTGATCTCCATTCGTCTTTACCTCATTGTTAATAAAGTTATTACGTGTGAAATACATCGTATTACCATCCTTAGAAAAAGCCGCTGTCGATTCGTTAAACTTCGTGTTTATCCCATTTAGCTTAGCCTTTTTTGAAGCCTTTAAACTGTCCGTTTGTGCCTCGTAAAGACTATAAAAATTATCTCCCGTCCATTCCGAACGACGCTTCAAAAATCCACTCTTGCTCGTAGCATATACTATATTATCTCCATAAAAAGCCGTACCATATTCCGATTTCTTAGTGTTTATCTTCAACAAATTAAGATCCAACCTATTCGAATTACGCTCTATCTCCGCTTGATAATCCCTATTCTTTTGAAACAATATAGCTCGCGTATCATCCTTTCCTACTAACTTTACATACTCATCCATTATACGGTCAGAAGTATTATAATCTCCCGTAGATTTTAGTGTCTGTGCATATCGATAATAATACTCTGGCTTAATAGAAAATTTCTTCGCCTTCCGTATCTCTTCACTCTCAAATAACTTCTTATACCACTTATTAGCTTGCTGATAATCAGCATTATAATAATAAGCGTTCGCCAAATTCTCCAACAACTCTTGGGGCTCTACTCCTTTGCGAGCAATAGCTTCATATGCATTAATCGCCTGTACATAATCCAAATTTTTGTAATAAAGACCCGCCTTCTTTAAAGCTTCTTTTTCATTCTGTCCATAGTTTTGCTGAAATATTGCCAAAACAATAACTAAAAAAAGTTTTTTCATAATAAATACCGTTTTTATTTTTATTAAAAGAATCGAGGGGACACTATTTTCTTATAAGTCTTCAACAACTCATAACGCAAAAATATTTCGTGTGAACCCGAATTGTATTTGCGCAACTCCGTTGTCTCAAAATCATATGCATAACCCGCAAACCAACGTTCGTTGATTTGAAATCCTGCCATTAAACTCACCGCTGCCGACCAGCGATACGCCGCTCCCAATACAAACTTCTCATTGAACATAAAATTCGCTGATAAATCCAATTGCAAAGGCGCTCCAAATGATACCTTCGAAAGAACCGCTGGCTTAAACTTCGTATTTTCCGATAAATCAAATACATAACCTCCTATTAAATATAGGTGTTGCGCATTCTTCAATACCGATACCGAACTATTGTTGTAGTGAGTCGTCTCCAACATGTTGGGAACCGAAAATCCTACATAATACTTGTCCGTATACCAATACACTCCCGCTCCTATATTTGGAGAATAAACACTCTCTGTACCCTCCAAATTAGGATCCGAATTGTCCTGCTTGCGCAACTCATTATAATCTATCTGAAACAAACTAAGCGAACCATTTATCCCAAATGCCAACTTAGAATTCTCAAAATGCAACGTATACGATGCATCTATCGTTAAATCTGTTTGCTTCTGAGGCCCTATACTCTCCCTGAATAAACTACCTCCCAAGCCTACATTGCGCAACCGCTCCATCGGCTGATGATAACTTATACTACCATTAGTAGGTGCCCCTTTGATGCCTACCCACTGAGTACGAAACATCCCAAAAAAACTACCTACTTCTCTCGAACCCGTATAAGCTGGGTTAAACAGCATAGTATTATACATATACTGCGTGTATTGAGATTCTTGTTGACCAAAAACCTCTCCACAAAATAACATTGTTAATACTGAAAACAGCGCTTTTCTAATCATAATTATTTTTAAAAAACTGAAAAATCGGGCAAAAGTAAAACTTTTTATCCAAACAAACAACTTATTTTCCCCTAAAAGCTTACAGATAGCTCAGAAATAACTTGGAGATAGCTTGGAGATAGCTTGGAGACAACTTGCAGAAAACTACCACAATATATTGAATATCAATACACAGAAAATAATTTCATATATAAGAATATCTAATCCTATTTTTGTTTTTCACAATTATTTACTACTTTTGCGCCCAAAATATTTCATTATGACTGAACGCGAGCTACTCAAAGCCCGTTGGGAAGAGGTCGTTACACGCCTCTCCAATATATTTGCCGAAGGCGAAACACTCGAGCTCGATGCTATCATCTATCTCATTGGTGTACAAGAATTAGGACAAGGAAAACGCAACTACGAAAAAGACGAAAAAGTAGACCTAATGCACATCGCTATTTGCAAACTCCTCGAGCCCTTTGGTTACTATAGTTATCAATTTACCGACCCCGACGGATGGCCTCACTATCAATTAGTGAAAGAACTACCCGCCCTAAAACCCGGTGAACAAACTATCCTAATGAAAAAAGCCGTCGTCCAATACTTTTTGGATAGAGACTTCTTTTCTAAAAACTAACACCCCATACCTAACACCTAAAAATGAAAAAAGTAGCATTCTATACCTTGGGTTGTAAACTCAACTTCGCCGAAACCTCCACCATCGCTCGTAGCTTCGAAGAAGATGGATACATACGCGTTGATTTCGACGACCCTGCTGATATATATGTCATCAACACCTGCTCCGTTACTGAAAACGCCGATAAACAATTTAAACAAATTGTCCGAAAAGCTCTCAAAACAAACCCTAAGGCTTTCTTAGCCGCCGTAGGATGTTATGCCCAGCTAAAACCCGAAGAACTCGCTTCTGTAGACGGCGTTGATTTGGTATTGGGCGCCAAAGAAAAGTTCAATATCACTCAATATATTGATGACCTCACCAAAAACAACGAAGGTATCGTACACTCCTGCGAAATCTCCGAAACCGACTTCTATGTCGGAAGCTACTCCATTGGCGACCGCACAAGGGCTTTCCTTAAAGTGCAAGATGGCTGCGACTACAAATGTACTTATTGCACCATACCAATGGCTCGCGGAATATCTCGTAGCGATACTATCGAAAACATATTAAACAACGCCAAAAAAATTTCTGATAAAGGCATAAAAGAAATAGTACTCACTGGCGTCAATATAGGTGACTATGGTAAAGGTGAATTTGGCAACAAAAAACACGAACATACCTTCTTAGAATTGGTACAAGCTCTTGATAAGGTTGAAGGCATTGAACGCCTGCGCATCTCTTCTATAGAACCCAATCTCATCAAAGATGAAACTATAGAATTTATAGCCCAATCCAATAGCTTCGTTCCTCACTTTCACATCCCACTACAAAGCGGTAGCAACGATATTTTAAAGAAAATGAAACGCCGTTATCTACGCGAACTCTATGTGAGTAGAGTAGCCAAAATACGCGAGGTAATGCCCGATGCCTGCATAGGGGTAGATGTGATTGTAGGTTTCCCTGGCGAAACCGATGAACATTTCTTAGAAACCTATCATTTCCTAAACGAATTAGATATCTCCTACCTCCACGTATTCACCTATTCCGAACGCGACAATACCGAAGCCGTTCTTATGGATGGCGTTGTCCCAGATGCAATACGTGCCAAACGCAGTAAAATGTTACGCGGACTCTCAGCCAAAAAACGCAATGCTTTCTATGAAAGTCAGCTCGGTAAAGAAAAGACTGTGCTTTTTGAGAGCGACAACAAGCAGGGATATATTCACGGTTTTACCGAGAATTACGTAAAGGTAAAAGCCCCTTGGGATCCTTCCTTAGTGAATACCCTCCACAAAGTGAAACTTACCAAAATAGATGTAGACGGAATGGTGCGCTTTGAGTTCGTATAAGTCGTATAAGTAAAACAAAGAAATTTAAAAATAATGATACACTATAAAACAGAATTAATGTTAGAATTTCCTGGGTTTGTACTCTTCGATCCAGTAGTACTACAAGAGTTCCTACTCGAAAAAGGTATAGAAGATGATGATTTACTGAAATACTTCATCAATAACCCTGCAATAGGTGAGGAAAGTATCCAACGAGGAATATTACTACCTATCTATAATATAGAACCTTTTGATTATGAAATACTCATAAATACAACTCCCAAAAGTAAAATCCCTACCGATTGGGTAGTTTTTAAAAATGAAGTCTCATTACCTCTACAAGTAAAAAGCGGAAGGTTAGCTGTAGAAGATATCTATATGATAATGAGTTGGGATTACGAAAGTAATTATTCCGATTTTGCTAATGAAAAGAGCCTAAATCCTCAACCCGCTGTAGAAGGTGTAGAATTAAATGGAGACACAGGAGATAGATTTGACATCCCAGCAGGTAATTACGGGGTAAAAGTATTAGGCTTCTTAGATGTAAATGAACCTGATATTTTTGAGAGTAAGTGCGGTTACGAGTTGTTTTTTGAAAAGATGGATACTTTGCCTATAATTCCCGAAAATATAAATGTAGATAAGTTGGATTATAAAGTAAAAGTAATATCTGAAAGATGAAAATCCTTTTAACAATTACCCTATCTCTACTGCTTTTCTCTTGCGACAACTCCATTATAGGCTTCAAAAAATCTTGCAATGCCGAAACAGCAAAGCAAACAGTTGCCGAATTAGCAGAAGTAAAAGCTAAAATAAAGCAAATAGAAAATCTTGTAGGTAAAAATAATACTTATTGGGTGCAAGATAGCTTAATAAAAGACCAAAAAAACTATTACAGACTACAATTGATTACTACTATACCCTATAGCGAAAGACTTTTATATACCTTTTGGGTAGAAAAAGATAATTGTAAGCAAGTTTTTTTACAAACAGAAGACCAGCACCTACTTTCTTATAAAGAAGTAGAAAAACAACACTCTCAAAAGGAACAACAGCAAGAACGTTTCCCTGCCTTCTTTAAGCAATTCATCTCTGATATCGCGTTCAGGCAAGAACACACTGTTGAATTCTTAAAAACCTTTACAGTAGAGAAAGATGGTAGTATTATCAGTACAGAAGAAGAGCTTTTTACTCTCCCTATCAACGAACTGCAAACCTACACCTTTACCTACTACCTCGATAGGGTGTATTGCAAGAACACAGAAAACAGAAATACACTAGTATTCATTCCTATAGGAAATGATTGGAGAATCTCTGAAGTATGGAAATAATAAACAACTAACAAATAACAATGACAAATCTTATAACTTCTTTATCTCAAATAAACCAGATTTATCTATGGGATTTAATAGGAACCGCCGTCTTTGGCGTTTCTGGGGTATTAGTAGGCTTAGAACGTAAAATGGATGTATTCGGAATGCTTATCTTAGCCTTTGTAACGGGGGTAGGCGGCGGAACCCTACGCGATATTATGATAGGTAGTATTCCTGTATTCTGGATGAAAAACCTTACATATATCTTAATGATTGTCATTAGCGTTGTCATTACTCTCATCTTCAAAAAACAATTCTTAAATCACTGGAACAAATCTCTAATGGTTTTTGATACCATTGGATTAGGAGTATTTACTATTATCGGCATTGAAAAAGCTTTAATTTTTGGACTCTCTCCTACTATCGCTATCATTCTAGGTACAATGACTGGAAGTTTTGGAGGCGTAATACGCGATATATTAGCTAATAAACTCCCCGCCGTTTTTCACAAAGAAATCTATGCAACTGCCTGCATCGCCGGAGGCACTGTATATTTCCTCATTGATGATTTTGTAAACCACAACTTAGTAGTTCTCATTACAATAATAGTCGTTATCTCTGTCAGATTACTCTCTGTTAAATACAAATGGGAACTCCCCAAATTCAATTAATTACCAATTCATTTATACCTTTGCCCCCGAAAATCATTTTGTTATTAACAATAAAATAAATACAACTATAATATTTTTTAAATATGCGCAGTCCTAAAAGAATACTAAAGATTACTATCTTTATCCTATTTTTAATCCTTCTTCAATCGTGTAAAAAAACTAAATCTTCTCACCCCTATTCTTCTCTAAGAGAAAACGGTGAAGAAATATACACCGAAGCCCTAACTATCGAGGTTGATACCAATGCTACTAATTTCAAAAACCTCACTGTATTAGACTATCACTACAAAAGTAGCATTTGTTCCGAAACTCACACCTATTACAAAAATAATGGTGGAAAAACAAGATGGCTCTACCAAGATATCCCTTCGCGATTGTTCTCTGAATATATCGCCATCTTAGATACTATAGAAAACGACGGACTAAATCCTGAAACCTATAGACGTAATTTTTTAAAGAAAGCGGTTGATAGTGCTTATTCTCATAAATTAGTCGATGAACACAAAATAGCCTTAGATAAAGAAATTACAGCCTCTTTTTTATTACTAACCAAGCATATTACCAATGGAAGATTTACCAAATCTATCTATGGCTCTCACACTTGGAAAAAACCTAAATATGCAAATCAAAATACTGATTTACTCCTTAATATAGACGACAAAACCCCTCTAAGCTCTGTCATTACACCGCTATTCCCTAAAAGCAAGTCTTATATACAGATGAAAAAACTGTATTTAGCTATGAAAGATCAACCTATTGATTCTTCTCAAACTATAGATTTCCCTAATACTAATGACTTTGCATATGGCTATACATCTCTCGCTGTCGAAAAACTGCGCAACGGACTAAAACAACGCGGTTTTAATGCTCCTCCTGAAATCGACCCTCAAATGGTCGATAGCACACTCATTCAAGCACTACAACGCTTCCAAAAAAGCAAAGGTTTAACCGCCGATGGAATATTAGGCAAACAAACTCTCTATTACCTAAATATGAACGAAACTCACAAACGAGACTTACTACAGCTTAATATGGAACGTATGAGAGTTTTCAATAATAACTTAGGAGAAAATTATGTCATTGTAAACATCCCCGATTTCAAACTTTACCTATTCGAAAAAGACTCTTTGCTTTTTGAAACTCGAGTAGTTGTAGGAAGATCCAATACCTCTACTCCTATATTTACTGATACCATTCGTTCTATAGAGTTCCGCCCTACTTGGTCTGTCCCACAAAGTATTATCAAAAAAGAAATTATCCCTCAAATTATATCTGGAAGAGACCCCGAAAAATACCTCAAACGTGGCTATACAATGTACGAAAATAACAAAAAAGTAGACCCCACTTCTATTGATTGGAACGACCCCAAAGTCCACAAAAGAGGATTCTATTTCGTAGAAGCCCCTTCCTCCTATAATTCTCTAGGGTTAGTAAAGTTTATCCTTACCAACAATATGAGTATTTATCTGCACGATACCCCTTCTAAATACCTCTTTTCACGAGATAATCGCGCTTTTAGCCACGGTTGCATAAGAGTACAACATCCCAATATCCTAGCCTACCAATTGCTTAAAAAAGAAAATAATACCCCTCCTTGGACTGAAGAAAAAGTAACTGAAATGATGAATAGCGATCGTAGCCAATACAGAATTCCTTTAAAAACAAAATATAAAATCAACATCCTCTACTACACCGCTATTGTCGATGAAAAAGGAGAACTAATATTAAAAAATGATATATACGATATTGATAACGAACAAATAAAAGAATTAAAGCGGTTCGAAAGTTAATCTTTCAAACCGCTTTAGTCTATAACTTTTTATCGCAACTAAGCTAGTCGCCCTATCTCTTCTTTCAATTGAGAAGAAGCCTCTACCAAAGGTAAACGTACATAAGGCTCACACAAACCCTTTTGCGCAAGAATAGCCTTAATACCAGTAGGATTTCCCTCCTTGAAAGCCAATTCCATTTTAGGCAACAATTCATATTGAAGCTTATTCGCTTCAGCTATCTTGCCCTCCAACCCTAAACGTACCATACGAGAAAACTCATTAGGGTAAGCTATCCCTATCACCGAAATAGCCCCTACACCCCCCATATACACCGAAAGAAGTGTAGTCGTATCATCTCCCGAAAGAAAACTAAAACGCCCTGAAGATGCCTTCAAAATATTCATATCCAGCACCATATTCCCCGAAGCCTCCTTTACAGCTATAATATTAGAAAAATCATTAGCTAACCGCAATACAGTTTCTGCAGTCATAGAAACCCCCGTACGACCTGGTACATTATACAAAATAATAGGAAGAGAACTCTCTCTCGCAATAGCCCCAAAATGAGCATATAACCCACTTTGTGAAGGCTTATTATAATAAGGCGTTACTGACAATATCGCCACAAATTCCGACAAATCTGTTTGCTTTATCTCTTCTATCACATTTTGAGTATTATTGCCACCAATGCCTATAACCAATGGCAACCTACCCCTATTAGCCGCAATTATAGTCTGTTTTACCAATTGCTTCTCTTCCTTCGTAAGCGTAGGAGCTTCACTCGTAGTTCCAAGAGCTACTATAAAATCTACCCCTCCATCAATCACATAATTCACTATGCGACTAAGAGCTTCCGTATCTACCTGATTATCTTTTGTAAAAGGAGTAATAAGTGCTACCCCTGTTCCTTTTAGTTGGCTTTTCATATCTTTCTATTTTTGAATAATGGTTCCTAAAACTTTCTTCAGCTCATCAGCAAAAATCTTCTCCTGATCAAGATTACACCCTATCACAATATCATTGTATTGCATGTCAACCCCTTGAAATCCCACCCTGAGCTTAGCTCTAATAGAAGAAGAGAGCAATAACAAAGGCAATTTAGGCTCATTAAAATAATTAATAAGCATATCATATTCCTGCTCCGCCAAACGATCTGCATGATAATTCCTTACCTTCCCCTGCCAATTAATCTCCTTATCAACTAAAAAAGGCACCCCATTAGTATGCGTCTCTTCCGAAATACGTTTATACCCCAAAATAATATAATTCTCCGGTCGTATAGAATAGTACTTCATCAACTCCAACAACGGATTTACCTCCTTTACTATATCCATATCTATAATGCAACCTACTTTTACTAAGTGGCTGTCTAACCTTTGGTTATACCTCTCCAAAGTTTTAAAATTCTTGCGAATTTTATTTTTTATATAATATTTTTTTATGAAATCCAAAATAGTTTGTACTTTTGCGTGATTGCAAAGGTAAAAATAAATTTTAAATTAAAAACATATTTATGAGAAACTTTAATCTAATGAAGCCTAATTTTTTTGTATTATTTATAACAATAGTACTGCTAAATGCTTGTAGCACCCAAAAATACACCTTATCTAAAGAACGTGCTAAAAACATCCCCATCACCGAAGCTATTGCCTCAAAAAACGAAATAGAACAGTTTATAACCCCATATCGAGAATATATCAACTCCCAAATGAATACTGTCCTAGCTCAAAATGCTCATTATTTAGTGAAAGATAGAAAAACTACCCTCCTAAATACCGGAATTAGCAATTTTATGGCTGATGCTACCTACGAAATCATTAACCCCCTTTATAAAAAACGCACCGAAAAAGAAATCGACTTCGTAATGCTAAACTGGGGAGGAATACGTTCCGACCTGCCCAAAGGAAATATCACAATAGAATCCGCCTATAACTTAATGCCTTTTGAAAATGAAGTAATCGTGCTTACAATGAAAGGAAATAAAGTAAAAGAACTCGCCGATTATTTGATTCACCACCGCCTCCCCCACCCTATTTCTAAACAATTTACCCTACAAATTACTAAAGAAGGCAATATCACAATTTTTAACATCAACGGAAAACCTTTCGACCCCAATGCTACATATATCGTCGCTACCTCCGATTACTTATTTAATGGTGGTGACGAAATGTATTTCTTCAAAGATGCCATTGAAGCTACAAAACTAAACTACAAACTCCGAAATGTACTTATCGATTACTTCAAAAAAATCGACATCCTAGATGCCAAAGAAGACCACCGATTCGAATATAAACCTTAGTTAAATATAACATATAGCAACCTTGGAGAAAGCTTGGAGAAAGCTTGGAGCAAACTTAAAACAACCAACACCTATACACTATCAAACTCAATTTAAGCACTAATGAAAAACTTTCAAAACCTATAATAACAAATAATGATTAACAGCTAATAATATTTTTATGGAAAGAAGAACTTTTATAAAAAATGTATGCTCCTCCTCCCTTTTATTAGGTATAGGAGGATTAGGATCTATCTCAATGAGCCCTAAAAACACTAAGCAAATTACCATCTTGCACACCAATGATGTACATAGCCATATAGATCCATTACCAGCTAATGACCCCTTCAACCCAAACAAAGGTGGTGTAGCACGAAGAGCAGCCCTTATCGACCAAATACGAAAAGAAAACCCCCATACGCTACTTTTTGATGCAGGCGACATTTTCCAAGGAACTCCCTTCTTCAATTTCTATGGAGGTGAACTAGAATTCAAACTGATGTCTATGCTCAAATATGATGCAGCTACACTAGGCAACCACGATTTCGACAACGCTCTTGAAGGCCTCTATGCCCAATTACCCAATGCCAAATTTGACTTTATTATTTCAAATTACGACTTTAGCAATACTATTTTAAACGGACATACAAAACCTTATAAAATATATAACCTCAACGATATAAAAATAGGAGTTTTTGGATTAGGGGTAGAATTAGAAGGACTAGTAAACAAACAGATGTACGGAGAAACTGTATATCTTAACCCTATCGAAATCGCACAAGAAATGGAAGAAAAACTCCATAAAGAAGAAAAATGCGACTTGATTATTTGCCTTTCTCATATAGGATATGAATACAAAGACAACCCTAAAAAAGTATGTGATTTACACGTAGCAAGTCAAACCTCCCACATCGATCTTATTATTGGAGGACACACCCACACTTTCTTACCCCACCCTACTTCTGTTACAAATCGCACTGAAAAGATAACATTAGTCAACCAAGTAGGATGTTATGGCATCAATTTAGGAAGAGTAGACTTCTTTTTTGAGGATAAAACAATAGTGAAGAACAAAAGTATTAGCATTGAAGTTTAATGAGTTATAAAATATTACATAAAAAAGTTAGCTATTTTTTTGCATATTAAAAAAAACTCCGTACTTTTGCACCCGATTAAAAACTCAAGCCTGAGTGGCGGAATTGGTAGACGCGCACGACTCAAACTCGTGTTCTTCGGAGTGAGGGTTCGATTCCCTCCTCAGGTACAATAAAAAAAGCTATCCCCTATTTGGATAGCTTTTTTTATTTAATATATTACAGAATATTTTCTATTTTATAGTTCCCAACCTCCCTTGCGACTTCAGCAATTCAATCTCAGCTAACTTATAATCCAAAAGCGCATTTGTATAGCTATTTCTAGCATCAGATAAAGAACGTTCAGCATCAAGCAAATCAGTAAGAGAAGCTAACCCTTGACGATAATTATTTTGTGTATTCAAAAGTACTTCTTCAGCGAGTTTAACGTTTTCTTTTTGCGAATCTATAGTAAGAAGATTATTGGTAAGCTGGCTATGAGCATTCTCATAAGCTAAATCCATTGCCAAACGAGTATCTTTGAGTGTAGCTTCAAGTGCTTGACTTTCTATCTGAGCTTGGCGTATTTTGGCACGCGTACCAAACCCTGAAAAAATAGGTATATTCACTCCTAAAGTGATAGCTGAATAATCAGAACCATATACTTTATCTTTTTCACCATAAAAAATTGGCGTTTTAGGTCCCATACTCAAATAGCCATAGGTAGCTTGCAATGCTAATGAAGGATAAAGCGCTGCTCGTTGTACTTTGGTATTGAGATCAAGGAGTTGCTTTTGTTTTTCGAGTACTTGTAACTCTATACGAGTATTGCTATTACCTTTCTCAAAAACCAAATCATAATTAGCTTCAAATCCTTCTTTAGGCAATGTTATACCCTCATTCATAGGCATTCCAATCATATATTTAAGTGCATTTTCGGAGAATTGTAATCCGTTGAGTGCTTGCTGGCGTGCTGATTTGAGGTTATTGAGAGCTACTGTAGTGCGATCAAGGTCTATTTTTTTTGCTAATCCTGCATTAAATGAGCCTTTCACTACATTTACAGTTTTCTCAGTAAGCGCTAGATTGCTTTCTATATTTTCTAATGTTTGTCGGGTTTGGTATACCTGATAGTAAGCTTTGGCTACCTTTTCTATAATATCATTTTCAGTAAGCTGTTGATTGAGCATATAGAACTCACGGGTAGTACGCGCTGCTTTTAGTCCCATAAATACGGATTGATTGAAGAGTACTTGGGTAAGTTTAGCTTCAGCATTAGCCGACCATTTTTGCCCCATTTCCATTTTTATAGGTCCCGAAGGTGCTCCAAGAAAAGAAAAGGCACTTCCATCAATATAAGTAGCTTGTAACTTAGGATTGTATACCATACCGCCTGAAGCCGAAATATTAGGCAGTGCATTAGCACGTACTTCTTGTATTTTATAATTGGCTTTGGTCACTTCTAATCGTGCTTTCTCAGCATCTGCTTTATTTTCTAAAGCATAACGAATAGCCTCTTTTAAAGTCAACTCTTTTTGTTGTGCAAAGCTCACAAAACTGAGGCACAACAAAGCACTCGTAATGATTTTTTTCATTGATATTTGTTTTTAGTCATTAGTTGTTAGCAACTGAAATTAGTTTATTTTTTGTTTTCTTTCTTGTTCTAATACTCGCTCTAATTCTTTAAGTCCTTTTTCATTGACAAGTATCCTGAAAAAGTACTCTAAAATAGTATAGATAATTTCCCAGAAGGGAAATTCTCTTTCAGGGAAAGTATGAGTTATAGAGCGGAGACGTTGTACACTAGTATAGAAAACTTTATAGAAGTTCACATTGATATCTTTTCTAAAAAGACCTTCTTGCCAACCTTTTTCTAAGAGTTTATCTATAAAAAGTGCATCAGTTTTAGCAAACTCACCTTCCATACGTTCATATGTTTTAGGATAGTATTTTTGCAACTCCCAAATAGGACGGTCGCTGTTGATATTAAAAACTTCTTGAACTTTTTTCTGGTTGCGGTATACATTTTCTATCACAGAACCTTCTCCTTGTACAAAAGTATCTACATTTTTACAGCTTATTTCTAAAGCGTAATCTAATGCAGCATCTACTAAATCTTGTTTAGAGGGAAAATACTCATAAAGCGTCTTTTTAGACATCCCCATTTTGTTAGCTAAATCATCCATAGTAAAGGTTTTAAACCCGTACTGCATAAAGTCGTTTAAGGCGCGTTTTACAATATCCTCTTTCATACTATATTCACTTATTCACTTGTTAATTTGACGATTTGTCAATTTATTAAATCTCTTGATTTCGGGGGCAAAGGTACGACGAAAAAACTTAATAAACAAAAAAAGTTTCCTTTATTTTAAATAAGAAATAACAGGTAAAGGGTAAGATTGGTTTATTTAAAGGCTTAAGAAGGTAAATCCTATGCCTATGACTGTTTGTTTATAATTATAATCGATAAGAGAATCGCCGTAGCCGTGAGAGGCTTGCAATAGAATACGCAGGTCGCGACTCAGTGGATATACCCAATTGAGTTCTACGTGACCGCGGTTATGATTAAAGTTTAGATTATTGCGCACTTTGAGCATAAAGATATTTTTGCGGAAGGGATAGGCCACTGATAATTCAGTGCGACCGATGTAGTTTTCGATATCAGGATTATCGTCTTCGCGGGATTTTTCGGTAAAACGTTTCCATAGTCGGGCGGTGATTAGCACTTCATTCCATTGGAAGACGCCCATCAATATAAAGCGATTCCAACTGCGGGAATGCGCTGCTTCTTTACCATTAGATTGGTGATTTACGGATAAGCCTATCATTTTCATTTTTAGGTTCCCTGCTGAGAAATTGAGAGGATAAGTAAAGATGAGTTCAGGTTCATAATTCAATTCTCTAAATGGGCGTGAAAGTTCGCCATTATACATCTGCCAATAGGATTGCTGGGTGAAGGCGACCCAAACATCGCCTTTACCAAAAGCGTCTTGCATAATTTTGGCTTTTAGGCTGACTTGGAATTTTGTTTCTATATGTTGGTAATCTCTCCATTCGGGGATTGGTCGCTCGGGGTTGAGGCTTATGGGTTGCTCGGTAGGTTTATCAGTAAAGCGGAAAGGCATTAGATACATAGGGAGGTAATCTACAAACTTAAAAGTACCGCGTTGGTCTTCGCGGTCGAGTTCCCAATTTTTTGATAAAGCACGTTCTAATTGTGCTTTTCTATGAGCTTTTTGTTCAGTTTTAGGTAGTTGTTGTAGAGAATCATTTATTGCTTCTTGGGCAAAAATAAAAGGTGATGTTGCTAAAAATAGTAACAATAAGGAGTATTTCATTATTTTGTTCTTTGTTTTGCGGGTGCAAAGGTACGACAAAAACTTTATAAACAAAAAAAGTTTTCTGAAATAAAAAAGGACTTAGTTTTTAAAACAAAATAACGCAGAGCGGAAACTCTGCGTTATTTCGAACATAAATTTTAATACAAAATGAAACAAATTCTCGTGATCACGACAGGATTCGAACCTGTGACCGTCTGCTTAGAAGGCAGATGCTCTATCCAGCTGAGCTACGTGACCCTATATTTCAAAAAAAATATTTCAAAAATGCTACTTAAAGGAACATTAATGAAATATTTTATTGTCGGGGCGGCAGGATTCGAACCTGCGACCTCCTGGTCCCAAACCAGGCGCGATGACCGGACTACGCTACGCCCCGATAAGTTGTATCTAAACAGTACTTTTGATGCGGAGAGACTGGGACTCGAACCCAGGCGACGGTTACCCGCCGACAGATTAGCAATCTGCTCCGTTACCACTCCGGCACCTCTCCTTATATGTATATGAACTCCTTTTTTCTTGTTTGCGGTGGCAAAAGTATGGCAACTTTTTTAAACGTGCAAACTTTTTGGGATATTTTTTTAGATATTTTTTTCAAACATTTCATTATCAGGAACATATTTTTAATGATTAATAGATAATAATTAATAATTAATGAGGTATTGAGTAGTTTAAGCGTAAAAAACTAAGAAGAGAGACTTATATAGTATTTTTTACTGTGAATATCTAATTTTATAGTATTTTTTACTTTTAGGATAGGTATAGGGTAGGTATAGTGTGGGTATACTGTAGGTATAGGTGAAATGTAGGGTAGAGAGAGGAGAAAAATTTTCTGTTTTTATAATGATTCATAGAATATTTTTCTATATGACAGTTCAAAATTGACAATTGACAAATGAGGTTATAATAGTGCAAGCTAAAAAAATCACTTGAGGGGGAGGAATGGGCGTAGGGTTATTATTTTGATTTTTTTTGGTACTTTCATAGAAATTATCTACTTTTGTAAAATCATTAGTATAATAATATAAATTATTAAGTTATATTGAAATGAAATATAAACGTATTTTACTTAAACTCAGTGGGGAAGCCCTTATGGGGAGTCGCCAGTACGGTATTGACCCTGCTCGATTAAAAGAATACGCTACCGAGATAAAAGAGGTAGTAAAACAAGGAGTAGAAGTAGCTATCGTGATTGGTGGCGGGAATATCTTTCGTGGGGTAGCAGGTGCTAGCAATGGTATGGACAGGGTGCAAGGCGACTATATGGGAATGCTTGCGACTGTTATCAACTCGCTCGCTCTACAAAGTGCGTTGGAAGATGAAGGTATCTTCACCCGTTTGCAAACAGCCATTAAGATGGAAGCTATCGCTGAGCCTTTTATCAAACGTCGTGCTGTACGCCACTTAGAGAAAGGGCGTGTAGTTATCTTTGGGGCAGGAACTGGTAATCCTTACTTTACAACTGACTCGGCAGCTGTACTTCGTGCTATTGAAATCAATGCGGATGTAATCCTCAAAGGGACTCGCGTAGATGGTATCTATACTGCAGACCCTGAGAAAAACCCTGATGCAGTGAAGTTTAGTCACGTCTCTTTCAATGAATGTATTGATAAAAACCTTAAAGTAATGGATATGACGGCTTTTACTCTTAGCCAAGAGAACCATTTGCCTATTATTGTATTTGATATGAACAAAAAAGGCAATCTCGCTAAAGTAGTAGCAGGGGAAAATGTAGGAACCGTGGTTAATGATTAATGGTTAATGATTAATGGTTAATGATTAATGGTTAATGATTA
>CAUQUO010000056.1:0-18634 GCA_963521335.1 uncultured Capnocytophaga sp.
ATGGTTAATGATTAATGGTTAATGATTAATGGTTAATGATTAATGGTTAATGGTTAAATTTTGATATAAACTTTGGCAAAGTGTAGTGGATTTTAGGTAAGAGGGGCTATTTTAGGTAAGAGGTAAGAGATAAGAGGTAAGAATAATGGGAGGAATGGGAGTAATGATTTTAGGTAAGAGATAAGAGGTAAGAGGTAAGAATAATGAATGGGAGGTGTGAGCCACATGGGGAGTGATGGGAATAATGAGAGTAATGGGAATAATGAGAGTAATGGGAATAATGGGAAAGATGATTTTGAGACTTTTTTGACCATTTTAGTTTGAGTATTAATAATAACAAATAAATAAAATAATGAAAAGAATAATTATAATTATAGCCTTGATAGCGTTTACTGCTACGGCTACAGCACAAGTAAAATTTGGCGTCCATGCGGGTGCTGGAATTGGATTGATGAGCAAAGATGTTCACGACGACCGATATGAAGGACAAAACAAAACGGGCAAAGAGTCTTTTAGCACCTCTTCTTATGGTGGTTTCTTTGTTGAAATCCCTGCTTCTGAGAAATTATTGTTAGATCTTGGGGCAATGTATACCAATTATTCCACTATAGGAAAGGGAAAAACAATGCTTCACAGAATTGATGTGCCTCTGGCTATCAAATACGATATCAGTGGTTTCCGTCCTAAAGTAGGAGGCTATGTGAGTTATATACCTGGGGTTACTTCTTTTGAAAACAAATACCGTTCATTAACCAGAAAGGATATTGAAAAATTTGACTATGGGGCGCTCTTCGGTTTGGAATATAACTTCAATGAAAAGTACTTTATAGAAACCAATTTCTATTTAGGATTAGCCAATCTCCTCACCAAAGATCCTCGCCACAGTAGCGACTATTTGCGCACACGCTCTATCCTTATAGGAGTAGGATACAGATTTTAATGGTTAATGATTAATGATTAATGGTTAATGGTTAATGGCTAATGGTTGAAGGTTAATGATTAATGGCTAATGATTAATGGTTAATGATTGATGGTTAATGGTTAATGGCTAATGATTAATGGTTAATGATTAATGGCTAATGGTTAATGATTGATGGTTAATGAATGAAAATCCATACATATTTTTAAAGAACAATTTCTTCTTGCAGTTCCTTATTGCCGATAGATTTCGTATCTATCGGCATATTGTGGGTTGTAGCTCATTATTGCTATTTTTCATACTGGGCAGACAATGGGGTGATTACGAAGGAATGATAGACTATTGGGATTGGATAGAGAAATGGTTGGGGATTACCGCTACTTTTTACTTGAATATGTATGTGCTTATTCCACGTTTTTTCTTCAAAGGGAAGCTCGCTACCTATATCATCCTCCTTACGCTATGGGTACTTTTTATGTTGGGCTCTACCTATTATCTCAATTTTGTACTATGGAAAGACTATATGATTGGGAAAGAAATCAAAATAGCATCAGAAACTCCTGTTTCTGTAGCAATTTTTTCTAGTATGGTATATATAGTACCCTTTATAATGACTTCTACGCTTATCAAAATCTTGCAAGTATGGGTAAAAGATAGCGAGAGGATGCAAGAATTGGAGCGACAAGCCACTGAAAGTGAACTGCAAGCCCTAAGAAGTCAAATACAACCGCACTTTTTGTTCAATATGCTCAACAGCATCAATACCTTGTTGTATATCGACCCTGAGAAAGCCTCTTATACCATTACAAAACTATCCGATTTCTTGCGGCATTTGCTCTATCAAACACACGAAGAACAGGTTTTTCTCAGTTCGGAACTGCGTTTTTTAAACGATTATCTCTCTTTGGAAGCTATGCGTCGTGATGATTTTACTTATGAACTCACTTATAGCGAAAAGAACGTACAAGGCATACAAATCCCCCCTAATATTCTGCTTATCTTAGCTGAAAATGCCGTAAAACACAGTGTTGACACCCTCTCCCCTACTTATATTTATATGAAATGTGAGGAGAAAGAAGGAATTCTACACTTTTCAGTACGCAATTCAGTACCTTTAGAACCTCATCGCAAACACAAGTGTAGTGGCATAGGCTTACCCAACCTAAATCGGCGATTGGAATTGCTCTATGGCGAGCGTTTTAGCTTGTCGCAAGAGCGTTTGCCACAAGAATATATAGTAACCTTAACTTTGCCCTTATGAATTGTTTGATTATAGACGACGAACCTTTGGCGCGTATCGGGATGGAGCGCCTCATCAGGCAATACAGCAACTTGAAGGTAGTAGGCACTTTTAAGAATGCGGTAGGCGTTACCGACTTCTTGAAAAAGAACGAAGTACATTTGCTCTTCTTAGATATCGAGATGCCAGGAATCAATGGTTTGGAACTGGCTAAAATCCTACCCGAGCAAACACTCGTTATCTTCACCACAGCCTACAGTCAGTATGCTTTAGAGAGTTATGAGGTAGATGCCCTTGATTATTTGGTAAAGCCCATCACCCCTGAGCGTTTCAAAAAAGCTATTGCCAAAGCCGAGAGTTATCACCAGTTGCTCTCTGAGCAAAAAACCGACTTAGAAGCAACCGATGCCCAATATATCAGCATTCGTGCCAACCGGCGCAATTATCGTATTGCACACAGCGATATCCTTTATATAGAAGCACTAAAAGATTATGTGATTATCCATACCTTCACCGACCGTTACATCACGTGGATTAATCTGAAAAACATACATAATCAGCTTCCTGAATCGGTATTTGTACGCGTGAATAAGAGTTATGTAGTGAATACACAACACATTACTTCTTACACCCACCAGTTTGTATATATAGGGGATACCGAAATCCCTATCGGTAGAACGTATGAGGTTATTGAGAAATTAGGAAATTAGGTGCGAGTTGCACAGGCCGTTTTAATAATTAATTGAGAAATAATAAGGTGTTTTTTAATAGATGCATTTTGCATCGTCTCTTTCATTTTCCCCGCTTATTAGTAAGCGGGGATTTTTTTGAGGTAAGAGGTGAAAAAGTAAGCTATGGGTATCGTGTAGGCATAGCGAGAGAAATAGGAACTAAAAAATTGCACTTGATAGTGGAATGGGTGTTATTTAGTTTTCTTAAAAATAATTTGTACACTTCAGCAGTATTTACTACTTTTGCCACTTTAAAAAACTTTAACACTTAACTTTTCACTACTAACCCACTAATAATGCCAATCAAGGGTTAAATTAATTTGTTGATTATAAACCTCCCCCTTAACACATACTCCGCTCTCGCTGCGCACATACCCAGCTGTGAGCCCTCGCTGGCTACCTCCAAAGGGATAACCTCCCCCTAATTCACTTACTCGGCAATTGCCGACAACCTCCAAAGGGGGAAGTGCGATGCAAAAGAGATAACAACCTGTTAATCAGGGATTATTATTTTTCAACTCTTGATTCATATTAATAACTAATATTTATGAAAAAATATTTAATCGCGTGTGCGCTCTTGCCTTGTGGTATGGCAATGGGGCAGACGCCCATTGCACCTAAAGACAGTATCATACAACTGTCATCAGTTGACGTAGTAGCTACTGGCTACCAAAATCTTCGCAAGTCAGGAACTACTTCGGCTTATACCGAAATCAAACCTTCGCAAATCAATCGGCAAATCAATGCTACTCTCAAAGATGTTATAGAAGGGCAAGTGGCAGGTTTGCGCTTCACAAAAGACCCTTCTACGGGCAAGGAAGTTCCTATTTTGCGCGGTGTAGGCACTTTCTCGGGCAATGTAGGGTATACCCCTCTCGTTGTGATAGACAATATTCCTACTGACATTCCGTTAGAAAACATCAACCCACAAGATATAGAATCAGTAACTGTACTAAAAGACGCTGCTGCTACCGCTATCTACGGGGTGCGCGCTGCCAATGGCGTGATTGTGATTGTTACCAAAAAAGGATTGCATAACGGGTTGCGTATCAACGTGAATACCGATCTTTCCTATACGTTCAAACCCAATGTAGACCGTATGCACTATGCTTCTACTTCCGACCTCATCGACCTCGAAACCGCTTTCTACCAAAGTAAATTAGCGGACAGCAATGGCAATGTGGATAACGTTTTTGACTCTTATGGCGTTATTGGAGGCAGGCAATTCACACGATACTACTCACCTCTTCTTCAGCTCTACCGCGACCAAGCCAAAGGAAAGCTCAGCACTCAACAGGTAAATAGCACCCTCAATGAGTGGCGCAAGCGCGATTATATACGCGACTTCAAGAGCTATGTATGGCAACCTATCATCACCAAACGCTACAATATAAACGTAGAAAGTGGCAACAACCGCAGTCAGAACTACGCTTCTTTGCAATACGAGGACACTGATGAGCGTATCGTTACCGAAAAGACCCGTGCCCTCAATCTCTATTTAAAAAATACTTACCAACTCACTTCTTGGTTAAAAAGCACCATAGGAGTAAACGGCAGATATACTGCTATTGATGCTGTAGCCGAACCAATGCGCAGTAATTATACCAATCCGCTAGGGCAACCGCGTTACACTTCGTTATTAGGCACCAATCCGTATGCAGGTTTTAATCTGGCAGCTCCTATCAATCCCTATATTTTAGAACAGATTGCTGGCAATGATGCTTTCCGCTCTTATAGCTTCAATTTATTGGAATCAATCGCGCAAGAACACCAAAAACAACACACGCTCAACTTGCGTCCGTTTGTAAATCTGCAAGTATCTATCTTCAAAGGATTGCAATATCAAAGTTATTTTCAGTATGAACTGAACACCTTCGACGGCGAAACTTTCTTAGGCAAAGACACTTATTATATGCGTTTACGCCATAACCAATTGGTAAAACAAGATGATAAAACTCATAAATTCTCTTCCGAACTACCCGAAGGCGGTTATTACGAGCAACTAAAAAAACAAACACAGCACTATACCTTCCGTCAGCAGTTAGATTTCAACCGCACTTTTGCCGAAGCACACAATGTAACAGCTTTGGTAGGTTTTGAGATGCGACAACACTACAGTCCGCGCAATATTGCTGAAACTCATTATGGTTATGATGAACAAACCCTCTCCTTCCCTACCCTCAATTGGAAAGACCTCTACAACCCTGGGGTAACTTCTTATCTCTATGGCAGGCAATCACTCTCGCTAAACCGCAATCAGCAGAGTGAAACCAAACACCGCTTCATTTCTTTCTACAGCAATTTTGGCTACTCATATCGTCAGAAATACAACCTCACAGGGAGTGTGCATATAGATCAAGCTGATATGTTTGGCGCAGACCCTAAATACAAATACCGCCCGCTATGGTCGGTAGGCGGTAGCTGGAATGTACACCGCGAAAACTTCTTCAACATCAATGATATTAACTTGCTAAAATTGCGCCTTACCTATGGTATCAGTGGGAATGTAGACCAAACCACCACCCCTTTCTTGCGCGGACGATTAACTACTGATGCACGCGGTGCTTACCCTTCTTTACAGTATTTGCAGTTCAACGACACCGATTTGCCTAACCCTAAATTGCGTTGGGAAAAGACTGAAACTGCTAATATAGGTATTGATTTTGGGATGTGGCATTGGCTCTCAGGAAGTATTGACCTCTACCGTCGTTATAGTTCTGACTTATTGGTACTCACTGAACTCGACCCTACCGTAGGGGCTCAACGCCGACTTATCAACAACGGGGCTCTGTTAAACAGAGGGATAGAAGTGAGTTTGAACGCTACACGCAAATTGACTGACGATTTGCAACTCAGCGTAGGAACTACCTTTGCCTACAACAAAAATACCATTGAAAAGGTGAGCAGCAAACCTACTAATGCGATGGAATATGCTCGCAACCCCTTGACCTACTACCGCGAAGGCGATGATTTCAACTCGCTATACGCTTACCGATACAAGGAAACCATCAATGGTTACCCTATTTATTTAGACGAAAATGGCAATCCTAACACTACTTTCGATGCCAATGGCGTACCTACTATCAAAGATATCAAAAATGAAGATGCTCTTGTGAAATTAGGGACAATGAATCCTACTTTCAATGGGGCGCTCAACTTGCAACTGCGCTACAAAGTTTTTGAACTCTCCACAATGTTTGTATACGCTGGCGGACATAAACTTCGCAAAGACACCTATTCCATCAACCAAGAAAACGAAACCCATCGAGATATCACCCAACGTTGGACTCCTACCAACCCTACGGATATGCCCCGTATGTCGTTTGACTACCCAGCCACTTTGAGACGTACCGCCAACACGGTGAACACCTTTTGGCAACTAGGTGATAACCACGTGGTAAATGCCGATTACCTCAAATGGCGCAATGTGGTGTTTGCTTGCTATATCCCTAAAGATATTTGTGAGAAATTGCGCTTGCAAAATGCTAAAGTTACCGCTCAGCTCAACAACCTACTCACTTGGAGTGCTGCTGGCAACGATATAGACCCCGAAGCTTATAATCTGAACACAGGAACACGCTCTTTGCCTATAGCAACCACTGCTCTCTTTGGCTTATCATTTAGCTTTTAACCGGCCGTAGCAGCCGTAGCACGGCAGGCAGTTTTTATAAATCACAAACTTTGACAAAGGTGCGAGCCACATAGGCAATTAAGGACTTTGGCAAAGTGAAATAACCTTATTTTACAATGAAAAGAATCATAACCACAATAATATTCAGTGCATTGTTTTTCAGTGCATGCGAAAAATATACTGACCTCACCCCTAAAGGTGAAAAGATTATCAACACTGCTGAGGAATACTACGATTTGGTAGTATTTCCCTCTAAAAACTACCCTCCTTTCAACTTCCGTACTTTGGTAGACGACAATTGGGTGAAAGAGAGTAGCATCGTAGGGAAAAGTCCCGATCTAAACAGCATCAACTTCTATTATGAGGAGAGTGCCCCTCGTGCCGATTACATCGAGTCATCAGCCTTTTATAACAATGTATATAGTTATATCAACAGGTGGAATATGATTATCACCACCGTTGATAATGCCAAAGGCGATGCCTCACTAAAAGCACGTGCCAAAGCTGAAGCCCGCTTGCTAAGAGCCTTTGACTACTTTATGCTGGTAAACGTCTATGCCAAAGGCTATAACCCAGCTACAGCAGCTACCGATGGCGGGGTGTGCCTAATGCGTGAATTTGATTTAGAAGCCCATCCTACTAAAGCTACCGTAAAAGAAGTGTACGACTTTATTCAGGAAGACATCGAGGCAGCCTTGCCCCTTTTGCAAGCACAGCCTGTGAATATATATCACCCCCCTTTAGCTTTTGGTTATGCACTGAAAGCCAGAGTACATCTATTCAGAAGAGAATACCAGCAAGCATTGGCAGCCGCCCAAAAGAGTCTGTCGTACAACAACCAACTGATAGATATGGTAGCTTATGAGGCGAATCCTACCAATATCACCATAGACAAAAACCCCGAAGTGCTCAACTTAGCCTATATGAACGGTCATACTGAGATGAACATTTGGTACATCTACCCCGTGAGTCCTGAGTTTTGCAATCTTTTTGATGCGACAAACGATATGCGTTTCAAGCTCTTCTTCAAGAAAAACCACCGTTATGCTGATGTAGGTTCAGGTGCAGCCAACTGGGATATGCCCGCCACTAAATTCTTCTACCCTACAGTAGGGATGAAAACAGGCGAAATGTATCTTACTATGGCTGAATGCCAAGCACGTTTAGGCGACCTCAACGGGGCAATGCAAACCGTAAATACCCTCCGTAGCAAGCGTGTGAAAGGCAGTGGTGCAGCCCTTGCAACCCCCGCTACCACCGAGGAAACCGTAAAACTCATCATCGATGAGCGCCGCCGAGAGCTAGCTATGGGCTTTAATCGCTTTTTCGATTTAAAACGATTGAACACCGAGCCTGCTTACGCTAAAACCCTGCAACGCACTTTCCCTTTGGTGAATACCACTGTACCCCGACGCACTTACACCCTACCTCCTAACTCCCCTATGTATATCGTTCCTTTCCCTAAAGATGTAATGGATAAGAACCCATCACTCACACAAAATTATTAAAATAGTTTTTTTAGTTTGAGTTTGGTAAGAGGTAGGTATATCGCGGGTATAAGGTCTGATAGAAGTTAGTTAGTTGACTCTATAAAAACAAGCACTTATTGGGATATTGGCTAATTATTTCTATCTTTGCAGTTCATCAATAGCAAAAAACAACGTGTTATCACTTCGCCCCTATTATCACCCTATGCAATCGGTTATTCCTGCGGAAGAAAAAGAGGTTACCTATACCGAGTTTTTTCCGTGTGAGGCTTTGCGCTCGTTTATCTATTGCTATTGGGAACTAAAATCACCTCCACGTAACACGCCTTTCTTTTACCGAGTAGTTGCCGATGGCTGCATCGACTTATTTTTTGACTGCAACGCCCCGCAGATGAGTTCCCTTATGGGCTATTGCAATACATACATAGAGTTTCCTATAACGGGGGCTTTCCACTATGTAGGGGTGCGCTTTCTGCCCAGTGCTTTTCCGCTACTTTTTGGTCAGGATGCTTTTGAAATCAGCGCACAAGAAATTCCTTTGCGCGAGGTAGTTCCTGCACTGGCTACTTTTATCGTTCAGCAGTTGGAAACTCCCCTTTCGTTAGCTACCATAGCACAGCATTTGGACAACTATTTTCTCCGCCACCTATCACAACGCCCTTTGCAGATGGACAACCGCTTTTTCTCGGCACTTTTGCAGATATTGCAAAGCAAAGGTAGCCTACACATCAGTGAGTTAGATACCGGTATCAGCACCCGACAGTTGCGCCGCCTTTTCGACTACTACATAGGCGATAGTCCTAAAACTTTTAGCAACATTGTGCGCTTTCAGCATATACTAAGTGCAAAAGCCTATCACAACCATTCTTTTTTAGACACTTATTACGACCAAGCTCACTTTATCAAATCGTTTAAAACATTCTATGGCGATACCCCAAGCAAGGTGTTTGCAGAGTAATTAGTTAAAAAGATTGTGAAGTAAAGATTTTTTGAGTAATTTTGCAAAAATTTTCTATTATCATGTATAGGAAAGTAGGTCTTTTTTTTCTATCTCTATGGTTGCTATTTTTATCTATTATAATAATAACTATAGATATACCCATATATTTTGGTGATGATTATAAGTTTGTAAGTGCTAAAGAGTTGCTCTCACAAAATATTATTCCTATTATATGTATTTTTTGTTTGATAATAGGTGCTATTTCTTATTTTGATTTTTCTTTTAGAATAAAAGGAGCCAACCAAATGCCTTTTAAAATCAACAAAATTACAGATATAAATTATGAGCCTTTAACTTTTCTTACCACATACATTATCCCTCTTGTTTGCTTTGATCTTACAAAAACAAGATATCTAACAGTTTTACTATTACTAATAGTTGTTATTTGTATAATGTATATAAAAACAGATTTGTTTTATGCTAATCCTACTTTAGCTCTATTAAACTATCGAATTTATAATGTAGATGGTGAATTTAAAGATGGTGAGCGTACAAATATTATTTTGATAAGTAGAGAAAAGCTAAAATTAGATCAGAGATGTGATTATATTAAACTTGATGACAGAATATATTTTGTTAAACTAAAAAAATAATGACAAGAGAAGAACTTATATCAGATATTAACTTTATACTAGAAGAAAATGAGAATCTCTCAACCGTGGTTTATGCTGTTTTAAAAGAAACTTATGAAGTAAAACAGTTAGACATTGTTGAAGATGAAATTAAAAATATACAAAAAATCTTTATTGATAGTATTAAAAAAAATATTATAGATAAAGAGGAACTAATCTTACAAAAATTTTCTGAAGCAGATGATAGAAAGAGTGATATTTTTGAGTATGATTTGGAACTACCAAAAGAATTATGTTTTTTTAATGCTGAGTTAAACGACACTATTTCTATTTTCAAGTTTAATAATGATAAAATTATAAACATAGAATCTCTAATAATTGAAATAGGGACAGAGGAAAAACAATTAAGATTGTTTAAAAAAATTACTCCTGTTGAAATTTTAGGAAGAGGAGGAATTGTATTATGGTTAAAATCAAATCAAAGATTTGAAAGTTTTAATGAACAAGTATTAAGATTTACAGATAGCTTTTATGCTTTAAAAATTAATAATAGTATTTTCTTTACAAAGATTGATGTTTTAGAAAAAGTGTGTGGTTTTCATGATATTATAAATCGAGAAGCAATGATTAGTCTTTGTTGTATTCAAAAAATGTGCATTCTTGATGAACAAAGTATAGAAGGAATTAAAGAACTTATTTCTAATATTTCTTTTGCAAGAAAAGTTTTAAAAATTAAAAACTCTCCTGTGATAATCAACAACATCCCTAATGAAGCTATCATTGAGTTCACAAAAACATTCCCAATCTTAAAAGAGAAAATGAAATATACATCTGATGGAAAACAAATTATATTAAAAACAAAGTTATCAAAAGAATTATTTATAAAAATGTTAGATGATGCTTTTTTAACATCTGAATTAACAAGGTTATTTTATGAAAGTAAAGCAAAAGATTACATCTCTTGAGAAGAGAATGAATAGAAAATAATTTCATACAAATCAAAATAAAATTTCAAACTTGTAATAAATATGCAAGAATTAGCAGAACAAATATTTGAAATACTAAAAGATTATCACTGTGATTACCCAGACACAAAATATAAAATGTCTGTTGAACATATTTTAAAATGGGTTGGACAATTTGGAGATGATGCAGAGTTTATACTAACAGAGCTTCTTCATTTCTTACCAAATGTATATGTGTCAAGAGAAAAAGCTATTTCTATTCTAAAAAAACAGTTAGAATTTTTAAAAGGAAAATATAGGTATTCATCTATGGATGAATTTATTAAAAATACTTATTTTATTGATGTCCAAAAAGAAGAAAAAAGTCAGAAAGAAATCTTAGTTTTAGTAAAAGAAATATTACAAAAAGACTATAAGATAGACTATGATTCTTTACAACAAACACCTTCAAAGAAACATTATATTTATTTTGATGATATTTTGGCAACAGGGGGAACTATTTTCAAAAATCTAAAAAGTATATTTGACTCTAATTTATCAGATTTTGAAAAAAAAGAAAAAACAATAAATATATGTTTGTTTTGCTTCCATACATTAGGTTATAACAAAACTTTATGGAGACTAAAATATGAGTACAGTGATTCTGTATTTAAAGTTTTAAGTAATAATTTATGTTATTATCTTGTAGAAAATAGAATGGATTCAAGCCAAAAACTAAATTGTGCTTATCCAATAGATAAACAGTCTAATAAAGTTTTAGAATACATAGGGCAACTTAATGTAAACAACCCTAATTCTCCTCCTACATTTAGACCGGAACATTTACCCTTAGAAGAAACTTTTTTTAGTTCTAAAGAGAATAGAAATAAATTTGAGAAGATAATTCTAGACAAAGGATTAGAATTACTACAAAATATAAAAAAAGAAAATCCAGACTCTTATAAAAGGCCCTTAGGACATACTGTAAAATCACATAAAACATTGGGAACGGGCACTTTATTTTTTACTTGGAGAAATATTTCTAATACTTGTCCAATAGTTTTTTGGTGGGATGCTGGTCATTATTGGACACCCTTGTTTTCACTTAAAAATAGAGGAGAATATGAGTAGAAATGAAAGAAAATACAAAAAAGAAGAAGTCATTACTTTTAGAAGTACAAAAGAATCATTTGGAGCTTTATCTAATATGGCTTCTGGTTTTTCTATTTTGGTAAATGATGTTATTATTCCTTCATCAGAAGCTTTGTATCAGGCTTGTAGATATCCTCTTTTTCCTGCAATACAAGAGGAAATAATAAACCAAAATAGCCCAATGACAGCTAAAATGATTAGTAAAAAATACTATAAATATACTCGTCAAGATTGGGAACAAAAAAAATATGATATAATGTATTGGGTTTTAAAAATAAAACTTTTACATAATTATCATAGGCTCTCGGAACTTCTAAGGAAAACAGAAGAAAAACCTATTGTAGAATTATCCAATAAAGATAGAGATTGGGGGGCAAAAGAAGAAAATGGCTTTTTAGTTGGTAAAAATGCTCTTGGCAGATTATTAATGCAGTTAAGAAAGGAATTCATTTTAGAAGAACAGATTTTAGATAAAGTTTATCCTCCTAAAGTTTCTGGTTTCTTATTATATAATACAGAAATAAGTATTATTTATAAGACAGATTTAGAAATGTTGTTTGACATTGATTTAAAGTAGTCATTTTTTTGTCCGTTTTTTACAATCGTATTCCCTGCACTTGCGGTACTTTTGTCCCCAAATAACAAATATATTATCAGAATGAAATTAAACGCAGGTATTATCACCGAGAAATTAGCTGAGAGCAAGGCTTTCTACACCCAAGTATTGCAATTTGGTGTTACTTTTGAAAACGACTTTTATTTGCTGTTGCACACCCCCAATCACGAGGCAGAAATCAGTTTTTTGTTGCCTAATCACCCTTCGCAACAGCCTCTCTTCCAAAAACCTTTTACCCAACAGGGTGTATACCTCACCATTGAAGTAGAGAATGTAGACGACTATTACCACAAGTTAAAAGAGCAGGGCGTACCCATTGCCATAGACTTACGCGAAGAGCCTTGGGGCGATCGCCATTTTGCCATTATAGACCCCAACGGCACCGGCATTGATATCGTAACCTATTCCGCACCTGAATAAAAATGAAAATCCCCTCTAAAAGAGAAATCTACCGGCGGGGATTTTTTAATTAGCTAATTATTCACTACCTTTGCACTCATCATTCGTCATTCGTCATTCGTCATTCGTCATTCGTAATTTGTAATTCGCCATTTGGTTAGGAATTAAACTCGATAAAATCGAACAATCCTCTAAAAATTAGTCTATGAGAACATTCCTATTCTTAATCTTTATACTTAGCTATTCTCAAAATATGTTTAGTCAAACTAAGACAGATATAGACACCATCTACAAACAAGATTTCGAGGACTTTTCTCTACAATTAGTCAGAGATGATAGTGGAGAAAAGCAAGCCGAGTTCCGCACTTTATTTATAAATAAAAAAACGGGTATCTCTACAAAAATATTTGCCTCTACTTATAAAAAGGACTCTAATTGGGCAACAAGTAAATATTTAGGAGAAGGAGTATATTATACTTATAATATCATCAAAGGATTTCATTTAGAAAATAAGCTACTTGTTTTCTATTCTTGTTGGGGAGTAGTAACCGCTGTAAGTTTTGATTTAACTACAATGACACACAAGACCTATTACATAGGATTATACCCTCATACGGGAGCTTTTGCATATCTTTCACATAGTATGGAAACCAAAGAATATAAAGGTATATTCTATTTTCATATACAAGCAGGACAACAATACGGTGGGAGAGCTAATATATTAGGCTACTTTAACCCTAAAACCAATGAAATGTATGATTATATTCCTGATAATACGCTTGGAAAACGTATTTCTGATATAAACAAAGACTTTGAAACCCTAAAAGAAGACAAGGAAACTTCTCTTTTTATAAGAAAATTACTCATAAGGCTCAAATTAGCCCCTGATAATGTAGCCATTTCTTATCTTTTTAGAGCTGAATATCAAAATTTCACTTATTTTTTCTATGTCAAGGACAATTCATCTGTAGAGATTCTAAGATATGATATCGAAAAAAAGGAATGGTTCGTAGGGGGCTATAGCGCCTCTCCTTCACTAACATCTGAAAAGCCATAGAACCTTTAGAAAACACACCCCCCCTCCCCGCTTATAGAAAAATCTACCAGTGGGGATTTTTTAATTAGCTGATTATTTGCTACCTTTGCCCATAAATATTTATCTTGTAAAAATACTAAAAGTAAAAAAAATGAAGAAAATTTTAATTTTATTACTCATTATGGCAACAACAGCAATCAATGCCAAAACAGAGCCTGTAGAAATACAAGGAGCAGTAGGCAAACTCCGTGGGGTGATTACCACTCCCGACAACCTAAACGGAAAGAAAGTACCCGTGGTGATTCTCTTTCACGGACTTACAGGGGATATCAACGAGAAAATGCATACTACCATCGCCGAAAGTCTCGCCAAGGAAAATATCGCTTCCGTACGCTTTGACTTCAACGGACACGGAGAAAGTGACGGCTCATTTAGAAATATGACCATCGACAATGAGGTAGAAGATGCCCGCCGTATCGTTCAGTATGTAGAGAAACTCCCCTTTGTAAGCTCTATAAGTATCTTAGGGCATTCACAAGGAGGTGTGGTAGCAATTCTGCTCAGTGGAGAATTGGGAAAGAGCAAAATAAAAACGGTAACCCTACTCGCCCCAGGAGTAATTATCCACGACGATATGCTAAAAGGTTCTTTTATAAGTGCTTCTTTTGACCCGCTGAACGTACCCGAACAGATAAGTATTATGGGAGGAAAAGTAATTTTAGGAAAAGAATACATCTTAGCAGGGCAACGTATGAAACCTTTTGAAGCCGCCAAGCAATACAAAGGTGCCGTAAAACTCATTCACGGTACAGGCGACAGGGCAGTGCCTTACTCATATAGCGAATACCTTACCTATTTCTACAAAAAATCTGAATTAACCCTTATAGACCGCGCCGATCACGGTTTTTCAGGTAAAGAGGATACCTTAGCCCAAGAGGTTACCCAATGGCTGAAGAAACAGTTGTAAATTATAAAACACCCTCCCCATAAATACAAAAACCATCTATGGGGATTTTTTATATCCCTAACTCATAGTAATACCTACACCTTAAAAAAATATTTATAAAATAATATATAGTAAGTTTGCTTATTATATAAAAACATATTACCTTTGCGCCCGAATAAAGAAGTAAATTTAAATTATATATGAAAGTTCTAATTATCAACGGGCATCCTACTATGGAGACGTCCAACGCCAATAAGGCTATTTTAGAAGAAGTAAAACGCTTGCTCCCTGAGGCTGAAGTAAGTAACTTGCAAGCTCTCTATCCTAACTATCAAATTGATGTAACTGCCGAACAAGCTAAACTTGTAAAAGCAGATGTAATTGTATGGCAATTCCCTGTGAATTGGTATTCGCTTCCTGCCTTGCTGAAAAAATGGTTAGACAACGTGTTTTCACACGGCTTTGCTTATGGCGACAACAAGCTGATGGGCAAGAAACTTATCCTTTCTTTCACTACTGGAGCACCTGAAGAGGCTTACCAACACGGTGGCGCACAGAACTATCCGTTTACCGATTTTCTCAATATTCACCGCCAAACTGCCAATCACTGCAAACTGCTTTTCCAAGAGCCTGTAATCTCTTACGGAATGAAGTACATTCCAGAGGTAATGCCCAAAGAAGCACTTACAACCCTACAACAAAGAGCCAAAGATCACGCCGCTCGATTGGTTGCGCAAATCAAAGAATTAAGCTAATTTTGCAATTGATAAAAATCGCCGTGTGGCAGTGTGTCACACGGTTTTTATTCCATTTATAAATGAAAAACAGACCTATCAAATATTGGATTATCGTGGCGAGCAGAGACCACGTACAAATGGGCGTTGCGGGAGGATTTGCCCAAGCCTGCCACGGCAAAGCACAGCCTTTGAAGCGTATGCAGGAGGGAGACGGTATTCTCTATTACTCTTCCAAACGCTATTTTGGAAAGGAAGACAAATGCCAAGCCTTCACAGCTATTGGCAGAGTGAAAGACGAGGAAGTCTATGCCTTTCAGATGAGTGAAAATTTCTGTCCATTTAGGAGAAATATTACTTTTGTAGACTGCGAAGAAACGCCCATAGCCGACCTTATCGAGCTATTGGACTTTATCCCCAACAAAAAATCGTGGGGATATCCTTTTCGATTTGGTATTTTGGAAATATCCGAGAACGATTTTAAACTTATAGCCTCTAAAATGTTACACAATGACCTCTCAACACTCAATTTTTAGTTTAAGAGCCGAAGAAAGCTCAGGGCTTTTACTTTGGCAGGTAAGTATGTTATGGCAACGCGGAATTAAAAAAGTGTTGCAACCTTTCGACCTCACACACCCCCAGTTTGTACTCTTGGCGAGTGCCCAGTGGTTCGCCCAACAAGGAAAGGAAATCACGCAGGTATCTTTGGCAAATTTCACCAAGATAGACCCAATGACTACCTCGCAAGTGGTGCGCACCTTGCAGAGCAAAGACCTCATCACAAGGGAAGAACACAAGACCGACACCCGCGCCAAAGTAGTTACTATCACCGCTCAAGGTGCCGAACTCATTGCACAAGCTGTCGCTAAGGTCGAGGCTTTCGACGATGAATTTTTCAGTATTTTGGCAACCGAACAGCCCTCGTTCAACGCTCAACTGCATAAACTTTTAACGAATTAACAGAATCGTTTTGCTCCTTGCTATCCTTTATATAGTTTTCCTCTTTGGATATTAATGGAGTGAATACTTTGAAGAAGGGAGCGGAGAATAATTGAGCAATTCCCTAATTTGCTAATTTGCTAATTATTCCCTACCTTTGCACGATTTTAAATTCTATTATAAAAATGAATACAGAAGCAATTAAAATTTACGAAAAATGGACACAGATGTGGAATGGAAATCTCGACCTTGCCGATGAGATTTTATCTCCTACTTTCAAAGCGCACTTAACCTCCGACTCTACCCCTCCTCCGGCACCTGTAATCGATATCCCCAGTGCCAAAGCGTGGATTAATACCATTCGTTCTAAGGCAGATGACTTGCATTATGAGATTGTACTTGGACCCTTTCGCGATGAGGACTTTATTGCTTCTTATTGGCGCGTAACCGCTACCTTAGGAGATAAAAAGGCTGTGAAAGTAGGTACTGATTTTCTAAAAATTAAAGACGGGAAAATCACCGACTGCTGGACGATGAACAACAGAGAATAAAGAAAAGCGTTTTTCCTCGTGCCACGCGTTTTAGGTATCTCGGCAAGTTACCGGCAAGTTAAATTATATACATTAAATAATTGAAAATCAATTAAAATAGCAATATCAACAACCTTAAAAAGAGTACTCTGGCAAGTTACCGGCAAGTTAAATTATGCCCAAATAGGGATATATCTCATATAGCGAGGTGCGGTCTCTGGATCAACAGGTTTTATCAGATTTTTCCCTTGCACTTCTTTTATCAATCGGGAAACCATTCCTGATGAAGAAGTTTTGAGTCCAAAACGTTCTCTAAGCGATGAGTTCGACATAGCTTCACCCTCTATGTACTTTATACAAGAATGTAAATAAGTAGACCAAATGCGATCGTCTGCCTGAATGTTTACAAAATCTATATATGAGAACAACGAAACACGAGTAGATTCTTGATAAACATTGATACGTGGAGCAGGTAGATACATACTCTCACAACTGATAACCATTCTGTCCCATCCTCGTCCAAGTTCTTCGCACATACGCATACGTCGCATCATAGAGGCAAGTTTTTCATTGCGTGATTTTGGAGGATTATCAATGATACGCATCACATCTACCAAAGGAACACCAGGATTAGTTACTTCTACACGATTTTCAAAAAGTTCAACTACAGGACCAGCCCCTGTAATATAAAAGTCTTGGTGTATCAATGAATTAGCAATACTCTCTCTAATAGCAGGAAAAGGAAATGTGCTTATTGTACGTAGCTGTACCTCATTAGGACTTTCCTTTGAAGGCAGTAGTGTATTTACATATTTTACTGCTTTTTCTAAACTTGTAGCATATCCTTCATTAAATATTTCCTCTTTTAAGATTGTTTGACGATTATTTTTATCGTATTGTACTACACGGATAGCCTTACGCCCCAGTCTTGAAAAATCTGATAAATTTTTAGCTAAAAGAATAGCTCCAAGATTGGTAATAGCATAAAGAGCATCGTCTTGTTGTACAACAAACCCCTCTTGTTTTAAGTAATGTATTATCTGTTCTGTTTCATCGGGTAAGGGAATATGTAGTAAGGAGAAATAGGCTTCATAATTGAGCAAACGAAGTGCTTTTTTATCAGTTAAACCAGTCATCGAATAGGTATCTTCAAACTGATTGTGTCGTAACTTATCCCAAAGTTGAGTTTGCAGAGAAGGGAACTCTATTAGTTTTTTAGTATAACTACCAGAGCGAATGTAATCTATTTTTTCAAAGGTTACGGGTAATCCTTCTGCCTTAGTTATTACAATTAGTTCAACGTGTTTGCCATCTATCTCTACCTCTTGAAACTCAAAATTAGCATTTTTTGAAAGCATATAGCGAAGCCAATTTTCTAATTCTTGATTTCCCCTTTTCTCATTTTTAAGTCTTATAGTTGTACCTATTATCTGATGAGTAGTATCATCTACCCCCCATATCATATAAGCATAACTACGATCAGCAAGTACAGCACTATTAGCAAGAGCACTGATATTTTCACCAATCATCTCTGGTGAGCAATTGTTATGTTTGAACTCAACCCAACCAGATTCATTAGGTTGTTTACATAGCTCTTTTATAAGTAAATCTAAGTTCTCCATTAGCAAAAAATCTTTTTCGGCAAGTTACCAGCAAGTTAAATTATATAAGTTAAAATATTGAAAATCAACTAAAATAATAACATCAACAACCTTAAAAAGAGTACTCTGGCAAGTTACCGGCAAGTTAAAATAACCT
>CAUQUO010000057.1:0-17236 GCA_963521335.1 uncultured Capnocytophaga sp.
TGGATTGGGATGCTCCTTTTAGGGTTTATCTCCAAGTTCCTCAAAAAAGTTTAAATACGTTTTATAAAAGCTGTTGATTATCAGAGTAATCAACTTTGCCAAAGGTCGTAGCACGACGGGCAATTAATGTGGCTACGCAAAAGTGGTTTTGAGACTTTTTGGACAGCGCCACAGCCCGAATTGGCAATGCGAGCGGGCGTTGGGTTGCGCTATGCTTGCTCGCTGTAATAATGTGAAATTTCTTTTTCTAAAAATGAAAAAAAGTTGGAGCATAAAGGCTATACTCATCATCAGGTGACTCACAGAAATATACCTCATCACTTGCTATTCCATTTTTTATTTCAAAGAAAAAACTTCCTATTTCGGATTCTAAGAAAAAGAGCCTATCTTTATTTGTTTCATCTAATTCCAAATTCCAAAAATAGGTGTTAAATATATCTTGGTCTGCTTCATCTTGCAACTCAATAGGAAAAATTGTTTTGGTGGGTTCTCCCCAAAGAACAATAAAATCATAATGTTGAACAAACCATTTATATTCATCAGGTAAAATGATGCCAAATTTCTCTTCTTTAGATGTAATCCATTCATTCTGAACTCTATTACTACTTTTTCCTAAACCATTAGGTAAGGTTGCCATTTTCCCCTCTATATAATTTTTATCTATTTCCATCTTTTTAAAATTATTTATCAGAATGCAAAGATATAATTTTCTATTGGAAAAACAAATTTCAACAATGGTTTGATAGGGCGTTCGCATTAAAAAGCCTACCCCCGTTGAGGGTATCTGAAAAGTTTTATTTACGTGGGCGTTTGTGATGGGTGTTTGTGATGGGCGTTTGCAAAACGCCCCTACACAGCATACTACAAAAATGATTGATTATCAGAGTAATCAACTTTGCCAAAGTCTAAAACTTTGGCAAAGTGTAGGGACGCAAAAGCGATTTTTAGACTTTTTGGACAGCATCATTTAATAATTTTACCTATCTTTGTACCCGAAAAGGTATATATATTATAAAAATATGCATCTTTATACCCGAAAAGGTATAAAAACGATCAACAATTGACAATTGGCAAATTATGAATATCGCTTCTTTTGTAAAGGAAAGGCGTAAGCAGTTACGTCTTACACAGCCTGAGTTGGCCATGCGAGCGGGCGTTGGGTTGCGCTTTGTACGCGAATTGGAGCAGGGTAAAAAAACCTTGCGTTTGGATAAAGTAAATCAAGTATTGGCTCTCTTCGGTGCCGAAGTAGGGCTGTAAGTATTATTGAGGAATAAAACAAGTAGTAAGCATTACCTACTTGGCAACAGTGGGTTGAGCGTAGTTTTCTTTTTGATTTTCAATACAATATTATTACTCATTTTTTAACGTTTTGAATAACTTCATCATAAATATGACATTATTTTTAGTAGCCCTCAGTGGTATTTGTTGGACAGTAGTCTATGTAGATGCTATCCGAATAGGTTTTAGAAATAAAACTTATGCTATTCCTTTTTGGGCATTAGCTTTAAACTTTGCTTGGGAATTGCTTTGCACTATAATTGGTTATCAGGAAATTGGAATCAATGACCAAATGATTGCTAATATTGTATGGTTATTTTGTGATGCCTTTATACTCATTACTTATTTCAAATATGGAAAATTATACTGCCCTATAGTTGTCCAAAAATACTTTTATTTGAATGGAATTGTGATATTGTTTATTTCCTTTGTAGTACAACATGCCTTTATCAGAGAATTTGGTTTAATAATGGGAAGTAGTTATTCTGCCTTTTTGCAAAATCTATTAATGTCTATACTATTTATTGGTTGGGCATTAGACAATAATAGAATTTCTTCCCAGTCTATACTTATAGGCATATCCAAATGTATAGGTACATTAGCTCCCACTATATTATTTGGAATGATAGGTAGTAAACGTCTTGGAGGAGCTAATACCTTTTTATTATACATAGGATTGATAATTTTTGTGTTAGATATAGTGTATATTACTCTATTACTTATAAAAAGGAATACAAAATCCCATACAATTGAAACCTCTTAAAATCTTTCTTAATATGTCATATAACTTTAGCGAACTCGACACTCTTACTGATCGCCTTATAGATGAGGAAATAGGAACGTATGACCTACCTTATTATATAGAGCCACTACTTGAAGGTGCTACTCTTATAGACTTGCTCAAAGCTTATCTAAATGATGCCATTACCCATAAAAACACCAGTCGTATAGAGTGTGCTATCATTCTTGCAGGAGCATTGGGTGAGGATAAAAAGCTGTTGCTCCAGTACGAAAGCTTGCTTTTGGAAGATTGGCATCACAGTCACGAAGATCTTGTGGATATAATTGAATCTTATGGTAATGCCTCGAATGTTGCTACTTTACAGAAGGCTTTCAACCTCTCCTTGCCTTATATGGAGTATAATCATCATTATTCTTTTCACCGCAAGCTACTCTACGCCATCTTAAAGTTAGCCCCTCAGCAATTTGCCCAAATACGCAAAGCAGTACAAGGCAAACTTTGTGCTATATTGAAAAAGGAATCGTTTAAATGATAATGCTATGACCTCGAAATAGATCAATAAATAAACTCATTATGAAACTCTTTTATTTTATATATTTTCTTAGCACCCTTATCAGTGGGTGGGGATACGGGAAGCCCTCTGAGATAAGAGCAAAAAGTTCTTCTATCTTTTGGGAAACCTCTGTAGAGGTAGAAGGAGAAAAGGTATACCTGATCACCCAATATACTGCGGGAGATGGGGTTACTTCTTTTTCTTGTCGTAAAACACTGCTCCCTATTAGTTCTCATAATGTACGTATGATAACCAATGATGATAGGTGGCTGATCGTTGCCAATGACGATTATTACTATTATATTCGGGAATACGACTATGCTAAAGAAGCCAAAGTAATCCCACTACTTCCCACTTCAGAGGTAAAAGAGTCGATTTACGGAGGACACATATATTTTACCCAAGGAGCTTGGTATTTTTTTGATTATAAAATTTCATCAGAAGATTATAATTCTGTTGAGATCACCAAGAAAGTTCTCACCGATTTTCCTACCGAAGAGGTGGTTGTTCTGCAATCTTCTGAGAGAAAAACCCTGCTGAAGGACGCCCATAAAGTATATCTGTATCGAGAAGAGCGATACAACAGCAAGGGCATTATTGAGGTTGTAGAGGGATTGGACGCCCAAAAAGTACGTTGGGAACCAGGGAAGCCTTACAATTGTGATTTTCTATACGACGAAGATACTATGTATCTAACTGAGTACTACCATTCGCAGTTAAACGATTGCACAAAACAGTTTACTTCGCAAGGATTTACGAAGAAATTCACCGAAGGAACTCTTGTAAGATACGGGAATAAAATGTATCGTAGTGGAACTTTTTGGGATTTTCACGATGGGCGTTTGTGGTTTTGTGAGCGATCAAATAGATCTTTTTATATTTTCCCGATAGAGGATATGACCTACGAGAGTTCACTGGCTTTGCTAAGAAAAGATGGAAAGTATTACTGGAACTATTCTCATTACAACAATACAAATCTTGAAGATGAGTCTCCCATAAACCTCTCTGCAGTAAAAAATCTCAAGGAATTGCGCATTATTGAAATCCCCAAAGACTCTTACTTGAATGAATATCCGTTTTATTATGACGGACTTTCCTTTTACGCAGTTTATAAAAACCAGTTTTTCCCTACAAAAACCACTCCTTTGCAAGAGAAAATACTCTTAGCTAATGAAAGGTATCACACTACAGGTGAGGAATTTGTTCTTATAGATGGCAAAATGGTTTTCTATTATGTAGGATGGTTAGAGATAAAAAAGAACGAACCCCTCTCCATTTGTCCTATTAAAATCACTCAAGAGGTACCCTTCACCCCTCCTTTGAGAGATATAGGAGTAGGTTATGTAAACAAGGATTGGCTCATCTTAGGTAGGCATTGTATCAAGAATATTACCGACTACCAAAGCCTTAGCTTTATCCGTGCTATTACCGATATGAAATCATACTTCTCATATAAAATGGCACCTACTACCTACTACTATTTCAAAGATAAGGATAGGAATTATCGGTATAAATACACCAACAGAAAAAAGAAGATACGAAAATCAAGACCACTTAAGTGTCAATAAACCGCCTTATATATGAAAAACAACAATGACACATAACTTATTTCAAAACATCTACAAACACCCTCTGATAGGGGCGCAAGAACTGCAACAAATACAAAAAGCCCATCAGCCTATTGCTTTTTGCAAAGGTGATTTTATCTTGTGCAAGGACGAAATAGCTCGTGGTTATCTCATCTTGCAGAGAGGAGTTGCTCGAGCCTTTGTGTATGACTATGAAGGAAATGATATCACTACCGACTTCTTTTGTGAAGGTGAAATTATCGTGCAAGAACTCTCTCTTTTTAAGCATTTGCCTTCAGCCGAAAATATCCAAGCTCTTACCGATTGTGAGGGGTGGCATATAGATTATGACAATTTTCAAGAACTCTATCACAGTTTAAAAGGATATTCGGAATGGGGGCGACTCTTTATGACAGAGAAATTGTTTGAGGCAAAGAAACGATCGCTTGAAATGATTACACTTCCTGCCAAAGAGCGCTATATACAGTTTATAAAGAAAAAACCCAGTGCTATAAAGTACGCCCCCTTAAAACATATAGCTACTTATTTAGGTATTACAGATACTTCGCTAAGTCGTATCAGGAAAGAAATGTGAAAATCTTGTCATAAGGCAAGATTTTTTTAGTTTGAAGGCAGTACTTTTGCCCCCGAATTTTAAACAGTATTTAAAAATGACAAAAACAAAACACTTTGACTTTCTTTTATCCATTCGCAAAAACCTATTGACTTACTTAGATAGTCTTACCCCTGAACAATTAGGCTATATCCCAACAGGCTTTTCTAACAACATCTTTTGGAATATAGCACATTGTATTGCTGTACAGCAATTCTTATGTTATCAGCTCAGTGGAAATAAACTGCTAATCAGCACTGATTTTTTAGAGAAATACAATCGTGGCACCTTTCCTCAAAAGATTACACCTTCAAAGGAAGAAATCAAGCAAGTAAAGGAATTGTTACTCAGTACGGCAAATCAATTACAAGAAGATTATCAAGGAAGGCTATTCAATGAGTTCCCAACGGTTAAGGTAGGTTTATTTTCTATTGATACTATAGAAGATGCTATGTATGTAAACAATATGCACGAATCGAGACATCTGGGAACTATAGTAGCTTTAAACTATTTTAGCTCAAAAATCTAATAAAAAATGGCTTATAGTATAACACTTGCGAATAGAGTTCGCGAATATTTGGCAAAAATTCCTCATATTACAGTGGAAGAAAAAGCGATGTTTGGCGGTTTGGCTTTCTTGGTGAATGACAAAATGTGCATCAATATAGGAGAGGATACCTTAATGTGTAGGTTTGACCCTGAGCAGACAGAAGAACTCGCTGAAAGGCAGGGCTTCTCGCCAGTGGTAATGAGAGGCAAAGAACTCTCTGGCTATTGCTATGTAGACCCTACGGGGTACAACCAAAAAAAAGACTTTGATTTTTGGTTAGAACTCTGTTTAGAGTTCAACAGCAAAGCAAAGAGTTCTAAGAAAAAGAATAAAAACAACTAATTTTCAATAATATATGTTTGATTTCCTTACAGAACTTGCAGAAAACAACAATAAAGAATGGTTTGACGCTCATAAAGCTCAATACGAATCGGCTAAATTGGAAGCCACTACACTTTTTAAGCATATTTATTCTATACTTACTGAGAATGACACTTTGGCTTCACTAAAAATATATCGCATTCATCGCGATTTGCGTTTTTCTAATGACAAAACACCTTACAAAACGCACTTTGGGTGCTATATACAGCGCAAAGAACCCTACTATCTCGGTGGGTATTATGTATGTATCAGTCCGCAAGAGACTTTTATAGGGGGTGGTTTTTTTGAACCCAATAAAGATCAATTATTACATATCCGTCAGGAGATATCATTTAACGCTGAGAAATTTAGGGCGGTAATGAAGAATGAGGGTATACAAAAAGAATTTGACGGACAATTATGGGGAGAAGAAGTTAAAACAGTCCCTAAAGGTTTTCTGAAAGACGATCCAATGATAGACTATCTGCGCAAAAAACAGTTTCTTCTCAAGCACGATTACTCTTTAGAAGAAGCTAAAGCAACTAACTTTACTGAGAAAGCAATTCAAGGATTATTAGCTATGCGTCCCTTTTTTGACTTTATGACCGAAGCTCTCACTACAAATCTCAATGGAGAACAGCAGTTTTACTGATAAGTTTGGCATTGGCTGGATGTTTTTATGCTAACCTTAAAAAATCCCTATGAGGCACTTACCTCATAGGGATTTTTGTCAGTTATCAATTGCCCTATTGATTGTTGTAAATTCTATTTTAGAAAATTGCTTGAAAAGAAACATTATTTAAAATATTTGTCGTATCTTTGTCTTTCAAAAAGTAAATAAGAATTCTTATGAAAGCATTGTACACAGCAGTGGCTACCGCTACCGGTGGTCAAAAAAGGAAAGTAACTTCCGATAATGGCGTGTTGAGCCTTGAATTGCGCTCTCCTAAAGCCTTAGGTGGGGCTAATGACGATTATACCAATCCTGAGCAGATTTTCGCAGCTGGCTATGCGGCTTGTTTTGATACTGCCCTGAATTTGGTTATCAAGCAAGCTAAAATAACCACTGGCGAGACCTCTGTAACGGCTCACGTATCTATAGGTAAACTCGACAATGGTGGGTTTATTTTTGCAGTAACCTTACAAGTGAATATCCCTGAAGTATCCCTCGAACAAGCTGAAGAACTTGCCGCCAAAGCGCATCAAGTTTGTCCGTATTCTAACTCTACTCGTGGGAATATAGAGGTTACTACAGAAGTTACCAATAACTAAAAAAAATCCCTGTGAGGTATGATACCTTACGGGGATTTTTCTATTAACTAACTTGCTAATCACCTATTTATTCTTACTTTTGCCCCTTGAAAAGAAAACTTAAGTACAATGAGAAAATTACTTTATGTGTTATTAACACTATTATCTTCGGCTTCTGCCTACTCACAGATGCTTTTTTCGGAAAATCTCACGATGACGATAGACAGTACCAAAACCTTACAAGGTAGCTTGATGCCTATCTTGAACTTCAAAACTGAAAAAGAGAATATTTTCACAATTAAAAATACCGCTAACCTCAACCTGCTCATCAATCGCAATAGGGTTATCAATGTAATCAACAAATTTGAGCTTTCTACTTATGGTAGTCAAATAATCTTAAGTGGTGGATATATACATTTGGAATATCGCTACTTGTTAGACCACGCTTTTGAGGTGTACCCTTATGCCGAATCACAATGGGCAGAGAGCAGGGGGATGAACCACAAAATTTCTACGGGTTTGCAGTCGCGCTATCGATTAGTAAACACTAATTCCTCACTGATGTTTGCTGCTGCGGGTTTGTTCTTTGAGTATGAAAAATGGCAACACCCAGCCCCTGATGCCAATACCCCTGAACACGCTTATAGCCGTAGTATCAAAACCCATTTATCCCTCAGCTACAAACTTCAATTGGCGGAGAAATGGACGCTCATCACCACTGCTATACACCAAGGAAAACCCGATAGCACTTACTTCAAAGAAGCGCGTTTTGGCGGGGCTATCGACCTCACTTACAACATTACTCCTACCATAGGTATCGTGGGCACTTACCGACTTATCTACGACACTGCCCCTATTGTACCGGTGCGAAAAGACTACAATACTATGGAAGTAGGACTTAATATTTCATTTTAATTTCGCAATTATTTAAAACAAACTTATGAAACAATATAAAATTACAGATTTTACACAGCACACTGATGATCCTACTTCTTATGATGGGACGGTGGTTATCAATGGAAAAGAATTAAGTGTGGACATCATCCTTGAAGATGAAGGCGAAACTGAAAAGATAGAACAGCAGATGAACTCTTTTTTCAGTGAGATAAACACCCTTCTGCCCAAAGCCAAAGAATGTATTGCCGAGAAATATTTAGACCTGTACAATGACAATTGGCGTTTTGGCGATGATGACGAGGATGATCCTGATAAACCTGAGCTTACTAAAAAGGAATTTATGGAAGCCCTTAGCTTGCGAAGTCTCTTGTTTTACAGCGAAGACGTAGAAGTTTTCTTTGATGACAACGATATGTTCTTGGGGCACTCGCTTATCGCCTCAGAGTTTGACGGTGAGAATTTCAATGATGCCCAAATGTTTGGATAAAAAGTGAGGTTATTTTTATAGATAAAATTCCTTAAAAAGCAGACAATAAACAATGGGTAGACGTGAACTTTTAGAAAAAGCTCCTATTGCCACTGTATTTTTAAAATATGCCTTGCCGAGCATCATCACGATGTGTTTCTTCGGGTTACAGAACTTAGTAGATGGTTATGTAGTGGGCAATTACGTAAGCGAAAAAGCCTTAGGAGGGGTGAATATCATCACTCCTCTTTTCAGTTTTGTGATGGTGGTTGCGATGATTGTGAGTATAGGGTGCCAGACCTTAGTAAGTCAAGGGTTAGGCGCAGGTGATACCGAGAAAGCACAAACGGCAATGAACACAGGCTTTTGGGGCTTGCTCATTAATAGTCTTGTGGTGATGGTTGTGCTACTGGTGGGGATGAAGTGGTTTATCAGGCTTTTAGGAGCTGATGAAGCACTATTCCCCTACGCTTACAACTATTTGCGAGGTATGGTATGGTTTATCCCCACTATTTCCTTGTGTTTCTACTTCGATATGATGCTCAAGAGTCTTGGCAAACCAATTACTTCCACCGTGATTATGAGTTTGGTAGTATTGCTCAATATAGCGCTGAGTCTGCTATTCGTACTGCAATTGGGTTGGGGTATTATGGGCACTAGCATCGCTACGGGCATCGCCTTTACTATAGCGGCTCTCATCTCGGGGGCAATACTGCTGAAAGGGCGCCATTCAGTGCGCTTACTCAAAGGGCGTTTTTCGCTCTCCTTGCTGTGGCGCGCCAGCTATAACGGTTCGTCAGAAGGTGCGTCGGAACTCTCTTCAGCACTTAGCATTCTTATCATCAACAATGTGATTATAAGGCTCATCGGCGCTGAGGGCGTCTCGGCATTTACGGTGATGAACCTTACTAACTTCATAGGTGTACTGCTCTTTTTGGGGATTTCGGACGGGATGATTCCTGTGATGGGTTACCTATTTGGGGCACAACAATTCGGCAGACTTAAAGCTTTCTTCCGCTTTATTGCCAAGACTAATTTTGTGATAGGAATTCTTGTATTTGCTGTTTTGCAATGTTTTGGTGAGACCATTATCGGTCTGTTTGTAAAAGACCCTCATTCGCACACAGCCGAAATTGCTTATCAAGGGCTACATATTTTCTCGTACGTTTTCTTAATAAACGGATTTAACATCTTAGTTACCAGTTTTTTCACTTCTATAGGCAACGCTTTAGGGTCTATCGTAATTGCTACTCTGCGCGGGGTGGTATTCATCGGTATAGGGATGCTCATCTTGCCTACTTTTTTAGGTGAACGAGGCATTTGGCTAACTCTTGTGCTTTCGGAAGTGCTCACTTTGGCAGTAAGTATATTTCTCGCTCGAAGATCGGTAGTGTTTAACGAATGAGTTTTACTTGGTGGGCTATAAGTGTTTTCATTTGAGCAATAGCGGTTTTGTTGAGTTCCACTAAGCGTTCAGCTTGTGAGAGCCCTTGCCGAATAAGTAAAGCATTGATACTCTCTAAATTGCTCAATACAACCAACTGTTCTAAGGTAGCCTCATCACGAATATTACCTTCCTTATTAGGGTGTACTTCCCGCCACTCTTTGGCAGTGATACCGAATAGAGCAATATTCAATAGGTCGGCTTCGTCAGCATAGATAAGTTGCATTTGCTTTTTGGTAACCTCTTTGGGGATGAGATTTTCTTTGATCGCATCAGTATGGATATGATAATTGACCTTGGCGAGGGTGCGTTGCAAGTTCCATTCGAGCTTTAAACGACTGTTTTCTTCTTCTTTAAGACGCTGGAATTCTTTGATAAGAAATATCTTGAATTGTGGGCTAATCCACATACCAAATTCAAAGGCTATATCAGGGTGGGCATAAGTTCCTCCGTACCTACCTGTTGTAGCTTTTAGCCCTATTGCATTCGTCTTTTCAACCCATTCTTTTACACTGATTTTATAACTATTTAGTCCCGCTTGACTTTTAATTATGGCGAATTCGCCATAATTAAAACTGGGATTATATACACTTTCCCAAATACCTAAATATTCTACAGTATTTCTGTTACGTAACCAATCAGATATAAAGAAATCACCATCTTTGGCTTTTAGCATATCGGTAAGAGAAATATATTCTTTGCCCTTGTTTTCAATAATAGTTATTTCATTGCCTTGTACATTGAGCTTTTTGCTTTTTGACATATTAGAAAAGTTTTTGAAAGTACAAAGTTAGAGAAAATCCATCAATTATCCTTATCTTTGCCACAAAAAAGAATATTATGAACTTAGAAACGATTATTACCCATTACAGAAATCGCTTAGTGGCATTGCCCGATGCTATACTTATAGGCGAAATCCCCGAAGGAGCTGAAAATATTCCCCCAGAGGTGTTACAACTCATAGCCCCTGCACATTGTGCTTTTTTAAAACTTTGCAATGGTGGCTCTTTTGGCGATATCATTCTGTGGAGTACAGAGGAACTATTAGATAACCAATATCGCGTCCCTGCCAATCAATCTTCGTGGTATGAAATAGGGCAACTATTGTATGAACCTCTTTTTCTTGACAAAGATACCCAACACGTAATTTTCCCTGCCGATAGCTATGAAGGTATTGAAGAGATTGACGTTGATTTCAATACTTTTATAAGCGAATACATCTTTGGCAATAAGTACAAAGAAAAAATTATAGGCTATGACAATGCCAATGATGATTGGTCAGTATTTTTAAACAATTCTTCTATATGTTAAATCGCTATATAGTGGAGTTACAGGGCATAAAAACATCAAAAAATGGATAAGGAAAAAGCAATTATGGAGGTTTTATATTCTAAATATGGATCTATTTTAGAAAAGTATGGTTATAAACCTAATAAAGCGAAAAACAAATACAGCATCAAAACAAAAAACAATCTATCAGAGGTTAGTTTTCTTTTTTCTAAACGCAGTAATATCCTGCATCTTGTATATTCGTATACAGATTTGAAAGCAGGAAAATTACATATAGATATAGAAAACCAAATCCGTATGGAAGAAGGAGAAAATGCGCTTAAATTTCTGCGACCCACCTTTATCATCACCGATTGGAAAGATATCTTTACCTTGTATGGTTATGACTATCGCGAAATGACAGGTTGGTTTTCTTCAATTGAAACTATTGAACATTTGGAGGAAAAAACAAAAAATACATTTCCACAAGCCTTAGAAATAATCATTGATTTAGATGAGAAATTTAAAACATTGGATGGGATATTAGATGTTTTATGGAAAAAGAATAGCTTAAATGAATATATGGATGTTTATGATGCCATCAATATATTGGTAATAAACAAATTAAAAAGTGAAGAAAATCTATTAGAATCCCATCAAAATATCATTTCTTGCTCTCAATATAAAGACCATCCAGAGAACACCCTACAAGAAATTACAAAATATTTCAATACCCTGAAAAATAGCTAATTCCTTATACTAAAAAGAAACATTTCATAGCTCCCCTACCCTTACACCAATGAATTAAAAAATAAGTTTTTCGTATGCAAATAAAGAATTTTCCTGTAAACTCTAAAAACTCTTATGTCGTTTTTGAAAATAATGACAAAATAGAAGAATTAGAACCTTTTATGAAGGAAAACAACCTATCACGCGTTATTTTTTCAGGATTTTTAGGGTATAGCAAATCTGTTCTTCCCTTCAATAACGATATAGATGTGATTGAAGAAATTTCCATTCAATGCTCAAACATAACTGATGTAACCCCTCTTTATCATTTAAGTAACATTAAAAAAATCAGTATAGAAGAAAATGTGGCTCTTGCTCATCCGTTTGATATTAGAAAAATAGCCCAACTCACTGATTTCTTTACCGATGACACACTTAAAATAGACGGTTTTTTTGACCACCCTACACTGAAACAGCTACACATAGAGCCTAAAAAAACAAAAAAATTAGACATACATAACGAAAATAATATTTTAGAAAGTCTTAGCATTGCCAATAGTCATATACTAGATTTATCCAATTGCAAGAAACTCACCCAGCTGAAAGGTCTATATATAGCTTATTTGCCTAAAATTGAAGATATTAACTTCATTTTAGATATGCCTACACTCACAGATATTGAAATATGTTCCTGCAAAAAAATTGACAACTTGATTGCTACACTTGCCCAAAAAAATAACTTAGAAAAACTAACTCTTTGGAATCAAGGCAATTTAGACAGTATCATTCCATTATCAAAATTAGAACATCTAACCACCCTTAACATTTGGGAGCAAACCAAAATTATTGATGGAAAGATTTCATTTTTGGAAGAAATGTCAAATCTAAAAAAAATAGATATAAGAAAATATACACACTATCATTAAAGCTAATTTGCTAATTAGCAAATTATTACTATCTTTGCCCCTAATATTTAAACTAACATCATAAATACTTAACATTATGAGTTTTTTGAAAAAACTTTTTAATTTACATCAAGGAGAAGAGAAAAAGGAAAAAGTAATTGAAGATATCCTTAGCAATATCTCTTTTCGTGGAGCTAAATTGTGGATTTTAGCGTGTGCTATCCTCATTGCTTCTATTGGTCTGAATGTCAATTCTACCGCTGTAATCATCGGGGCGATGCTTATTTCACCTTTGATGGGACCTATCGTAGGGGCAGGATTTGCATTGGCTACTTACGATTTCGACCTATTGAAAAAAACGGGGCGCAGTTTGCTTATCGCTACGGTAGTGAGCCTCATAGTATCGTTTATCTACTTCTATATCAGTCCGTTTAAAGATGTACAGTCAGAGCTTTTAGCACGTACTTCGCCTACCATTTACGATGTGCTTATCGCCTTTGTAGGTGGATTAGTAGGTGCTATCTCCCTCACCCGTCAAGACAAAGGAAATCCTATCCCAGGGGTAGCGATTGCTACTGCTTTGATGCCTCCACTTTGTACAGCAGGCTTTGGTTTGGCAACAGGCAATTTTAGTTATTTTTTAGGGGCTTTCTACCTTTATAGCATCAACTGTTTCTTCATTGGGATTGCTACTTTCCTCATCATCAAATACCTGAAATACACTCCTAAAAACACGGGTAACGAAGCGCTCAACAAGCGTTTGCGCGTTGTTATCACCACATTGGTCATCCTCATTGTTACCCCCAGTTTGTATTTGGCATATAGTCTTTTGAAAGAGAAGGAATTCAACGAGAATGTAGCTCATTATATCACTGCCGAGTTCGAAAACAACGGTTATACTATTATTTACAAGAAAATACACTACAATACGAACCCTAAAAGCATTGAATTGGCTTTTTTAGACAAGAAATTTACCGATGAAGAAGTAAAAACACTACAAAGCAACCTCAAAAACTTCAAATTGCACAATACCGAACTCATCATCAGACAAAAAGAGTCGGATATTAACCAAGAGATACTATCGGAAATCAACAAAAACAAGGCGTCGCTGTCTAATAAAGACATAAAGATAAATCAGCTAAAAGAAGAGTTGGCGCAATACAAATATACCGATCCTACTTTTGCCAAAGAAATAAAAGTATTGTTCCCTAATATTGAGAGTTTTTATTTTGGAAAACTGACAGATTTTTCGGAAAAAGACAATACTTCTCTCACCACAGTGATGCTCTACACGCCTAAAAAAGAAACTGTAAAGGGCAAAGAAGTGACTAAAGAAGTAGACACCCAAAAGTTACAACAATGGCTCGCTGAGAAGTTTGGCGATAAGAAAGTGATTTGCCGAGTAGCAGATTAAGTCGTAGCACGACAAACAATTATAAAAAACTCCCCGTGACGCAAACCGCATATGTGGCTCGCATCACGGGGAGTTTTTTTTCATTTTCTAATCCCCAAAATCGCTAATTCGCTAATTTTTACTATCTTTGCCAACAAATACTTTAGGACGATATGTTAAAAAACTTTACCCTTGCCATTGCTCTCTTGCTCACTTCTTTAGCGCAAGCACAAAAAGAGACTTCAACCCGTCATATCGACATCCTCGTTTATAACTCTGATGGGGAACTTTATTTTTATGCTCAAAAACAAAAAGACAAGTTTTTGGAATTGGAATTTGATACTCAAAAAGATGAAAATCTAGATCTAGATACTGATACTGAAGTCTACGATCTCAAATTGTTTTATTATAATGAGGAGGATTTGGAGACCCTGAGCGAGATAAAAGAGGACGACAACAAAATTATCTACCTCAAAGATATACAACGCACTACCCCCAGCGATTTTGTAGGCAAAACCTTCAACACACTTCCTCCTATCTATGACGAGGATACTCAAACAATTGTCAAGATACTTAACCCTCACTTGGCTTTGTTATGTGATATCGACACAAAAGAAGAAAATCCTTATCAAAGAACAGATTATTATTCACTACACACTATCCATCTAAAAAAGGGGCGAAACATTTATCTCTTGAGTGATGGAGGAAATATCGAGGGTTTTATTATACTCTTAAAAGATAAAACCTTGTTTTTAACTAACAGAGAGACAACAGCACTTGCGCCAACTCAATACCCTTCTTCTTATAAAGATGATTTCATAGATTATAAACCAGAAAAGCATCTCATAGTTTGCCCCAAAGGCAAGCGTTATGAGCTTATGAATACCTATAAAGAAAAAGTGCTTTCTGGCAGATACGATACAATCTATTATGATAATTCTGGCATTATAACCAGAAGAGGGAGCAAATTCACTCTCTATGATAGTTACTTACAAAAGAAAGCGTTTAAGCTGATGCGCAGTGCTTATTTCTACCGAGATGGTATTGAAATGCTTAACAATCAAGGAGCAGCATATTACACAATAAATGGCGAACGCATAGAAAAATTTCCAAAAATTAGTTATTTATATTTACTCTGCGGAACAGTATATGAAAGTCGTTATTCATTGAAAAAAGACCCTAAAAAATCTGAACACCCTCACTATATGCTTTATGGTTTTGGAGGACCTGCTTCAGATTTTGAAGCCGAAAGACGAAACTATCTTTCCGATAGAAGTGCCGACGAAACACTTTCTTTCATTGATGGTAGTAGGTATTTTGAATGGGATGGTAATGATTTTTTTACTGACAGCATCTATTCCAATCCCGAACTCATTCGCGTACAACGAGGGAACAAATACGGACTGTTCAAATACAATTATCAAAAGATTTCAGAAAAAGAATTATATATTGAAGGAATAGAGGAGGATAAAGAAAATGAAGAAGAAAATAGCTATAAACGCAATGTACGCAAATATGCTTCAGCTCATCTCACAGGAGAAGAACAACTCCCTATCATCTACGATAATATTCAGCAACATAAAGATGGGTTTATCTACTTCTACAAAGATAATAAGATAGGTATCTACCCCCAGCATAAAAAGGTTTTATACGACAAAATAGAACCCCAAACCCACTCTTTCTATCAGATTGTAAAGAAAGGTAAAAAAGGTTATCTAGACATCCGAACTATGAAAGAGTATTTTTAATCCTTCATTACTTTTATACTTTAAAACTACAATTTCCTCACTGTATTAACAAATGAAAAAGAAAAAGATGCATATCCTTATCACCATACTATTGCTATTGCTCGTGGCAGGGGCTTACTATATATTCTGCCCTGCGCTTTTTGCAAAACCTACAGGCAAGTATGCTGTTGGCACAGTAACCTACTGTGTAACCGACCCTAATAGGGAAGAAATTTTCTTCACTGATAAACACCTAGCCAGACAAATCCCCATACAAGTGTGGTACCCTGCTGAAAAAAACTCTCAGAGCGATTATGCCCCTTATATCCCTGAAGCTACAAAGGTGAGCGAAGCTATTTCAGAGCTTTTGCATATTCCAAAGGCGTTGCTTTATCCCTTACAATTTAAGCGTTCGAATGCTTTAGTAAAAGCTCCTGTAAACAAGGAAAAAGCGCAATATCCTGTACTTTTATACCTTACAGGACTTTATGGTCACCGATGTATAAATACTTTTCAGATACAAGAGTTGGTCTCTCAAGGCTATATAGTGGTGGGTATTGATTGCCCTATGGCGGTAGCCTTAGCAACTTTCCCCGACGGCAGTACGCTCAAAAGTCTGCCGCGAACACTCATCGACCCTATGCTCAATGAGAGCTTAACAGAAGAGAATCCTCTTCTGAGTTATAATGGAAAAACTTTTGAAGGGGGATTGATAGCCTACTTCGCCAAAGATGTATCGCGAGTAATAGACTTCCTTACTGCGCTCAATACAAACGACCCTAACCATCTTCTTTACAACAAACTCAACTTGGATAGATTAGGAGCTTTTGGGGTTTCTCTCGGAGGAATTATCGTATCCGAAGCCTCGTGGAAAGACCCTCGTATCAAGGTTAATTTGATTATGGAATCGCGGATTCCGCTAAAAATAGCACAAACGGGCTTGCGTGTTCCTACAATGGTAATCACACGTCCTGCAGAAGCTATGCGCACAGAAAGAGAACGCTCAGGGGGGTGGACAGAAAGCGATATTCAAGAGCACCTCAGCACAATGGAAAACCTATGCAAAAACACAGCTGAGAGTGAATTTGTACAAATCCCCGATATCTTCCACGTAGATTTTACCGATGCGCCTTTGTGGGTGCCTTTTCCTCATCTTTTGGGATTTAGTGGTAAAACCCCTATTGAGGAAACTCACTACAAGCTAAATGAACTTACCCTTACTTTCTTTAAAGAATACTTATTAAAATAACATTAGGCAACATATCAAAAACATAGCGCCAGCTACCAATCCATGCTAATTATATTTCTCACTTCAAACTCGTGTTAAATCAACTTTCCCATTATTCCCATTACTCCCATTATTCCCATTCCTCCCATTCCTCCCATTCCTCCCATAATTGCCCGTGCGGCTCGCACCCCATTACTCCCTCTTACCTCTTACCTCTTATCTAAAAACCGCCCGTGCGGCTCGCACCGCCCTTTATCACT
>CAUQUO010000058.1:0-17001 GCA_963521335.1 uncultured Capnocytophaga sp.
TGAGGACTCTCCTCCTTTTGCTGTAAAGAAAATACAAATAAATGATTCTATAACTGCCGTTCTATATGGATATATACAAGTAAATGAATATTCACTACCGCGTATAGAGTTGCAAACATTTGATAAACAAGGAAATTATATAGATAGTATAATTCTTTATTATCATCTCGTCAGTGAATGTTCAGCGAATAGATATTTTTGTATAGATAAAAAATTTAAAATAAAAATTCAAACAGATTTTTTTTGTTCAGGAGAATTAGATGATGGAGAAGATTTTTCTTATCATAGTACTGACATATTTAAAATCACTGAAACAGGAAAGATAGTGAAACAATGAAATTAATTTATCATAGGAAAGAATAATACATTTTCTTACCTTTGCAAACAAATAAACAAGATAGAACAATGAACAATCTACTCACCCATTATCCTGTAAATTGGATTATGATCACAATGATCAGAAGTTTTTTAATAAATATCAGATTGATATAATGCAAAGTGAAACTAAGAAATATTATGCTAAAAAATAAATTATTATATCTGTTTTTTTTTACCTTTTGTGCTTGCAAACCTATAATAATATATAGGTTGCCTCCTGAATATGTAATTATTATAGATAGGAGAGCTACAGGGTATGACATAAGTGTAGATCATTTTGTTAGAGATTATTATTTTAATAACAACGGAAAATTCCTACGTGTAAATGATACAATAGTACCTTCTGACTATCATATATATAAATGGTTTTATATAGATAATAAAAGAATTGAACTTGAATGTATTAAAATCATAAATGGATATTTAGAAGGCATATATACAATAAATCCAGATATGCCTTTAAAAGAAATCTATTATAAGAAAAGTAAAATGGCGGGAAAATATATAGTATATAATACAGATAGACAAATATTATATCGGACATATTTTACAAATGGGAATGGTTATTGGAAGGATTATTACTATAAAGAAGGTAAAATAAGAGAAGAAGGAAAAGTTGTGAACCACTATAAATACGGCGAATGGAAATATTATAATGAAAATGGAAAAATAGATAGCATTAAAGTATACCAATTAAGCGATTCCATAGATGTTCGATTTCCTCATTGTTTATTTAATAAAAATGAACCTTGCTATTGAGAGAATATGGTTATCCAGTTCAAAGTCAAGCTGATATCCTTTTTTGTTACTTCCCCCTCCCTCCCCACCAAATGCCTCAGCCCAAGGCTTCAAGTGGACATAAGCTCATCTTTACCGAAGATGAGAGCATCTTGCTTACTGACAAGAATGGCAATGTAATTAAGTTGGATACTCAAGGAAAAAATATAGAAATTTCTGCGCTTGAGACAATTAATATTACGGCTAAGAACATCAATTTAAAGGCAAGTGATAGTATTGATTTTGATGCTAATGTAAATATTACTGAAACCGCTGGAAAGGCTAAGAGAAGTGATATTGGGGGGGATATGTTTGTGTATGTGAATGGAGCTTTAACTGAGGTGATTGAGGGAGATTTGCACAGTGAGACAAAAAAAGGGAAAACTATGCTAAATAGTGAGGGAGGAATTGAAAGCAATAGTGCTGAAAATGATAAATCTTAATGCTGAAGGGAAAATGGAAAGAAATAACATAACTGATAACATAATGGATTATAGCAGTATCCAATATTGTTTCTATGAATATCAATTTGAGGTTATAAAAAAATTATATAATGAATTCAAACATATATAGATGTAAATTTTTATTTATTTTTTTTGTATGTGTAACATTATTGTCTTGTGGAGAAAAAATAATTTATGATAAATTTTTAAATGTATTAAAAATACAAGAAAATGTAGATAATAAAATTAAAAAGAAGGAAACAGGTATTTTTTCTTATCCAAAATTTGGCTTCTCTTTTTCTTTAAAGAAAGGAAAATTTAATGGTCCTTTTAAAATTATCACACAAAATAATGATACCATTTTGTATATTAATTTTGTAAATGATAAAATTAATGGATATTATCAATTTATAGATTATAGACAAAAAATAATGTATCCTTATAACTTTATTTTCACTACAAAGTATAATAAATTTATTAAATTCTATGGTAAAGGCTATGTAAGTTCAGAAGAAAAAAAGGAAGGCTATTGGATAGAACCATTAGGAAGAGGGTCATATATAAGTGGTAAAAAAGAAGGATATTGGGAAGAATGGGATATTGAAGGCTATATTTTAAAAAAAGGAATGTATGTAAATAACCAAAAAGAAAAATTATGGAAAGAAGATATTCCCTTTTTCAATATTTACACAGAAGGTATCTATATAAATAACAAAAAAGAGGGTATATGGATAGAAAGAGATAAGGATACCACTTATAAATTGGAATTACTTTATTTAAATGATAGAATAAAAGACACTTTAAATAAGATTCTTCCTTATCCCTGAAATAGATGAAGAGGTATTGGTGGATTTTGAAGGAGGTAATGCTGAGCGACCTTTTGTGCTTGGAGCACATTATAATGGTGAGGCAAAGAGTGGGTATCACAACACAGATAACCGCGTAAAGGCAATTCATACGAAAAGTGGACATAAGCTCATCTTTACCGAATTTTGATGAAGATAAATTAAAAGAAGGATTAATAACATTAGATAAACTGAAGAAACTATGAAAAGAATTATAATACTATTTGTTGCAATCTCAATAATATCTTGTAAAAACAGAGTAAATTATGATAATTCAACTTACTTAACAGAAGAAGATACAATAAGAGAACCATATAAAAGTCCTATACCTCAAAAAACTAAGTATAACCTCACAAAGTTATATTATCGTGTTCTCTTTAATGAAGACCATAAAAGGCTTGAAATAGACACTTTTAGTTATGTAGAGATTAGAGACAATCTTTTGATAGATAAAATATCGATGGATTGGTTTCTTTTAAAAATCAATAAAATAGATACTATTTCAGGGGTAGTAAACATACATATAGGGGAAGAGTCTCAGTATGAGGATGACCCAAAATTATATGAGTGGGGTAACATATACAGCAATAGATATACTTATCATATCAAAAGAAAAGATAAATATTTTTCTATAACAAATGATGTAATAGAAGATGACCCAGATGTTTATATTGAAAAAGAAAAAGTAAAAGATTCAGGATTAAAGTATTATACCTATGAAGACGAGTAGCAAAATCATTTCAGCGTGTTTATTGTTGTTTTCTTGTAACAATAGCAACACCCAAGTGTCATTAGAAACTGATACTACAGATACTATTTCCTCTATCAAAAGAGATACCATAGTAGAAAAAGATACAATTGCACCAATTCAAGTGCCTAAAGAAGAAACTGATGAAGCTACATTAATATCTAATGCACAAGAACATTGTGATTTTGACAGTTTTATTAAAAATGAATTTCCCGCAAAAGAAAAAGATTTTATGGAGGGGAAACTAAATTTAAAAAACATCAATATAGGTTTTATTTTCTTTAAACCTATTCGTTATTTAGGTTTTATAGATTCAAAGATTAAAAGAAGAATAGATGTTAAATTTTTAAAAATATCTAAATCAGAAATAAATGATAGTATTTACTTAGCAAAAGGTAAAACTATAGTAGGAAAGAATACAAGACTTTTTGAAGGAAAAATTCAAATAAGACAAATTTATTTTTTTAAGTATATTTCTACTGGGGAAGAAGGAGAGATGGATGGAATAGTAAAATCACAAGGAATTATCATTGCAGATTATCATTTTAGAGAAGATGAGAAATTATCAGCTACTGGTGTTTTTGAAGGAAAGGTTTTATTAAGATGGTATGTTAATAATAAAGGTGTTTTTTCCTATGATACAATTAATAATTTCTCCGATGATTACAATAACAATCAATTTATAGGTACTTGGACAAGTTATAAAACAGGTGTTAAAAAAGTAGCTAATTGGGGGGCTCATCGCATCCCTTGCTCAGGAGATTTAGATATAGGTGCTGCGGAATTTATGCCTAATGAAAAATATTATAAATATGGCTGGGAAGACTATAAACCTTAAATAAAAAACCCTTACCTTTGCAAACAATAAATAAAACAAGATATGAAATTATTACTTATTAGTTTATTTTTAATAGGGACAGTGAGTTCTTGTGAATGTGTTAATAATAACACTAAAATAGATTTTTCTACGGATGACATTTCAAGTTTAAAATTTGATGATAAAACCTCAATAAATAATAAAAAAATCTTAAACAAACTATTTTATAGTTTATTAGAAGAAAATAATAATATATTAATAGATACTCTTTACTCTATTGAAATTAAAGATAGTATTTTAATAGATAAATTGTCTATGGATTGGTATTTATTAAAGATAAAAAAGATTGATACTATTTCAGGGATTGTTAATATACATATAGGAGAAGAATCACAATATAAAGATGACCCTAAATTATATGAATGGGGTGAAATAATGAATAATAGATATATTTATTATATAAAAAGAAAAGGAAAATATTTATCTATATCTAATAATCTAACACAAGGTTATGAAGATTTATGTATAGATAGAGATAGTGTGAAAAAATCTAAACTAGAATATTATATTTATGAAAATAATGATATGGAATAAAAACTAATTAATTGAGGTGTCAAAATAAATTCATATATTTGCACTCTGAAAATTAATGTATTATGGAATTATTTAAGGGAAAAAGCCTCTTAGAGTTTACTGAACGCTTTAAAACAGACTTAGTAATAATGGGAAGAATTTTCCTACATTACATAAGGTAATACATCAAGTAACGTTTCCCAAAGTCAATTAGCATGTAGCTAATAGACATCTCAACTAATTTATATTATTCTTTAAAATGAAACATATTATAATCACATTATTACTTTTTGGACTTACATTTTCTGTAAAGGCACAAGTTTATTTAGGTGAAACGGATAGTATTATTGTAAAAAGATACTATTATAGAGATAAAGAATTGTCAGAGATTGGTTCTCATGACAGGGATATTTTTGAGGAGTTATCTTCCAAAAAACTAACCCACAAACAAGAAAAAATATTACGCCAAAAATTAAAACAAAAGAAAAGTTTTTATCATCAAAGAGCTTTATTAAATCATTTTAATATAAGTGTTCTCATCTACAAAGATGGAGCAAAAGTTTTTAAAATTAATTATTCTTCTTTAACAAACAACTTAACTATCTATAAAAGGGTAGATGAAGATGACTATGAATATGATTATATATATAAAGGGCAAGCCACCCCATACTTATATCGCTTTTTAAATAAATTATAATTGAGGCGTCAAAATAATTTCATATATTTGCACTCTGAAAATTAATGTGTTATGGAATTATTTAAGGGACAAAGCCTCTTAGAGTTTACTGAACGCTTTAAAACTGACTTAGATTGCGAAGAATATCTAGCTTCTTTAAAGTGGGAAGATGGATATTGCTGTCGCAAATTACGAGGTATATATTCTTGGTTTTCAGAGTTTAATATAGACCGCTATTTAGCGGAATACAGTTTTAGAATTAATCGCTCACAAAATAAAGATACTATCTTTAACAAATTAATGAAAAGAATTGTAGAGCGTTCTCCCATTTCCCAAAGTCAATTAGTATGTAGCTAAATAGACACCTCAAAAAATGTTTTTTTGGGGAAGAGCGTGTTTAAAGAAGTATTAAAATAAAAAATATCTAAAAATATTTGGCAGTAATAAATATTCTTTATACTTTTGCCATTATTACTCTATAAAAAGGGTAAAAATTGTTATTAAAAAAATATAATCATATGAAGTTTATAGTATCGAGTTCCTACCTATTGAAAAAGTTACAGGTGTTTGGAGGTGTTATTAACAGTAGTAATACGATGCCAATCCTCGACAACTTTTTGTTTGAATTATCCAAAAATGCTTTAACCATATCAGCTTCTGATTTGGAAACTACAGTGCGCGGTACTTTGGAAGTAGAGTCGGATTCTGAGGGCAGTATTGCGGTATCGGCAAAACTGTTGATAGATATTCTTAAAACTTTCTCTGAACAACCGCTTACTTTTCTGGTAAAAGAGAATAATGTTATAGAAATTAGCTCAACTACAGGTAATTATACATTGGCTTATTTGAATGGGGAAGAGTTTCCGCGTCCGGTAGCACTTCCTGAGGCAAGTAAAGTAGCAATGATGGGAGATGTATTGGCGACAGCCGTACAGAAGACTATTTTTGCTACGGGGAATGACGATTTACGTCCTACGATGAGTGGTATTCTCTTTCAGTTTAGTGAAAATGGGCTTACTTTTGTAGGTACAGATGCGCATAAATTGGTAAAATACGAGCGTTGGGATATCAAAGCGAGTGAGCCAGCTAACTTTATTATGCCTAAGAAGCCGCTTAATATTTTGAAAGGTATTTTGGCAGGAAGTGAGACAGAGGTTACGATAGAGTATAATGAAAGTAATGCTAAGTTTTCATTTGATGATATAGAGTTTATTTGTCGTCTTATAGATGGTAAATATCCTAATTATGATGCTGTAATTCCGAAAGAAAATCCGAACAAGCTTATTTTAAACCGTTCTCAGTTTTACAATTCTATCAATCGTTTGTCATTATTTTCAAACAAGACGACTCATCAAGTACGTTTGAAAGTTGCGGGTGCTAGTTTGGTTATTTCGGCGGAGGATGTAGACTACAGCAATAAAGGAGAAGAGCGTTTTACGTGCAACTATCAAGGAGATGATATGGAGATAGGATTTAATTCTAAGTTTCTTAAAGAGATGATAAGCAACTTGGATTCTGATGAGATATTGCTTGAGATGTCGTTGCCTAATCGTGCGGGTATAATCACGCCTATAGATGGTTTGGACGAAGGGGAGAAAGTGTTGATGCTTGCGATGCCGATAATGCTCAACAATCAATAATAGAAGAATACTTTTTCATTATAACAAAAGAACGCCTTATGGGTTTACCTTTTAAGGCGTTTCTTTTTTATTAGAACTGTTGTTATATTAGGCCTTAGGGCAACTTTTAATTGGTAAATTATGAAATATTTTATAGAAAAACTAAAGCCATTTTTTTATATAGGAGCGCTATATGTATTTCTTTCATTAGTGATGCGTATAGTATTTATGGTGCACCCTATTACAACGGCTTCATTCTCGGTAGGGGCTGTATTTAAGATGCTTTTTATAGGGTTATTTTCGGATATATTTACGATAATATTAGCGAGTAGTATATTGGTACTTTACTTTCTTTTTATTGCAAATGTGAAGTACAAAAAGCCTTATGGGCCTCTTATTTTTGGTCTGTTGGTGCTTTTTCTTTTATACATACAGTTTTATTCTAATAATATATTTGCGCAGTATGGGGGCGTAATTCCAGAGATAGCCTTAGCTTTTTTTGGGGTGAAGACGCTGTGTTTTGCGTTTTTGTTCTTTTTACCCAAGTATAGAGTGCAATTGCGCAATGTGCTGTATTTTATCACGTTAGCTATCTATGTATTTGCTATTGTGATGAATGCAGTAAGTGAGTATTTCTTTTGGAATGAGTTTGGGATACGTTATAATTTCATCGCGGTAGATTATCTCATTTACACCAATGAAGTAATAGGGAACATTATGGAGAGTTATCCAGTAGTGCCTTTGTTTTTGGGAGTGTTTGTGGTAGTGTTAGCATTGACCATATGGATATTTATCAAGACGAAATCGGTATTAAAGACCATCCCAACATTGTTGCAAAAAGGAGTCTATTTGGTTAATTATTTGGTGTTATCACTCATAGGTATATGGTGTTTGCCCGCACTTGATAAGGCGAGTGCGGAGAATATTTTTTCGCAAGAGATACAGGCTAATGGAGTTTATAAGTTTTATTACGCATTCACTCATAGTGAGCTTGATTTCTTTCAGTTTTATACCACCTTGCCAGAGAAAGAAGCAGAAAGTATAGTGCTCAAACAACTCAATAGCACAACACTTGATCGTCTAATAGTAGGAGATACGACAGAGGTACACCGCAATGTAGTGTTGATTTCGATAGAAAGTCTTTCGGCAGAATATCTAGCTATGTATGGCAATGGAGATAATCGCACGCCTTTTTTGAATAGTTTGGCAGAGAACAGTTTATTTTTCACAAATTTATATGCTACAGGTAATCGCACTGTACGTGGACTGGAGGCGCTCACACTTTGTATTCCGCCTACCCCAGGGGAGAGTATAATCAAACGAAAAGACAATAAGGATAAATTTACCACAGGGAGTGTATTCAGGAGTAAAGGATATCAGGTGAAATATCTTTACGGAGGAGATAGTTATTTTGATAATATGAAGGACTTTTTTGGAGGTAATGGCTATGAGATAGTAGACAAGAGTAGTTTTACCCCAGAAGAGATTACATTCTCGAATATTTGGGGTGTATGCGATGAAGATATGGCGAATAAAGCAATCAAAGAGATGAATGCGCAGGCTAAAACAGGTAAACCATTTTTCAATCATTGGATGACGGTAAGCAACCACCGGCCATTTACCTATCCGGAGGGGAAAATAGATATTCCGCCCACCGAGAAAAGGCGTATAGGAGGAGTGAAATATACCGATTATGCTCTTAGACGCTTTTTTGAGATGGCCAAACAACAAGAGTGGTATAAAAATACGCTTTTTGTGATAGTAGCAGACCATTGCGCTTCGAGTGCAGGAAGTACAGAGCTTCCGTTAGACGGCTATCGCATACCTTGCTTTATTTATGGAGATTTTATCGAACCTAAGAAGATAGATACAATGATGTCGCAAATAGATGTGATGCCTACAGTATTAGGTTTGTTACATTTCAATTACACATCTAAATTTATAGGGCAAGATGTATTAAAAGAAGGTTATCAGCCGAGAGCTTATATAGCTACTTATCAGGATTTAGGCTATCTCACACCAGAGAAGCTTACAATCATTTCTCCTGTTAGGAAAATGGTTCAGTATGACTTGCAAAAAGAATCAGAACAGCCAACGCAAGCGTATCCGTTATACTACAAACAGGTGAAAGTAAACGAGGTGAATAAAGAACAAGCAGATGCTTGTATTTCGACTTATCAAGCCACATCGCAATGGCTTAAAAACAATCAGTTCAATGCGGTCAAGAAATAAATTAAAAATTATTAACGACCCTATTTATGGGTTTATTCATATCCCCAGTACTTTAGTATTTGATATTATAGAGCATCCTTACTTTCAGCGGTTGCGCCGTATTAGCCAGATGGGGCTCTCGTATTTAGTATTTCCAGGGGCTAAGCACACCCGTTTTGAGCATGTATTAGGTTGTGTGTTTTTGATGCAGAAGACTGTAGAGATGCTTCGTTTTAAAGGGGTAGAAATCTCGGATAAAGAAGCAGAAGGACTTTACATAGCTATATTGTTACACGATATAGGACACGGGCCTTTTTCGCACGCTATGGAGCACAGTATTGTAGAGGGAATCTCTCACGAGGAAATTTCATTGCGTTTTATGCAAGAGCTCAACAAGATATTCAATGGGAAGCTTGAGATAGCGATACAGATATTTCAAGGGGTCTACCCTCGCAAGTTTATGCATCAACTTATATCGAGTCAGCTAGATATAGATAGAGCAGATTATCTCAAGCGAGATAGTTTTTATACGGGAGTAGCCGAAGGGAATATCAACTCGGAGCGTCTTATTTCGATGCTTAATGTACGTAATGATGAGCTTGTGGTAGAAGAGAAGGGGTTATATTCAGTAGAGAAGTTTTTGATAGCTCGTCGTTTGATGTATTGGCAGGTGTATTTACACAAAACGAGTGTAGGGGCAGAACAAATGCTCATCAGGTTGCTAATGCGTGCTAAGGAATTGGTGCAACAAGGGAGTAGCTTAATGATGTCTACCGCACTTAGTTTTTTTGTAAAGAACCATATTACAAAGGAGAATTTCAGTAATGAAGTACTTGAAATGTTTGCTTTATTAGATGATACGGATATTATTTTGGCGATGAAGGAGTGGCAGTTTCATTCAGATGAAGTGCTCTCGACATTGAGTAGAATGTTGCTCAATAGAGACTTGTTGAAGATAAAAGTACGCCTTACAGATTTTGAAGAGCAAAAGATAAAGCGCTTGCAAAAGTTCTCGCTTATTAAAGGTGTAGACGAGAAGGCGATGCAATATTTTATATTTACGGGAGTAATGAGTAATAGGGCTTATCACCCAGATAAACAAGTGATAAAAATACTCACTAAAAACGGTAGAGTTGTAGATATTAGTAAGACCTCGGAAGGTATCAATTTGGAACCTTTATCTCAAATTACAGAGCGGTATTATATTTGTTATCCTAAGTGATGAATTAGCTAACAACTATCTTGCTTCGGCCGTTACCTTCCTTTTGTACCTCTACTTTCACTGCAATACGTTCTACCATCTCTTGCACGTGAGAGATAACACCTACTTTTTTTCCTTGGTTTTGCAAGCTTTCTAAGGCGTCTAAGGCTACAGAAAGAGTATCAGTATCTAAAGAGCCAAAGCCTTCGTCTATAAATAAAGTTTCTACATTCATTTTGCTTGAAGAAAGAGATGAGAGAGCCAAAGCCAATGCTAATGACACTAAGAATGATTCTCCTCCAGAAAGAGAATATACAGAGCGTACTTCAGCAGCCATATCGTTATCTATCACTTGTAGACTAAGCGATTCAGGGATGCGTTGTAAAGTATATCGCTTATTGAGGAGTCTCATTTGCCTATTGGCATACTGCAATAGACGGTCTAAGGTATATTGTTGGGCATATTTACTAAATTTACTTCCATTATTACTACCTATAAGTTCATTGAGTTGTTCCCATTGTCTTGCTACTATCTTTTTTTCATTTAGTATTTGTAGCAAATGAGCTGATGTTTCTCGTTGCTTACAGTCGTTTAAAAGCAGACTCTTTTGGGTTACTACTTTTTGGTGTAGAGACGATTCTTCTTCCGTTTTTATTGTTAGTTGGGCAGAGGTCTCTTCTTCAGAAAGAGAGAGAGGTTGTTTGAGTTTTAAAGTTTCGAGTGTCTGCCATTTTTCTTTTGCAATAGTATCATAATGAGCGATGCGGTCTTCTAATGATTGTCGTGCTTGTCTTTCGGTTTGCAACCACTCGTGAGAACGTGTTGCCCATTCGTATTTATGGGCTTTGATATAGGCTTGTTGTGTAGGATAGTGGGTATCTATCCAAGTGTCTATTTTCTGGGTAGCTTCAGCGATGTGTGTAATAGCTATCTCTCTTCGTTCTTCTAAAGTCTCTAAGGTTTTTTCATTAGCTGTTATTTTCAGTAAGAGAGTATTATAACGGTTTTGAGCCTCTGTAGCTGTGGTAGTAAAATGAGCTATTTGCTGTTTAAAGGAGTTTTCAACCTCTTTCACTTCTCGTCCGTTTAATAAGGTTTTGCGCTGAGAGGAGAGCTGGTCAAATAATGTTTTTTCTATGTCGATACTCTCTTCTAAGGCGTTTATTTCCTTCTCTAAAGCTTGTTTTTTAGCAGAGAGTTCTGTGTGTTGTTGCTCAAGAGAGTTAAGGCGTTTGGTATATTTTTCAATGTTGGTAGTATGCTCTTCCCATTCTGTTTTAGCCTCTATTATTTTCTTTTGAAATAGAGGAAGGTCTTCTTGCCATAAGGCTTTCCACTTTGCTGATAGTTGTAGGGTAGCCCATCGCTCGTTATTTTTTTGCAGTAGCCCTTGGTAACGTTCTTTTTCACTAAGGAGGGTAGCTTGTTTATCGGTGAGTTTTTTAAGCTGGCCAACTTGCTCATAAAGGTTTTCGGTAGTGGAGAGAAGCGCTTTTGTTTGCTCCAGTTGAGTTTCAATAAAGGCTACGACCTCAGTAGATGGATAGGTAGCAAATAGAGAAGAGGCTTGCAAACGTTGTAGCTCATGCTCTAAGAGCATTGTTTGTTTAGCATTTAACTCTTCTTGTTGTGTGATGCGCTCTTGCAATGCTTTTAGAGCTGTTTCTTTAGTAATATAGTCTTTGGTAACTGCATCAAGAGCAATTCGGGCTTGCTCCCATTCTTGTTTTACGGTGTCGATGAGTTGTACTACTACTGTTTTATGAGCGTTTGGGTGGTGAACAGCCCCACATACGGGGCACTCTTCCCCTTCTTTGAGCAATTGCCTTAAGGAGGAGATATCTTGAGAGTTTTCGATTTGTGTTTTTTGGTAGATACGTTCGGTTGTAGAGTAAGCAGTTTGGGCTGTATCTCTTTCTTTAGCAAGATTATTCAATAGGTTATTTTCTTGAGTATAGAGAGTCTTCCATTCTTGTAAGCGCTCTTCTCCAGCTGTTTTTTCTTGTTGGTAAAATAGGATGAGCTTGCTAATCTCTCTATCCGTTTGATACGTTTGTATTTGAGCCATATAAGCTTTTTGTTGCTTTATAAGGCTATCTACATCAGTGGAGGAAAGGAGGTTTGGGGGGAGGGTAGTTTTTAGGGTTGATAGTTGTGCGGTAATCTCCTCTATAGCTTGTGTAGTAGCACTATATTGGGTGATATACTCTTGCTGTTCATTGGTCAGTTCATAAAGCCATAAGTATTGCTTACTGATTTTTTCGCTATCGCGGTGGGCTTCTTGCCAAGCTTCTTCTTGTTGTATATACGCTTTCCCGGTTTCGATATGAGAATTTATATCGGCGAGTTTGACTTCTTGTTGCTGATAGACTTCTTTTTTGCTGTTAAGGGCTTCAATTTTCTGTTGTAAGGGTGTATTTAGAGTTGCCAATTGGACTTCTAATTCCTTAGCTTTTTCGATGGAAGGTAGAGCTACTTCATACTCAGTTTTTAAGGAGGAGAGTTGAGTCTCGGCTGTAGTTTTCTCGGTTAAAGAGCGAGCTTTATCGGCGATGAGTTGGTCTTTATCAGTAGAGACTTCTCTCAGTTGTTTTTCGGTTGCTAAGAGAGTTGTTTTTTCTCTTTGCTGGGTTTCTATATCTGTTTTGATAGCCTGCAATTGCTCAATAATAGCCAGTTGTGCAAAACGGTCGGTTTGAGATTCTTTTTCGGCAACAGCATTTTCTTTATTTTTTACAGCCTCTTGCCATTGAGAGGAGTATTGTTTTTGGTCTATAAACCACTGTTGTTGTGCTTTGAGAGAGGAGAGTGTTTCTTGTAGTTTTTTTAAGGCATTCTCGTTGGAATTCAGTTGAGTTTCTAATGATTCGCGTTCTTCATCAGTAAAGAAGCTCACTTGTTCTAATTGTTTTTCGAGGAGTTGTAGCTGGTTGCGGTGTTGTTTATAAGTTTCGTAGATTTGGGTAGATATTTTGCTGTATATCTCGGTGCCAGTGAGTTTTTCTAAGATTTCGGAACGCTTGTCGTCATTGGCTTTTAGGAAAGAAGTAAACTCACCTTGCGCTAAAATGACCGATTTGGTAAATTCTTCGAAGGATAAACCTACGAGGTTTTTTATTTTCTCTAAGACCAATGTTTTTCGGTTTTCGGGGAAGAGCGTATTATCGGTAAGGCAAAAGAGTTGTATTTTTTCGTCTTGAATAGCTCCAGAGGCTTTGTTATAAGCACGGCTTACTTGCCATTGGGCTTCATAAGCTTTGCCATCGATGGCTTGAAATACCACTTTGGCATAACCAGTAACAGCACCTTTGCGCAGGAGATTTTTTACGTTGTTTACTTTAACCTCATTGAGTCCGTCGGTAATAGAAAGGGAGCTTTTGGTAGTTGATAGGCGAGGGGTATCGTTGTAGAGGGCAAGGCATATAGCGTCTAAGATAGTAGATTTGCCGGCTCCTGTAGCCCCTGTAATAGCGAACAGCCCTACGGATTTAAGGGGTTCGGCTTCTAAATCGAGGGTAAAAGGGCCTTCAATGGAGGCTATGTTATGGAGTGAGAGGGAGAGGATTTTCATTTAGAGGTAATAGATAAGAGGTGAGGAGCAAGTAGTAAGAAAAAAACCTCCAAAGAATGGAGGTTTTGTTTTATTTTTGAAACTTAGCGTATTTGCTTTTGAATTTATCAATACGTCCGGCTGTATCGATAAGTTTAGCTTTACCAGTGTAGTAAGGGTGAGAAGTGCGAGAAATTTCCAATTTTACTAATGGGTACTCAACCCCTTCTACTTCAATAGTTTCTTTTGTTTCTACAGTAGACTTTGTAATAAAGATATCGTCGTTAGACATATCTTTGAAAGCCACCAAACGGTAAGATTCTGGGTGAATTTCTTTTTTCATTGCAATGTTAATTCTTTTATTACGTAATTTTCAGGGCGCAAAGGTACGATAATTTTTTGAAATAGCAAGTATTTTTAGAAAAAGGTTTTTTGGGGCTGTCTCTAAGATAGCTCCAAGGTAGCTCCAAGCTTGGTGTAAGGTTGCTGTAAGGGTATAGGGAATAATGGGTATAGGGAATTGTTAATTCAGCAATTATTTTTATCTTTGCCAAAAAATATTATTAATAGTATTAAGTAATGACACAGATATTAAATCACGTAGACATATCGCATAAGATAAGACGTATTGCTTATCAGATTTATGAGACACATTTGGAAGAAAAAGAGGTAATCTTGGCGGGTATTAATGGCAATGGGTATGTTTTTGCAGAGAAGTTGCAGGAGGCACTTACTGCTATATCGCCTTTGAATGTAAGGCTTTGTAAGTTGCTATTGGACAAGAAAAATCCTTTGGCGGGTATAGAGGCTACTCTTGATGTGGCGGACTATACGCATAAATCGGTGATTGTAGTAGACGATGTGCTGAACTCGGGACGCACGCTTATTTATGGGGTGAAGTTTTTTTTGGAAGTGCCTTTGAAACGGCTTACTACAGCGGTATTGGTGAACCGCAACCACAAGCATTTTCCTGTAAAAGCGGATTTTAAAGGTATTTCGTTGTCTACCTCTTTGCAAGAACACGTATCGGTGATTTTTGAAGAGGGGAATGATAGGGTTTGTTTGTCGGAGTAGGGGGTAGTTTAGGTAAGAGGTAAGAGATAAGAGGGAGTAATGGGGTGCGAGCCGCACGGGCGGTTATTTAGATAAGAGGTAAGAGGGAGTAATGGGAGTAATGGGAGTAATGGGAATAATGGGAGTAATGGGAATAATGGGGAAAAGTGATTGTTTAGGGAAGAGGAAAGAAATATCAACTTTGGCAAAGTGGCGGAATTGTGTGGGGTATGAGTGCGTAATTGTTGGGGTATCAACTTTGGCAAAGTAAGGAGTTTGTTCAGTGTTTTAATTGGGTTATTTATAGAAATGAAGGCTAATAATGTTCAAATTGTTATTATGTCAATTGTATTTACTGAAGCAACTCATTGATAGTAGCATCTGATAAAAGAAATGTATAAAATGAAAAAGATATTTATATTTTTGTCCTTCTTTATGTTTGTCGGTTTTTTACAAGCGCAAACTGTTGTAGAGAATTTTACGCAAAAAACGCCTTTAGTAGTTTTACCTGATATTTTGATTAAAAAGGATACCATTCTGATAACTAATTACAATCAAGGCACATTCACTACTATAGGAAGTCATTCGCCTGCTTATTTATTCAACGATATGAAAGGCTATAGAGAATATTTAAGAAAGTACAAATCATTTTTTTACATTGTTGAAGAGGAATTAAAAGGCTATGTGCTGATAAAATTTGCTATAACTAAAGAAGGTTATGCTCATTTTAATTTTGTTAGTAGCTTTGATAAAAGAGCTGAAATGATGGTGAAGGATATTGTATTGGGAATGAAAGGGTGGACTCCTGCTATGAATGAAAAAGGAGAACCTATAGAAGCTGAGGGGTATTTAGTAGCTTTTTTTGATATAGAAGCGAAGAAATACCAAATTGAGCGCCATATTGATAAATAATAGTTACAATTAAAGTTGTTCTAACAATGAAAATAAACAAAATATTTCTATTATTAATTTCTATCATCTATTTCAGAGGATTATCTCAACCAAAAGAATCGTTGGACTATACCTCCTTTCAGGATTTTGTGATAACCTCTCCTCAAACAATTTTGGAGAATATCAACCCTAAACAGCAGTATCAAGAAATAGAAATAAACAGGTACGCTCCTGATTTGAGTGCTAATAAATTCCAGAATGAAATCCGTTTTCCTATTACTAAATATCAAAAATCTAATAATGTTCTTTCAAAAGTAAAAAAGGGAATAGGAAGTTATTGTCGCCCAGCAAATTGTCAATGGTATCTTTCTATAAAGACAAAGAAAGGCAGTATTAAAACAATCAACACTCCTGAAAAGCTGAAAAAGTTTTTAGCGAAAATAGAAAATCCTTATGAAGCTTGGTTGTTATTGTCGCCTATTATAGAAACTTTACCGTATGTTCCCTTTGGAAAATATCTTGAAACAGAAAAAGGATTTATAATTCTAATTCCGTTGAAAGAGAAAACACATAGTGAAAGTTTTTATACCCCTTCAAAAACGTATATAGTAACATTTGAAGGCACTATTAGAGAATTATAAGTTTTATAAAGGACATTTTAAACACAAAAGTATATCTAAAACGTATGAAAAAACTCCTATTTATACTCTGTTTGTTTCCGCTCCTTATGCAAGCACAAGATAAGGAAGAGGCTATAATGGTCTTACCTGATATTTTAGTGAAAAGAGATACCATATTTTATTCTAATAACAATCTTAATAAAAATGAAAAGACTCTTTTTGACCAGTTTTTTAGGGAATTCAAGGATAATATCAATATAAAATATTTTTATGATGAATTAAAAGAAGAAGTTTTATGTCGTTTTGTTTTACAAAAAGACAATACAACCTCCCGTATTTCATTTATTAAAGATTCTTCTGACAAAAGAATGCATTATGAGATTATTAGAATTATCTCAAGAATGAAATTGCATAACCTATATGATAAAAAAATTGAAATTTATTTGAAGGTGATTCTAAATTTAGAAGAAAAATCTAATAAAAACACACCCTCTTTTAGAATAATTGAATAACGGTTGATTTTCAGTAAATTGTAAATCACTTTTATATCTAAAACGTATGAAAAAACTCCTATTTATACTCTGTTTGTTTCCGCTCCT
>CAUQUO010000059.1:0-16709 GCA_963521335.1 uncultured Capnocytophaga sp.
CACTCAAACTGACAAAATAACTGTAAACCAATTTTAGGACGTGACATTATTCCCACTTACCTCTTACCTCTTATCTCTTACCTAAATAACCGCCCGTGTGGCTCGCACCCCATTACTCCCATTATTTTTTTTTCTTTACTTTAGCTGCTATTGATCTCCCTTCTACAAGCTCAAAATGCATCTTGTGGGCAAGGTTAGCATCTATAAAAGTGCGATGTCCTGCACCGTACACCAAAACTATTTTTTTATCAGAAGTATTCGATAGCAAACTATTTACATAATCATCTCGTACGCTTTGAATAGAATAACTCGTATGGCTTTTACAGCGTTTGCATTTATATCTTTGATCTAATGGAGTAGCAAAATCACAACTGTCCAAGACTATTTTCCCTCTTTTAGCTTCTATTTGGTCTATCACTTGTTTATCTGTCAAATCCGCTTTTACATCTGTCTTAGGGTCTATCCCTGTGTTTTCTACGGTTTGAGCCACATATTTCTTAGGAGCGGTAAAAGGCAAAGTAGGGTTATTTTTGTAGTCTTCTTCATTAAAAAGATCAAACCTAAGCATCTTTCTAAATTTAAGCCGGATGGTGTCTTTTTGTGCTTGGGTAAGCGTCGTGTCTATTCCTATTCCTTCGTAATAAATCACATATCCTTCTTTGCGTTTCTGTGTTACAAATTCCTTCACCTCATCGTAATACGCTTGCTTAGACAGATGCGCCATCGGAAGAAATATAATAGTCCTATCGTCTTTTTGCCATACAGCTTTCTTCTCAACAGGCGATTTTATATTGTAAAGTCTTAAGAAAGTTTTTTGACAAGAACCCAATAGCAATGCCATAACCGAAAGTATAAATAGATATTTTTTCATAAGTAGAATCTTGATTTTTATATGAATGATACGCTTTGCCAAAGATTTAACTTTAGCAAAGCGTTTTTTAGAAGTATAAAATACAACTTTTTTAAGGGTTTAAAGGGATTGGAGATTTTATCTTATCTGCTACTACTCTTATTATTTTTATTACAGATTCTACCCAGCAACCTGCTTTACAAGCGCCTCTTCCGTCTTTCTTATCTCCATTTTCATCTGTAAAATTCTTATAACAATTCGTAATACATTCTGCATGTGTCTCCTCTCCTTCTCCATCTCTCGCCGTTTGTCTCGCTTTCTCCTTTTTCAAAACCTCTTGAGCAATAAAATCCTGAAATTCCTCCTGTGTTTTTAAATGAAGTCGTTCTAGCAAGTTCTCCGAAACTTCTTTACTCACTATCTCTCCAGTCTCTTCATTTACCTTAATAGTAAAGGTAACCAAAATACTCTCTGTTTCCCCTTGCTTAGTTGCACTCGGCACTTCCACAGCACTTTTAATAACTTGGGTAGTAATGTTAGGAGTAGCCTTGTGTTCACTACTTACAGTCTCTACATTATTACCTTCATTGTTTTCTGCAACACTTTCTTTATTGCAGTTACATAAAATTAGAGTTAAAAGCCCCAAACGAATTAATTGACTAATTTTTCTCATTGGTTTAATTTTTTTTTAATTGATTATTAACTAACTTGTTTTTTAAGTCCTGTGCACATACCAAAAAACGATGCGACAAAGGTAAGTAAATAAAATCTATTTGTCAATAGCTAAAATACAACTTTAACAAAAAATTAACTATATTTCACAAAAAGTTTATCGCAAATCAATAGATTTTAAAAACACTATTTATTAATGTAATTCAATTTATTAAAATTCTTATAGAAAAATAACTGTTAATTATTTATAGTATACGTATTAAAAAGTCTCTTTTATACTACACTTTGCCAAAGCTTCTACACTCTACCAAAGTTGACACTCCCCACTAGCACCAGCTTATAGCCCACACCACTACTATCCCCTATTGCCTATCCCCTAAAATAACCGCCCGTGCGGCTCGCACCCTATCCCCTTGACACTTACCTCTTATCTTTTATCTCTTACCTAAAAACCGCCCGTGCGGCTCGCACCCCATTACTCCCATTACTCCCATTATTCCCATTATTCCCATTACTCCCATTACTCCCATAACTGCCCATGCGGCTCGCATCTCGCTGGAGAAAGCTTGGAGAAACCTCGAAGCAAGCTTGGAGCTACCCACCTCCTAATTCCCTAATTTGCTAATTTGCTAATTATCCCGTACCTTTGCCTCGTTATTTTTTTCTTTACCTATCTTATGAAAAGAATCTTTATTTTTTCAACTGTGCTCTTAAGCATATGCACACACTATGCTTGCCATTCTAAAAAACCTTTGGCTACCTCCCCTAATGCCCCTGCAATAGAAGACGATCAAGAACCTAAAGATTTTGAATTTTTTCAAATCCCCAAAACAAAAGACTCTATAAACGCTATCAATACAGATAAAAAATAAACTCCTAAAATGAATCAAGAAATCTTCACCGCTCTGCAAAACAAACTAAAGGTCGGCAACCGCCGTGGCGTTCACCTCAACGCTTTTGCAGGAAACTCCCGCTATAAATTTGATATCGCAAGGCTTTCTGCTATCTTCAAAAGCCTACCTGAGCGTTTTATCCTCGACCTGCTCACCGTAAGAAACCTCAACTTTTCTTTTTCTATACACGATACTGAAAGCACTGATATAGACCGCCGTAAACCAACTTCCGAAAGCAGAAAGAATAGTTTTGAACACAACCCCGCCCTCGAAAAACTCGTAGATAGCATCGAAAACCTCATCTTCCAAAACGAGGTTATTCTCTCAGAAAAAGGGGTAAATACACTTGCCTTTGGCTTCCCTATCTTGGTGCGCCGCGATATGGGCGACGGACAGCTTTCGGCAGCGCCTATCCTCATCTGGCAGGTCAAGATGAAACCCGCTACCCAAATGAACACTTGGGTAATAAGCCGTAGTGAAGACGACCCTATCTATCTAAACGAGGTGCTCATCAATCACCTACAAAACGACTCCAATGTAACTATTAATCCTATCCCCGAGGAAATGCTTGAAGACGGCAAAATCGATAAACCCGAACTGCACAGTATCTGCACTGACCTTCTCAGCCAACTCAAGATTTCTCAAAACGTAGATTTCTTGCTGAACAATTATGCTGAAATACTCCCCCTCAAATCTAAAGACGAATATGAAACAATCTTGCCTGAAAAAGGTAATGCCTTAATTGAAAAGAGTGGCATTCTCTCCCTCTTTGAAGTGCAAAAACAAAACATCATCAACGACTACAACAGCCTTATCAAGGAGTTTACTCCTATAGAAACTACGCCTAATAGCCACTTCCAGTCTCTGACGTCTATCCCTACCGACCCGTCTCAACAAAACGTATTAGAGTCGCTAAAAAGCCAACAGAAAATCCTTATACAAGGTCCTCCCGGAACTGGCAAAAGCCAAACACTTACCGCCATACTGGTGAACGCCTTAGAGAACAAACAGAAAACACTCGTGGTATGCGAGAAGCAAACTGCTCTCGAAGTGCTTTACAACGCCCTTCAACAAAAAGGATTGGGCAGGTATTGTACAATGATAAAAGATGCCGTTACCGACCGCAAACTCATCGTAGAGGCGGTGCGCAACCTCATCGACAAAGCCGACTTTAAGAAAGAAAGTAATGCCTACCCCGAGAGTGCCCTAAATGAACAAGTAGTTGCCTTGCGAAAGCTTTCTAACAGCATCAATGCAATACACCACAAACTCAACGAACCTCTTTTATTAGGCAAGAACTGGACTGATATCAAAGCCCTATTGATGCAATATGAACGCGAACGCGAAGAACTTGACCTATCGGCTTTCTCTTTTCAATTTACTGAAGAAGAATTTGCCTTGCTCACTCCTCTATGGGAACAAGGGGCTAGCTTATATCAACGGTATGCCCCCTATGCACAAAACCAACTACTGAACCCTCAGAAACTCACAGCTACCAATCTGTTTAATACCCAGCAACAACTGGCTGAATGCTTCAAGCAATATGCCCTGCAGTGGGAAACTATACAACAACTAGTAAACATTTATAAAAGCTATTACCTGCACAAGCGCAAAGAAGAGTTTGCTCAACAGTTAGACACTTTAGCACAATACCGCAATGAATACGAACTCCTTACGGCTACCCTCTCCCCTACTTCTGAAGTATACCAAACTGAGAAAACCAAAGGATTCTTCTACAAGCTTGGCGCTCTCTTTTCTGCAGAGAAGAAACAGGTGCTAAAAACCCAAAAACGCTTGCGAGAACTCAGCACTGCTATCAAAGCCCTGAGCTTGCACCGCAATTTTTCGTCTATAGGTATTTCAGACAACTTACTACTGAACAAAACAGTTATTGCCGAATACAGTACTGCTATCACACAAGCGCAATCTGATTTCGATCGTAAAGCCAACGAAGATTTCGCCTCTTTAGACCTGCTAAATTACTACGACCGTACTTTTGCCAACACTGATTTAGATAAGCTCGTAAATGAAGTAAAAACACTTAAAAATCGCATCGAAACTGAGAGCTGGCTCAACACTGTCAATTTTGGCAATACCTTTGCCGAGTTCGAAACCTTTATCACCCGTAGTATAGCAACCTACAACAGCTATCAATCTGACCCCGCACAACCTTTGGTAGCGCAATATGAATGGTATAGCTTCTTTCAATCGCTGAATGATTGGCAAGAGCGCCTCGTATTATCGCTTAGCAAGGTAACACACTGGGAAGCCTCTTTCCTCTACGCCTATTACACCTTGCTACTGCATCATCACGCCGATGATAGCTTAAACTTTCAAGAGCGTTCCTACACCGATTTCAAGCAACTATTGCAACGTTATGCTTCTTCACAAAAGGACTTTATAGAAAGCTATTGGGACGCACAGCAACGCCAAGCCGTAAAAGCCTTTGAAGAGCGCCACAAAGACCTCACAGTGGCCAACCTATACAACAAGCGCAAGAGCGAAAAACACAGCAGACTAACGCTACGCCAAATCGCAATGAAAGACACCGATTTATTCACGAGTTTCTTTCCGATTATCCTCACTACTCCTGATGCTTGTTGTAATCTATTCGAAGGAAAAACGTTCTATTTTGACAATGTAGTATTTGACGAGGCGAGTCAGCTGAAACTAGAAGACAACCTACCTGCAATGCTGAAAGGAAAGACACTTATCATTGCAGGAGATGAGCATCAGATGCCCCCGTCTAACTATTTCAGTAAGGTATTTGAAGGTACTGCCGAAGATGAAGACGAGAGCGAAGAAGACGAAGTGCTCACCTACAAGAATGCAATGCTAAACATAGAGTCGCTTTTGGATTACGCTCTTGAATACCAATTCAGCAAAAACCATTTGGACTTTCATTACCGTTCTAAACACCCTTACCTCATCGACTTTTCAAATCACGCTTTCTACAATGCCCGATTGCGTCCTCTACCCAGTACCCAAAAGGCGATACCTATCAGTTTTACACAAGTAGACGGCACCTTTGATGAACACATCAACCAAGAAGAAGCAGAGGCGGTAGTACGTATTCTCTCGGAGATAGAAGCGCGGGAAGATGGCAGTTACCCCTCAGTAGGAATTGCAACGTTTAATATCACCCAGCGCAACTACATCCGTAAGCTCATTTTAAAGAAGCAAAACGACCCTGCTGAGGAAGCTTTCAGAGAGAAGGTTGCTGCACTTGAACAATCGGGGCTTTTCATTAAGAACTTAGAGAATATACAAGGAGACGAGCGCGATATTATTATTTTATCGGTTACTTATGGCAAGAAGAAGAGCGGTAAGTTTGTACAGAGCTTTGGCCCGATAAACTTCAGTAAGGGCTATAAACTACTGAATGTAATTATCACGCGTGCTAAGGAGCATATCTATGTATGCAATTCTATACCTGAGGAGTTTTTGAATAGCTATAAAGATGCTTTGGCGCAAGAGGGGGCTAACAACCGCAGGGCGGTGCTTTATGCTTATTTGGCATATGCCCGTGCGGTAAGCAAAGGAGATGAGGCAGAGCGAAAGGAAATATTAACCACACTTGACCTTTATGGGCACAAACACAGTGATATTGGGCTACGTGAGCAGAGCGCTTTCAAAGAGCAGGTATATCGGGGGTTTGTAGAAAAATACCCCGAACAGCGTATCACGATGGATTATGCTTTCGGGGGGTATACTATTGACATTTTATTGGAACCCAAAGAAGGCAAGCCGATAGCAGTAGAGTGCCTCAGTAAACCTATCTACAATACAGAGTTAGGTTATTTAGAAGACCTACACAAAGAAGCTATATTGAGTAATGCCGGCTTTGAATATAGGAGAAAATGGGCGAGTGTTATTTTCTAGCCTCTTTTATTGTAAGTCCAAAGGGTTTTAGCAGGCATTTGAGATTTGAAAGGACATAATCTTTTTCTTTAGGGAAGCGTTTGGCTATAGCTTTGTAATGGGGTAATAAGCGCTTGTCTTCCACTTCAGAAAGGGCTTGCATAACTGTGCAAAGGACACCGGTATCGGTCTCTTGTAAGCCTTTGATGAAGGTATCGAGGTACTGTTCTCTTTTCTCGCTTTTGCCGAGTGTATAGTAGGCAGTGCTACGTATTTGGGGATTTTCATTATCGGTGAAAGGCAGGATCACTTCTTCAAAATTGTCATCTCCTTCCGTAAGGAGGTAGGTAGCAAAATCAAAGGTTCTTTCGTCGGTAATGGTAGGCAATAACTCTCTTACAACAGGCGCCCATTCGGCACAGTAGTCTTTTGCATACCACCATATGAACTGAAATACCTTTTTAGGATCTTTGGTTACCAAATCTTGCAAGTAGGGTTTGGCACGCTCATAAGACGATTGGCTAAGAATTTCAATTAAGAAGGTTCTATCGTCGTTGTTTAAGGCGATGAGCTTTTCTATCTTGTCTAATAGTGCAGGTTCTAAAGGCGGTTTTTTATGATATACCCCCTCGAGACAGTCGGTTTGCGTTTTGCGGTCGGTAGTGTGTTCATATTCATTGAGGAGCACCTCAGCGGGTTCGCCACGGTGGTAGCCAAACCACGTAGGGCGGTCGTCTAAGAGTTGGCCAGAGATCACCTCATCGAGGTAGCGTTCGTACCAATCTAAGAAGTTGGCTTCAAAAGCAAATTTAGGTTGTGCGAGGTCTAAATCTACATTTACTACACGACCGGCATATTTGCCGTTCAGCACTAAAGCGTGTTCATAGGTACACCCCTGACTTCCGAGAGGCAGAAGCCCTCCAAATACTTTTGCTCGTTCGGCAAAATACTTATCGTCGTCTTCTTCCTCCTCTTCCTCAGAGGGCAATAGCGGATCAGTGAGTGCATCCCATTCTTCTCGAGTCATATCAGGAGAAAGGTTGCAAGGTGCTTTGAGGTAAGTTTCTATTTTTTCGTAGAGCAACTCATCTACACAAGTACCAAAGGCGTACAAGCCGTAATAAGGTCCTGCTATAAAGTCTAATTTTTTAGCTTTGGCATCGCCAATGGTGAGCATAAAGGCGCGATAGCATTCGGGGAGTTGTAGGCCATATTTCTCTTCAAAGGCTCTAACTTTCTCCTCGCTTACGGGTGGGTTGAGGTGGTATTGGTGAGCATCGGCACCAAATACTTCTAAATTTTTATCAGCTTCTTTGGCTTGGGCTAATTTCTGTTGGATACGGATAAGTTGTTCTTTCATTTGTTTATTTTTATATATTCCCATAGACCTCTACATAGGCGCAGGTGGGGAGTTTTTCTTCTATATCGGCAATGACTTTCTGTATAAAAATCTTTACTTTTTCATCGGTAAATGTACGTTGGCGCAGTTGTGTGATGATTTTTCGGCACACGGTAGGGTCAAAGAGATTGCTGGTCGTACAATTGAAATGGGGTTCTATTTTATTCCACTGAGGTTGGTATAGAGGGAAGACCGCTTTGAAATCGCTAGAGAGGTATTCATCGAAATCTTCTATTGGAATAAAGACAGAGCGTTTGGAGACACAATTCAAATCGGTATTTAAGGCATTGATGAGGTATCCCATACCCCTTTCGGTATTATCATTTCTGCCATCGACGCTTATCGTGAGAGAGGTGCTATATATGTGTTTTACGGCTTTTTCGACATTGTAGTTGAATCGCTTGTATACGCTTTCGGCTTCCCAATACTCGCACTCGGTTTCTGCCATTATAGTGGTTATATTTTCTTGGTGATAGAGGGCTATGGCGGTGGGGATATCGCCTGCTGTTTGCTCTAATAGGCTTTTGGCTTTCTGCAAGGGAATATCCAGCTCGGTTTTAAGGGTTTGTATTTCTTTGAGATAGTTCATTTAATCGGTATTATTGATAATCAACTATTGACTGTTGATGTTGTAATTGTGTGAGCGACAAGCTACGAGTTTGCTTTATCGAAGGTTGCTCCAAGATTGCTCCAAGATTGCTCCAAGGTGGGGGAATGTTTAATGTTTAATGTTTAATGTTTAATGTTTAATGTTTAATGAGGGAATTATTTTAATTTGCTTTTGCGTTTCCCTTTCAATCTGCAAAAATAATAATATTTTATTAATCAGGGGGTATTGTTATTTATAAAGTATAGAGCAATTATGGGAGGTGCGAGGTGCGAGCCGCACAGGCAGTTATGGGGTGCGAGCCGCACGGGCGATTATGGGAGGTGCGAGTCGCACGGGCAGTTATGGGGGTGTGAGTGTGCGATAGTGGAGGATTATAATAAGGTTTGGTATACGTTATTGAGTTGGTTGAAGACGGCTTCGTCGGTAAAGCGTTGTGCGTGTTGATATCCTTTTTCTATCATATTATTGCGCAAAGAGGGTGATGAGGTGATGAGCTGTATGGCCTCTGTTATTTCTTGGGCAGGTTTTTTCAGGGGGATATAGATAGAATGATCTCCTCCTGCTTCGGGGAAGCAACTTCCTGAGGAGGTAATGACGGGGGTTTTGGAGAAGAGAGCCTCGATGATAGGTATTCCGAAGCCTTCGAATAGGGAAGGGTAGCAAAAGAGGGTAGCCATTTGGTAGATGATAGCGAGTTCTCTCATAGAGACATTGGAGAGTGCTTGCACGCGGTGGCTGAGCTGGTGTTGCTGGCAGTAGGCTAAAATCTCTTGATAGTAGTTGGTTTGTGAGCCTATTAAGACGAGAGAGATATCTTTAAGAGGTTCTATAGCTTTAACGATTTCGAGGGCGTTTTTACGGGGTTCGATAGCACCTACATTGAGTACGAATTTTTCGGGGAGGTGGTATTTGTTGCGGATTTCGTTTTTCTCGTCGTCAGTATAAAATTGTTTAAAGGCTTTATGGCAGCCTTGATATACGACGCTTATTTTGTATTCGGGTACTTTCAAATATTGTATGATATCGCGTTTGGTTTGCTCGCTGATAGCGATGATGTGCTGGGCGTTTTGGGCGGCATATAGGAATTTTCGGTAGTGTATTTTACGGTCTAAGAAAGTATACAATTGAGGGTATCGCATAAAGATAAGGTCGTGGATAGTGACTACAGTGGGTATGTGCTTGTATATTCCGTTAGGTATTTCGCCTGAGAGTCCGTGATAGATATCGATAGGCAGTTGTTTTGCGATATCGGTAATTTTGATAGTTCGCCATAGGCTTTTAAAGTATTTCCAGAAGAGGGATTGGGGGTTGATTTCGGTGGTATTGTTATCTAATTTTACTCCTAAGAATTTTCGTTTTTGGGGGTTGAATAGGTAGAGGTGGCCTATTTGGTGTTCTTGTAGGATACGGATGAGGTCTCGGCTATAGTTGCCGAGTCCTCGGAAGTTATGGAAAGCGCGTTTGGCGTCGAAAGCTATATTCATTTCTTTTAACTATTTTTTTTATTGAGGAAGATGTAGACTATAGTAGCTATCAATAGCAAATGGAGGTAGATGGCGTACATTATCAGCTGTGTATAATCCATTGTATGGGCGAATTGATATAGGCCTATGACCTGAGCACCGTAGGGGATGAGGCCTTGTGCATAGCAGGAGAAGATGTCGAGCACAGAGGCGGCGCTACGCAAGGGGATATTGAATTGGTCGGAGAGGCGTTTGCTTATTTTGGAGACGATAAGGATTGCTACGGTATTATTGGCGACACATACATCGGCAACGGTTACTAAGAAGCCCATTCCTAAGAGTGCTGAGGATGTATTTTTGATGCGTTTGGCGATGAGGTTCATCAGGTATTGGACACCTCCGAAATGCTCTACTAATAGAGCTAATCCGCCGATAAGGAAGTATAGGAAGAAGATATCGGCCATATCCATAAAGCCTTTATAGGTGTATTGGGTAAATTCTAAGAATCCATATTTGCTGTAGGCAATGCCTATAATGCCAGAGAGGAGAACCCCTAAGAAAAGAGAGACAAAGACATTGACCCCAAAGAGGGAGATTGCGACAACGGCTATGTAGGGGAGAATGAGGACTATATTGAAATTGTGATAAGCCTGGTTATGAGTAAAGGTTTGAGCATCGGGGTTTCCTATAAAAAAGAGGATTATGGCAGATAGGAGCGCCATAGGTATGGCTATTTTGGCGTTGGCTTTCATTTTGTCGCTCATTTTACAACCTAAGGACTGAGTAGCGGCAATAGTGGTATCGGAGATGAGAGAAAGATTGTCGCCAAACATAGCTCCAGAGAGGAGAGAAGCGCCTATAAGAGCGGTATTGGAATGGCTTTCGGTAGCTAAGTTGAAGACGATAGGAGAGAGCGTCATAATGGTACCTACTGAGGTGCCCGTAGCAAAGGAGAGGAAAGAGGCAATTACAAAAATACCTACAGGGAAGTATTCGGGGGAGATGTAGTACATACCCATATTTACGATGCTATCGATACTACCAGAGGCTTTGGCTACTGAAGCGAAAGCACCAGCTAAGAGAGCGATGACACACATCTGCAAGACATTGCTATCGCCAGCACCTCTAAAAAAGAGACCTATTTTCTCGTTGATAGGAGCTTTATAGATGAGCAGAGCAATGACTACTGCGAAGAGGGCGATGATAGGAGCCGGCAAAGAGTAGAAGTTGTCGAAATACAAGCCACTACTTAAGAAGATAGCCACGAAAATGAGCAAAGGGATAATGCTTACGATTGTTAGTTTTTTTGTCATTTTATAGATTTAGTTATTTTGTAATTTTCTGAGCTACTACTGCGTAGTATCTATTGGTAAAATAGCGGAGGAGAGGTCTCAAACCGATTTTTTTGACGGGGTGCGTCCATTTTTCGCGATAGAGGATTCGAAATCCTGCTTTTTCAAGAAGCATATCGAGTTGCCAATCTTCGAACTCGTGATAATGACAATCGCGGGGGTCGGCAGTATTGCGGTAGGCTTTGGCAAACCAAAGTCGCAAAGGCACTGTAATCAATATTTTATCTGTAGGGATATTTTGCAGTACAGCCAAAGGGTTTACCAAGTGTTCTAAAATCTCTAAAGCGGTAGTGAAATCGGCTTGGAAGGACTGAAGAGTATGCGCCTCGAAATCTAAATCCTGACCGGTAGTATTAAGCACGGTATAACCTTCCTCTTTCATAATTGTTGAAAAAGGATTTTCTACCCCTATATCAAGGATTGTACTCCCCTGAGGAGCATATCGCTTGAGAATACTCAAGGTTTTTTGATAGCGTTTTTTAGGAAGGGTTTTGTACATAACATACTTTAAAAATTATTGATAATCAGAGAGGTCAACTTTGCCAAAGGTCGTAACACGACGAGCAATTAAAACTTTGGCAAAGTGTAGTGACGCAAAAGCGATTTTGAGACTTTTCGGACAGCCTCTAATGTGCGTCGAGCCAGTTGTTGCCTACGCCTAAATCGGCGACGAGGGGCACGGCAAGGGTAAAGGCGTTTTCCATCGCTTCTTTGACGAGGGGTTTTACGATTTCTAATTCGGTTTTAGGCACATCAAACACTAACTCGTCGTGTACTTGAAGGAGCATACGGGTTTGGAGTTTTTGGGCTTGCAACTGGTTATGTATGCGTATCATTGCGATTTTGATAATATCGGCGGCTGAGCCTTGTATAGGGGCATTGACAGCGTTGCGCTCGGCACCTCCACGCACTACTTGGTTATGTGAATGAATATCGGGTAGATAACGGCGTCTGCCTAAAATGGTTTCTACATAGCCGTGTTTTCTAGCAAACTCTATTTGTTTATTGATATAGTTGCGCAGGTTAGGATAGGTAGCGTAATAGGTATCTATTAGCTCTTTACTTTCGGAGCGGGAGAGGTCGGTTTGTGCGGATAGCCCAAATGCCGATACGCCATATATAATCCCAAAATTTACTGTTTTGGCGTGGCTACGTTGCTCGCGGGTTACCTCTTCCAATGGGACATTGAACACCTTTGCTGCAGTGGAACGGTGAATATCCTCATTGCGAAGGAAGGACTCAATCATATTGTGTTCTTCGCTGAGGGCAGCGATGATGCGGAGTTCTATTTGCGAATAGTCGGCAGAGAGGAGTACATAGTCGGGATTGCGAGCGATGAAGGCCTTGCGCACCTGTTGCCCACGAGAGGTACGGATAGGGATATTCTGCAAGTTAGGATTGTTGCTACTGAGTCGCCCTGTAGCTGCTACCGTTTGCATATAGGTAGTATGCACGCAACCTGTATTTTTATTCACCTCTAAAGGCAGGGCATCTACATAAGTAGATTTGAGTTTCTGTATTTGTCGCCACTCCAATATATCGGCTACGATTTTGTGTTTGGTAGCAAAAGGTGCTAAGACCTCTTCGGAAGTAGCATACTGACCAGTTTTCGTCTTTTTGGGTTTACTGTCAATCTTCAGTTTCTCAAAGAGAATATCGCCGAGTTGTTTAGGCGAAGCCAAGTTGAAAGGTTCGCCGGCCTGCTGAGCTATGGAGGCTTCGAGGGTAGCGATATCAGCATCTAAGGTTTTGGAGTATTCTTTGAGATAAGCTACATCGAGGTTTACGCCTTCGCGTTCCATAGTTGCTAAGACTTTGATAAGAGGCGCCTCTAAATCGGTGTAGATTTTTTGGGCGTTTACTTTAGGTAGTTCGGCTTTAAAGGCATCTTTCAGTTGCCAAGTAACATCAGCGTCTTCTACGGCGTATTCCTTTACGTCATCGATAGGTACAGAGCGCATAGAGCGTTGAGCTTTCCCTTTGCCAATAAGGCTTTCGATAGCAATAGGCGTATAATTTAGATAGGTTTCGCTGAGGATATCCATATTATGGCGCATATCGGGATTTAGTAGGTAATGAGCTATCATAGTATCGAAGAGTGCGCCCTGCACTTCAACACCATAGTTTTGTAACACTTTGATATCGTATTTCAAATTCTGACCTACTTTGGCTATCTGTTCATTCTCGAAGAAAGGGCGGAAGTTATTGAGCAGTGTTGTAGCTTCAGTTTTATCAACGGGGAAAGGCAGATAATAGCCTTTGTGAGCCGACCAGCAGAAGGAAATGCCCACTAATTCGGCTTCCAGAGCATCGACTGCGGTAGTTTCGGTATCGAAGCAGACTTCTGATTGCTCTAACAGAGATTGCAAGAGCAATTGTTGTGCCATTGGGGTATCGGCTAATTGGTAGAAATGAGGGGTATTGCTACTATTATTCTTCTCACTTACCAATTGTGGTTGTGCAAAGAGGTCGCCTTGTACCGCAAACATATCAAGTTGCCCATTTTTATTTACGGGAGAAGGTGTTGAGAGCGTTTCAGGTTGATATACCTTTTGGAAGTTCAGTAATAGCTGACGGAATTCCAACTCGTCGAAGAGTTTGCCCACAGCCTCGAAGTTGGGTGTAGAGACCTCACAATCTTTGGCGTCGAAGGTTACAGGCACATCGAGCATAATGGTAGCCAACTGTTTGGAGAGGATTCCTTTTTCTTTGTTATTCTCTATATTCTCTCGTAACTTGCCTTTTAGCTTGCTGGTATTGGCGAGGAGGTTTTCCATAGAGCCGAAATCGGCGAGGAGTTTTTTAGCCGTCTTCTCCCCTACCCCAGGTAGTCCGGGGATATTATCGACAGCATCACCCATCATACCGAGGAAATCGATCACTTGTAAAGGGTCTTGCACTTCAAATTTCTCTTGCACCTCTTTTACCCCCCATATTTCTATGTCGTTTCCTCCGCGAGGGGGTCTATACATAAAGATATTATCGCTCACCAGCTGGGCATAATCTTTATCGGGGGTAACCATATAGACTTCAAAATCTTGTTTTTCAGCCTGTTTGGCAAGGGTACCGATGATATCATCGGCTTCATAGCCTTCTTTTTCGATGATAGGGATATGTAGGGCGGTGAGAATTTCGTGGATATAGGGGACAGCCAAGCGAATTGCTTCGGGGGTTTCCTCACGATTGGCTTTATAGTCGGGAAAGAGCTCGGTGCGCGCTATGCTACCGCCTTTATCGAATGCTACTGCGAAATAGTGAGGTCGTTCTTTTTTCATCACATCGAAAAGAGAGTTCATAAAGCCGAGAATGGCAGAAGTGTTGAGACCTTTGGAGTTGATACGCGGGTTTTTGATAAAGGCGTAGTAGCCCCTAAAAATAAGGGCGTAGGCATCAAGTAGAAACAGGCGTTTTTTCATATGGTTTAAAATCTGTTTTTTGGGGCAAAGATACAACTTTTAATGATTAATGGTTAATGATTAATGGTTAATTTATGTATACGCCACAAAAAGAAGGCGATAAGGAGGGCGATGCATAGGAGGAAATAGCGCATAAGGGCGGAGGAGCGACGTAGTTCTTTCTGCTGATGATATAGTTGTCGCTGGAGATAGTGATGCCGAGTATGCTGGGAGGTATGGAGCGTATCGGTGCGGTTGAGATTGCGACTAAGTTGCTGAGAGCTATGCCATTGCCAATGAGAGTGGCCTATAGAATCTTTATAGGTTTCTACAGCTATATCGAGAGTTTGAACGCTATTGAGGAACTCGATTGTAGATAGAGTTGTACGGCGTGCTTGCCAGAGGCTATCGGCTACTTGAAGTGTTATTTCTTTTTGGGCCGTAGCACGAGAGGAATGACAGGAGGAGCAGTAGCCGAGAGGCAAGAGGCAAAAGAGGAGTTTGACACTGTTATTCATTTGAAATTTTATTAATTATGTTTTTAATTTTTTGAGCATAGAGAGGGTCGGTAGCGTATCCCGCTTTAGCTATTTCGTCAGCAAACTTATAAGGGTTGGTTTTGACGAGCAATGCTTTAGCGTATCTTTTGTTGTTGAGAAAGAATAGAGCGTGGTGAGTAAAAGACTCTTCTGGGGAGTCGTATTTTCGGAACCAATCTTTAACGGTATAGAGAAACTTGCCATCGGGTCGTTTGACAATACTTATAATCTGAGGGAAGGTAGCCTTATCGGCAGGGAGCACTTCGGTAGTAATGAGGAGCTGTTTTTTAGAAAGGGGTGTATTTTTATCGGCTTTGATACCGAAGAACATATTGCCAGGGGCGTATTTTCCCCATCCACTTTCTAAGGCCGCTTGGGCTAGGATAAAGAGGTGAGAAATCCCTGTTTTCAGCTCGGTTTGGAGCGCATAGGGTTTGTATTGTGTTATAAAAGTGTTTTTCATTGGATCTTAGTTATTAATATTTAGTTGTTTAAGGAGGTTTTGCACAGAGTTTTCGAGTTCTTTGATACGTATATTAGCCTCATTGAGGTCGGCTATAGCTTTGGCGTATTTAAGGCTAAGGTCGTCTATCATTTCGCGATAGATATGAATAGCTTTATCTACGTTGTCGAGTTCGCTTGCTTGGAGTTCGACCTTTTGTTTGGGTCGGCCGAAAAGCCAGCCGACCCAAGCAGAAAGGAGTAACCCAACAAAGGTGGAGAATTGTTCTTTGAGAAGTTCCATATTCTTGAGGGGTTATAGATTGATTTCTTTGACGGTAATATTACCGGGGCGGTCGGTAGCGGAGATTGTAATTTTGCTACCGGAGTGTTGTGCATTGACAACCGATGAGGTATAGACCCATTTACCTTCGGCAAAAGAAGCGTCGCCTTCTTCGACAAGAGCGCCATTGCTTTGGGTAATTTTGAAATTAAGTTTTGTTACCTTGAAGACATCATCTACTAAAACTGTAATTTTTTCGCCAGTACGTTTTCCTGTATAGGCAGTAGTATCGACGATATCGATAACGGGAGGTCTGAGGTAATCGGCGATAGCCATATTGTAGGCTGTTACGTGTTTTCGTTTATTAGCCTCCTGCTCATAGCTCTGTTTAAGAGAGGGGTCTTTGAGAGCGTTTTTGGCGTAGGAAGTAGCCTTGGCGAAACGCGTAATTTGGTTTTTTTGTTTTTGAGAGAGCGCTTTGGTGCGCACTGAAGGTTTTGCGACGATAGTTTCGCCGTCTTGTTGGCGGAAAACGAACAATTTTCCGACTTTACCGCTAAGGCCTGCGGTTACATAATTTGCTTTACTTTTTGCCATTTTCTTATGTGTTTTTATTAAGTTATTAAAAAATTGTTTTGAAATTGCTCTAAGATTGCTCCGAGCTTGCTGTAAGGTTGCTGTAAGGTTGCTAAGGTGGAGATTTATTGTTCATCGTATTTTGTTTTTGACGATGCAAAGGTGCGGGGTTTTGGGAAGGTAGGCAAAAAGTTGTAACCAGAGGTAACAGGTTTGTTACCTCTGGTTACAAAATCTTTAACAAATGGGCAAAAAAAAGGCTGCTCAGCGGTGAACTGAGCAGCCTATTCTATTTTAAAATCTATTACTTTTTGATATAGAGCCAACCTACTAAGGATTGTTTATTTCTATTGCTATCATAGTATTCTATGACAT
>CAUQUO010000060.1:0-16427 GCA_963521335.1 uncultured Capnocytophaga sp.
CACTCAAACTGACAAAATAACTGTAAACCAATTTTAGGACGTGACATTATTCCCATTCCTCCCATTCCTCCCATTCCTCCCATCTATCCCCTATCCCCTAAAAAACTATCCCCTCTTACCTTACACAACCCTTGGAGCAATCTTGGAGCAACCTTGGAGCAATACTTTGCCATAACCAATTCTTACCTCTTATCTCTCGCCTAAACATCCCCTCTTACCTAAAAACCGCCCGTGCGGCTCGCCCCCCCATTACTCCCATTATTCCCATTATTCCCATTACTCCCATCTATCCCCTGACCCCTCTTGCCTCTTATCTCTCGCCTAAACATCCCCTCTTACCTCTTATCTCTTACCTAAACACCCCCTCCCATTACTCCCATTACTCCCATTACTCCCATCTATCCCCTGACCCCTCTTACCTCTTGCCTCTTATCTCTTACCTAAACACCCCCTCTTACCTCTTATCTCTTACCTAAACACCCCCCTTAAACATTAACCATTCATCTTTAACCGCTGAAAATTAACTTTTTATTAACCCTATTACGCTATAAAACCGTACTTTACAGCTATAAGACTTAATATTATGAAAAAAAATACCAAAAATATTTGGCTTTTATCAAAAAAATATATTAATTTTACGCCCAAAATAATTGACTTCTTCAAAAGCCAATACCAATGACTTTTCCAGTGGCCATAAAATACCAAGATTATGAACGACCCACTCTTGCTACCATACCTCTCTATCATTCAGGGAAGGCATCAGCACTTTATAAACACACTTCATAGAGTGCAAGGAGGCGCCTTGCGCCTCGCCGATGCCTGCAATTCGCACCTCTACTACGGTCTGCACCGTAACAATACAGAATGGGTGCTACGTGAGTGGGCGCCAAACGCAACGGCTATCTTTCTTCTTTGTGATAGCAACGACTGGCAAAAAAACAATCACTATTCTTTTACTAAACTAAACGACCAAGACTGGGAATTGCGCCTCCCCGCCAATATCCTCCACCACCAAATGCTCTACAAACTGCTCGTGGAATGGGAAGGAGGCAGTGGCGAACGTATCCCTTCACATACTAACCGCGCTGTGCAAGACGACTATACCAAAGTGTTCTCTGCCCAAGTGTGGTGCCCCGAGCATCCCTACCATTGGCAACATCCGCGCCCCAAAGCTACCCCACATCCGCTTATCTACGAAGCTCACATCGGGATGAGTACCGAACACCAGCGCGTGAGTACCTTTGTAGAGTTCCGCCTCTACGTGCTACCTCGTATCGCGACTTTGGGCTATAACACTATCCAACTAATGGCTATACAAGAACACCCTTACTACGGTTCTTTTGGCTATCAGGTGGCCAACTTCTTCGCGGTGAGTTCGCGCTTTGGCACCCCCGAAGAACTCAAAGAACTCATCGATACCGCCCACGGCTTGGGCATACGGGTGCTATTAGATATTGTACACTCTCACGCTGTGAGCAATGAGGCAGAAGGACTCAGCCGTTTCGACGGTACCGACTATCTCTACTTCCACCGCGGTGAGCGCGGCAAACACCCCGCTTGGGACTCCCGTTGTTTCGACTATGGCAAGCCCCAAGTCCTCAACTTCTTACTCTCTAACTGCAAATACTGGCTTGAAGAGTTCCACTTCGATGGTTTCCGCTTCGACGGCGTTACCAGTATGATTTATTACGACCACGGTCTGGGCAAAGCCTTTACCGATTATAGCTTCTATTACGATGGCAATGAGGACGAAGACGCTTTGGTGTATCTCGCTCTCGCTAACCAACTTATTCACGAGCTCTACCCCGAAGCGCTCACCATTGCCGAAGAAATGAGCGGACTGCCAGGGCTTGCTACTCCTATTGCTGAAAAAGGCATTGGCTTCGACTACAAGCTGAGTATGGGCATCCCCGATTATTGGATTAAGCTCCTCAAAGAAATCCCCGATGAACAATGGCACGTAGGCGATATCTATTACGAACTGACTAACAAGCGCGCCGAAGAACGCACCATTAGCTATGCCGAAAGCCACGACCAAGCCCTCGTAGGCGATAAAACCATCTTCTTTCGCCTCACGGATAAAGAAATCTATACCGGTATGAGCGTGTTCGACCACAGCTTGATTATCGACCGTGCGATAGCTTTACACAAGATGATACGCCTCATTACTTTAGCTACAGCAGGGGGCGGTTATCTTGCCTTTATGGGTAACGAATGGGGACACCCTGAGTGGATTGACTTCCCTCGTCAAGGCAACGATTGGAGCTATGCACACGCACGTAGGCTATGGAGCTTGGTAGACAATCCCGACTTGAAGTTTAAATACCTCAACGCTTTTGATAGCGCGATGATACACTTTGCTACCGAAAGCAATATTCTCGATTATGAACCTCGTGTGTTGGTGCGCGACATCAACCGACAGCTACTCATATTCGAGCGCCGTGGGTACTTATTTGTTTTCAGTTTCAACCCCACCACCTCCTACACCGATTATCAGTTTGATGTGCCAGCAGGCAAATACATCACCATACTCAACACCGATAACCCCGCCTTTGGAGGCGACAACCGCATTGATGAGTGCGTAGAGCATTTCACACAGTACACTGGCAAAGAGAATTTGCTATCGCTATATATACCCGCGAGAATAGCTTTTGTATTGAAATTAGCAGATTAGTGAATTAGTAAATCATCTGATTAATAAATAACCACTGCTGGTGCGAGCTACAAGCTCGCACCAGCAGTGAAATCCGTGCGAGACATTCCAGCAAAGCTGACAAAATTATTATACAACAACTTAATTGTCAATTGTCAATTATTAATTATCAATTGTTATGTATTTATCATTCAAAAAAGACCAACTTATTAACCTTGAGTATTCTCTCGATAGAGAGTTTCTCGGTACTAACCGAGGGGGGGGATATTGCTCTTCTACCCTCGTATTCTGCAATACCCGTAAGTACCACGGGCTACTTGTCGTGCCTATCGAAAAGTTCAGAGGCAAAAACTATGTGATGCTTTCCTCCTTAGATGAAACAATCCTACAACACGGACGCGATTTCAACTTTGGTGTGCATAAATATGAAGGCACTTATGAACCGCGCGGACATAAGTATATTGTGGATATTTCCTACGAAAAAGCCTTTACCGTTACTTACCAAGTAGGGGGTGTACTGCTTAAAAAAGAAATCTTAATGGTGCATAATGCACCACAAGTGCTTATCCGCTATACTTTAGAGGATGCTCATTCGGCTACACTCTTGCGCCTGAATCCGCTATTGGCATTCCGCGATATTCATTCGCTTAGCAAGCAAAACCCCGTAGCCAATACTCAAGTAGAAGCAGTAGGTGGTGGCGTACGAGCCAAATTATACCCTGAGTTTCCTTACCTCTATATGCAACTCAGCAAACCTGCTAACTTTGGCGGTACTGCCTATTGGAATAACAATATCTATTATACCAAAGAAAAAGAACGTGGCTACGATTTTCAAGAAGATTTGTTGAGCGTAGGGGCTTTTGAGGTCAGCCTCAAGAAAGGAGAAAGTATTGTGTTTTCAGCAAGCTTAGAGGAAGCTAATCCTAAAAACCTTGCAAAGGACTTTGCTAAATATCTCAAAGACCGCGCCGACCGCAATTCGTTTGAAGAGTGCTTGCAATATGCAGCCTCTCAGTTTATCATTTACAAAGCAGGTGAAACTCGCATCAAAGCAGGTTATCACTGGTTTGATAGCAATATGCGCGACACCTTTATCGCCTTGCCAGGGATAGCCCTATCAGGGAATACAGCTAAGCTATTTGAAGAGGTTCTCTCCTCAGCTCAAAAATACTTCTACGAAGGGCTTTTTGCAAAGGAAATCAGTACGCACAACATACACCCCGAATATGATGCTGATACCTCGTTGTGGTTCTTTTGGACGCTTCAACAGTATGAAAAGGAAACTACTAAGACGAAGAAACAACTTTGGAAGGAGTACGGCAATACTATCAAAAGCATTTTAAACACTTATAGGCAAGGCACACATAAGCATATTCGTATGGAGGCTAACGGACTCATCTGGAGTGATGATCTTACGCGTGCACTTACGTGGTTTGATGCACAAGGCGAGTATGGGCCTATCGTGCCCCGTAATGGTTATGTAGTAGAAGTGAATGCCCTCTGGTATAATGCCGTATGTTACGCCCTAGCCTTGGCAGAAGAGGCAAAAGATAAAACCTTTCTCGGCGAATGGTTCTCGCTACCTGAAACCATAGAAAAGAGCTTTGTAGAGACTTTTTGGATAGAAGATAAGAAGTATCTTGCCGACTATGCTAACCGCACGAATAAAAATACAGATGTGCGCCCTAATCAGCTTATTGTTTGTGCTCTTGACTATGCCCCCATAAACGAGAAGACTAAGAAGAAAGTGTTGGATATCGTAACTCAAGAGTTGCTCACCCCTCGTGGATTGCGCAGTTTGTCGCCTCAGAACTCACATTATGAGAGTGTGAGTGTAGGGAATGTATATGCGCGAGACAAAGCCACATTTAATGGGTCGGCGCATCCTTGGTTTATAGGGTTCTATATAGAGGCTTATTTGAAAATCTTTGGAGAGCAATACCTACCAGAAGCGCAAGCAATCTTGGAGAACTTTGAAGAAGAGCTGAATGACCACGGAGTATGTGCTATCTCGGCTATCTATGATGGCAATCCGCCATTTCACTCACGTGGTTGTATTGCCAAAGCTAAGAATGTAGCTGAGATATTGCGCGCACAATGGTTACTTACAGAAAGAGCTACCGCTCTGAGAGAAAAGAAATAAATAAAAGCGTATGAAGAATGCAAGAGTATTAATGTTTGGATGGGAATTCCCCCCTCACATCAGTGGGGGGCTAGGGACAGCCTGCTTGGGTATAGCCCAAGGGCTGGCTAAAAACGGCGTGCAAGTGCTGTTTGTAATGCCAAAAGCCTCAGGTGATGAGGATGGTAGTGTGGCGAAAATTATCAACGCCAGCGATGTAGAGATGTTGCAAAACACTGAAAAGATTGAAGATTTCTGGAAGCACATCAACTTTATGGAGATAGGTTCAAACCTCGTGCCTTATCTCGACCCTGAAACTTTTGCCCGTGAGCGCGATGCTTACTTGAAAGAAGGTGAGCATCGGCAACGCATTTCGTATCAGAATAAATTTCAGTTTTCTGGTAAATACGGTGCGAATCTAATGGAAGAAGTGTATCGTTATGCTTTGGTAGCAGGTACTGTTGCCAAGCGCTATGAGTTTGACGTGATTCATGCCCACGACTGGCTTACTTATAGTGCGGGTATTATCGCGAAGAAGATTTCGGGGAAGCCTCTTATCGTACACGTACACGCTACTGAATACGACCGTGGGGGCGAGTACAATCGTAATACTTTGGTTTACGATATTGAAAAACGCGGTATGGAAGCAGCTGATAGGGTAGTAACGGTGAGCAACTGGACGCGCAACATTGTTATTGAGAAATATGGTATCCCTGCTGAGAAAGTGATTACTGTACACAATGCTGTAGATTTCAAGGCGGAGACTGATGCCAAAGAAGAACGTGGCGTGAAGGATAAAATCGTTACTTTCTTAGGGCGTATCACCTTGCAAAAGGGTCCGGAGTATTTTGTGGAGGCGGCTGCTAAAGTGATGCAACGCGTGCCGAATGTACGCTTTGTAATGGCGGGTAGTGGTGAGAAGATGAACCCCTTGGTGCGCCGTGTAGCTCAATTGGGATTGGGTACTCGCTTTCATTTTACGGGTTTTCTCAGGGGTAATGATGTACAGCGTATGTTCCGATATAGTGATGTGTATGTGATGCCTTCGGTATCTGAGCCTTTTGGGATATCTCCTTTGGAAGCGATGCGTTCTGGGGTACCTACGATCATCTCTAAACAATCGGGGGTGGCTGAGGTGTTAGACCACGCTATCAAAGTGGATTATTGGGATATCAACGCTCTTGCCGATGCTATTTATGGTATATTGGCTTATCCTACGCTTTCTCATTATATGCAACGCGAGGGCTATGATGAGGTGAATCAGCTCAAATGGGAGAAAGCTTCCTTGAAACTTAAAAACATTTACGAATCTTTAATATAAAATAACCAACGATGAAAAAGTCAATTTGTATTTATTTTCAAATCCATCACCCAGAACGTCTCAGAAAATATCAATTCTTTGACATAGGGAAGAAGCACAACTATTTTGATAATTATGCTAATCGTTCAGAGCTTGAAGATTTGGCGGAGAACTGTTATTTGCCAGCTAATGCGCTTTTGTTGGAGCTTATCAACAAGTATAAAGGCAAGTTTAAAGTAGCGTTTTCTATCACAGGGAGTGCTATTGACCAGCTTGAGATGCACACTCCTGAGGTGATTCGGAGTTTTCAGGAGCTTGCTCAGACGGGGAGTGTAGAGTTTTTGGCGGAGACTTATTCGCATTCTTTGGCTTCGCTATCTGAGGATACGGATGAGTTTGAGCAACAAGTAAAGCGCCATACTACGGCTATCAAACAGCTTTTTGGCAAGAAGCCTGTAACTTTCCGCAATACCTCACTGATCTATTCTGATAAGATAGGAGAACGTGTGGCGAAGCTCGGTTTTAAGACGATGCTTACTGATGGGGCGAAGCACGTATTGGGCTGGAAGAGTCCGAACTTTGTTTATAAAAATGCTTTAGATGAGAAGCTCAACCTCTTGCTTAAGAACAGCAAACTGAGTGATGATATTGCTAATCGTTTTTCTGATAGGAACTGGAGTGAATATCCGCTTACATCGGAGAAGTATATTGACTGGGTGAAGAGCAGTTTGCGAGATACTGAGGTGCTCAATCTTTTTATGAACTATGAGGTAATAGGGTATTACAATAATGCTGAGAGTGGTATTTTTGACTTTTTGCGTTATTTTATTACTTATATGATGGAGGACGATAACTATCAGTTTTTGTTGCCTAAAGAGGTTGCTAAAAAGCATTCTGCTAAAGATGTATTGCCTGTGCCTTATGCTATTTCGTGGACAGATGAGGAGCGCGATACTACTTCTTGGCTGGGGAATGAATTGCAGAAAGAAGCTTTTCAGGAGCTTTTTAAGATACAGCCTGAGGTGAGGAAGAAGAAGAGTGCGGATCTTATAGATGATTATACTCGTTTGCAAGCTAGTGAGCATTTTTATTTTATGCGGACGAAGCTTTTTTCGGGGGCGGATTATCATAAGTATCGTTTGCCTTATGACTCGCCTTATGAGGCGTTCATCAATTATATGAACGTGCTTAGCGATTTCATCGAAAGAGTGAAAGATTAGGTTTTAGGGGTAGGTAAGAGATAAGAGGTAAGAGGGGATGTTTAGGTAAGAGATAAGAGGTAAGAGGGGGTAGGGGATTCCAAGGTTGTTGTGAGGTTGTTGTAAGGTTGTTGTGAGATTGCTCCAAGATTGCTCCAAGATTGCTCCAAGATAGCTGTAAGGTTTTTAGGGGGGTGTTTTTAGGTGAGAAAGGAAGGGATTTTGATGGATTTTATATGGAGTGTTGTTTTTTACTTTTGAATTACTTTAAATTTTATATCTATGAGAAATAAATTGAAACTATGGGCTGTGGGGGCTATGACACTTGTGTTTAGCTACTGTCAGCGTGAAGAGGAGGAAGTTCCTCAATTGCGAGAGGAGACTGTAAATGCAGTGGTAGACACGACAAAGCTTGTGCGATTAGAAGATGCTAAATCGCTATTTGAGCGTGCAGAGGCGGACAAACAGCGTGTAAATGCGACGCGTAGAGGTGCGCCGTATATAACGCTGGAGGCTGGGTGGTCGTATTTTAGGCAGGCGAAGACTTTAAAAGATGACGAGTATGCGAAGGTGCCTGTGATAATTAATGGAGTAGATGCTCAGGCTGAAGTTATTTTTGTAAAAAAAGAGGGAGTAACAAAGGGTTATTTATTTGTTACAGAGGTGAGGGAACTTACGAGAGATAGTCGTATAGTGGATGCAGATTTCTATTTATTTACGTTAAAAGGACTGTTTATTTCGGCTTACCGTATGAAAGAAGGAGTTATTAGATATGAGTTGGTGCCGCGCAACAAAGGGAAATACCGTCTAACTACTGATAGTCAAGCTATTAGAACAAGTAGGGGTTTTGGCAATGATTTCAGTTATTTAAGTATGGTGCCCAGTTGTAACACAGAAAATGAAGGGAATGATGAGGATTGTGGAGATTATAATGGAGGGGGAGGTAAGCCTATTCCTTTAGAAGAAGTAACGGTTTATGGAACGCGCAAGAAGAAGAAAGAAGAATCATACTCGCCTTATCCTACTTACACACCTTACACACCTAAAAACAATGGTTTTCCAGACCCTGAAAAATTGGTAAGAGAAAGCCCAAGAGGTGGAGGAGGAGGTGGTAGAGTTTCGCATAAGGAGAATGGTAGTAGTAATCTTGCTTATGATATGATTGATGCTGATGGTAATAAAGTAGAAGCTCCAGTTATTTATAGACCTACCCATCCTATATCTGACAATAAATGCTTCTTTAGCACAGTAGACCTCAATAAAGGTGCTACATTAACCATTTATGTAGATGAGCCTAACCCTGGAACAGGAGATGTAAAAAAAGGGATAAATGTAGGACATACTTTTATAGGAATCACACAAGGAGAAAACCAATATACCTATGGCTTTTATCCCAATGTACCAGGATATAAAACATTAGCAAATGATAATGTAGGTTCTGTATTAGGAAAAGATAATGAGCATACTTTTTCTGTTTCTATTTCGGCTGAAGTTACGCCTGAGCAATTACAAAAGATTATAGAGTTATCTCAAAAATCTTATACCCGTCAATACAATCTAAGTTATAGTAATTGCACTGATTTTGCTATATCTGTAGCCAACTTAGCAAATATCACTTTGCCCTATTGTAAAGGAACTTGGACAGGAGGAGGAGGTTCTGCCCCTGGCGTATTGGGCAAAGCTCTAAGAGATAGTTCGGCATTTAAAAATAAAATTAACACAAGAGGAGGAAAAGCTCCTGCAAGTAAAGGAAATGGTTGCTAATATGAAACAGTTATTATATTTAATTTTAATACTGCCTTTATTAGGAATGACCCCTCCTAATAAAGAGGCAAAACAACGAAAAGTTGTAGAGGAATATGTACATACACTTCTCAATACAGACGATGAAGTGATACAAAGGATTTCTAATAATGAGGATATACAAAATATAACACCATTGTTAAAAATTACAAGGACCTATACAAAAGATGAGATTAATAATGCGATAAATTTTTTATTGTATGTAAAGCGAACCTTAAAGGGACATAAATACAAGATACTAAACTTTAAAGAAGCTAATGAAAAGTTGAATGGAGAAGCTATAGCTCCTGATAGGGGGAATATATATTATATTTATGATATCGATAAAAAAGACATATACTTTGAGGCATCTGTGATAGTGGATGATGACTATAAAATTATCAGTATTGCTATTGGGATCTGCGGTCAACCACAAAGGCTATGCTTTCTGTATCTTTAACAGTTAAAAAATAAGGCAATAACTTTTTGCTATTGCCTTATTCTGTAGAATAATGTAAAACTAACCTTATGAAACAGTTGGTTCTCTATTTACTATTATTCTGTTCTTGGGCTATGGTAGCCCAAGAACAGAAGTATATACTTTTGGATAGTCTTACGGCTAAGTATACAGTGAAACAGTATACACTTGACACCTCTCCTTATGGAGTTAAAAACAGTATTGAGGTGTATAATGTGTTTTCTGATTGGTATGGATTAAATAAAAATCAAGATTATATAGTGTTGTTCTCAGTGCTTCCTGATATTGATAGCCAAAGTAATTGGGAAGAAATAGACTATGAAACAGTTAAGGCTCATCTTTTTCCTACTAAAGATGTTTTTAAAAGGATTATCTATAAGACCTTTGGTTTTTTTATTGATAAGAGTTCGCATATTGATAAATTAAAGTTGGTAAAAAAAGTAAAAGATGTGTATTATGTAAGTAAATATTGCTGGATAGAGGATTTTTATTGTATAGATAATCCATTTGGGGTCCCTATCCCCACGAAAGAGTTTATTATAAATATTCATCAACCAATAACCCCCATTGGGGTTTTAAGAGATACTTTTATGAAGTTATATCCTTTTTGTGATCGATTCCCTTTTGAAGAAAATACAGATAACCGTTGCGGTATAGATTTTTTCTTAAAAAACACTTATCTTTCGAATATAGAGGAGAAACGAGGAGATATTGTCTATCATTTTTATCAGTTTGACAATGATTTATATACAAATATAAGTCGTTTTGCTTATATCAAAGACAAAGGAATCGTAGGGGGAGTGTATTTTAATTATTTTATAACAGGACCTTGGTTTATTGATGAAACAGGTAATTGGAGAAAGTTAAAACGCCTCCCTGAGAATGAAATCTTGTGGGCAGAAGAGCTGAAAAAGGAGTGGGGTGTGAGCCACATAGGCAAAGAGAAATATAAAAGATAAGATTATGAAACAGTTGGTTCTCTATTTACTATTATTCTGTTCTTGGGCTATAGTAGCCCAAGAACAAAAGTATATACTTTTGGATAGTATTACAAGTAGTTATACCGTAAAGAAATATACTTTTAGCACTTTGCCTTATAAGGTGAATTATCAAATAGAAATTTACAATGTGTTTTCTAAAAACTATGGCAAAGGCTTAGATACTGATTTTATAGTGTTGTTTTCAGTACTCCCTGATCTTGAAAGCAAGAGTAATTGGGAAGAGATAGATTTTGCTATACTGCAAAAGAACTTTCTACCAACTAAAAAGTTGTTTGATAGAGTATACAATAGGACTTATAATCCAGAGGCTAAAATAGAAGATAGTAGAGCGTTGTATTTAGTTAAAAGGTTAAAGGTAAATATTTTGTAGCAAAGAACTGTTGGATAAATGAATTTTTCTGCACAAATACACCTTCAGAGATGAAGATAGCAGCTAATGATTATGTGATAGATATTCATCAATCAACAATACCTATAAATGTGCTAAGGTCTCGATATAAAAAACAATTTCCTAACCAAGAATTTCCTTTGGATGATCTTTTTTGGATTATACCTAAGCATTTAGAGCATATTTATTTGGCAAATGTAGAGGAAAAAGAAGGAGATGTTGTTTATTATTTCTATCTGTTTTCTAATTCTTTAAGAGATAATAATACTATTAGTGAATTTGCTTATATTAAAGATAGAGGGATTGTAGCAGGGAATTATTATGGGTATTTTTTTCCTTATGGGAAAAGAGCACTTAGGGGAGGTGATTGGCTGAAATTAAGAACGCCTTATAAAAAGGAACTTTTTTGGGCGGAAGAGCTTAAAAAAGAATGGAGTGTGAGCCACACAGGCAAAGAGAAGTATAAAAGATAAGACTATGAAACAGTTGGTTCTCTATTTACTATTATTCTGTTCTTGGGCTATGGTAGCCCAAGAACAGAAGTATATACTTTTGGATAGCCTTATGGCTAAGTATACAGTGAAACATTATACGCTCGATACTTCTCCTTATGGGGCTAAAAACAGTATTGAGGTGTATAATGTTTTTCTCAATCGCAATGATAAACAGTATATAATCCTTCTTTCGGTATTACCTAACCTTGAAAGCAAGAGTAATTGGGAAGAGATAGATTTTAAGAAGGTTCAGAATAATTTATTTTCTACTAAGAAACTTTTTGGAGTATTGGAAAATAAAGTACTTGGTTATGAAATAATTAGTGAAGGGGAAGTAAGTACTATACCTAATACACTGAAGTTAGTAAAAAGAGTAAAGAATACATATTATGTAAGCAAAGAGTGTATGGTAGAACCTTTTTATTGTATAGACTTCCCAGAGCAAATGGTTATTGCTACGGGGAACTATATTATCAATATTCATCAACCTATAGTGCCTATTACTTTGCTAAAGGAAGTATATCAGAAGAAGGTAAATACTCACTTTCCTCTTGATTGGGATGTGTATCCTCCTGTGGAAATTCCTAAGCATCAGGAACATATTTATCTGGCTTATATTGAAGAAAGAGGAGGGGATACGATCTATTATTTTTATCAATTTGCAAATGTTTTTAATAGAGGTATCTTTCAATTCGCTTATATCAAAAACAAAGGAATTGTAGCTGGTACTTATGATGATTACTTTTTTCCAAAAGGGAAAGTATATTATAGAGGGGGAGACTGGCTAAAAGTAAGGCGCCCTTATAAAGACGAACTACTTTGGGCGGAGGAGCTGAAAAAGGAGTGGGGTGTGAGCCACATAGGCAAAGAGAAATATAAAAGATAAGATTATGAAACAGTTATTTTTTCTAATTTTAATACTGCCTTTATTAGGAATGACTCCTCCTAATAAAGAGGCAAGACAGCGAAAAGTAGTAGAGGAATATGTACATACGCTTCTCAATACTGATGAGGAGATTTTAAATATTTATGAAAACGAGGATATACAACAGATTTTCCCATCGTTTAAACTCTCAAGAACCTATACAAAAGAAGAAATTGATGATATAAAAGGGTTTCTGTTGTTTGTAAAACAAACCTTGAAGGGGCATAAATATAAGATAGTAAACTTTAAAGAAGCTGATGAAAAACTTAAAACAGAAGGTGGTGCTGTAGCTTCTGATAGGGGAGATGTGTATTATATTTATGATAAAAATCTAAAAGGTGTTTTCTTTCAGGCTGCGGTGGTAGTAGATGATGATAACAAGATTATCAGTATTGCTATAGGAATGTGTCTTAATCCTAAAAGGCTATGCTTTCTGTATCTTTAACAGTTAAAAAATAAGGCAATAGCTTTTTGCTGTTGCCTTACTCTGTAGAATAATGTATTGCTTGATAGTTTGACCCATAAGTTTAACTTTAATAAATACACTATCAACACGATGGCTTATGGTTATCATTAGGGGTTTCTCGTTTTGCTTTTATAGAAGGTAAAGGCATTGTAGGAGGTTCTTATGATGATTATTTTATTCCTCGGGATAAATATGTAGGGAAAGGCTATAAAACTTTAGCAAGCTATAGGGGTGCGAATTGGACGAAGGATAAAACGAAAGATTAATAATAATTTTAAAAACAGACAAAATGAAAAATGTAAAAACGAAGAGGGAAAACAATTTCTTTGATGGGATTGTTTCCGAAGAAGTGAATGAACTGTCTGGAACCAACAGTGTTGCCGAGACAAACAGCGATTCTTCCGTCAGTGGGCATTTAGGGGTAGAAGAGTTTCTATACACCCAGCCAAAGAGGAAAAATCCTAAGGCGGAGAGCAAGGATGTAGATAACGATTTAATCGATAATTTTATCTATATGCCTTAGTTGTTTTTTTTAACATTGTGAAATCAAAAAGGGACTTCTATTCTATTAGAAGTCCCTTTTTCTTTCATTTTCAGAAAAATAGTGTATTTTTGCCCTCAATAAATAAAACAACTTATATGAAAGATTTTTTAAATATCGATTTTGAAAGCCTTTTGAGAGTATGGGCTGTAGGTATTGTTAACTTTATCCCTACGCTTATTTGGGCTGGTTTCTTGTATTTTGCAGGTAGATATGTCATCAGGCTTATCGTGAAACTGATACAGAATTTGATGTCGCGCAGGCAGGTAGATTCTACCTTGCAATCGTTTTTGCTACAAGTAGTACGCTGGATTTTATACATTGCTTTGTTCTTGACTATTGTACAGATTATAGGTCTGCCGGCCACTCAGTTTATTGCGATTATTACCAGTGCCTTTGTGGCGGTAGGTTTGGCTTTGCAGGGGTCTCTTTCTAACTTTGCCAGTGGTATTATGATTTTGATTTTTAAGCCATTCCGTTTAGGAGATGTTATAGAGGGCAATGGGCAAAAAGGGAAGGTGAAGAGTATAGGTCTTTTTGCTACTACGCTGAACAAAGATAATAATGAGGAGGCTATCATCCCTAATACACAGCTTTTCAGCAATAGTATTGTGAACTACAGTAGGGAGGATCAGCGTCGTGTGTATGTGAAGGTAGGGATAAGTTATAGCTCGGATATACAATTAGCACGGCAAACTTTATTGCAGATTGCCAAAGAAGAGCCTAAGGCGCTTATGAGTCCTGAGCCTGTTGTGTATGTCGAAGAGCTCGCTGATAGCTCGGTAAACCTTTCTTTGCGCTATTGGTGTCAGAATGCTGATTATGCTGATTGTTATTTTGGTACTATAGAGGCTATCAAGACGCGGTTTGATCAAGCAGGTATTGAAATTCCGTTTCCTCAGATGCAGGTTTCGGGTGTCAAAGGATAGGCGTTGATAAAAAGGATTTAAGCAAGAAAATAAAAAGATGCAACTAAAAAAGACCATAGAAAAGCTTTGGATTACTAAACTCCTCGTTGAGGGTTTTAACAAAGTCTTTACCTATAACGAGCACTTGGGTTGCTTTTTGCTTTTATTGTTTTTTCTGCTCTTGCTACCTATACTGCCGGTGTTGCTACTCGTTCTTTGGTTGGTGAGTTTGTTTAAGAAATAGGCTTGCCAAAGCTTGTATATGAACTTCAGAACTTAATGAATATAAAAATTAAATAATAAAAAATGGATACACAAGTAGAAATGTTATTGGACGGCATATTAGAGGTTTGTCCACAAAAAATCTTTGCCAAAAAGGTAAAACAAATCAAAAAGAAGTATAGCTTTAGAAATAAAGATACTATGCAAAGTATTCGTGAATTATGCTACCTTCTTTATATAATGGATCAAGAAGAGTTGGCTTTGCAAGTAGCTGCTCTAATAGACCAACTCGAATATAAGGGAGATATGCTTATCTGGACGAATGTATATAGTGTATTAGCTGTAGAAAGTCTTATTTATGCCAAGAGAGGCGAAAATGAAAAGGTCGCAACGTGTAGAAAAACCATAGAAGATGTATACTTATACTATGGCGATGAAGACGAACAAAGTGTAAGTATGAAAGTGTTTAAAAGGATAATGAATGGAGGAGGGTTCTATCTTGAAGAGATAAAAGAAAAGCAAGATTCTGGCGACCTGAAGTCAGAAATTTATTGGCATCTTGCACAGTTTGGAGTACTTTTATTTATGCGAGCAATGGGTGGCTCAGAAGCTTATCCTATTGAAAAGTTGGATCCTATGATAGAGGAAGAAAAACAATTTATCGCGAAGCATATCGACAAGGCTTCTTTTTAATTTAGGGGATAGGCTTTGCCAAGTCTAAAAGAATTGCAAAGCCTATATATAAACTTCAGAACTTAATGAATATAAAAATTAAATAATAAAAAATGGATACACAAGTAGAAATGTTATTGGACGGCATATTAGAGGTTTGTCCACAAAAAATCTTTGCCAAAAAGGTAAAACAAATCAAAAAGAAGTATAGCTTTAGAAATAAAGATACTATGCAAAGTATTCGTCAATTGTGTTCTCTTCTTTATATAATGGATCAAGAAGAGTTGGCTTTGCAAGTAGCAGCTCTAATAGACAAACTCGAATATACAGGTGATATGCTTATCTGGATGAATGTGTATGGTGTATTAACAGTAGAGAGTATCATTTATGCCAAGAGAGGCGAAAATGAAAAGGTAGCAATGTGTAAAGATACTATAACAAGGGTCTGCCTCTATAATAAAGATGGATCTCCTAATGAAGTAAATATGAAAGTTATTAAAAGAAGAATGAATGGAGAAGGATTCTATCTTGATAAAATAAAAGAAAATCAAGATTCTGGCGACCTGAAGTCAGAAATTTATTGGCATCTTCCACAGTTTGAAGTGCTTTTGTATATGCGAGCAATGGGTGGCTCAGAAGCTTATCCTATTGAAAAGTTAGATCCTATGATAGAGGAAGAAAAGCAATTTATCGCAAAACATATCGACAAGGCTTCTTTTTAATTTAGAGGATAGGGCGCTGTCTGAAAAATCTAAAAATCGCTTTTGCGTCGCTACACTTTGCCAAAGTTTTAATTGCCCGTACGGCTCGTACCTTTGGCAAAGTTTTAATTGCCCGTCGTGCTATGACCTTTGTGAGTGGTAAAAAATACATAAACAATGAAAAAATCATTAGAAAACCTTTTAGAAAAGCAAGGTATTGCCTTACTCAATACCCTCTCTAAAGAAGAGCGACGCGCTCGTACCGAAACTATCAAAGCGCGCTATCGCGAGGCAGGTTATGACGATTTGCCTCACGAACTCCTCACTTTCCTTACCATATTCGACGGCAAGGAAATCAAGCGCAACGACGGCTATATGGCTTTTATTTCATCACAAAACCTCCCCACTCGCCAAGAGATGCGATACTATGAATCCGATGCGGGGGTTACCGAGCTTATTCCCTTTGGTGCTATCAATGCCGATGAAATCCTCCTTTGCATCGATAGTGTAGGGAGTGTATGGGGCGTGGTAGATCTTTCTTCTTGGGCTCCTCGCAAAACCCATTACTATTTCTA
>CAUQUO010000061.1:0-15355 GCA_963521335.1 uncultured Capnocytophaga sp.
AGTTTAATCAAAAATTACTACTTAAAATTGCAATTATTAGTGGAACTTGCACAATTTTTCTTTGCTCATCCTTATAGTTCTTGGGAGCGAGGTCTTAGTGAACACACCAATGGTCTTGTACGACAATACATACCAAAAAATACTGATTTTAAAGATATTACAGACAAAGAAATTAAAGAATATCAATATAAAATTAATAATAGACCAAGAAAAGTATTAGATTTTGAAAAGCCTAAAGATTTATTCTATCAGAAAGTAATCTGAAAAATTGCACTTGATAGTGGAATAAGCAGTTTGAGAAATCAAGTATCAGTCTATAAAAATATAGTTTTTGATAAGAATATGGAAAATAAGAAAAAAGCCTCTATAAGAGGCTTTTTTTAATAATATTACACTTATTTATTAGAAGAAGAATCTTTCTTTTTCTCCTTTTTCATTAAGAATCTCTAAGGAGTTGCGATTACGTGATGAAAGAGTAGACATTATATTTTTTAATTCATCAACATCTTTAATGGTCTTTCCATTGACTGAAAGCAACACTTTTCCTACTATATTGATATTATTGTACTCATAGAACTGACCTGCAGCGGTTACCTTCACACCATTTTTAGTTTTAAAACGTTTTTGATCGGCTTCAGAGAGGTTTTTAACTTCTAATCCTAAAGATTGTATTACATAAGTAGTGTTTTTCTTGAGGGTAATATTGGTAGTGCGCTCTTTTCCATCACGTACATAAGTTGCTTTTAATATATCACCAGGGCGTTTTGAGGCTATGTATCCACTAAGATCAGAATAAGTGTGGATTTTCACATTGTCTAGTTGCTTTATAATATCACCCTTTTTGAGTCCTGCATTTCCTGCTCCAGAATCTTCTTCTACAGTTTCAATATAAAATCCTTCAGTTTCTTTTATATTAAGTTTTTTGGCAGTTTCGGAGTCTAATCCAGTTCCACGCACACCCATTACTCCACGTTGGACATTACCATATTCAATAAGATCTTCAACTACTTTCTTAGCGATGTTGCTAGGTACTGCAAATGAGTAGCCCATATATACTCCAGTAGTAGAAGAAATGGCTGTATTGATACCAATAAGGTCGCCATTGAGGTTTACTAAAGCTCCTCCACTATTACCCATATTTACAGCGGCATCTGTTTGAATGAAAGATTCTATTTTATCGCTACCACGTTCACTAATATTGCGTGCTTTTGCACTGATAATCCCTGCGGTAACGGTAGAATTTAAATTAAATGGATTTCCCACAGCTAATACCCATTCACCTACTTGAGTATTGTCGGAGTTGGCAAATGTGAGGAAAGGCAATTTTTCATCTGCTTCAATTTTTAATAGAGCAATATCAGTAGAGGTATCAGTACCTATTAATTTAGCAGTGTATGTTTTATTATTGTTGAGAGTTACTTCTAAAGTAGTGGCATTTGCAATTACGTGATTATTGGTTACTATATAACCATCAGGAGTGATGATTACGCCAGAGCCTGTTCCTACTTGGGTTTGTTCTCCACCTCCATTACCGTAAAAAAGGTCGAAAATAGATGTAACACCTTGTGATTTTACGGTATTTTTTACGTGTACTACGCTATTAACTGTTTTATTGGCAGCCTCAATAAAACTATCTTCTTTCAGTTCAAATTTTCCGTTGGGGCTATAGTTTGTTTGTACTATAGCAGGACGTGAAAGTAATTCAAGAGCTTCTTTTTTGGCATCGTGTTTATCTATAAAGAGTTTATACCCTCCTAAAGTTATAGCTCCACCAAGGAAAGCGGTAGCTATCATTGTTGCATAATTCTTCATCATATTTTTTTGTTTTACTAATTTGTTTTATTCTGTAGAAGGATTAGGCAACAATTGTGCCAAAGTCAGATGTCAGGTGTTAGGTGTCAGTTGAAAGAAGATAGAAAAAGGCTACTTCCCTATCGGAAGTAGCCTTTTTCAAACTATGTCCTTTAAAGTTAAATTACAATTTAGGAGCACCAGCGAGGACGTCGGCACTTGCACCTTCAGCGAATTTTTTATCTTTGAAGTTTTGTACAAATGATTCAGCTAATTCTTTGAGTTTAGCGCTGAATTGAGCTTTGTCGTCCCAAGTGTTTTCTGGGTTCAAGATGCTTTGATCTGAAACACCTTCGCAAGATTGAGGTACTTTGAAACCGAAGATAGGTAATTCTTTGTACTCAACATTGTTAAGTTTTCCAGTAAGAGCCGCAGTGATAAGAGCGCGGGTATCTTTCAAGCTACATCTTTTCATTTTTCCGTTGTAACCAGTGTTTACCAACCATACGTTTACGCCAGTTTCTTTGATTTTTTCAGCCAAACGTTTACCATATTCAGCTGGGTGAAGAGGCATAAAGGCAGCTCCGAAGCAAGCAGAGAAAGTTTTTTGAGGAGTAGTGATACCTACCTCAGTACCGGCAACTTTAGAAGTATAACCAGAAACGAATTGGTAAGCCGCTTGTTCAGGAGTCAATTTAGAGATTGGAGGCAATACACCGTAAGCATCGAAAGTAAGGAAGAAGATGTTTTTAGGGTTGTGACCTATTGAACCTGGTTGGATATTAGCGATGTGGTAAATAGGGTAAGAAACACGAGTGTTTTCGGTAATATCGGTGCGAGCGAAATCTACAACACCTTTATCATCCATAATTACGTTCTCGAGGATAGCACCTTTTTTGATAGCTGCGAAGATTTCAGGTTCTTTTTCAGCAGTAAGGTCTACAACTTTAGCATAGCAACCACCTTCGAAGTTAAATACTGTATTTTCAGGAGTCCAACCGTGTTCGTCATCACCGATGAGGTGGCGGTTAGGATCAGCAGAAAGGGTAGTTTTACCAGTACCAGAAAGGCCGAAGAAGATAGCAGTATCACCGTCTTTACCTACGTTAGCAGAACAGTGCATTGGCATAGTGTTGCGGAACACAGGCAATTCAAAGTTCATAGCAGAGAAGATACCTTTTTTAATTTCGCCAGTATAACCAGTACCACCAATTAAAGCGATTTTTTTAGTAAAGTTAAGGATCGCGAAGTTAGCTTGACGAGTACCATCTACAGCTGGGTCAGCTTTAAAGCCAGGAGCATTAACAACTAACCAATCTTCATTGAAAGAAGCGAGTTCGCTATCTTCTACACGTAAGAACATATTGAAGGCGAAAAGGTTGCTCCAAGGAAGTTCAGTAATAGTACGGATATTGGTGCGGTATTTAGGGTCGGCGCAAACATAGCCATCGTGAACGTAAATTTCTTTACTTGAGAGATAAGCTACTACTTTTTCGTATAGTTTATCGAATTTTTCAGGTTCGAAAGGGATGTTGATGTTACCCCACCATACGCGATCTTTGGTGATATCATCTTTTACGATGAAGCGGTCTTTAGGAGAACGACCAGTAAACTCACCTGTGTTGATAGCGATAGCTCCAGAAGATGCTTCAACACCTAATTTTTTGTCCAAAGTTTCTTGGTGAAGTTCGTCAGCAGACAATTGGTAACGAACGTTAGCGTTTTTAATTCCGTATTTATCTACGGAAAGTGTTTTTGGTTTACTCATAATGTCTTAAATTTTTTATTTATAATTCTATAATTTACAATATTATATTTTTGTTTTTACAACATAATAATCACTTCCCAAAAGCGGTGCAAATGTACGTATAAAAAATTTATTAGAAAAATATTTTTAACATTTTTTTATCATTTTACTATAATATTTTTTAGAGGTTGTTTTTCAGGTGAGGAAAAGAAGGGTTTGTCATAAAAAGGAAACGCCTATCTTAAAAAGAGATAGGCGTTTTATATTATGATTCGAGAGTAAGTAGATATTTTTCGGCGTCGAGAGCTGCCATACAGCCAGAACCGGCGGCGGTGATGGCTTGACGGTATCGAGTATCAGCGGCATCGCCTGCTACAAATACACCTTTGACATTGGTGAGGGATGTACCAGGTATGTTTTTGATATAACCTACTTCATCAGTATCGATATAAGGTTTAAAGACGTCGGTATTAGGTTTATGGCCGATGGCTACAAAGAAGCCTGTGATAGGCAATTCTTGTGTTTGGTTTGTTTTGTTGTTACGTACTTTGATGCCAGTAACTACTTGTCCGTCTCCGAGTATTTCTTCAGTTTCGGTATTGAAGAGCACTTCTATAATGGGGTTGTTGAGTACGCGTTCTTTCATAATTTGAGAGGCGCGGAATTCGTCGCGACGCACGAGCATTGTTACTTTCGAGCATAGATTGGCTAGATAGAGTGCTTCTTCGCAAGCAGAGTCGCCGGCACCTACGATAGCTACTTGTTGTTTACGGTAGAAAAAACCATCGCATACGGCGCAGGCAGATACGCCTCCTCCTGTTTGTAGGTAGTGTTGTTCTGAGGGTAGGCCGAGGTATTTAGCGGAGGCTCCTGTAGCGATAATTACGGCATTGGCGTGGATTTCTTTATCATCTACCCATACTTTATGAGGATGAGCGGAGAAATCGACTTTGGTTATCCAACCATTTCTGATATCGGTTCCGAATCGTTTGGCTTGTTGTTCTAATTGCATCATCATTTCAGATCCCATTATGCCGTCGGGGTATCCGGGGAAATTTTCGACTTCATTAGTAGTAGTGAGTTGTCCTCCGGGTTGTTGTCCTTGATATAGAACAGGAGAAAGGTTAGCACGAGAGGCGTAGATAGCTGCGGTGTATCCTGCTGGTCCTGAGCCTATAATGAGGCATTTTATTTTTTCGATGTTTGCCATAGAAATATGTTTGTTTTAGTATTTGTAAAATAGGAGTTAGGAATTTGGTATTAAAAAATAGCAAAAATAGTGCCAATATTTGAACTTTTTTGGAGATGTTTTTGTTTTATTTTAGAGCTCTCTCCAAGTTGTCTCCAAGTAGTCTCCAAGCTTTCTCCAAGCTGTCTTTGAGTTATCTTCAAGTTTTTTGTAAGATAGAGATGTGGTGGGTTTTAGAAAGGTAAAATTTCAGTTAGTGGTGTTTTAGAGAGGGTTTCGGCAGAGTAGATATTTTCACCTATACTTATATATAAGGAGTGGTGTGTGTTTTCTTTTAAATAGTTTAGCAAGAAAAGAGATAGCACTTCTTTTGCGAAGTCTAACGAGGAGAAATAATAATATAGGTGTATGTTTTTGATGGGAAATGGGATAGAGTTTTTCCATTCATCGGTAAAGATTCTTTTTATGCGGTTGTTGTGCCAAAAGGTAGCTGATTCGAATCCGTTTTTACAAGAGTGTAGACTTGTATAGTTTGAGGCGTATGTTAGTTCATAGGGTATGTTTTTCAAATAATTGATAGGGGTTTCGTTTGGGTTTTGGAAGAATAGGTATATTTGTTTATCGGCGATAGAAGAGGGGATTATATATTGAGGTTGTGCTATTGTTTGTTTCCATTTGCGTAGAATTTTTAATATTAGTTCTCGGTTTTTTTTAACTTTGATAAATGTAGGTAGTTTGGCAACCATTGTCATTCCGTCGCGTTCTCGGAGTGTAGATGAGATATAGTCTTCTATGGCTTTCAAATGGGATAGGTTGTTTGCCCAGAAGAGATTTCCACGTACGTTATCTTGGAAGAAATAGGGTAGGCCGAAGACGCTATCGCATTTGAGTCCGCTATTGGTAAGGTTATAAGGAGAGTTGTAGTATTCTTCGTGTTGAGGTTTTACTGTGAAAGATTTGAGACAGTTATTGCATTTTACAGTGATAGTGTCTTTTTTTTCTTTTAGATTTTCTTGTTTTTCATAGATAGGAGTTGCGCAGTTAGGGCAATTGAGTTTTGCGATAGCAGTAAAGGATAAGAATTCGTTTTTATTTTTTTCGAAGCCACAATGAGAGCAGTGGATGCTGTAGTTATTGGTAGTTGCGATTTTTTTGCATTGAGGGCAGACTACCCAAGTGTTGTCTTTCCAAAGGATGAGGTGTTTTTCGGTATATCTTTTCATCAGTAAATGAGATTTTTTCGGTACAAAGGTAATAAAAATATGTTTTGGAGGGAGATTTTGGCATAAATATTGGTATTAAAAGGGGGTAAAATAGGGATTTTGCTTTAATTCTTTTACAAGGGTAAAATTTTATTTATTGTATTGATAATTAAATATTTATAGATGTTTTTATGGAGAGGTAATGAAAGAGTTTTGCAAAAAAATGACGAATAATGACTGTTATTTCATATAAAACATTTATATTTGCGCCTTGCATAGAATAGCATATATGTACAGAATTTTATACATTACATTAATGATGTTGGGGTTACAGGTAGCCTCGGCACAGCAGTATGAGTTAGGAGTTTTCTTAGGAGGAAGCAATCCTATATCGGATATTGGTAGGACGTATTACGTATACCCAAATGATTTTGCTTTTGGAGGTTTGTTTAAATGGAACTTTCATGAGCGGATGGCAGTACGTGTTCAGATAACTAAGTCGGCCTTAACGGGTAACGACAAGCATTCTGATATAGAGGGCAAGCGTCATCGTCAATTTTCTTATAAGAGTGATATTACAGATATGACGGTAGGGGCTGAGCTTAATTTTTTCAGGTATCGTATTAAGAATTTATTGGACAAGCCTATAACTCCGTATGTATTTGCGGGGATATCAGGTTTTTGGCACGATGATCTGTATTTTGATCCTTCGGCTCCTAAGCCAGTGGAAGCTACAGATACTACTCGGAGGGATTTTGATATAGCGGTTCCTTTGGCAGTAGGTTTGAAAGCTAAGATAACAAAGAGGCTTATATTGGCGGGAGAGGTGATGTTTCATTTTACTCTCACGAATAATATAGATGGTAGTGCGCCAAAATCGCGTCCGTTTGTATTTGGTAATATAGGGAGGAGTTATGACTGGTATACATTTTCAGGGGTAACCCTTACTTATACATTTGGAGAATGGCCTTGTTATTGTAGAGATTAGGAGAAGGATTGATGGAAATAAAGAATTACCCTAGGCATTTGGCTATCATTATGGATGGCAATGGTCGCTGGGCGAAGAAGCAGGGATTATTAAGGGCTTTTGGACACGAAAAGGGAGTGCAGACGGTACGAGAGGTGGTGACCTATTGTGTGGAGCACCATATTCCATATCTTACGTTGTATGCTTTTTCTACGGAGAACTGGAAGCGCCCAGCTTTGGAGGTGAAGGCATTGATGGACTTATTAGTTAAGTTTTTGAAGAAAGAGTCAGATTCATTATATAAGAATAATGTGAAGCTGAAAGTAATAGGTAATCTTGAGAAGTTTCCAATAAAAGCGAAAGAGGTATTGCAATCGACTATAGAGAGGTTGCAATATAATACAGGTGTAACACTGACATTGGCATTGAGTTACGGTGCTCGAGAGGAGCTTTTGAGTATGGTAAAGAAGATAGCAATGGAGGTAGAAAGGGATTGTTTGGCAATAGAGGATATTAATGAAGAGACGGTACAGAGGAATTTGTATACAGAAGATTTGCCTGATGTAGATTTGCTGATAAGGACAAGTGGCGAGCAACGTATTAGTAATTTTTTATTATGGCAGATAGCCTATGCAGAGTTGTATTTTGCAGAGGTACTTTGGCCAGATTTCAGCAAGCAGCATTTGGAAGAAGCACTACTAAATTATCAAAATAGAGAAAGACGATTTGGAAAAACAAGCGAACAACTTACATAAGACTATGTTTAAAAAGATTTTATTGTTTGCATTCATGGCTATTGTAGGCCTTGCAAATGCTCAAAATGAAGAAAGAATATCATTAGGACAAGGAAGGAAATATACCATAGGAGGTATTGAAGTAACGGGGGCTAAACGTTACAATTCTCAGACTATACTTACTACCTCAGGATTGAAGGTAGGAGATGAGATTGAAATACCAAGTGAAAAGTTTAGTGCTATTATTCACAAGCTATGGGGTTATAAGTTGTTTAGTGACATTAATATTTATATACAGCGAGTAGAAGGAGATACTGTATTTTTGGAGTTGGCCATTAAGGAGACGCCTTCTCTTGTAGAGGTAAAGGTGACGGGTATTGGGCAGAAGAAAGCAGAGAGTTTGCTCAAAGACGCTGATATAAAAAAGGGGGCTAAAGTAAATGAAAGTCTTATAGCGAATACAAAGAACTATATTAGTAATAAGTATAGAAAGGAAGGATATCTAAATACTAAGGTAACTATTGATACTAAGATAGATACTACAGATGCAAACGGTGTAGATATGCTTATTCATATAGATAAAGGGAATAAGGTAAAGATAGATAAGATTACTTTTGAGGGTAATGAGCAATTTGCGTCATCGAAATTGCGGAAGAAGTTGAAGAAGACTAAACAGATACGTTTTGGTCGTTTTTGGAAGCGCTCAAAATATATAAAGAAGAATTATGAAGAGGATTTGGTAAATTTGATAGATTTTTATAAGGAAAAGGGGTATCGAGATGCTCGTGTGGTGAGAGATAGTCTCAGTAAGGATAAAAATGGGAATGTAAGTTTAAATATAGCTCTTGAAGAAGGGAAGCGATATTATTTTGGAGATATACGTTTTTTAGGGAATTCGGTATATAATGATAGGGTGTTGAACCAAGTATTGGGTATTAAGAAAGGAGATGTGTATAATGGAGTCTTGCTTAAGAAGCGTATTCAGGATAATACAAAGCCTGATGCAGAAGATATAACGAACTTATATCAGAATAGTGGTTATTTGTTTTCGCAAGTACATCCAGTGGAAACATCAGTAGTGAATGATACTATCAATTTTGAGATAAGAATAGTAGAGGGTAAACCAGCTTACTTTAATAAAATAACAGTAACGGGTAATGAGAAAACTAATGACTATGTAATTTACAGAGAGTTGCGTACACGTCCGGGATATTTATACAGTAAAGATGCGGTAGTGCGTACTGTTCGTGAATTAGGGCAGTTACAACTTTTTGATGCTCAAAATATCAATCCAGAATTTAAAAATGCAGACCCTAATGCGGGGACGGTAGATATAGAATATAAACTAACAGAGACAGGTTCGAGCCAAGTGCAGTTGCAAGGAGGTTATGGAGGAGGATCTTTTATAGGGACTGTAGCATTGTCGTTCAACAATTTTTCTATTAGGAATTTGTTTAATCCAAAGGCTTATCGACCAGTGCCAATGGGAGATGGACAATCGTTGTCATTAAGTTTACAAGTGAGTAGATATTATCGTACATATGGATTTTCGTTTACAGAGCCTTGGATGGGCGGGAAGCAACCCGTACAGTTTTCAGTATCGTTTAGTAGGACAGAACAGTTTGGGTATAGTTATAGGAGTTATGATGTAGACAAGAGTAAACGAGTATATATTACGGAGTTTAGTGTAGGTTTGGCAAAACGATTGAGGATTCCAGATGATTATTTTCAAATAGCGCATACTTTAACATATAAGCATTATGATTTGAAAGATTATCCTAACTTAGGGCTTTTTACATTCAAAGATGGATCATCAAATTCATTTGCTTATACGATAGCTTTATCGCGTAATTCGAGTGGACCTAATCCTATTTATCCAATGTCGGGTAGTAGTTTTAATATCAGTGCAAAGTTGACTCCGCCTTATTCATTATTTAATGGGGTTGATTATGGTAAACTTTTAGAGGAACGTACTCAGGCAGTAGCAGATGGGGATTCAGAAAAGATGTCATCGATAGATCAAAAACGTTTTCGTTGGTTAGAATTTTATAAGTTGAAGTTTACTTCGGCGTGGTATACTAATATATATAGTAAGTTTGTATTGAAATTTGGTGCGGACTTTGGTTATTTAGGAGCATATAACAGCAAACGAGGGATAGTGCCTTTTGAGCGTTTCTTTATGGGAGGAGATGGTTTAGGTTATTATTCAATGGATGGACGTGAGAACATACAGATGCGAGGTTATGAGAATTATGCTCTATCAGCAGATGATGGAGAGACTGTATTTAATAAGTTTTCATTGGAGTTGCGTTATCCTATCACACTAAAACCAATGGCGTCTATTTATGGTTTGGTATTTGCGGAAGGGGGTAATGTGCATAATGGACTTTCTAATTTTAATCCTTTTCAAATCAAACGTTCAGCAGGGGTAGGGCTTAGATTGTTTATGCCTCAGTTTGGTATGTTGGGGATAGATTTTGGGTATGGTTTTGATAATCCTGCAAATAGTAATAATCGTAGTGGTTGGCAAACACATTTTATTTTTGGGCAACAATTTTAATTTTTGGCACGATATTTTCTATGAAAAAGTTATCTATTCTTTTTTTACTGCTATTGGTAACAATAACATATTCATACTCACAAAAGCCTTCACGTATAGGTTATGTGGATATGGATTATATATTGTCTAATTTGGAGGACTATAAAGTAGCAAGCCAACAGTTTGCTTTACAAGTAGAACAATGGGAGGCAGAAATAGCTAAACGCCAAGAGAAGATAAAAACAGAGAAAGATAAGCTTGAAGCAGAAAAAGCTTTACTTACTCCTGAACTTATCAAAGATAAAGAAGAAGAGATTGCCTTATTAGAATATAACTTGAATGCTTATAAAGAGCAAAAGTTTAATGCAAAAGAGGGAGAGTATATAACTCAGAAGTTTATGTTGGCTAAGCCTATCCAAGATCAGGTATTTAATATAGTACAAGAGATAGGTAAGTTACGGAAATATGATTTTATTTTTGAGAAAAGTGATGCAACAATGCTTTTTTCTAATGAGCAGCATAATCTAAGTAAAGTAGTACTTCGAGCTTTGAAAAAGAAGGACAATGCTTCGGATAGGAATAAAGATATGGCAGAACTTTTAAAAGAAAGTTATGATTTTGAGTTTGTTGAAGAACGTGTAAAGAAACGTAAAGAGGCAGAAAAAGCTCGTGAAGAACGTAGGGTACAATATGAACAAGAGCGTTTACGTAAAACAGAAGAGATGAAACAACAACGTGAACAACTCAAGGCCCAAAGAGCAAAAGAACAAGCAGAACGTCAGCAAAGAGCACAACAAGAAAGAGAAGCATTGAAAGTGCAACGTGAGAAAGAGCAGGCGGAGCGAATACAAAAAGTACAACAAGAAAGAGAGGCATTGAAAGTACAACGAGAGAAAGAACAAGCAGAGCGAATACAGAAAGCACAACAAGAGAGGGAAGCTAAAAATAACTCTAAATAATAAACTAGTAAAAACTAAATAATTAATATATAAAACAGATGATGAGAAACATTAGAACATTTATGATTGCATTGGCTCTATTTTTTGGAGCTACTACGATGCTAACAGCCCAAGTGAAAATAGCACATATTAATGTGCAAAAGCTTTTGGAAGAAATGCCCGAGAGAAAATCTATCGAAGCTCAATTGAAGAAAGCAGAGCAAGTATATATGAATGATATCCAAGCAGCTATAAAAGAATTACAAGCTAAAGCTAAAAAATATGATGATGAATATGCTGCTCTTACAGATGCACAAAGAAAATCAAGAGAATCTGAATTTCTTAAAAAATCTGAAGAAATAAAAACAATGGAGGAGAATATTCGCAAGACTCAACAAACTGCAGCTGAAAGTTTACAGAAAAAACAACAAGAGTTAGTAGAGCCCTTACTTAAGAAAGTAAAAACAGCTATAGAAAATATAGCAAAAGAAAAGAATATACAATATGTATTGGACTCTAGTATAGGTTCAAGTGTAATTGTATCTAATGGAGAAGACCTCTATAACAGTGTTAAGAAAAAATTAGGTTTTTAAGATTAGTCATATTTTAATAATTTTTTGTTATCTAAAAAGTGTTCTATATGAACACTTTTTTTATACTAATGGAATCAATAGGAAATAAAAAAAACTCACCTATAGGGTTATTTGACTCTGGAGTAGGAGGAACAACTATTTGGAAGGAAATAAATACTTTAATGCCAAATGAAACTACTATTTTTTTGGCAGATAATAAAAATGCTCCTTATGGGGAAAAAGATAAAAATGATATTATAGCGCTATGTGATGCTAATACACAATTTTTATTGGATAAGGGAGCAAAAATAATAGTAGTAGCCTGTAATACAGGGACAACCAATGCTATTTATTATTTGAGAAATAAATATAAAAAAATACCCTTTATAGGAATAGAACCTGCAATTAAGCCAGCTAGTTTACAGAGTATTACAAAAAAAATAGGTGTTCTTGCTACTCGTAGTACACTCTCTAGTGACTTATTTGCTAAAACTAGTAAATGTCTTAAACAAGAAGAACAAGTAGAAATTATAGAACAAGTAGGAGAGGGACTTGTCGACCTTATAGAAGCAGGACATATAGAAAGTCCTGAAATGACTCAATTATTGCGTAAATATCTTTTACCTATGGTAGCAGAAGGTATAGATTATTTAGTCTTGGGATGTACCCATTATCCTTATTTATTGTCTCAAATTAAACAACTTATTCCTGAAAATATTAAAGTTATAGACTCAGGTTTTGCAGTAGCCAAGCAAACTCGTAATATACTTATGCAACAGGATTTACTTAGCAAAAAAGGTATAGATCAAGTAGAACATTTTTGGTTTGCTAATGGAAATATAGAAGTATTAAAACATTTTATTCCTCAAAACAAAAACAATGTCAAAATCTTAAAACTTTGACATTGTTTTTTATAAGAAATTTAACCTTATTTCTTAGGTATCCTAATATAGTAAACTTTACTATCTTTATTATCAAGTTTTTTATCTCGCAACCAAGGATTGTATATTTTTAATTCTTTGTAAGATACATTATGGCTTTTAGCAAAATCAGTAAGGTTTTCAATAGGAGTATCAACCATTACATTATAAGTAGGAAGTTCATTATAAAGATGCTTTTTCTCAAAAATAAAACCATACTTTCTAGGATGTTTCATAATTTCTTTTACTGCTAATATCCTAAATACATAACGATAAGTTTCATTATTAAGCCATAGCTCATAATAATTATCTGTTTGTTGAAATTCAGCTTGTTTCTTCATTCCTGATACCCCTGCATTATAAGCAGCGGCAGCCATCGTCCAACTACCAGTACTACGTTTTGCCTTGTTTAGATAATCACACGCAGCCTGTGTCGATTTTTCTATATGATAACGCTCATCAACCTGTTCATTTACCTCTAAACCATATTCTTGAGCAGCAGCCTTCATAAATTGCCAAAAACCGCTTGCCCCCGAAGGAGAAACGGCGTTAGTAAGTCCACTTTCTATAAGTGCTAAATATTTAAAATCATCAGGAATATTATTGCGCTTGAGAATAGGTTCAATAATAGGAAAATACTTGTTAGCCCGCTTGAGTAATAAAAGTCCATTTGATTGCCAGTAGGTGTTAACAAGAAATTCGCGGTCTAAACGTTCATAAACATCAGGATCATTTATAGGTACATTCTCTCCAGCAAAATCCAATTTCTCTGGTATATCTATAGCATAAACCCTATAATTATCGAAAAAATTACCCTCTTTCTGATGATGTTCTGTAGCAAGTGTGTTTTCTGCAACTTCTGCTTCTACTTTTTCATAAATATTATTTTCCTCTTTTTTTACAGACATAGCATTTACTAAAAAACCAGAAAGCAGGATAACTCCTCCACTGATTATAATATATTGAATAGTTTTTCTCATAGTTTTCTACTTTTATTTTCGCAAAGATAATAATTAATTACTAACTAACAATGATTATTTCATAATTATTTTTCTCTATTAATTAATTGTAAAGCCATTATTTTCAAATACTCTCGCTTTTCTATTGATATACTTAATTGCTCTAATACATCAAGAGCTCTATTGGTAATCATTACTATTTCTTCTCGTAAAGCCTTTGCACCTCCTGTCTTTTCAAAAAGACGTTTTACTTCTTCTATTTTCTCTTCACTTTCCTTACTAATTTTATACCACTCCAAAAGAGACTCACATTCTTCTGGTGTACCTAATTCTAAGGATTTTAAATAAAGCATAGTCTTCTTGTTTTCTATAATATCCCCTCCTATTTTTTTACCAAAAGAGCTATCTCCAAAACTATCCAAATAATCATCTTGTAACTGAAAAGCTAGCCCTATATTTATACCAAAATCATAAAGTAATAATTGATTTTCAAGAGTCGCCTCTGCTATAATAGCTCCCATCTGTAAGGATGCTCCTATCAGTACCGCTGTTTTACAACGTATCATCTCTATATACTCTTCAATTTTTACATCCATACGGCTTTCAAAGTCCATATCCCATTGCTGTCCCTCACACACTTCAAGAGCTGTTTTGCTGAAAAGTGGACTTAATGAGGCTAAAGTTTTAGCAGGATAACGCTCTAATAGCCTATAAGCCATAATAAGCATCGCATCTCCTGAAAGAATTCCTATATTCGTATTCCATTTTTCGTGAACTGTAGCTTGCCCCCTACGAAAAGGTGCTTTATCCATAATATCATCGTGAATAAGTGAGAAATTATGAAAAACTTCTACCGCAGTAGCTACATCAAGAGCCTTTTTATAATCTACATCAAAAAGTTCAGTTGCTATAAGCGTTAAAATAGGACGTAACCGTTTCCCTCCTAAATGTAATATGTAATTGATAGGCTCATAAAGATGCCGTGGCTCTCGTTGAATATGTTGAGAGTTCAGATATGCTAAAAAAGCCTCTCTATAATCTTCTATTGAATGCATAAGTCTCTATTTTCTGTTTTTTAATTGATGTATAACTGTCCTTACCGAAATAAACCCTATCATATCTTCAGGAATTTCTTCTAAAGAATACCACTGTAAAGCCTTAATTTCATCAGGAGCTACTATTTGTACTTGCTCTTCTTCTAAAGAACATTCAAAAAAAATGTCCATAGTTCTATATGCTACATCCTTATACAAATAATTGTTAGGAAAAGTCGTAATAAATCGCAACTGTTCAGGGCGTATTTCCATCCCCATCTCTTCTTTTACCTCCCTACAAGCCGCCTCTTGTGCCGTTTCATTAGGGTCTACAAATCCTCCTGACAAATCAAGCTTCCCCTTGTCTGGATCCATATTCCTAACTGTGAAAAGAATTTTATCTTTGCACCTAAAAACTACAGCTACAGCGGCGGCTATATTATGAAAATATGTAAAACCACAATTGTGACATAAAAAACGTACATTATTAGGAAATTCTATATCTGTAGAAGCACAATGCGGGCAATGTTTAAAAATACTTTCCATAAAAATATTTTTCAATTAAATTAATTAGGCTACAAAAATACTAACTTATCAATAAACTTCAAAATTTTTTCTTTGTCTTAACATAAAAATACCCAACGAATAATTTTAAATCTTTATTAATAAACGTGTTTAAACTTTTTTGAGGAACTTGGATATAAATCCTAATAGGAGCATTCCAATCCAAGTTACATCAAGATACTCATATCTCATTATTAAA
>CAUQUO010000062.1:0-15160 GCA_963521335.1 uncultured Capnocytophaga sp.
AAAGTTTAATCAAAAATTACTACTTAAAATTGCAATTATTAGTGGAACTTGCAAATTATTAGTGGAACTTGCACTCATCGTTTTTCTAATTTACAGATTATCCAATTTGCTAATAACCTTGTAAGAAACTTGGAACAAACTTGGAGCAAACTTGGAGCAAACTTGGAATAAACTTGGAGCAAACTTGGAACAATCTAATACCTAAAATAAAAATTCCAATTTGCTAATTTGCTAATTCGTTAATTATACTTACCTTTGCACCTGAAAAAAAATCAACTCTTATTATACTAATGAAAAAATATATCGATACAGGAAAAAAAGATACCCGAAGCGGTTTTGGTGCTGGTCTTGCCGAATTAGGCCGTAAAAATCCAAATGTAGTAGCCCTTTGTGCAGACCTAATAGGCTCTCTCAAGATGGAAAAATTTATAGAAGAAAACCCTACTCGTTTTTTCCAAATCGGAATCGCTGAAGCCAATATGATGGGAATTGCAGCCGGACTTACAATCGGTGGTAAGATACCTTTTACAGGAACCTTCGCTGCCTTTTCTACAGGCCGTGTTTATGACCAAATACGCCAATCCATCGCCTATTCCAATAAAAATGTCAAAGTATGTGCTTCTCACGCAGGTCTCACTCTTGGAGAAGACGGAGCTACTCACCAAATATTAGAAGATATAGGTTTGATGAAAATGCTACCTAATATGGTCGTTATCAATCCTTGCGATTATAACCAAACAAAAGCTGCTACTATCGCTATCGCTGATTATGTAGGTCCTGTATATCTGCGTTTTGGAAGACCCACAGTGGCTAACTTTACCCCTGAAAACCAAACCTTCCAAATAGGTAAAGGAATACTCCTTAACGAAGGAAAAGATGTAACGATTATCGCTACAGGGCACCTCGTTTGGGAAGCACTCTTGGCCTGCGAAACCTTAGAACAAAACGGTATCTCTGCCGAAGTTATAAACATACATACAATCAAACCATTAGATGAAGAGATGATTATTGATTCTGTAAAGAAAACAAAAGCCATCGTAACTTGCGAAGAACACAATTACTACGGAGGATTAGGTGAAAGTATAGCGCGAGTACTTACCCAAAAATACCCAGCCCCTCAAGAATTTGTAGCTGTAAATGATACCTTTGGAGAGAGTGGTACTCCTACTCAATTAATGCAAAAATACGGATTGAATAAAGAGGGTATCCTAAAAGCAGTAGAAAAAGTGCTTAAAAGAAAATAAATCACTACCTACTCATCACTCTAATTATATTAGAATGGCTCATCTTAAACACGTACGTAAATACTTTTTTAAATATAAATACCACCTGATACTTGGGGTCTTTATCACTGTCATATCACGCATATTTTCCCTCTTTATGCCTCGATATGTCAAAAATGCTATTGCCGCTATCGAAGAATTTGCTCGCTCTACCACCAAAGATGCTTCACAAATGACTTCCTTGCTCATAGAATATGCCCTTATTATCATTGGAACAACTATCATATCCGCAATACTGATGTTCTTTATGCGTCAGCTTATCATCAATGTATCTCGATACATCGAATATGATATGAAAAACGAGATATTTAAGAAATATGAACAGTTATCGCTTAGCTTCTACAAACGCAACCGAGTTGGCGACCTGATGAACCGTATTAGCGAAGATGTATCCAAAGTGCGTATGTATGCAGGACCTGCTATTATGTATAGCGTTCAAACTATCACACTTTTTGCTTGTGTAATCCCCCTGATGTTCATCATCTCACCCAAACTCACCCTCTACACTCTCATCCCATTGCCTATTCTCTCTTTGCTTATCTACAAAATGAGCAAAAAGATTAATATCGAAACGATGAAGGTTCAAGCCTACCTATCCGACCTTTCTACTTTCTCGCAAGAAACTTTCTCAGGTATTGGAGTAATAAAATCGTATAATAAAGAGGCTGCTACAGATGCGCAATTAGCAATACTCGCTGAAGATGGTCGTCAGAAAAACATCAAGCTTGCTAAGATACAGGCTTTCTTTATCCCTACAATGATACTGATGATAGGATTGAGCCTTATCTTTGTAATCTTTATTGGGGGAAAACTCTATTACACTGGCGAAATACAATCTATTGGAGTAATTGTAGAGTTCAGTATTTACGTAATGATGCTCACTTGGCCTGTGGCTACAGTGGGGTGGGTAAGTTCTATAGTACAACAAGCGGAAGCCTCTCAAAAACGTATCAATGAGTTCCTCTCAGAAATACCTCAAATACGTAATCAAATAAAAGAGCCTACACCTATTAAAGGAGATATTACATTTGATAAAGTATCTTTCCGTTATGAAGATACAGGAATAGAAGCTCTCAAAGATGTATCTTTTCACATAAAAGCAGGGCAAACAGTAGCTGTTATTGGCAAGACTGGTAGTGGTAAAACTACACTATTAGACCTCATTGCTCGTATGTATGATGCCAATCAAGGAGAAATATTGATAGGAGGAATACCCATAAAAGAGTTGAATTTAAACAGCTTGCGAAAAGCCATTTCGGTTGTGCCACAAGAGAATTTCTTGTTTTCAGATACGATTCTCAACAATTTGCGCTTTGGTAATAAAGAGGCATCCGAAGAACAAATCATAGAAGCCTGCCAAAAAGCTGTTGTCCACAACAATATTATAGAGTTTACTCATCAATACAACTCACTACTTGGGGAACGAGGGGTATCATTAAGTGGTGGCCAGCGACAACGAGTTGCCATCGCAAGAGCTTTACTTAAAGAAACCGAAATATATTTATTAGACGATTGCCTGTCAGCCGTAGATACAGATACCGAAGAGAAAATTTTAACAAATTTACGCGATACCCTGAAAGGTAAAACTGTAATTATTGTTAGTCATCGCATCTCTATTACTAAGTATGCTGATAAAATACTGATGCTCGACAAAGGAAAGTTAGTAGAACAAGGCACCAAAGAAGAACTATTAGCTCAAAATGGTGTCTTCAAAGCTTTCTACGATACCCAAACGATATAAACCATAGAATGACTTATGACGACAGAAACTAAAAATGATATCTCGTTTGAAGAACTCTTAAAAAAAGCACAACATGCATATAATCAACAATTGCCTTTTGTGTGCTACAAACCTCCTTATCATACTGCTGTAACATTGTTACAACAACAAGATGATACCCTCCGTTTTTTCAATCCTGATATGCAAGAACAAGAAGGATTTATTTTCGCCCCATTTAATGCCAATGAACCTACCGTTATAATTTCTCCTAACAAAGTTATAACAAGTCTTTTGCCTACACAAATCCCCGTAAAAAATAAGAATATTAGTATATTAGAAGATACCGAAAATGAAAAACAAAATCATATAACTTTAGTAAGTAAAGCTATAGAACAAATAAAGCAAGGAACCTTTCAAAAAGTAGTACTTTCACGCAAAATCACACTCCCTTTTGTAGCAAACCCTTTCGAGAGCTTTACTAATATCTTAACACATTACCCGTCAGCCTTTTGTTATCTGTTCTATCACCCCAAAATAGGAACTTGGCTCGCTGCTACCCCCGAAGTATTACTATACAATACTAAAAATAACTTTAATACAATGGCATTAGCAGGTACACAACCTTTTAAAGAAGGTGAAGTAGATTGGCCATCAAAAGAATGTGAAGAACAACAAATTGTTACTGATACTATCCTACAACAATTGCAAGATTATACCTACGAACTTGAAGTCTCAGCCCCTAAAACTGTACAAGCAGGAAATATAATCCACCTATGCACCCTAATCAAAGGGAAAATGAAAAAAGGTAAAACCTTTCCCCTGATTAAACAACTACACCCTACTCCTGCAGTTTGTGGCTACCCAACCCAAAAAGCCAAAGATTTTATCTTGAAAAATGAAGGATATAATAGAGAGTTTTATACAGGTTATTGTGGAAGAATAGCTGAAGACTATCAAGCGCTATATGTAAACTTAAGATGTATGCAAATTACTGATAACAAAACATTTATATATGTCGGAGGTGGAATTACTAAAGACTCTATACCCGAAAAAGAATACCAAGAAACACAAAATAAAGCTCAAACAATGAAACACTCTATAACCAATATACTCCTACCTTAGAAAAAGCTTGGAGCAACCTTGGAGACAACTTAGAGCAACCTTAACATCTAAAAAACAAATACAATGAGAAAAATAGTAATAACAATCGCAACTCTATTGATGACAGTAGCTTGCAATAAAGAAGACAAAAACACAATGATTGTAGAAGGTAATATAGACGGACTAAAAGTTGGAACTATTTATCTACAAAAATATGTAAATGATAAACTTACTAATGTCGACTCTGTTGTAGCCAACGGTAGCGGAAAATTCTCCTTTAAACAACATTTAGAAAGCCCCGAAGTATTTTACATATACCTCGACCTCAACAAGCAAGCTGGTACCGATTTAGGCGACCGCCTGATGTTCTTCGGCGAACCTAAAAAAATTACCATAAATAGCTCCTACGATATGCTCGAAGTAAAAGCTCAAGTAAGTGGGTCTTCCTCTCAAGAACAATACAACGAATATACACACACAATGCGCAAGTTTGGCTTGCGTAATGCCGAACTCTTAGAACAACAAGTAAATGCCTTCAAGACAGGCAATACATCATTAGCTGATTCTCTTAATACAGTGTCAGAAAAAAATACCTTACGTCGCCATCTATTTGTGCTTAACTACGCTCTCTCTCACCCCGATTCCTATATCTCCCCTTATATCGTCCTCGCCGATGCCCCCAATACCCGCGTAAAGTACTTAGATTCTATCTATGGAAAACTCTCTAAAGAAGTTGCTAATTCCAAATATGGCAAGGAATTTAAAACATATATAGAAATAGCGCGTAAAGCTGAAAAAGAAAAAGAAGAAAAAAAATAAATAACATCACATCTCACGGCATAATATTTGTATTATATAAAAACACTATAAAATAATTGTAATATGGAACAAAGAACTTCTGTAGATATTACTCAGATAAACGAAAAAATAGAAAAAGAAAGTGCCTTCATTGATATGCTTACCTCCGAAATGAATAAAGTAATTATCGGACAAAAACATATGGTAAATGCACTACTTATTGGTCTCTTAGGTAAAGGACATATCCTCTTAGAAGGTGTACCAGGATTGGCAAAAACACTATCTATTAATACTCTTGCTAAATCAGTACACGGGTCATTTAGCCGTATCCAGTTTACCCCCGACCTATTACCTGCCGATGTGATAGGAACAATGACCTACAACATCAAGCAAAATGAATTCTCCATTAAAAAAGGACCTATCTTCGCAAATTTTGTCCTAGCAGATGAAATCAACCGTGCCCCTGCTAAAGTACAATCTGCTTTATTAGAGGCTATGCAAGAGCGACAAGTAACCATCGGTGATTCCACCTTTAAACTTGATGCCCCTTTTATGGTAATGGCTACCCAAAACCCTGTAGAGCAGGAAGGTACCTACCCTCTTCCTGAAGCTCAAGTAGACCGTTTTATGCTCAAAACAGTTATCGACTATCCTAAATTAGATGAAGAGCAACAGATTATGCGAGATAATCTTAGCAATAGTTATGCAGTAGTAAATCAAACGGTAAGTTTAGAGCAAATTCTCAAAGCACAAGCAGCAGTACGCGAAGTGTATATGGATGAAAAAATTGAAAAATATATCTTAGATATCATTTTCGCAACACGCTACCCCGAAAAGTATAACCTAGCTGAACTCAAACCTCTTATTAGCTTTGGAGCATCACCTCGTGGTAGTATCAATTTAGCTATGGCTGCTAAATGTTATGCCTTTATAAAACGTCGTGGCTATGTAATTCCTGAGGATGTACGAGCTGTAGTGTTCGATGTATTGCGCCATCGTATTGGTATCACCTATGAAGCAGAAGCTGAGAATATCACCTCAGTAGAGATGATTCACAAAATAGTAAATACAATAGAAGTGCCTTAAAACTTAAATATTAATAAATATAAATGGCATACACATTAAAAATCAGTATTGAAGGCTCAAGGAAGCCTATAATATGGCGACGTGTGAAAGTGAATAACAATATCACTTTTGAAACACTGCATTACATCATTCAAACCCTTTTCAACTGGTACAATGCGCATTTGTATCAATTTTACAAATTTCTGAAAAACGAACCTCGTTTGTTTATCAAAACTGAAAAGGATATGGAGTTTGGTAGAGAAATGGGCTTTGTAGGTGATGAAGATGAGGACAATAACTTCGACCCTAATGACCCTATGTCTGTTTTCTTGCACTCACGCCGAGATATTTACAAATTGGTAAACAAGACTCTCCTTTCTGATATATTAAAAAAAGAAAAGGATTATATTATCTATGAGTATGATTTTGGCGATTCGTGGGAACACAAAATTGTATTAGAAGCTATTGATGATGAAACTCTCATCTACCCTATATGCATCAAAGGAAAAGGTAAAACTCCCCCTGAAGATTGTGGCGGTATTTGGGGTTACCAAGCAATGCTTGAAGTACTTAAAGCTGGTAAACCTAAAACTGAAGTAAAAAACTACAAGGAATGGCTCTCTTTCTGTGGTTACAGCTTCCCTTGGGACGAAAATGAGTTTGATATCAATGCTATCAACGAAACTCTCATTATCGATGCTCAAAATAATTACGAAGATTTTCAGTTGGACTTTCAATAATCCCTAACTACATAATTGCTAATTAATTTTGGATACTAAAGAATTATTAAAAAAAGTACGCAAGATAGAGATAAAAACGCGTAAACTCTCCGATAATATCTTCGGAGGGGAGTATCACTCTACTTTTAAAGGTCGTGGTATGACTTTCAGTGAAGTGCGCCCCTATCAATTTGGTGACGACATTCGCAATATCGATTGGAATGTAACAGCACGTTACAACGAACCTTTCGTAAAAGTATTTGAAGAAGAACGCGAACTTACCCTTATGCTGATGATAGATGTGAGTGGCAGCGAGCTCTTTGGTACCGAACAGCAATTCAAAAGTGAACTCATCACTGAAATAGCAGCTACTTTAGCTTTTTCCGCCCTACAAAACAACGATAAAACTGGTTTGATTCTCTTCTCCGACCAAATAGAGTTGTATATACCTCCTAAAAAAGGTAAATCTCACGTACTACGTATTATCAGAGAACTTATAGAGTTTCAACCTAAAAGTTTAAAAACAAATATTTCTGAAGCCTTACAATTTCTCAGCAGAGTAAGCAAGAAAAAAGCGATTGTGTTTATGCTCTCCGATTTTATGGATAAAGGTTATGAGAAACCTATACAAATAGCCGCTAAAAAACACGATATTACCGGCATTCGCATCTATGACAAAAAAGAAACTGAATTACCTAACTTAGGATATATAATGGTGCAGGATGCCGAAACTGGTATTTTGCAAAGAGTGAATACCTCATCGACAACAGTTAGAAAAGAATATGAAAAACAATATCACCAAATAGTAGATTATTTCGAGAATCTATGGAAAAAATCAGGAGCTGGTATAGTAACCTGCCGAAATGATGAAAACTATACCCAAAAACTACTTGGTTACTTTAAGAATAGGTAAAATGAAACGATTATTATATTACATATTTATATTAGTATTTCCTACTCTATACGCACAAGAGGTAAGAATAAAAACAAATACAAAAAATGTAAAAATAGGAGAACAAATTGAATATAAAATATCAGTGGAAGCACCTACTGATACAAAAGTTATATTCCCAGAAGACCAAAGTTTTACACCATTAGAAATGGTAAAAACTACCCCTATTGATACCCTTAAAGAAGTAGGTAAACTTCATTTAGTAAAAACTTATTATCTCACACAATTTGATGAAGGAAAATACACAATTCCTCGCCAAAGAATACACATTAGTAATAAGGATTACTATACCGATTCACTACTTATAGAAGTTCACAATGTAGCAGTAGATACACTAAAACAACCTTTATATGACATTAAACCTATTACCGAAGTAACCTCTCCCTCCTCTTCACACCTTTGGTTATGGATTGTTTTAGCTATAGTAGCTCTTCTTTTAACTGCTACAGCTTTATATCTTTTTGTATTTCGCAAGAAAAAACTATCTGCTGAAGAAGAACGTAAAAAGCTACCTCCTTTTGAACGTGCTATACAAGATTTAAAAGACTTACAAAATTCTAAATATCTCATAGAGTCACAACACAAAGCCTATTATACCCGCCTTACCGATATTGTAAAAGAATATTTAGAAGATGAAGTACATATCTTAGCCAAAGAAAGTACTACAGATGAACTATTAGATAAAATAAACGTATTACAAAAAACAGGAAAACTTAACTTGTCAATAGAGACAATTAATAACCTAAAACGTGTATTGCGTAATGCTGACCTGGTAAAATTTGCTAAAAATAAACCTTCTGACAACAATGCCGAATATGATCGCGAAACTATAGAAAACGTAGTAATTAAAACTAAAGAAGCTATTCCTGTAATACAACCTGAACCCCAAATCAATGAATACAAAAAAGAACCTTCAAGAAGAAGGTACCCCAATACGAGAATCACCCGTTTGAAAAAACGTATAATTATTTCTATATGTTCATTAGCATTCTTTTTCATATTTGTAGTTACCTATACTATTGTGCGATTGAAATATTTTACTACGTACGCCAAATATGATAAAATGGAATGGGTAACTAGTGATTATGGCTACCCTATCACTGAACTTACTACACCACAAATACTCATTCGTAAACAAATAGTAGATATAACTGAATATAAATCAGTTATAGATAAACAATATACTTTCTATTATGGTAGTCTCAATTCACCGCTCTATATAATGACTAACATCATTACCTTCAAGAAAGATTCCCAAAATAAAACATCTCAGCAAGAAGGACAAAACAGCGGACTTACTTTAGACCCTCAAAAAGTAAATGAAATTGTACTTTCACAATTAGATAGAGCTAAAGCTAAAAATATCACTACCTTAACAGAAGAATATACTTCTCCTAACGGAGCTAAGGGTATGAAAGTGTTTGGAGGAATGAGTATTCCTGATGAAAAAGGTAACTATTTTAACGCTTTGTACGAGCTCTATAGTTTTACTGAAAACAATGCGCTCCAACAAGTACTTATCACCTATATCGATGAAACTGACGCCAACAAAATAGCTCAAAGAGTTATAAAATCTATTGTTTTTAAAACAGAATAATACCCTCATAAACTGATAACAAAATGTTTAAAGATATAACTTTCGCACATCCATACTTTTTCTGGCTACTTCTATTATTACCTTTGATGATTGTTTGGTATTGGTTGACTAACAAAAAAATACAAGCCAACATAACCCTTTCTTCAACAATAAGTTTTCAAAAAAGAAGGAATACGTATGCCTATCATGCTCTTTTTGTTCTACGAATTATAGCAATAAGCTTGATTATAATAGCCTTAACACGCCCTCAAACCTCTTCCGAAAATGCAAAAACCAAAATAACAGAAGGAATAGATATTGTGATGGCTATAGATGTATCTTCAAGTATGCTCTCTCAAGACTTGAAACCCAACCGATTTGAAGCACTAAAAAAAGTAGCCTCTCAATTTGTAAAAGATAGACCTAATGACCGCATTGGTCTTGTTGTATATGCAGGAGAAAGTTATACAAAAACTCCTGTAACAAGTGATAAAAGTATTATACTAAACGCCCTCTCCGAACTTACCTATGGACAGGTAGATGATGGTACTGCTATAGGGATGGGGCTAGCAACTGCTGTAAACCGACTCAAAGAAAGTAAAGCTAAAAGCCGAGTAATCATCCTGCTTACAGATGGAGTAAATAACACTGGATTCATAGACCCCCAAACAGCTGCTGAATTGGCTGCTGAATATGGAATAAAAGTATATACTGTAGGTATAGGAACTAATGGAATGGCACTCTCTCCATACGCCCTCAACCCTGATGGAAGTATAATGTATCGAATGTTACAAGTAGATATCGATGAACCTCTCATGAAAAAAATAGCTCAAGTAACCAAAGGACATTACTTTAGAGCTACCAATAACCAAAAACTTCAACAAATATATGACGAAATAAACAAAATGGAAACTACCAAAATAGAAGAACTTAAATATACCGAAGTAGAAGAAAAATTTAGAGGATTAGTAATCATCGCTGTTATTTTATTGTTAATAGAATTTTTTCTAAAACATACGATTCTTAGAAATGAAATATAATATTATAAATCTCAAGATTATATTTTTCAGACTGAAAACAGAAAATTTTTCTATCATATCTATCTTATATTTACTCTATAGCTAAGGTATAGACACATTATACCTACTCTATATGTATTCCCAATACCTAAAATTTTATAAAAATACCCTTCTATAGAAAAAAATACTACTCATCTCTTACTAAAATAGAAAATCTTATCTTTTTCGTTAATTAGCAAGTTCCACAAAAAAAAACATTTTAAATTTTGAAATAAAAAAAAATATCGTAATTTTGCCCCCGAATTAATAACGAGGTCGAGTACCTCACTAATTAAATTTTTATGCCAGTAAAAATCAGATTACAACGTCACGGTAAAAAAGGCAAACCATTCTATTGGATTGTAGCTGCCAATTCACGTGCAAAAAGAGATGGTAAATTCCTTGAAAAATTAGGAACTTATAACCCTGTATCTAATCCAGCTCAAATTGATATTGATGTGGATGCAGCCGTTAAATGGTTGAAAAATGGAGCTCAACCAAGTGATACAGCACGTCGTATCCTTTCTTATAAAGGAGTATTGCTAAAATATCACTTGCTTGGAGGGGTAGCTAAAGGAGCTCTCACTCAAGAAGAAGCAGAAGCTAAATTTAAAGCTTGGCTTGAAGAAAAAGCTAATAAAGTATCTTCTAAAGAACAAAAATTAGCAAAAGAAAAAGCAGAAGCTAAAGCAAAAGCTTTAACAGCTGAAAAACAAATAAGCGAAAAACGCAAAAGTGATGTAGTTGCTAAATTAGCTCAAGTAGCACAAGAAAACCCCACTGAACAAACACCAGAAGAAACTCCTGCACAAGAAACTAACGAAACTGAAGCATAAACCTATGATAATAAAAGATTGTTTTTATGTAGGAACAATTGTGTCAAAGTTTAGTTTTAAAGGAGAGGTACTCATCAAATTAGATTCTGATGACCCTGAAATGTATGAAGGATTGGAATCAGTTTTTATTACTATAGGTAATAATCTGGTTCCTTTTTTTATTGAAAGAAGCTCTTTGCACAAATCCAATTTACTACGCATCAAATTTGAAGATATAGATAATGAACACGATGCTGAAGCCCTTCTAAAACAAAAAATATATCTGCCTTTGGATGCCTTACCCAAACTCTCAGGTAATAAATTCTATTTCCATGAAGTAATAGGATTTCAAGTAGAAGATATAAACTATGGAAAAGTAGGTGAAATAGTAAATATTAATGATACTACAATTCAACCCCTTTTTGAAATAGAAAATGATCAAGAAAAAAAAATACTTATTCCTATAAATGATGAATTTATAGAAAAAGTAGATCACTCAAATCGTAAAATAATAGTCAATACCCCCGAAGGATTGATAGATATATATTTAGAATAAAAAATAGGCTACTTCTCTAAGAAAGTAGCCTATTTTTTTATAAGGCCAATTTAGCAAAATTCATTATAAGCTTGTTGTAAATTCTCAGCAATAACCTCAGCCATACGCCCTTCAATATGATGACGTTCTAACATATGAACTAATTCACCATCTTTAAATAAAGCTATACTTGGAGAAGAAGGAGGAAAAGGAAGCATATACTGGCGAGCCTCCTCTGTAGCCTCTTTATCTACCCCTGCAAACACAGTAGTAAGATGATCAGGTTTTTTGTCATTTTGTAAACTATAAAGTACTGCTGGACGCGCATTGCGTGCAGCACAACCACAAACTGAATTTACTACTACCAAAGTAGTACCTTCTTGTTCAATGGCTCTTTTTACAGCCTCAACTGTCTTTAACTCTTCAAAACCAACACTAGTTAGTTCTTCTATCATTGGTTTAACCAATTCAGGTGGATACATAATATTTCGATTTTTTTAAATTGGCGACAAAGATAATAAAAAAAAATATATCAGAATAATTTTGTCAATTAGATTTTATGTAGTACTTTTGAGCGCTAACTAAAATATATTTATTTATGACAAAAATTACCAGTGTAGATGAAGCCTTGAAAGTCGTCAAAAATGACGATTTTGTCTATATACATGGAGGTGCTGCGGTTCCTGAAATATTAGTGAATGCTCTTGTAAAACGTGCTCCAGAACTTCGTAATGTAACAATTGGACATATCCATATAGAAGGTGAAGCCCCTTATGCTGATCCTCTATATAAGGATAGTTTCTATGTAAATTCTTTTTTCCTATCTCGTAATGTAAGAAATATAATGAAAGCAGGCAACGGTTCTTATACCCCTGTTTTTCTAAGTGATATGCCTCTTTTATTTGATCGTAAACATATAAAAGTAGATGTCGTACTTATACAAGTTTCTCCTCCTGATAAATTTGGATTTTGCTCAATGGGTGTAAGTGTAGAAGCATCAAAGTCAGCAATACGAAATGCTAAATATGTAATAGCAAAAGTTAATGAACAAATGCCACGTACATATGGCGATGCATTAATACATATAGACGAAATAGATTTTCTTGTAGAACACAATGCTCCTATTTTCTCTTTAAACCTCACCCAACCTAATGCAATAGAAACTCAAATAGCTCGCCATATAGTACCTCTTATTGAAGATGGAAGTACATTACAATTGGGTATTGGAAATATACCAAATGCAACTTTAGCTGAGATGAGTCACCTTAAAAATTTAGGTATTCATACAGAGTTACTAACAGAAGGAGTACTTGGCTTAGTAAAAAAAGGAGTTATTAATGGCTATGAAAAAAAAATTGATAAAGGGAAAATAATAGCCTCATTTGTAATGGGATCACAAGAACTCTATGATTTTATAGACCACAACCCATCTGTAGAAATTGCAGAAGCTTCCTATACAAATGAGGTATCTGTAATACGACAAAATCCCAAAGTAATTTCTATTAATTCAGCGATTGAAGTGGATATTACGGGGCAAGTATGTGCTGATTCTATAGGTACTACAATTTATTCAGGTTTTGGAGGACAAATAGACTTTGTACGTGGAGCAATGCTTAGTGAAGGTGGCAAATCTATTATAGCATTTCATTCAGTAACTAATGAAGGAGAGAGTAAAATAGTACCATTTCTTAAACAAGGAGCTGGAGTAGTAACTACACGTGCTCATGTACAATACATAGTCACTGAATATGGAGTTGCAGAGCTATTTGGGAAAAATTTAAAACAACGTGCAAAAGCGTTAATTGCTATAGCACATCCTAATCATCGTGAAAATTTAGAAAAAGCACTCTTTTCAATGACAAATACTTAAGAAATTAAAAAAGTTTTTTAGCAAAAAAAAATCTTAAATAAAATTTAATTAGTGAGAAAAATAACATACTTTTGTAGCAGAATTAAAAAAGATAATTATTAAATCAAATACAAACAAAAATGAGTTACAGAATTGAAAAAGACACTTTGGGTGAAGTGAAGGTGCCTGCCGATAAATATTGGGGAGCACAAACAGAACGTTCACGTAACAACTTCAAAATCGGTGCACCTGCTTCTATGCCGATTGAAATTATCCGTGGCTTTGCCTATCTTAAAAAAGCTGCTGCATACGCTAACTTCGATTTAGGCGTACTTTCTACCGAAAAACGAGATGCTATTACTCAAGTTTGTGACGAGATTCTCGAAGGCAAACTTGATGACCAATTTCCATTGGTAATTTGGCAAACCGGATCAGGTACTCAATCTAATATGAATGTGAATGAGGTAATTGCCAATCGTGCTCAAGTGTTAGCTGGCAAACAAATAGGAGAAGGAGACCCCGTATTAAAGGCTAATGATGATGTAAATAAATCACAATCATCTAACGATACTTTCCCTACAGGAATGCATATTGCTTGTTACAAAATGGTAGTTGAAAAAACTATTCCTGGGGTTCAAAAACTACGCGATACCCTTGCCGCTAAAGCAGAAGCCTTTAAAGATGTTGTAAAGATAGGTCGTACACACCTTATGGATGCTACACCACTTACTTTAGGACAAGAGCTTTCAGGCTATGTAGCTCAGCTTGATCACGCTATTTGCGCTATTAAAAATACTTTAGCACACCTCTCAGAACTCGCTTTAGGTGGAACTGCTGTAGGTACAGGGCTCAACACTCCTAAAGGTTATGATGTGAAAGTAGCTGAATATATTGCTAAATTCACTGGTCTACCTTTTATAACTGCTCCTAACAAATTTGAAGCCTTAGCTTCTCATGATGCTATTGTAGAAAGTCACGGTGCTCTCAAGCAATTAGCCGTATCATTAAACAAGATTGCAAACGACATTCGTATGATGGCTTCAGGACCTCGTTCTGGTATTGGTGAAATTCTTATCCCTGCTAACGAACCTGGTAGTTCTATTATGCCAGGTAAAGTGAATCCTACTCAATGTGAGGCGATGACAATGGTTGCGGCACAAGTAATGGGTAATGATGTAGCTATTTCAGTAGGTGGTACTCAAGGTCATTATGAATTGAATGTATTTAAGCCATTAATGGCTTCTAATTTCCTTAAATCAGCTGAGTTGTTAGGAGATGTTTGTGTATCATTTGAAGAACATTGCGCAAGTGGTATTGAACCTAATTACAAACGTATTAAAGAATTAGTAGACAACTCGTTGATGCTTGTCACAGCTCTTAATACTAAAATAGGTTATTACAAAGCGGCAGAAATTGCTCAAACAGCTCACCGTAATGGTACTACCCTCAAAGAAGAAGCTGTGCGTCTTGGCTATGTTACTCCTGAGGACTTTGATAAATGGGTACACCCTGAAGATATGGTAGGAAGTTTGAAATAGATTACAAATAAAATAAACTTTGCCAAAGTGTACAGACTTTGGCAAAGTTTATTATAAACGTGTTTAAACTTTTTTGAGAAACTTGGAGATAAATCTTAATAGGAGCATTCCAATCCAAGTTACATCAAGATACTCATATCTCATTATTAAA
>CAUQUO010000063.1:0-13899 GCA_963521335.1 uncultured Capnocytophaga sp.
TGGTGTTTTTTAAATTAAAAAATCTTGTTCTATAATACCCTCTTCAAAAAAATAGTTCTTTGCGTCTAATATATTCCAAATTTTCTGAGTGAACTCTTCAAAAGAATTGGCTAATACCACCTCATCACTTTGGTAATCAATTCCAGGGTATAGCATAATCACTTGCCCTTTCACCCCATTGGTAGCGGGGTTGAGATCTATGCAAATACGAGTTGTCGCCTCAAAATCTGTAAACGGAACCCAACCTTTATCCCATAATACAGGTTGAATTTTATTAGGATTGATGTCATCAGCAATAGATTCCCCTTCAAAGTCCTCCACCTGCATTTGGTAGGTTTCAATAATTTCATCTATGGGAAGCAATAAGTTATACCCCATAAAATAGTGGGGACTATCGCTTTGTTCTTGTCCGTTGAAAGTACGCAAATACTCTTTAAAACTCTCAGGGAGGGGTTGCGCTATAGCATCTTCTAGCGCTTTAATTTGAGCCTCCTCAGCAGGTTTTTGAAAACTTTTGCCTATTGAAGGCGCAATAGCAAGTAATGATTGTTGTATCTTCTGCCAAAGAGATGGTGTGTTGTTATTTATTGTATATCATATTTGTCATTTGTTTTTACAGTCTTTTCCATTATTTTCTATCCCCTATTCCCTATTGTCTATCCCCTGACCCCTGATCCCTTAATACTTATAATTCACTTTGCCTAAGGCAATAGGTTGAGGATTCTGTACGACCCAAGCAGTCGCCAATTCGCATAGGCGTTGGGTGCCAGTGCCGTCGTCTTCCAAGATGTGTTTTTGAATATCAGCTACTTCGGCGAGTTCACTCTCCGAGAGAGGATTACCTTGTTGCAGGTAACCACTAATGGCGGTGAGCATCTTGCGGTATTCCTTATCCCAGTTGCCCATAGCATTGCGCAAAAGCTCAAGGTTTATTCTGCCTGCTATACGCACTACCTCGCCTTGCACTGTAGCAGCACTGCCATTGCTAGGCACTAAGCTATCCCACGCTTGCATATAGCGTTTCTCCCAAGTATCACCCGTGAGTATAATAGATGATTGTCCGTCGTGCTGGATACGGCGGGGTACAGGAGGTACATTGAAGAGTTTATATAGTTGTTGCAATCCTGCATCAGTTTCTTCTAAGTATTCGGGATTAAATTTTTCGCGATGAAATTCGAAGTCTTCTCCTATGCGGGTGATTTGTTCTTTGGCAAATTTGGTAGGTTTCAATCCTGCCTTGAGGTAAAGTTCAGCTGTTTTAGCCGCCTTAGATATATCAATACTCTGAACAGTGTGCAACATTGCCTCCATAGGAGTATGTTTCATATCGTTTTTTGCTTTCACATCAGCCCCTTTAGCTATAAGCAAAGCAGTTACTTCAGGGTGATAACCTGCAGCAAATAGCGGTGTTTCGTCATACGCTGCCTTAGACTCTATATCAGCCCCTTTTTCTAATAGAAGTGCTACTTTTTCTACATTATTCACCTGAGCGTGATAATATAACGGCGTGCGGTCATATTCGTCTTTTACATTGATATCAGCGCCTTGAGCGATGAGCCAATCCATTAGCTCCAAGGGAACATCGTAAAACGATAGAGCGGGTTTCTTAAATGAATGACGGTCGTAAGCGTTTAGCTCACATTCGTTGAAGACAGCTTTAAGCGCGTCTAAATCTTTGGCTTCTATCAGTTCGTAGAAGTTGGCGGGGAGGGTTTTCTTTTTCTTTGCCATCTGTTTAAATGATTAATACATAAAGATTAATGTGTGGGGACAAAGATAAGGATTATTTGTTAATCAACAAGTCAGGATAAAAATAAAAAAGATTATCAATAAAATAAATGCCTTCTGCCGAAAATCTTTCTCACTATCCACTGCAACCCTATATAGAGAGCAGTAATGGGCGAGAATATCCAAGCGAGTATAGTGCGAAGATGTATTTTCTCGTCTATCTTATCAAAAAAGCGACTAAACAATATACCAATGAAAAGCAGTGGAAGCAACAAAACATATAGCATATTCTTTATGTGAGAGGAGGGTTTCTTCAACTGGAAATAAGTGAATTAGAGGTTTTATTTTTTGTAGAGATGTTCACTCAATTCTTCTGTAGAAATAAAGAAATGTCCGTAACCTTTTTCAGTAAGACCCTTTACAAGGATTTTATCAGAAGTCCATATTTTATGTTTGATTTGCAGATGAAGAGCAACAAAGTGCATATCATTCTCATCTACATCAGCGACTATTTTTTCAGCTTTTGCTACATAGGTTTTTTGCAAATCTTCTTCCTTTACAATGGTAATGCCTTCTAATAGTTTTTTAAAATCAGCTAATAGTTCTTTTTTTGTTTTCTGATTTTTTAAACGTTTTACCAAATCAGGAATATGCTCGGTTACTTCAGTAATGAGATAGTCAGGCACTACATATTGTATTTTCTTCCTTTCAGCCAATATTAAAGCTTTATGACCAGAGGGGTTTATAAGAGCACTCATAAAAATGTTACTGTCGGCAATGATAATCATAATTAAAAGTTTTTATAGGTTAAAACGTTCTCTTAATCGTTGTGATACTTTCTTATTTATCTTTTTAGAGATTGTCATCACAAACGCGTAATCCTCAGGGGTCATTTCTTCTTCTTTAGCAGCTTCTACGATTTCCTCAGGGGTCATTTTTAATACTTTAGAAGCATCCAATACTTCCTGAGAATACTTAGGCTCTTTTTGCTTTGTAACTTTTACAAAATCAAGTGTTTTAAGATATCTCACAAGGTGTAGTGCTTGTGGATTGTTATCGGTAATGGTAATTGTATAAGGCATAATATTTTCTATTTTTGGCAAAGATACAAGATAATTAGCATATAAGCAAATAAAAAACTATCCAAAAAGTTTTATTTGTAGGGGCGTTTGCAAAACGCCCCTACATCATAACATAATTCAAAAATAACTGATTACTTGTCCATTCGCACGATGCGTGGCTGGAAAGTACCGATGATATCTACCAAATCGCTTTGGGAAGCCATTACGGTTTCTATGTTTTTATACGCCATAGGGGCTTCTTCGGCATTGCCTCCAATAAGGGTGATATCTTTGGCTTTGAGGGCTTTTTTGATATCGGAATTGGTAAAGCGGTTCTTGCTCTCATTGCGCGAGAAAGCGCGTCCTGCCCCGTGTGAAGCTGAATCGAAACTCTGGGCATTGCCTTTGCCGCGCACTATGTAGCCGGCATCCGTCATTGAGGCGGGAATAATACCCAATACCCCCTCCCCTGCTGGGGTAGCCCCTTTGCGGTGTACTACGACCTCCTTGCCATCGTGAATTTCTTTCCACGCAAAATTGTGGTGGTTCTCGATGCGCGCTCTCAATCGTCCGCCCACAGCCTTTATCAATCGGCGGTGGATATCGTCGTGGCAGGCAGATGCGTAATCGCCTGCGAGGTTCATAGCCGTCCAATACTCTAACCCTAAGTGGGTATTGAGGTCAAGCCACGCAAATTGTTGGGCTTCTTTGGGTAGCGGACATTGTTCGGCTGCCACGCGCACGTAATACTGAGCGATTTCAGCCCCAAAACCACGCGAACCGCTATGTGAAAGTATACCGAGATATTTTCCTTTGGGTAGCCCTATTTGTGGATCGTCTGCTAAGAGTTCTACCTCGCCAAATTCCACAAAGTGGTTGCCACTGCCCGAAGTACCCATCTGCTTGATTGCCTTATCTTTCAATCGTTTGAGGATAGGAATCAGCGAAAAAGTATCGCGGTCGAAAATCTCGTGCTCTACGTGCGATTTATGAGTTTCATACATACCGAACTTCGTATGCTCGGCAAGGGCTTTTTCGTACTTATCACGTGCGCCAGAGAGGTAGGATACAGGGATATCCAAGATACTGAGGCACATACGGCAACCAATGTCCAAACCCACTCCATAAGGAATCACAGCATTCTCTACCGCCAGTACGCCCCCTATGGGCAATCCATAGCCACTATGGGCATCGGGCATTAGGGCGCCGCCTACCGAAATAGGGAGTTTTAGAGCCGTATAGAGTTGCGTTTTTGCCTCTTCGGTGATGTCATCGCCAAAAATATGATAAGGCGCACGGGTAGCGTTGAGCTGTCGTTTTTCGGTTTTAGTAGACGAAAGCAGTGCTTCGGCTATCTGACCAAAAGTAAGATGACCTTCGTACTGCGCAGGATTTTTTAATATATCTTCGAGTACGGATTTTACATACGCCAAGTTTTTAGTAGCGTAATTGCGTTTCATTACTTCCAACGCTACATTAATAGATTGATTATTTGGGAAGCCTAACTTGAGGAGGTCTTTCCCTTTGAGTTTTAAATTTGCCATAATAATTTGTTGATTTGTTAATGCCCCCGTTCCCCCGAAGGGGGACAATCTGGAGTCATTGGCTAATTAGTTTGATAGATGGTGTTTGCAATGGGTGTTTGCAAAACGTTTGTGTGTGGGCGTTTGCAATAGACATTTACAATGGGCGTTTGCAAAACGCCCCTACACAACATACTCTAAAAGTGATTGATTATCATAGTAATCAAGTAGAGTGTTGCGCTCATTGGCTGATTTTCAAATTTATCAATGCCCCCGTTCCCCCGAAGGGGGACAATCTGGAGTCATTGGTTAATTAGATAGATAAGGAAGCACGATTTGCTGTATATCACTCAAAAAGGCTTCTCTATTCTCTTTAAATTTTTGTTTTCGTTTAAAAATATCGACGATAGTGCCAGAAAACTCATACCAAATATCACCATTGCCCTTGATATCACCTATACGCTGTGTATTATCATCAGGATAGAAAGAGATAGGTTCCTTATAAGAGGCTTTTTTGATATTTGCTGTGAAATAGATTTCATCAGCGCTGCCATAAGCGCCTTTTTGAATAGAAATCATTTGCAGGTTTTGTTCCACTACTCGGTAAAAATGTAGTGCTTTTTTCTTAAATCCTAAGGGTTTTAGTATTTGATAGAGTTCTTTTACCATCTCATCGAACTCAATTTGTGTAGTTGTTTTTTCTTTCATAGTAGATTTCTAAATTACCCCATTATGTCCTCCTCTTTATGCATTTTCTAACAAAAATAGAATTTTTATTCATAAATTAAAACCTCCCTTCACTAAAAGAAGGAGAGGTTTAACTATCTATGCTCTATCTATGCTCTATCTATCCTATAATATTTTCTCTTTTTCAGTGATATTATTAGGATAGTCAGAAGCACGAATAATAATTTTATCCCCTGAAAGAGAACTATTAGCTAAAGTTGCTATATATATCCAAACTCCATCCTGCTCTGAAGCGCTACCTTCTTCTAAAAGAGAGCCATCTGAGTTGTATATATGTACAGTTACAGATTTTACCTTAAAATCATCATAGGCTCGAATTTTAATAGGATCTCCTATCTGACCTGTATATCTACTCAAGTCTATTTCTTTAATTTCAGGAGCATTAAAAAGATCTGCTACAGCAACATTATAAGCCGTAAGTCCTACTTTTTTGTTAGCCTCAAGCTGATAAGCCTCTTTCATTGCAGGGTCTTTAAGAATTGTTTTTGCATAAATAACTGCCTGCTGAAATTTAGCATTGTGTTCCTTAACTCGTTCGGAAGTTACCACCCGTTTTTTAGGGACTTTCGATACAATCGTTTTTCCATTTCGTTGACTAAACACAATCATATCACCTACTTTACCACTAAGTCCGTGTGTAATAACATTATCTTTTGATTCTGCCATATATTTAAAAATTTAACTCTTTTGCATTTTTGATATGTGCTAAATGATGGTCGTAATGCCAAGCACTCATTCCAATAGCCTCTTTTAATGATATATATATTTGTTTTTCAGGGTGAAAAAATACTCTTTCAAAATCACTTTCGGAAAGTGAATTTAAAAGTATCACCCACTTTTGATGAATACCTTCTATTATTTTCAAAGAACTTGCTATGGGAAAGGATTTGCCATCAAGTAGCTCTGCCCACTTCTGTTCTTCAAAAGGCTTTATTGTTGGTTTTTCTTCTGTTAAGGCAAGTTTAAAACGAATTATTCCATTCATAGAAGCATCTGCACAATGATGAATAATTTGTGTGATTGTCCAACCATTAGGTCTATGCTTCTTTTCTAAAGCGCTCAAAGTTAATTTTTCAATTTCAGAATCCAACTTTTTAGGGAAAGCCTCTATGCTTTTAATCCATTTTTGAATCTGATTTTCATCAATGACTAAAGGTACTTCAAATTTCCCAATAGGATATTTCAGTTCTTCAATATTTAAATTCATATCTTCTAAATTTTAATGTTACGCAATTATTTCCAATAGATTGGATATTTTCTGTCCTTATGTAAGTTGTTAAATACAACAGCTATAATTGTTATTACAATTGCACCTGAAAGAACCGGATTTAAAACAAAACTAAAACTTTCGGCTCCCAATATAACGACGATAGGATCTGCCCCAGCAGGTGGATGTGTAGTAGCTGTGAGTTGCATAATTGCAATAGATAACCCCACCCCAATAGCTAATGAATACCATTCATTTTCAAACAAATAAAAACATAGAAAACCTACTAATGTGGATATCATATGTCCCCCTATAATATTACGGGGTTGTGCCAAAGGACTATTAGGAACTCCAAAAGCCAGTACACAGGTAGCCCCGAAAGGAGCCATTAGAAAAGGAGATTTTGTAAAATGGGTAAGCAATGCTACTGAAGCGATGGCTATAGCTCCTCCTATTGCCGAATAAAGAGAAAAGTGAACACTACTTCGCTTAGGGCTTTTTTCTCTAGTTTTGAATTTTGAGATATAATTCCTCATAAAATACTCGTTTTTATTATTTCAATAGATTTATTAATTTGTTCTTGGCTCTGGTATACCTGACTTTCTACTAAACAAGCCTCAAAAAGCATATAAACCATAAAAGATTTTTTTTCATCTTGTAATATTTCAAAAAAGAAATTTTGTAAACTTTTTTTATGATCTTTAATAATAGAATAAGCTTCAGTATAACCTTGCTTTAATTCTGCAAGCATATTAAGAAATACACAGCCACTAAAAGATTCTTTAGTATTCATCTTTTTTAGGTATTCAAAAGCTAGTATTATTTTTTCATTTGCATTATTAGCTTTTTCTACGAAACTATTCAACTGCTCAAACCAATATGTGTGTCTTTGCTTTAGGTATTCTACAGCTAAATCATTTTTAGATTTAAAATGGTCATAGAAACTAGCCTTAGCTACATTTGATTCTTTTATTATTTGGTTAATCCCTGTAGAATTAAAACCTTGTTTTCTAAATAGTTCTTTAGATACTTCCAGAACTCGTTCTTTAGGGGTTTTCTTTTTCATAGGGGCAAAGGTACAAATTATTTTATAAAAACAAACAAGTCTGTCTGTTTTTTTTATCTATTGAATTAATTTTTTGAGTATTACATCTCTTTTTTTATTTAATAATCAGACATTTTATTGCTTTTTCAATAGTATCAAATTCTTTGATTACATTCCATAGATTTGCCTTTTTTTATTGAAACGATGCACTTGGCAATTGCAAAAAATATATCAAGGCTCTTGCACTCATTGTAGTGATTTTAATTGTTCTTTTCTTTCTCTCCATTTTCGGTAATCAAAGACAAAAGTGTATTGCTCCCCTACTTCTTTCTCTAAAAGTTCTGCCGAGGTGAGTACGCGGTTTACGAAAATATACTCACTTATGGTATCTTTGAAATCGGATTCAGGAGGGTAATTGTCATTGAAAATCTCTTGATACAAGTGGTTAAGTTCCTCTAATTCTTCTTTCAAATAAGGATTGATATCCAAATCCGCAATCTCCACATTGCGAGGAGTAGGATTTTTCACGTTTTCCTCTATCCAAATAGGGGAACAAAAGAACTCAAATTTGTATTTAAATTCAAACTTTTTCATAGAATTGATTTATTAATTTACTAATTTACCAATGGGCAACGACTGACTTGAACTTTTTTCTTTTTCTTTTATCGGGGATACCTGTATCGCTGTTCCATCGCTGTACGAATTTCTCAAAAGAATCGTAGGCTATTATATAGGGCGAAGGCTCTGGTAGGGATTCCTTAGGAATGGCAGTACCTATCCGCTCCAAGCGTTCGGCAAAGAGCAACAAGGCTTTATGACTCACCCTACGCACATCACTGAGCACTTCCTTCTCACCATCTCCCATCAGCTGAAGGCGCGCCTCCATTAGCGATTCCATCGTTGGCTTTTCAGTACTTTTATATAATAGTTCCACGAAAGTATAATGTCCGTCGCCCTCATAGTTATCAGTCCTCAATAGCCATACCGCACCATACTGACCTCCCAACAAGGGTACGCTCAGCACTTCATAAGGCACAAAAAGGAAATCGGTTACCTTTTGCCAATGTTCGCGTGCAGGCACTGCTGTATTGGCAGTGGCAAGGCGAGAGAGCAGTCGTACTACTTGCTGTTGTCGCTTTGCATAGCTCATCTGGGGGGTATCAGTACCAAACTGCTGTAGCCACTTTTTAGAAACTCCTTTTTGTACCAACTGTTGCAGGGGAGCTACCTCCTCAGGGCGCAACCACCCATACTGCCACAACATATCAAGGCGAAGGGTCAAAAATATTTCCTTCTCCAAAGCAGTGCGCACAGCTTCCTTGCGAAAAGTATCCATAAGGAAGCGTATTTCAGCTTCTGTAGCCCCATAGTGATAAGCATCTTCCACTATAGCTTCCAGTTCATTAGCGAGATCACTTTCAATAATATGAACGCCGTAAATATCTTTATTTTTCATAAAACAGTTGTTTATTGTAAGCCCTTGAAAACTGAAATTAACGAATTAAATCTGTTAAGGTATAATCCGTTTTCAGTATATCCCCGTCTTCTATCTCAAATACATAAAGGGAACTATTGTCCTGACTATCAACAAACAAAATGCGTTCATTTTCATATCCTATGGAAAGGCTTTGCGACAATCTTTCTAAGGAGAAAGAACCTTCTTCGTAGCCTACCTCTTGCAACGTAGCAGCATAAGCTTTTAGCTGAGTAATGATAGTACATTGATGTTTGTCAATAGTTATCTCTTCGCAAAGCGCTTCCAATGAATACAACACAAAAGGTGCTTCCTCTGAAAAGACAGGAAAACAAACGGTCTCTTTCTGTGCTTTTAGATAGTTTATATATTCTTGGGATAAGGATTTAACTTCCTTATTCCTAAACAATGACCTTAGAATTTTAGGCTTACTTGTATGATTTTCCTTACTTTGAGATAGTGCAGAAGGCGATATCCATTGCATAGGATTAAAATCAAACATAGCTGTACAATGAGGACAATGTAAAAACATAAACTGCATTTGCTTCCCGATAGCTTCCTTCAAAAAATTAAAGTCATAATCAGAAAGTGTTTCAGGCAGGAAGGTTCTGTTACAATTAGGACAAGTAAGTTCTTTCATTATATTGCTTTTAATTTTGTTATAGAGAGTTAGTTATTAACTTATACATTATCTTAGCGATATTATAAGCATCGTCTTTGCCTCGGTGGTGGGTTCCTACAAGGGGTATCTTGAGGTAGTTCAGTGCCTGATGCATTCCCAATCGCTTGGGGTGCTGGGTTACCTCTTGGAAAAGTTCCTTTACATTGATATGCTCATTGCGCATTGGGTAAGGCAGTTTCCTAAGAGCACATTGCTTTTGGAGCATATTCCTATCGTAATTCCCATAACTCGCCCAAGTGTACTGATAGGCTTGGTATTCCTTTTTAAGGATTTGCAAGGCTTCTTCAAAACTTACGCCTTCCCGCGCTACCAGTTCGGGGGTAAGGGTGGTAAGTTGGGTACAAAAAGGACTAATTTTGGAATGTGTAGGCTTTACCAAAATACCTCTGTTATCGCTAATCTCACCAGTGAGGGTATCGAGCAGGCAAATGCCTATTTCTATAATTTCGCTGACTTCTCCTTTAGGGGGTATTCCCTCCCAACAAGTCGCTTCTAAATCTATAATAATGATTTTATTTGTCATTGTTTTAATTTTTTAATAAAATAGTTCTTATCTTCTGCGGGGCTATAGTAGAGCCTGAGCTTTTCACCTTCTTCCAAAAGAAAGGTAATCTCACTATTTCCGGCTACTTCTTCGGCAAAAATAGCGCTAATGTGTTTGCCTTTGAGTTGCCAAACCTCAGTAAGGTCATCAAAGCGATAGGCATCATCGTCCTCATCTACTTCATACTCATTCCAACACTCACAAAAAGCAATGCCCACATCTAAAAAGAAATGAAAAATAGGTTGTCCTTCCGCTTTTAGATAAACTAAACAGATATTTTCATCATCAGGATTTACACATACCTTGAGTTGCTCTATAGGTAAACCATTGAGCATCGTAAGGTTGAAATGGGTATCTTGGTACATTCTTCCTGTCATAAAGTTTATTTTTTTTGAGAGATGCTGATATCTCGGAGAAACTCAGAATAACTTGGAGGGTTGCTGAAATTCTTTTCAACTTTGGTAAAGGTCGTAGCACGACAAGCATTTGTTAATCAACAAATTTACTAATTTCCCTCTTCGCTTCTGCCCGTTTTTTCTTATAGCTCTTTTCTACATAATTGCTTTTGAAATCACTGCCTTTGAAAGTGCGTACAGGGTTACCACGCTGCACTTGGGTGTGATTGTTCCAATGGCTCTGTGCTTGCTTGGCAAGTTGCTGAAGCTCTATTTCAGCGAGTTTTTCTTTGAGGCGGGCAAGGGCAAGTTTCTTATTGTCCAGTTGTGAACGCGAATCCTGTGCAAATACACTGATACCTGTAGGTAGGTGGGTAGCGCGTACTGCTGAATTTACCTTGTTCACATTCTGTCCGCCATTGCCTTGCGAGCGAGTGGTTTGGAACTGTACATCGCGCTCCGAGAAAGACTGGCGTTGCAGTTGGTCGAGTTCAAAAACACCTATATACCAGTTACTGCGCTGGTGAAACTTGCGAAAAGTGCTCTTACCTACCCAGCACACGGTGCCGAGCCAAGTTTTCAAAAACGATGCTAACTCCTTGCCTTTGAGTTGCAGGGTAACCGATTTTACAGTGAGATTGGCATCGCCTTCCTCACGGCTGAGAATGGTATAGTCGATGCCTGCTTGGGCAGCCTCTTGCAAAAATGTTTTCAGCACTTTCGCTACTACCCATTGGCATTCTAAAGGACCGCGACCAGCGGTGATTTGTATGATTTTTTCTTGCATTTTTTTGTTTTTTTGTAAATCGGACGAGTCGGACGGGGCGGACTGGTCGGATAAGGTTAAAGATTGACTTCTAAAAGCATATCTGCGATTTCCATTGCTGAGGTGTGATACTTAAGGACTGCGATTTCTTTGAGCGGGGTGCGCTTGTACTTTTCCTTAGGCGTATAGCGCTTTTGGTATTGATTCCACGAATAACTGCGTCCATAGATTTTGCTATGGATAATCCCCCAGTTCTTATAGTCATCTATGATTTTATCAAGCTCGGCGAGTTCTCGTTCTATAGCTATATCTACCGGACGGTAATGCGTAATCATATTAGGCTTTACACGCAGTTCAAAACGCCACGCCTCGGTAAACTCGTAATGGATTTCAAAACGGTCTTTTTGCCGATTGAAACACTCTATTTTTGCAAAATAGGCGCGTTCTTTTTGGGTGAATTTTCCTTTTTCAAGAGCTCTTTCCCATTCCCACTGACTAAAAGTGTACAATTCCTGTTTGCGAGATATGTAAACACGCTTGCCACGGCGCTTTTTCTTCTTCTGGAACTTGCGTGTATCAGCGTATTGATAGGTGTTGATTTTCTCCAAAAGTGTTGCGAAAAATTCAGCTTGCTTGCCTTGTCGCACATCTTCCCTCAGTACAAAGAAACGCACATAGCCCTTTTGGTAAGGTTTTTCGAGTGGCACAAGCGGCAGTTCACGGCGTTGTTTAAAGAGTACTTTTTGGCGTTTGATACATTCGCGCAAAAACTTCTCGTGGTCTTCTCGAGCAATGCGCTTGCGAGAACGCAAATTGCGGAGGCGAGAAACGCCTTCGGCGGTAATATATAGATTTCCCATTTTTCAATTAACAATTGACAATTAATAATTAACAAATTGCTTCGGGAAAATCTCAGCTGAGGTGAGGAAAAAACAAAAGCCCGAAGCAGTCGCTTCGGGCTTTTCATTGTCTTAAATTATTTATTATGGTGAAAACTATTCAAGCTAATTCGTCAATACGCCACGAAGCGTTACCTTTTGCAAAGGCAATACAGATGCGATATGTAACTTGATGTATTTCATTTCTTCGTGTGTATTTTTTTAAGTGTTAAACAATATTTCTCTTCAATTCGGGGGCAAAGATACAACTTTTTTTAAAACCTCCAAAAAAAAGATGCATTTTTTTATCGCTCACTTATTTCATACCCCTTATCTCTGAAGGTGGCCACAAGACTCTTTATGTGGGCAGTGCCATTGGTCTCTACCGTGATGAGCACTTCTTTATCCCTAAAACGAGAGAGATTTTTAAACTGATTATGTGCCAATTTCACAATATTAGCCCCTACTTCAGCTATAATATGTGTGATTTTAGCTAGTTCTCCTGGCCTATCTGGAATGTTTACCGAAAAATTAAAGATGCGATCTCTACTCACCAATCCCTTGCTTATCATCGACGAGATCATCAGTACATCTATATTCCCCCCACTCACTACTGGCACTACCTTCTTCCCGCGGTCACTTAGCTTCTTCAAGGCGGCTACAGGCAAAATCCCCGAGTTCTCCGCTATGATTTTATGCTTTTCCACCAAAAGCAAAAAAGCCTCTGTAAGCTCGTAATCATCTACGGTTACTACCTCATCTACATATCGTTTGATAAAGTCAAAATTCAGTTCTCCTATCCGCTTTACAGCTGTACCATCGGCTATAGTGTTCGCTTCAGCTAGGGTGATAACCTTATTCTTCTTTAGCGCCTCAGTAGCCGATGCCGCTCCCGAAGGCTCTACCCCTACAATCTTTATGCTGGGTTTGAGCTGCTTGGCAGCACAGGCAATCCCCGAGATAAGACCACCGCCCCCTATAGGCACTACTATCACATCTGTGTCTGGCAATTCTTCCAGTATCTCCAAGGCTATGGTACCTTGTCCTTCTAGCACATCTGCGTCGTTGAAAGGGTGTACAAACACATATCCCTCTTTCTCTTCCAGCTCTTTGGCTTTCAAGTAAGCATCGTCATAAACATCGCCGTAAAGCACTACTTCAGCTCCGTATTTCTTAGTAGATTCTATCTTGATTAAGGGCGTAGTCTTCGGCATTACAATCACCGCCTTGATGCCCAGCTCTCGCGCCGCATACGCCACCCCTTGTGCGTGATTGCCTGCCGAAGAAGCTATGACTCCTCGCTTTTTCTCCTCTTCCGTAAGTTTAAGAATTTTGTTGTAAGCCCCACGAATTTTAAATGCTCCCGTCTTTTGTAGATTTTCAGGCTTAAGATAAATTTCATTACCAGACTCTTCTGAAAAGAGTGGACTATAAATAAGATGTGTTGGTAAGAGCACCTTTTGCAAATGCTCACGTGCTGTGGTAAAGTTCATAATTTTAAATTTAGATCGCAAAGATACACCTATTCTTCCAAAAAGCCAACTGTTTTTTTCTTTTTTCACAGAAAATTTTTCTCCTCCCTCCTCCCTATACTTCACTTAAATTACTCATTACTCCCATAATTCCCTATGTGGCTTACACTCCTTATGTATCATTGTACCACAGCTCCCACAGAAAAATAAAAAGAGGGTGAAAAGTGTTGTTTAGGGGCTTGAGGGAAAGATTGTGTAAAGAAAGTGCTGAAGTTTCGTTCTTTGTAAACCCCCATACGCGAGAGGTCAGCCCCTATAACAAGCAGGGCTGTTATATAAATTTACAATTGTTTGATTTGTAATATATTAAATTCATA
>CAUQUO010000064.1:0-13485 GCA_963521335.1 uncultured Capnocytophaga sp.
GCTTCATTCCGTCTATCCAATTCACAGGATAATGGGTGAGTAGATTGTTCATTGTTCTATCTTGTTTATTTGTTTTGCAAAGGTAAGGGGGTAAATGTATTAAAATTTTATAGAATCAATTCTGTTTAAAATTATTTTTCTTTTAGTATCATCAAAAATCCGAAGGTTTTCAATATAAAATGACTTATTTTTGCAAATATAAGAGAGTGTTACTGTTATATCGGAATCTTTATAATATTCGTTCTCATTTAATAAAAAAAACCATCATGTTCATAATTAATTATTTTTGTTTATTTTTCACAGGTTTATACCAGCGAATAGGCACATCTTTATATTCATCTCTACTGGTTCTTTCCATCCGCTGCTCTCCTGTTTTTGTGGTATACCATATATCAACTCCATCATTGTGATAAAAATACTGTTTTTTTTCTAAATAATACAGTCCTTTATGGTTCTTTGTAAATACCAATACGTGACCAAGTGGTTTAGGTTGACCATACGTAAGGATAATATAGATATGTCTTTTATTAAATGTTACAGTTGCGCTAATATATCCTATACTCCATGATGTACAGTCATTTATAATTTGTACATCTTTTGCCAACCACGGGTTCTCTTTCTTAGGAAAATGCACCAGAATATCGTAATCATCCCCCTTAGCCTCTTTAAGAGAAATCTTAAAACGGATGGTCTTATCCAGTTTTTTTGAGGTTATTGAAAAATCTTTATCCCTAAACAACTCAGGTTGATGTTTTGCCAAATAGCGAAAAGAACCATCATCTTTCTCTTGAGCGTGAACACTGATAGAATATATCAAAGAAAAAAAACTAAATAGTAGGGCATTTATTTTTGTCATAATTAATTGCTTTTTTTATTGAATCAAAATGTTTTTTTCTATCTTCATACCCTTTCTCAGCGCCCTGCTGGCGCGTTTCTTGTAGCTCGTGCCTAGTATAATAAGAGTGTGTCCTGCTACTTAGCCTCATTCCGTCTATCCAATTTACAGGATAATGGGCGAGTAGATTGTTCATTGTTCTATCTTGTTTTATTTTGAAATTCTTCTTAATATTTTGCTATTGGAATAACTACTTTTTATACTCATTTATTATATTTACATAATAATTTAAGGAGGGAATAATTAAAAAATTAATTTTTTCTTTTTTTATAAATTTCCACTGATTATTTTCATATAAATATATTTCATTAACAGCATTTTTAGATAATTCAAAATCTCCAGTATTTTCATCTATATGTTTTATATATTTATTACTTAAAAACACAACTAAAATATAGTAATTACCTCTTCTTTTATTAATAATTTTTTCAATGTCTCTGGAGTTTTTCAAATAGGGGTTGTTATTTTTGAAAAAACCTTTGTTATTATAAATACTCCAAAAAAAACGTTCTTTCTTTGTTTTCCCTATAAAATTAACAGAAAAAAAACCTTGCTTAATTTCCCCACTATAACTTGGAAATAACTCTCCCTGACCCAAATCAGATAATGAAATACTATCCTTTTTATTCCTTTCGTCTAAAAAATTTATACATGACAGATCTATAGTATCTCTTCTCGTCTCTTTAATATTTTCTTTATAGCTCTCTATAAAGAAAGATTCTTTTGATATAATGATATTACAAATCCCCAAATATAAAACTATATTTAAAACTATTCTCATCTTGATATTATGTTACCTTGTTTTGTGTCATCAAATTTTGTTTTCATAAATTGCTCTGGATCTATTCGGGTATTTCCTCCATAGAAAATCCTACTTGTAGACGCTTCTACGTGTACATGATAGTATTGAGGTTTAATATCTTTTGCATTACCAGTATTTCCTGATAAACCTATATTCTCTCCATGTCTAACTTTCTGTCCTTTAGTTACAATGTAATCATTTAAATGACAATATTGTATCCAAATGTCTCTATTCTTTTTATCCTTAGATTTGATTATTACAATTTTTCCTAAATCTCCTTTTGTATCCTTTGCTTCTACAAAAGAGCGTATATTGGAGTATTCAAAGGTGCTAAGATATACGTATTCCATTAGGAGTAACGGCGTGGCACTCTTCAAGGGTTAGTTGCAGCTGATTGTAGTGATCCATCAGCACGTGCATCTTTACCGAATCACCAGCCATAGGCTGTAAGCCATAGTTAAGGTCTGTGGTTTGCAAGGCTATGGCATCTCTAACGCTGCCGCACAGCAATAAAATGGCTACTGCTTAGCTTCATTCCGTCTATCCAATTCACAGGATAATGGGTGAGTAGATTGTTCATTGTTCTATCTTGTTTATTTTTAATTTGCAAAGGTAAGGGTTTTTAGAATAAATTATTTAATTTTTATTCTACTTTTGTGTACATATCCTTTTAACCCTTCTTTAGTTTTTATCAAATACCAATTGCTTGTATCATCTAATACATCTATTTTTTCGCCTGATTTTACTTTACCTAAAATTTTAGAAGAAGTACTCTTATCCGCCCTTATATTGGAGTAACCATCAGGGTCTTCTATATAATAACCTCTTGAAGAATTAAATAGGAAATCAATTATTTCCTTGGGGTTATCAAAGTCGTGAGAATATCTTTGAACATAGTATTTCGCTGCATTAATAGCAAAATCGTGTTCGTTAGGAGTCCCTCGTAACATTTTATCGACCGCTAACACCATCTCTTTTCTTATGAATCGGCGCATATTCTTCTCATAATAAAATAACGATTGTATAGCAGTTTCATTATTAATTTTTCTATCAAGATACCATTTTAGTAGTGTTTTATCTCTATAAATACCGAAAGTAACTACAAAATCTGATAATATATCTTCATAATTACCTTTTAGCCACTCTAAGGACTTTAGATCTTTGTAGAAGAGATATTGATTAAAATGAAATAACAGAAGCCCAACTATATTTTCATATCCATCATCTGTATATATGATTCTCTTATCTTTAATAGCAATAAATGGACAGAGATCATCATTCAGCACCACTATATTTTGTGGTAGCAATTCTTTATTGATAAAAGAGTGTATTACTTGCTTATAGTGCTCTTCAGAAGGTTTTTTATAGTTGTATTTTTCTAATTCAGCAACTATCTGAGGCATTATTTCTTGCGTATATTTACGGAAGTTTATATTAACTTCTCCGTCTTTAAAAATTGTATAATCTTCTATCTTTTGACTATAGCTATCAAAAGTTACTATTAAAAAAAGTATTATAATTTTCCAGTTCATTTTGTTTTTCCTATATTTTTGTTATTCCAATTAGATTCTTCTACTTCTCTTTCTTCAAGAATTATTTTTACATTATCCCAATATTTTTAAGAGGCTTTGTCCCTTAAATAATTCCATAATGCATTAATTTTCAGAGTGTAAATATATGAAATTATTTTGCCACCTCAAATTAATAATTAACATTAACTAACTTGTTACTCCCATTATTCCCATTACTCCCACTTACCTCTTACCTCTTACCTTTTACCTAAAAACCGCCCGTGCGGCTCACAGCTGGGTATGTGCGTCACGACGCTACTCATCATTCGCTAATTCGTTTTCTCATTTCGTTGAGCTTCATCAGTGCCTCTACGGGGGTGAGGGTGTTGATGTCGAGACTGAGTAAATCTTCTTTTAGGGCTTCTAAAAGTGGGTCGTTCATATCAAAGAAGCTCAATTGCATTTCTTTTTGGGCGTTTTTAACCACTTCGGCAGTGGGGACTACATTATGACTCTCTTCGAGCTTTTTGAGCATTTTATTTGCCTTCTGAATCACATATTGGGGCATTCCCGCCATCTTCGCTACGTGTATGCCAAAACTGTGCGCTGAACCACCCTCGGTGAGTTTGCGCAAGAAAAGCACGCTGTCTTTGGTTTCTTTTACCGATACATTGTAATTCTTGATGCGCTCGAACTGCTCACTCATCTCATTGAGTTCGTGATAGTGGGTCGCAAAAAGGGTTTTGGCTTTGCTGGGGTGCTCGTGCAAATATTCGGCAATTGCCCACGCTATGGAAATGCCATCGTAGGTGCTAGTACCACGCCCGATTTCGTCCAAGAGCACTAAACTTCTATCAGAAATATTGTTCAAAATGAGGGCTGCCTCGTTCATCTCCACCATAAAAGTAGATTCACCCATAGAAATGTTGTCGCTTGCGCCTACACGGGTGAATATCTTATCGACGATACCTAATTGAGCAGTAGCAGCAGGCACAAAACTGCCTATCTGCGCTAAGAGGACTATCAGGGCGGTTTGTCGCAAAATAGCCGATTTACCCGACATATTAGGTCCGGTAATCATTATGATTTGCTGGCGTTCGCGGTCTAAATACACATCGTTGGCGATGTAGGGCGTACCTACGGGCAATTGCTTTTCAATCACAGGGTGGCGACCGTCCTTAATGTCAATGGCGTACCCCTCGTTCATCTCGGGGCGGTGATAGTTGTTTTCCATTGCCAAAGTAGCAAAACCACAAAGGCAATCCAGCTGACCGATAAGGGTGGCATTTGTTTGTACCTGACCGATATATTCACTGATAAAAGCAATCAGTTCGGTGTATAGCGATTGCTCTAACTGAGCGATTTTTTCTTCAGCACCTAATATTTTGGCTTCGTATTCTTTGAGTTCTCCGGTGATATAACGCTCGGCATTTACAAGGGTTTGCTTGCGTATCCAATCCGCAGGGACTTTATCTTTATGAGTGTTGCGCACTTCGATATAGTAGCCAAACACGTTGTTGTTATCTATTTTCAGAGAAGGAATACCTGTGCGTTGGCTCTCGCGCAAGAGCAAATCGTCTAAATAGTTTTTGCCCGAATGCGAGAGTCCGCGTAGTTCGTCTAATGCTGCCGAAAAACCTTTGGCGATAGCATTGCCTTTGGCGATGTTCACAGGAGCATCCTCACTAAGTGTTTCTGCGATACGCGCACTGAGCTGTTCACAACTGTGGAGCTTGTCGCCCAAAAGGGTAAGCGATTCATTGGCAGAAGCCAAACACAATTGTTTTATCAGGGGGATATGTTCCAAGGAAGCGCGCAATTGCACTACCTCCCGCGGATTGATTTTAAGAGTAGCGACTTTAGAAATCAGTCGTTCGATGTCGCCCATACGGCTGAGGGCAGTTTTCACCTGCTCTAATACATCGATGTGCTTCAAAAAGTAATCGACCACCTCGTGACGCTGACGGATTTTGTCTAACTTTTTCAGCGGTAACGCCAACCAACGTTTGAGGGTACGGCTACCCATAGGCGACAGCGTTTTATCAATCACATCGAGCAAACTCACCGAGGGGGTGGTATTGCCCGCATAGAGTTCCAAATTGCGAATGGTAAACTTGTCGAGCCATACATAAGCCTCTTCGGCTATGCGCTGAATGGCAGTAATGTGTTGGAGTTGGTGGTGTTGGGTTTCGGATAAATAGTAGAGAATAGCCCCTGCGGTAAGAATCGCTTCGGTGAGTTCGTCTATGCCAAAGCCTTTGAGAGAGTTGGTTTGGAAGTGTTTGGTGAGTACCTGCTGGGCATAATCGTCTTTAAAAACCCAATCTTCCAAGTAGAAACAGTGGAAGTCGTCGCCAAAATGCTCGGCAAATTCCTTTTTTTGGTGTTTAGCGACGAGCAGTTCGCTGGGGCGGAAGTTCTGCAAGAGCTTATCGATATAGGTTTTATCGCCTTGCGCTACCAAGAACTCACCAGTAGAAACATCGAGAAAAGCTGCTCCGCAACTTTGTTTGCCCAACCATACCGAGGCTAAGAAGTTGTTGCTCTTGCTTTGCAATATATCGTCGTTGAGGGCAACCCCTGGGGTAACGAGTTCAGTAACGCCTCGCTTTACGATGCCTTTCACAAGTTTAGGGTCTTCGAGCTGGTCGCATATTGCCACGCGGTAGCCCGCTTTTACGAGTTTGGGAAGATAGGTATTGATAGAATGGTAAGGAAAACCCGCTAATTCACTGTGCTCGGTGCCGTTGTTGCGGTTGGTGAGCACAATGTCGAGGGTATGAGCGGCTTTTACGGCATCTTCACCGAAGGTTTCGTAGAAATCGCCTACTCTGAACAGCAGTAAAGCATCAGGATATTTGCTTTTTATCTGATTGTACTGCTTCATTAGTGGGGTTTCTTTTGCCATAGTATAATTTGTTTTTTAAGGTAATTATTTGCTAAAGAACTTCATATCAAAACTTAGGAGGACACTCCAACGTTAGTTCAACATAAAAACCACTGATTTTCAATAGTCTCTCCTCCAAACTTAGAGCAACCTTGGAACAATCTTAGAGCAACCTTGGAGCAATCTATTTTTAAGAAAACGTTTTTCTACGTCAAATACACGCAAATTTATCATTACACTCTCATTCTTTTCCCCAACTACTTACTGCAAAAAGTAATCGTTTGCTAAAGTGTTTCATATCGAGGTTTAGGATGATATCGGTCTATAAGTTTTGTGAGATAAGGATAATAACCCATTCTAATAGGAAATTTAGTTTTCTTAGGAGGATGATCTATCAATACACCTGCCATTATTTTTCTAAATCTCCTCCAGGTATAGATAATGCGAATATCCCTAATCATCTCAATAGGGATTTCTATAATATGCGAAGCCTTAAAAAGATATAACTTTCCTCTGCTCACCACAAAAAGCGGAGTATAGAGCCTCCCTCTTATAAGGTTGAAATACTGAAAATCTTCCTCACTCATTTCCGCTAAAAGCATTTCCTGAGCGCGTGTAGTTCTGTTGGCTACAAAGTATACCCAATAGAAAGAGATGCCCAAGAAAGGTATAGATGCAAGAATAGAATCCCCAAGGAAAGACAAAAAAATATAGCTTCCTTCGCCATTTCCCTGCCAAAAACTAGAAAAATTAAAGTTAGTACACAATGCAATAAACAGCAATGGAATCACAGCAAAAAAACCTATCAATACTCTGAAAACTCTCCGTACAAATCGCTTGCGCTTTTCTAAATAAGCCTCCCGCTCTAAAGGAAGAGGAGGCTTAGGTATATACGAATCCAAACGCTTTTCAAAATCGTTTTTATTGCGTTCTAGATAGCACTTTATCACATAGAAAATGCCTATACTAATAGAAAAGAATACAAGCCAATAAATAATAATTGGGAACATTACTAACTCACTATATTGATAATCCTATTAGGCACTACAATTACCTTTTTAGGGGTGTTGCCTTGTAGCTGTTCTGCGGTTTGAGGGTCGGCGAGGATGGCTTGCTCTATCTCGGCAGGAGTCATACTGGTAGCATAAGCGCGTTTGAAGCGCACTTTGCCATTGAATGATACGGGATACTCCTTGCTGTCCTCTTGCAAATACTTGTCCTCGTGTACGGGATAAGGTGCAAACGCCACGCTTTCGGTGTTTCCAAGCCTTTTCCAGAGCTCTTCGGCGATATGTGGAGCGAAAGGAGCTACCAATACCGCAAGAGGCGCTAAAACATCTCTATGGTGGCATTTTAGCGATGATAATTCATTCACACATATCATAAACTGACTTACGGAGGTGTTGAAGGAGAAATTCTCGATATCTTCATTTACCTTTTTAATCGTTTTATGCAGCGCTTTGAGCATCTCGGGCGTAGGAGCTTCGTCGGTTACTTGCCAGCCGTTATCATTGAAATACAAACGCCATAGCTTGCGCAAGAAGTTATATACCCCCGAAATACCTGCTGTATTCCAAGGTTTAGCTTGTTCCAAAGGTCCTAAGAACATTTCGTAGAGGCGCAAAGTATCCGCACCGTATTGCTCGCAAATGTCATCGGGGTTTACCACGTTGTATTTGGATTTCGACATTTTTTCTACCTCGCGACCTGTAATATACTTGCCGTCTTCTTCTAAAATAAATTCGGCATTAGCAAATTCTTTACGCCACACCCTGAATTTCTCAATATCTAATTCATCAGAAGTATCTTTTAAGAGAGAAACATCTACGTGAATAGGTTGGAAAATTCCATTAGTTACTTCTCTAAGATTAGGAAGGTATTGTCTAAACAATTCAGTAACTTTTCTTACTTGTTCTTCCTTTTCTAAACTCATAATTTCCTTAACTTTACCATAAGAAAAGAATTTATTATGAGGTTCATCATTACTTTCTCCATCAAAAATATATTCAGCATTGATTAATCTATACGCAAAGGCACTCATTCCTAATATCATACCCTGATTGATGAGTTTCTTAAATGGTTCTTCAGTGGGGGCAAAACCGCGGTCTTTGAGGAATTTGTTCCAGAAACGAGAGTACAAGAGGTGCCCTGTGGCGTGTTCGCTACCCCCTACGTAAAGGTCTACATTTTGCCAATAGTCTACTACGACTTTGGTAGGGAAGGTTTTACGTGCGTCTTTTTCCATCATATACTCTAACCAATACCAAGAAGAGCCCGCCCAACCTGGCATAGTGTTCAATTCTAACGGGAATACGGTTTGGTTATCAATCAACTCGTTACTCACTACCTTGTGGTTTGCAGTATCCCACGCCCAAGCAGTAGCGTTGCCCAACGGTGGGTTACCCTCTTCGGTAGGGAGGTATTTCTCTACTTCGGGAAGGAGAATAGGGAGGTGCTCCTCGCCTATCATCTGTGGCAAGCCGTTTTTATAGTATACTGGGAAAGGTTCGCCCCAATAACGCTGACGTGAGAAGACAGCATCGCGGAGACGGTAATTTACTTTGGCTTTGCCTGCTCCTTTGGATTCTAAGGCTGCTAATACTTTGGCAACTGCCTCACCAAAGTTAGTGCAACCATTGAGAATGTCAGAGTTTTGGTAAGTCATTCCCTCTTTATCGGTAAAGGCGTTTTCTGAAATATCTTTATCGAAGATGTTAATCACTTCGGGCATTCCTTTGGCTCCCTTGAAGTGTTTGGCAAAGGCATAATCGCGGTCGTCGCCAGCAGGTACTGCCATAACAGCCCCTGTACCATAGCTTGCTAATACATAATCGCCTATCCAGATAGGAAGCTGCTTGCCAGTAAGTGGGTGCACGGCATATGCCCCTGTGAAAGCCCCCGATATGGTTTTGGTATCCGCCATACGGTCGCGCTCTGAACGTTTGGCAGTAGCTGTGATATAAGCCTCTACCTCAATACGTTGTTCCTCAGTAGTGATTTGCAATACTAAGGGGTGTTCGGGGGCAAGGGTAAGGTAAGTAACGCCAAAGAGGGTGTCGGGGCGAGTGGTGAAGACCTCGACTTTGTGCTCGACGGAGGCGAGCACAAAGTCGATAGAGGCTCCTACGGATTTTCCTATCCAGTTGCGTTGGCTTTCTTTGATGCTTTCACTCCAATCGATGGTGTCTAAACCTTGCAAAAGGCGTTCGGCATAGGCGGTGATGCGCATACTCCATTGGGTCATCTTCTTGCGAATAACAGGGTGACCACCACGCTCGGATACGCCATTCACGATTTCATCGTTGGCGAGTACAGTACCTAAGGCAGGACACCAGTTTACTTCGGTTTCTGCCAAATAGGTAAGTCGGTATTTGAGGAGGATTTGTTGTTGCTGTTCTGATGAGAAAGCGCGCCACTGTTCCGCAGTGAAGGTGGGGGTATCATCATCGCAGGCAGCATTTACCTTGCTATTGCCTTCTGTTTCAAAGAGCGCAATGAGCGTTTCGATAGGCTCTGCTTTGTCGGTTTCGTTGTTATACCAAGAGTTAAACAACTGTATGAATATCCACTGGGTATGGCGATAGTAGTCGGGGTCGGAGGTTTTCACCTGGCGACTCCAATCGAATGAAAAGCCTATTTTATCGAGCTGCTCGCGGTAACGAGCGATGTTCTGCGCGGTAGTAACCGCAGGGTGTTGCCCTGTTTGGATAGCGTATTGCTCGGCTGGCAGACCGAAGCTATCATAACCCTGAGGGTGCAACACATTGAACCCTTTGTGACGCTTGTAGCGCGCCACGATGTCGCTGGCGATATAGCCCAGCGGATGCCCTACGTGTAAGCCCGCTCCTGAGGGGTAAGGGAACATATCAAGCACGTAGTACTTAGGTTGGGTACTGTCGTTTTGGGCTTTGAAAGTTTGGTGTTTAGCCCAATATTCTTGCCAAAAGGCTTCTATTTCTTTGTGATTATATACCATAGGTGTTAGGTTTCAGGTGTTAGGTGTTAGGGTGCAAAGGTAGTAATAATTTGCTGATTTTTTAAGCTAATTCTAAAGATACAATCTCTGCTTTTTCTCCATTTTCAGTTTCACAGACGATAGAGATATAGTCAAAGCCATTTCTTTTCACTTCTTCCCAAGAAATAGTTTCTCCATTGATAAGGGTTACTCTATCTTCTTCGTCTACTTCATAATCTTCTTTTTCTTCTTCGTAATCAATAGAATACCCAAAATCTATATGAATTTTGCAAGGAGCAATATCATATTTTACCAAAGTTCGTTTTTCAACTTCTTCTGAGTCAAACTCATCACAAAACATTGCATTATAGCCGTGTCGGTAGCCGTCAAAAAGCAATATTTCTTCGCCTGTTTCTGTATCTTTGGCTACTATTTTACAAGGAATTCCAGCCTCATTATCTACAATAAAAGGCAATTTTTCTCCTTTTACTTCAAATAAATCGCCATAATAATACACTTCAAAGAGTGAATTTCCATTTTTGGATTGGATATCTACTGAGAGATAATCGCCTGATTTTACATTACAAGCGTTTTCACTTAAGTAGGTAGGAACTTTTTGCATATACAAAATTATTTAGAATGTATGTTATATTTTTATTTAAAATCCCACTGTCTTTGGAAAGTTGCTTTTTCAAGAAATTCATCAAAGGTATCAGCTACTAATTCGGTATAAAGGTCATCATATATTACCCAAACACTATGTTTTTCGGGGTGGAAGAAAAGTATACCGCCATCGGAAAAACCAAACGCAAAAGCTGTTTTTAGAACTTCAACTGAAGGAAGTTTGTCTATACTATTACCTTCTATTGATTTGTAGAAAAAGTCTTTTTGTGCAAGTAGTCGATAAGTAGGAATCAGCTTTTCACCATTATCATCAGTTTCACGGGTAAGAGAGAAGAAACCTTGTATTACATAAACTCTTTTAGGAAGAGTGGGTTTCTTACGGCGTGCATATTCGTAGAAAAAGTTAGATTTTTCAGGAATAGTAGCAAATAAATCTCGGTAAGACTGGGGGACGTTTTGCTCTTGTATATTCATTTTATAATGTTTTTTTATTTGTATTCAAAATATGAAAGGTTTATTACCCCGTTTTCACTTAGGTAGGAACTTTTTGCATATACAAAATCATTTAAATAAAAGCATAATTCTTAATTTATCGATTTGCCAATTAGCAAATTTGCTAATTGTGGGGCAAAGGTAGTGTATAATTAGGAAATGAGCAAATTTACTTTTTAAGGTAAGAGATAAGAGGTAAGAGTTTTTTTAGGGAATAATGGGAATAATGGGAGCAGTGGGAGTAGTGGGAGTAATGGGGTGCGAGCCGCACGGGCAAATTTGCCCGAGCTACAAGCTCGCGCCTGCGGGGGGAAAACTGTGGAAGTTGTGTATCAAGGTCTGTTTTTAATTGTTGGGTTGCCTAACTCTGAGTTTCCACATTGCTTCTTCATCAAAAGTTTTAGGGTTGTAGTTTTCCTTAATCATCTCTTGAGACTTTTCATAGTAAGAATACACACTGTTTTTATCTTTGAAATAGCTCTTGTAACCATATTCATGAGTGTAGATAGCTCCTACAAAAGTAAGCGTATCAAAATCAGCTATATTATCTATGATGATATTGTCAATAATGAGTTTATCTCTTGTAGCATAACACATTTTTAGGTCTTTGACTTCTGATGTAAGGGGTATTTCTCTTACAATCTCAATGGGGAGCGTATGGTGTGTTTCTAAATAGTTTTTACTAAACAGGCCGGTAAATTTATATATTACCAATTGGTTGCCTACTACAGCTATTTCTGTGGTGCTTGAGTCATCTCCTAACGTTTTTTCATAGTGATAGTACTTTTGTTTAGAGGTGAAGGCTTCCCAAACGCGCTTTTCTATCTGCAGAGGATATAATTTTTTAGATAGACAAATATATTGTTGCTCTCCATCAGTATACAAATAATAGCTCTCATTTAAGTAATGAAAAGCATACTTTACCTTGTGTAATTTATTGAGATTTCGCACAGCACTCATATCAATAGGTTGATCATCATATCGCAATGAAATATAATATCCTTCGCTTGTTTTTACCATTTCAAGAGCTTTTACATAAGTAGCATTCTTAATGGGTTGTACAAATGTATAGTTAGCATATGTATCACAACTCCACAAATTACCATCTTTAAAATCCAACAAATACTGTTCAAAAAGTTTCCCCTCACTTCGGTATCTGATAAAAGTAGCCTCAGTAAATTTTCTGTTACAGCCTCTTGCTCTCAGATCATTAGTGATTTCCATAAGATCAGTCCCATTGTAATCCATTACATAAAAAGCATTATCATCATATAACAGATTTTTGTAATAACTATTGGTTTTTTGAAATTGTACGGTTTTAGCATTAAGTCCCTCTATCTTTTTTAAAGTATATGTTCGGTTATCATACTCATACACAAAGTTTTTATCTTTTAACAAAGTAGTATGTTCCAATTCAGCGATAACAGTAGGGTACTTGGGAAAATCAGGCATTGGAGTAAGCTCACCATCTTCCATAGCTACCCTCACCCACTTACCATTTACATAAAAGCAATTATTCCTAAAAGTTTGAGTAACACTATTAGTAGGAAACATTTTGACAGCTCTTACATACTGTTTCATATTTGTATAATCTCTAAAATACTCCACAAAATAGTAATAATTGGCATTAGCAATGATTAATTCATTTTCATCCTCCTCACCTGTCATAACAATATGAGCCTCTTTACTATCAAAAGGCAATAAGTATTTTTCATAAGAAGTAATCGCAATTTTATTGCCATTGCTATAGCCTTTCTTTATTAAATACACTTTTTTACCTTCTGTTTTCAAACTGAAGTCTTCATAGAAAGTTACTATAGGACCTGCATAGCTTTTAGAAAGAGAAGCTAATAACACTAATAAAAAAAAGATTCTTTTCATTTTTGGACAGATATTTTAATAATAGACAATACTCCTTGTGTTATGCCATACACAATGGGAGGATGAAAGCATCATTCTTAATTTGTTGATTTGCCAATTAGCAAATTTGCTGATTATAGGGCAAAGGTAGTGTATAATTGATAGATATGCAAATTTGAGGCGTTTTAAGATAAGGTGCGAGCCGCACGGGCGGTTTTTAGGTAAGAGGTTTTTTTAGATAAGAGATAAGAGGTAAGTGGGAGTAATGGGAGTAATGGGAGTAATGGGAGTAATGGGGTGCGAGCCGCACGGGCGATTATGGGAGTAATGGGAGTAGTGAGAATAATGGGGGTAATGGGGTGCGAGTTTGTTCTTACTGAGGGTTTCAACTTTGCCAAAGTCTGGAAACCAAGGTTGTAAGGAACATTTTTAACTATCTGAATAAGAATACATTTTTGA
>CAUQUO010000065.1:0-13475 GCA_963521335.1 uncultured Capnocytophaga sp.
AAAGTTTAATCAAAAATTACTACTTAAAATTGCAATTATTAGTGGAACTTGCAAAGTATCTCGTGTAAATACAGTGATGAGGTAATAAATGAACTATTATCTTATAAACAATTGGACAATATTATCTTTTACTCGGTGAACGATACTAATGTTTTAGATAAACTTTCTGGATTGGAAGATCTTAATCATTTGAAAATCAACAGTGGTAAGATAACTTCTCTTGAAGGGATTTCTAAGATTAAAGGTGTAGAGCATTTACAATTAGCTACACTTTCGCATCTTACTGATGTAAGTGAGTTGGCTGAAATGGATAGCCTCCAAGCCCTATGGATTAATACATGCAAATATATTTCCAGTTGGGAATTTCTTTTAGAAATGAAATCTTTGAAAAAATTGAGTCTTTTTGGTTGTGGAAAAAATAGACCTAATGAGAAAATTCTTTCTGCTCTGGAAGAAAGTGGAGTAAAAGTCTTTTGATATTACCTAGTAATATAAAAAAGTGGTAATGTTTCAAATGTGTTGTTAAAAGACAACAACTTAACTAAGTGAAATACAAAATGACTAAAACCTTATTTTTCTTTACCCACCATAGAGATAAGCGTTTTTTAAGCCTATAATGCGCTCTAAATAGTGCGAGGGGAATTATGAATTTTGAATTGGGCACGAGTTGCAAGCTTGCGCCAGCGGGGGATAATCCTTTATCTATCCAAACGATAGAGGATAGAACTTATTAGATAACTTTTCAGCTTTAAAATATCTCAAAATGACTATAACAGATGCTCCTAATACCTACAATAATGCTATAGAGATACTCTACCAGAAAGGATATGAAGTGTTTTTACTTGACAAAGATGAAGATTACCTCATTTATATGAAAAAGAATGAGGAAGTTACTGTTGCCAATGACCCTCTTTCGCTATTGGCAATAAGTTATTTGAAGGAAAATGGAAAAATAGTAGATGAGAGCTGGGAAGATAAGTTTATGGACAACTTTTCGGCATTAGCTATTAAGGAGATACTCAGTAGAAAATACAGCATAAAAATTACTGATAAACACTCTGATTGGTATGATTGGATTGTTAAGAAGAAAGATGAAATGTACTTTGCACAAACGCCTCTTAGGCTCTTGGCTTTGCTGTTGCTCATAGATTATTATGGATGGGATTGGTATAAAATAGCTGTTCCTTCTCACATGAACGAACTAAAAAGCTACTAAAAACAACAAAGGCTGTCGCAAATTTTAGTTTACGACAGCCTTTTTATTATTCAGTAATAACATTACATCCCCAGCCGTCGTAGTAACCATTGAATTGTAGTGAGAGTTCAATCAAATCAAAAATGATTTTTTCGATGTGCTCGATGTGGTCTTCGCGAGAGAAATTGAGTACATAGCGGCTTTCGGGGTTGTTTTCTTCGTTGTATTTGGCTGAAAGGATTTTAAAACCTAAGCTTTTTATCTGTTCGATAAAGGCTTTTTGTTCGTTTTCTTCACCGAAATACACCCAGTGGTCGATTTCACGGGGTTTTTTGAGGGTATCACCACTTTCTTTTAGTTGTTCAATCACTATTCGGTTGAGGATTTGGTGGATTTCTACGCCATTAGGGTAGAGTGTATCCCAATATTCTTTCCACTGAGGGTCGTTAGCTGAAAGACATTTAAACTCATAGGAAGGGAAGGCTTCCATTGCTTTATAACAAGCTTTTACAACGGTTTCGGCATCTTTGCTGTAGCTATAGATTTCGCGGTTGCCTCCTCCGGTAACGATGGCTACCTCAATAGCTCCTGCACTCTCGATAGCATCGCAAAGAGCGTCCTCGATATCCGCAAGGGTTTCGAACTCTTCTTGAGATGAAAGACCATTATCGTAAGGGTGTTGCATTTTCACAATGGCACGCACTACCACGGGAAAATCTGCGATAGGAGCGATGTCTTCCAAGGCTAAATTCAGCCGAATAGAGACGGGAGTTTCGCCGAAAGAAGTGCGGTAGAAGTCCCAGTTTTCGGGGATTTCGATAGGGGAATGGTTGTCATTCATGGGGAATGGTTTTTAATAAAGGACAAAGGTAGTATTTTTATGGAGAAGGGCAAAAGTATAGTTAGTAAATTCAAGAATAAGTTGTATTTTTGCCCAATAATAGTAAGTAAATGTCAAATATATGCAACACTGGATATTGACCTCTGCACAAGAGTTTTACGCAAATGCTAAAGATATATTGGACAAATGCCAAGCTTCATTCTATATAGAGGTAGGAGATGGTAAGGGAGGGTATCGGCAAATTCTTATCACTCGAGAGAATGAAAGTGCAATCCCCTCAATAATGCTTGAAGGGATAGAAGGTTTTACCTATCGTAGGTTTATCATTGTCTCTAGCCCTGATGTTACCATAGATACTGAAAAATGTATTTATGATCAAGATATACTGCCTTATGTTATAGAAGGTATGGGAGGCAGAGAAACGGAAGATATCATAGAGTGTATTTACCTGCGGTTGATTCTCATTACCAAACAAATGGGAGCTTCGGCTAAGTCTCTTTATAAGAAGTTGTATAAGAATTTAGAAGCTAACCCTAACTTTAGTAAGGGATTTCATCAACGTTCTTCTATGCACAAAAACGCATTGTATGATCTAAGAACTATCCATAAGACCAAGCGATTTGGTCTTAACAATCCTTTATCTATTCTAACGATAGAGGAAAGAGAGGACTAAAGATATTTTTAAGTTAAAAAACAACAAAGGCTGTCGCAAATTTTAGTTTGTGACAGCCTTTTTTATAGGTTTAATTCTTATGATCTAAGACTTTCCTCCCACGAGTACTGAGGTCATACTGATAGAGCCTCCTACGATTGAATCATTGAAAATCAGTACTTCATCATCATCTTCTCGCAAAGCCATTACATAGAGCAAAGGCAAGTAATGATCGGGGGTGGGGACTGATAGTTTTGCGTTTTCTCCGAATTGCTCAAAATGTACTAATGCCTCTAAGTTATTATCGGTTATCGTTTTATTGATTTGATCACGAAAGGCAAAAGCCCAATCATAACCAGCATCTAAATCATTGATATAACGAAAGTTCATCAGGCGCAAGTTATGTATAATATCCCCGCTTGCTAAAATCAATACTCCTTGTTTGCGCAAGGGAGCGAGTTTTTTGGCTAAATCGGCGTGCCATTGAGTAGGCTTGGTAGCATCTAAGCTCAGTTGTACTACGGGAATATCTGCCTTGGGGTACAAGAACTTTAATACCGCCCAAGCACCATGGTCAAATCCGCGTTCGGGGTCTACTTTTAGGTCAGTATCCGCAAGTAGTTCTTGCACTTGTGCTACTAACTCTGGAGAACCTTTAGCGGGATATTGCACTTCGCTGAGAGCTTTTGGAAATCCGTAGAAATCATAAATCATAGGAGGGTTAGGGTTTCCCATAATAAATAACCCCTCACTATACCAATGAGCAGAAATACACAAGATAGCTTTTGGTTTATCAAAAGTCTGTGTGATTTCGGCAAACTTTTGGTTAAAAGGATTCTGCTCATCAAGAGCGTTCATTGGATTGCCGTGTCCTACAAATAGAGCTGGGATTTTCTTAGTCATTAAAAGAATTTTAATTTTTAATTTGCTAATTGAATGCTTAGTTCTTTGAGTTGCGCCTCATCGATAGGGGAGGGGGCATCAATCATCACATCGCGACCGCTGTTGTTTTTAGGGAAAGCGATAAAGTCGCGTATGGTTTCTTGTCCGCCGAGGAGTGCTACCAATCGGTCGAAGCCAAAAGCCAAACCACCATGAGGAGGAGCACCGTATTTGAAGGCGTTCATCAAGAAGCCAAATTGTGCTTGTGCTTGCTCGGGGGTAAAGCCTAATAGCTCGAACATCTTGGCTTGTAACTCTTGGTTGAAGATACGTATAGAACCACCGCCTACTTCATTACCGTTGAGCACGAGGTCATAAGCATTGGCGCGTACGGCACCTGGGTTGCTATCGAGTAGCGGAATATCCTCAGGTTTAGGCGAGGTGAAAGGGTGGTGCATTGCAAAGAAGCGTTCTTCCTCTTCGCTCCACTCCAAAAGTGGAAAATCTACGACCCATAGAGGGGCATATTCATCGGGTTTGCGCAAGCCGAGACGCTCGGCGAGTTCCATACGGAGGGCGCTGAGTTGCCCACGTACTTTGTTAGCCTTGCCTGAAAGGATGCAGATAAGGTCGCCTGCTTTGGCGCCAGTACGCTCTGCCCACGCCTTGAGGTCATCCTCGTTATAGAATTTATCTACTGATGATTTGAAGGTGCCATCTTCATTGCATTTTACATATACCATTCCGGAAGCGCCTACTTGCGGACGTTTTACCCATTCTACCAAAGCATCAATCTCTTTGCGGGTGTAGCTGTTGGCACCAGGTACGGCAATCCCTACTACCAATTCGGCTTCGTTGAACACCTTGAAATCGCGGTGTTGTGCGAGGTCGTTGAGTTCGCCGAATTTCATACCGAAACGGATATCGGGTTTGTCGTTGCCGTAAGTTTTCATCGCCTCGGCATACGTCATACGAGGGAAAGCCCCAAAGTCTAAGCCTTTGAGTTCTTTGAGGAGGTGTTTTGCCAAACCTTCAAAAGTACTGATAACGTCCTCTTGTTCTACAAACGACATTTCGCAGTCTATTTGGGTAAATTCTGGCTGACGGTCGGCGCGTAGGTCTTCATCACGGAAGCACTTTACGATTTGGAAGTACTTGTCTAATCCGCCTACCATTAGCAGCTGCTTGAAGGTTTGTGGGGATTGAGGGAGTGCGTAGAACTCACCTGGGTTCATACGGCTGGGTACTACGAAGTCACGAGCACCTTCGGGTGTCGATTTGATAAGTACAGGGGTTTCTACTTCTATAAAGCCTTGTTCGGATAGATAGTTGCGCACCATTATCCCCACTTTGTGGCGGAAAATAAGGTTATCGCGTACGGGGGTACGGCGTATATCGAGATAGCGGTACTTCATACGGAGGTCTTCACCGCCATCGGTATTGTCTTCAATGGTAAAAGGAGGAAGTTCGGAGTGATTGAGCAAGGTGAGCGCTGTAACGAGGATTTCCACTTCTCCCGTAGGGATATTTGCGTTGGCTGCCTCGCGTTTGATCACAGTACCTTGAATTTGAATCACGTCCTCGCGTGAGAGGGTTTTCGCCTGCTCGAAGACTGCTTTATCAGTGCGTTCTTCATCAAAAATAAGCTGGGTGATGCCATAGCGGTCGCGTAGGTCTACCCAAATCATAAATCCCTTGTTGCGGACGCGTTGTACCCATCCGCTGAGGGTTACTTGTTGTTTTTCGTGAGAGAGACGTAGCTCTCCACAAGTATGCGTTCTGTACATTTATTTGTCGTTAGTTATAAGGTTTTGAGTTTTTAATAATAGCTGATTTCGTAGATAGTAGAGGCGTCTTGTTTGGTAAACACTATTTCTTTTCTTTCCAAATACTTTCTCTTGCCATTCTCTTCTTTATAAGAAAAGGTGTAAATTCTCTCTTGTTCGTATTTTACATCAATGGGGTTGCCTTTAGAATCTTTGGTGATGTGCTCTTTATGAGTAATACTAAACTTATAAGTGCCATTGGCATTAGTGAACTCTTTGTAAGTCATATTTTTGACAGTACCTGCCTTTATTTTAGTAATTAGAGCTTCTAATTTTTCTATGTCTTCATCTGAGATTGAACCAGAAGAGATACTTACTCCGTTATCATCACCAGAACGATTTTCTACTATACGACTTACATAGCCGTCTTTATCGTAGGTATAAGTAAATTTTATAAGTGTGGCATACGATGCGTTTTCCTTTTTGTACGTATAAGATTGATAGATAGACTCCAATAGATTTTTAGTAGGGATACCTACTGGGAGTGCATTTAGCAAATCAAAATAGGTGGTATAGACATCTATTTCATCTCTTTCTTCGTTGTTGAAAATAAAAAAGCGATTCTTATTTTCGTTAGGATAGTAAGAAAATTTCATTTCTCGATTTTCTTTTATTCCTTCCCAAGAAGTAGAGGTATAAGTTTCAGCAGTTAGGTTGCCATCTTTCCAAATAAATTTACTATTATCAATTTTAGACAACTGACCTTTTTCGTCATAAGTGAGATAACTATCACTATCTATTTTTCTTAGATAACCCTTATTATCTAAGGGGAATTCAAAATTTTGTTTTCCACTATTTGCTATAATTTTTCCTTGAGGATAACTAAATTCACAGGTTACTTGTTCACCTCCCTTATTAGAAGTGTATTTTGAAATGCGCCCCTGAGCATCATATTCATAAGAAAAGACTCCATTTTCTAAAGTATATATAAACTTAGGTTCACCATTTAGAAAATAGGTTGGGTCGATATTAGGGTTCTTTTTTCTATTTAAATAGGTAATCTTTACCTCTTTAATTCTCTTTACCTCTGTGGTTTTAGGAGGGGTAGGGTTATCAGGTGTTGGGTTGTTTGGGTTATCAGGTGTTGGATTGTCGTCGCTCTTTCCACAAGCAACTAAAGTAAGGACGGCAGTTGCTACTAAAAATAAGGCTTTTTTCATTGTTGATAAATTTAAATAATTCATTTATTTTGATACTCTTCCAATTCCTTAATGAGTGTATCTACATAAGGTTGATGTTTTTGTTTATAGATAAAAGAGATATAATGGTTGCCTATATGGATATTAGGGATAATTCTATTACTTATGAGTAAATCTTTGGGGTTTACTTTTGTGAATAGTGTATGAAAAAGATAACTTCTAAAATGTTGTGGTGAAATAAAATTATGTTTATCACTATTCCTATAATAAATAGGGGCACTATCGGCATAGTAATACAATATAACATCTTTTCCAGATAGATATTCTTCAATTTCCTTAATAATGAAAGAAAACACTTTCAAAGGATTTGTGTCTTTCTTATGTTCTTTAAGAGCTAAAGAAATTTCAACCACAGGAAATGCAATATTAGCATTAGGCTTGTACTCAGAAAAATTTAAAGAATACAAATTACCTCCTTCAGTTTTAAAAGGAATATCTACCTCTAAGTTCACAGCTAAATAGTTATATAATCTTCTTCTTTATATATTTTTTTCATTATTTCTTCTTTACGCTTCCTTGCTCTCTCAGCAAGTTCTTCCATAAAAGCTAATAGCTTTTCACTGGGGTTTCTAATCTCTATAGTCTCTGCATTATGGGTTTTGTGCAGCACTACTTTCTCGTTTACTTTTTCTTTTTCCATTATGCGCTCTTTTTTAATGCTATTTAAATTTTGCTAATTGAGCAAAAACTCGTCCTCCTCATTGCTTTTAATACCTAAGGCTTCGTATATATATTTGAAGGTGGAGAGCAATCGGGGTTTGCCATCGATAAGGGCTACATCGTGTTCAAAGTGGGCTGAAGGCTTGCCGTCGGCGGTGAGGATTGTCCAACCGTCTTTGAGCTGGCGTATGCTCTTGGTGCCCATATTTATCATCGGCTCTATGGCTACTACCATTCCGTCTTTGAATTTTTTACCATTACCGCGTTTGCCGTAGTTGGGCATCTCGGGGTCTTCGTGCATCTTGCGCCCTACACCGTGCCCTACGAGTTCGCGCACTACTCCATAGCCGTGTGCCTCACAGTGTTGTTGTATAGCGTGTCCTACATCACCTACTCGGTTACCCGCACGAAACTGACGGATACCTATGTACAGCGATTCTTTGGTTACACGCAAGAGTTCTTTTACTTCGGGGGCTACTTCGCCTACCTCAAAAGTATAAGCGTGGTCGCCGTAGTAACCGTTTTTCAATGCTCCGCAATCTATTGAGATGATGTCGCCTTCCTGTAGCGGACGGTCGTTAGGGATGCCGTGCACTACTTGCGCATTAGGACTCATACAGAGGGTATTAGGGAAGCCATACAACCCCAAAAATCCTGGGATAGCCCCTTGACTGCGGATGTACTCTTCGGCGAGTTTATCAAGATACAGGGTGGTTACCCCTGGTTTTACTTCTTTAGCTAGTATCCCCAAAGTGCGTGATACCACTTGGGCGGCTTGGTGTAGTAGTTCTATTTCTTCGGCTGTTCTAATGTGAATCATTTTCAGGTGTTAGGTGTTAGGGGTCAGGTTTCAGGGGTCATACTTAACACCTGATACCTGATACCTGAAACCTATTTTTTGAATTGTTTTAATAAATTGGTTGTGGAACTATCGTGTGCAGAGAGTTCGGTAGCGGCGATGTCTTTAAGGATTTTGCTTGCCAACTGTTTGCCGAGCTCTACGCCCCATTGGTCGTAGCTGTAGATGTTCCAAATCACACCTTCTACAAATATCTTATGCTCATACATTGCGATAAGGCTACCCAAACTTTCAGGGGTGAGTTTATCGATAAGGAAAGAGGTTGTAGGGCGGTTCCCTGTAAACACTTTGAAAGGCACTAAGGCTTCGTTTACCTTGTCACCCATTTCTTTGCGCACTTCGGCTTCGGTTTTACCTTTGAGGAGGGCTTCGGTTTGAGCAAAGAAGTTAGCCATTAGCTTGTTGTGGTGGTCGGTATTGCCGTGTAATGAGTGTTTAAAGCCAATAAAATCAGTAGGTATCAATTTAGTACCTTGGTGGATGAGCTGGAAGAACGCGTGTTGAGAGTTGGTTCCTGGTTCACCCCAGATGATTACGCCAGTTTGATAAGGGATAGGGTTGCCATCACGGTCGGTTTGTTTACCGTTACTTTCCATTATACCTTGTTGTAGGTAAGCCGCCAAGCGGTGCAAATACTGAGTATAAGGAATGATAGCCTGACTTTCGGCTCCGTAGAAGTTGTTGTACCACACACTTAGCAATGCCAAGACTACTGGAATGTTCTTCTCAAAAGGAGCAGTGCGGAAATGCTCGTCCATAGCGTGCGCTCCTTTGAGCAACTTATCAAAATTGTCGTAACCTACTGATAGAGCGATGCTCAAGCCTACGGCACTCCACAATGAGAAGCGTCCGCCTACCCAGTCCCACATAGGGAATACGTTATCTGGGTCGATGCCGAATTTATCGATTTCTTGCAAGTTAGTAGACACTGCTACAAAGTGTTTAGCGATATCTTTTTCGCTACCTGATTTGAGGAACCATTCTTTTACAGTAAGTGCATTAGAAAGGGTTTCGAGTGTTGTGAATGTCTTAGACACAATCACTATCAAGGTAGTTTCGGGGTTGAGGTGCTTGATAGTTTCGAGCACATGGTCGCCATCTACATTGCTGATGAAATGTACGTTGAGGTGATTTTTGTAGAATTTAAGCGCCTCAGTTACCATTGCCGGACCGAGGTCAGAGCCACCGATACCAATATTCACCACATCAGTAAAGGCTTTACCGCTATAACCTTTGCGTTTACCACTGATGACCTCTTCGCTGAACTGTTTGATTTTGTGTTTTACAGTCGCTACTTCGGGCATTACGTTCTTGCCATCTACGTTTACTACGCTATTTTCGGGCGCGCGAAGGGCAGTGTGCAAAACTGCGCGTTTTTCGGTGTTGTTGATAAGGTCGCCACCGAAGTACTTTTCGATAGCATCTTTAAGGTGACATTCGTCAGCGAGTTGCACGAGGAGTTTCATTGTTTCCTCATCGATACGGTTTTTAGAATAATCTACGTAAAAATCGTGCCATTTGATAGTGAATTTTTCACCGCGAGCAGGGTCTTTCTCAAAGAGAGAAAGCGTATGGCGGTCCTTTACTTCAGCGAAATGTTTTTGCAATGCTTTCCAAGCATTGGTTTGTGTTGGATTACTATTTTTTAACATTTTTAAATATAATTATATTAGTTGTTAGTTATCAAAGTTAGTTGTTAATTTACTCTTCAAGGTCAGCTAAATCAAGAAACATCAAGCGAGTATTGTCGTCTTTATCATTGTCTGAAAGAAATTCAAAACCCATTCTTTGGTAAAAAGGTATTGCTTTTCTGTAGGCATCAACAGTAATGAGACGACAAGCGTGCCTATCATTCAATTCAACACAATCATCAATGATAGTGTTCATAATCACTCTACCAATCCCTTTGCCTTTAAAAGACTTATCAATAGCCAAACGCCCTATCTTAAGAGCAGGTATAGTTTTTAAATGTCGTTTAGGATAAGGCATAAGTTCTCTTAAAAACTTTCTAAACTGACTTTTGCTAGTGAACATATCTTCCCTTAGTTGCAGACTATCATTTAATAAACTATAATAAGCTAGAGTATGTTCGCTATTTTCAACAACAAAAGTGGTAGCAAGTTTTTCTTTTCGATAAGGAATTGCTTCTTCAAAAAGGAACTCATTCAAATCATCATCTTCACAATCGAAAGGTTTAATAGAATGGTTTTCTCTAAGCACAAGTACTGATACATCTTGCAAACTCTCTAACAGTGTCATTTTTCTTTCTTTTTAAACAAAGTTCTAAACATTTCAGCATCTTTACGGATAGTTTCGCGAGTAATTCCCAGTCTTTTAAAATTATCTTTAAAACCTGCTAATTTCTTGTAGAACTCTATTACATCTTGCCCTTCTAATACGGGAGTCGGTTTTATTTCTCTTGCCATAGTTTTTGGTTTTTAGATAGTGTTTCAGAGTGCAAAGGTATAAAATATTTCCCAATAAGCTTGTTAGGTATTAGTCAAATCAAGGAACATCAAGCGGGTATTCTCCTCTTAAACATAGCTCTAAATTTAGCAGCATCTCTCTCTATTTTTTCACGAGTGATACCTAATTTTTTTAAATCATCTTTAAAACTTGCTAATTTCTTGTAGAACTCTATTACATCTTGCCCTTCTAATACGGGAGTCGGTTTTATTTCTCTTGCCATAGTTTTTGGTTTTTAGATAGTGTTTCAGAGTGCAAAGGTATAAAATAATTGTAAATTATGAATCACAAATGCCCGAAAAAGGACTTAGGTGTTAGTGGTGCAACGCAATTTAAGATAGCTTCCATTTGTAAATCAATTTGCTGTAGAATACCATAAAGAGAAGAAACACAACTGAACTTAAACCTTCAAGATAGTAGTTGTAATTGTAGTTTACTAAAAAATCTAAAGCAATTCTGGCTATCCAAAATCTTTCATCAAAAGAATAACACAAATCTTTAATGACTTCAAACCCATAGTAAACCAAGGGGAAAAAGAAACACATTAGTATATTCAATACAATTCCTGAAAGAAGTTTATTCATTCGTTTCATATAGAAAACAAGACTGAACAACATTGCTAAGTAGATAAGCCAGCAAGTACTAACTACCAGAGGAAAGTTATGAGAACTAAAAATAAACATAACGAGGGCAATGAGCATTAATACAATAGTAATAACCGTAAAGATAGTGATTTCTAAGCCTGTGATTCGATAGCACCATAGCAATAAAGCTCCCGCTAAGGCTAAAAAGCAACACGCAACACTATATTTAGGGATGTCATACTCCCAATCGCGCTCAAAATGCTCAATATTATCAATGAGGTGGGAGGTGTTAGGAAAGCTAATTTCTTCTAAGTATTCTAAGTATTCTGAGTGTTCTTGTTTGAAAATATCCACTTCTATCTTCACCCCATAAAAGAAACTCACCAAAAGAATACCCGATGCCAATATCACTCCCCAGTAGATTAAAAACTCTGCTAAAAAACGCCTTTTAGGCAAAAGGTAAAACGCTTTAAAATGCTCGTTGCGCAGTAGGAAAAAGAGCCATATGGCAATGAGTAGAAGTGTAATACCAAGGTTTACATAAAAATGAAATTTGCTGTAATGATAGAATATATTCTGCCACCAGAAACCTTTCGCAATAGTGATATCCAAAGAGTTATAACCCCAACAAAAAAAACTAATATGTGCCAAAAACACTAATGGCAATACTAAAAACAACCCTGTGTTCCACAAAATAGGAAAGCGTTCAGCTAAAAAATTCTTCATTAGCATAAATCATTAGATGTTTATCATCAGGAGTTTCTCCAATAACCTTTTTCAGCTAATTGCCTATAATTTATCCAATTGTTCTTTCAGCGGTTTGATATACTCCAAATACTTTGCTTTTAGATTGGCTTCTATAGGCACTGAATCAGGCATTTTCTCTTTCAAGGGGTCTACTTGCACGCCATTTTTCCAGAAGCGATAACACACGTGCGGACCTGTAGCCAATCCGGTACTACCTACCAGCCCTATCACTTCTCCTTGTGCTACGTATTTCCCTTTGCGGGCTAATATTTTCGACATATGGAGGTACTGTGTTGTATACATATTGTTGTGGCGCACTTTCACGTAGTTACCATTGCCCGAACTATAGCCCGCTTCTATCACGGTGCCTGCTGCTGTTACACGTATAGGGGTACCTGTAGGAGCCGCATAATCGGTACCAAAATGCCCTTTCATACGGTGGAGTACGGGGTGAAAACGCATTCCAAATTTAGAAGTAATACGGAAGATATCCAAGGGCGATTTTAGAAACATACGTTTCATCATATTCCCATTCTCGTCGTAATAGCCACTAGTGCCTTTGATAGAATCGGTAGCGAAATTAAAAGCGTAATACGCCTTGCCTCCCCACTCAAAATAAGCAGCTTTTACTTTTTCAACTCCTGCATAGATAGTGTCTTCCACATAGCGCTCGTCGTAAATAATTTTGAATTTATCACCTTTTTGCAAGCGGAAGAAGTCGATGGTATAATCGAATATTTGCCCTAATTGATAGGTAGCATTTTGACTGATACCTGCATTTTGTGCATCTACAGTAAGGTTGTTTTCAATCTCACCTCCTATGGCTTTTTCCTTTATAGAAACCTTGCGCTCAGCCTTATAAGCGTGGATAGAATCGGTGAGGCGTACCACGATATAATTCACGATATCAGGTTGATATACAAAACTATGAGGGGTATCAGGGTGTTTTTTATCGTATAAAAAAGCATAAGGATGCCCTACGCGGAAGTTCTTAGGACTGATGAGTTCTTTGGTTGTCTCTGCAATATGGTGGATTTCAGTCGCCCCAATATGTTGGTCTTCAAGAAGCTTCCCAAAGGTATCCCCTTGTTTGAGGGTATCCCTTATAATGTTGTAGTCGTTGAGGTTAAAACCAAACTCATACACAGGTGGTTTAGGAGCTTCAGTAGTCGTAGTAGAAGCCGTCGAGGCATTACTTTTAGAAGTATTATCACAAGAAGTGAATAAGCTAAAAGAAAATAAGGTAAAATAGAATATCTTTTTCATCGTAATTTTTTAGTTTTTACAGCAACAAATAATGCGCCAAAAAGCAATAAAGTGCAAAAATATACAAAATTATTTAATACAGAAAATTTTCCTCCCTCACTACACGGTATTCGTATTTAAGATAATAGGTTTATACTTTATTAATAAACTACAAAAAATAGTAGGGAATATTAGGTGTTTTCTCTTTAAAAAGTCACTTTTGCGGATTGGGTGCTGTCCAAAAAGTTTCAAAACCACTTTTGCGTCGCTACACTTTGCCAAAGTTTCAGACCAAGGTTGTAAGGAACATTTTTAACTA
>CAUQUO010000066.1:0-13081 GCA_963521335.1 uncultured Capnocytophaga sp.
TTGCAGATTTAGAGGATTGGAGGCTTTTGATAAGGGTAACTTTACGCTCTACTAATGGAATAGGCGTCTTTAAACGGGCAATGCGCTACCCTTCGGATAAAGAATTTGAGGTTTCTATTTCTGTTGCCATACCTAATGAAAAGGAAGCTTTGTATGGGGTTTCTAAAAAAGTAGAAGAGGCGTTTTATGTACCGCTGAATGATAAGAACTTTTATGTATTAGAGCCTAATTTTGAGAATTATAGCAATCTGTATGAATATATATTAGAGAGTAGTAAGCTTGCCATTCATTTGGCTTTTACAAAAGGTATTAGTTGTAATGGAAAAAAAATAAAGAAAGATGAAAAAAAAGGAATTAATGGAATTTTTAAATAAGTTCCAAAGGACAGAAGAATACCACTTGCCCAATTGGACAGTAGGGTTCATAAGGTATAATAGTGGAAAAGAAAGCCGTATTTATGCAAGAATTTTTAAAGAGCATATATATCTGACCTCTATAAACTCTCCTTTTAATGAGGAGGTGATAGATACCGTTTTGTTAGAGGTAGATAAGGCTTTGAAGAAAGAAACAATCATTAGTTATTGTAAAGTGAGCACTCAAAAAACTATCGGAATTTTTGACAGCATTATATTCATTGATAGTGCACACCATGATTGGTTTAAGAGTTTTGATGCTGTTATGCATCAAAAAATAATATGGTTTTACCCTATTCATCACTCCGAACTTACAGGAGCAGATACCAAAGAAGTTGTTGCGAGAAATTTGGCTTTCAATCCAACTATATGGGATAGAGAGATAGCCCCTTTGATACTCTCAAGGCTTCACATCCCTAGAATAGGATTTAAAAATAGTAAAAATTATTATGAGAAAATAGCGAACCTATACGTTTTTATACAGGATATGAAGGCGGAAGAAGACTTCATAGAGTTATCTAATTACAAAGGAGAAAAGGTTTTTGTCTGTTATGCTCCATCAGAAAATAAGTATATTGTGAAGGAAAAAGAAATGGTACTATTTTCTGGGAATATAGAAGGATTAAAAGAAATAGTATCTTTTTTCTTGATTAGGTAATACAAAGATTATATTTTTCAGTGATGTCAGCAATAAAAGAATATTCAAAAGTGCGATTCGCATAGGTGAGGAGAAACAAGATAGACAATAGTTGAAAAAAAAGTAAGAGAAATAAAGCAATATTCAAAAAATAGTGATCAATGATTGATTTGTTTGATTTGATAGAAAAGCGTCATTTTCTGACATATAATGATTGTTATATGGGAAGAGAAGAAATGCTTGCTTATCTGGCTGAGAATCATATAAAATATGATATAGAAAGTACTTATGAGTTGGATTTGCAATGTGTTTTCGTTTGTATAAACAAGCATTCAAGAATACAAATCTTATTTTATGGAGATACTGTTTCAAATATCTTTCTTGAGATGTATGATACCTTTTATTTTTTTAAGGATCATAAAGTAAGGAATAATGGCATAGATACTTTTGTAAAAGAATTGGAAAAGTGTAAGATAGAATGGAGATTTAAAGAAACAATGAGTGATAAAATCATACTATTAGAGGTTGGTGCGTTAGTATTTCATTTTAATTACGATGTATGTTCCTATCTATATAAAATTAGTTATAAGGAATAGGAGAATATATTAATATATGAGTAAATTAACAAAACAAGAACAGAGGTATAGGTGTCATTAAGCTAACAAACAAGAACTTAAGTCTAAAATCCAAAATATTTAGCTGTGGAATATACAATTAAAACATAGACTATGATTCATATCGAAAAAGGGAAGATTGATACATTTCAAGTGGGAGATTTCTCCGATATAACAAGGGTAGAAACTAACACTCTTACATTTTTCTTTGAAATAGAAAACAAACGCATTCAAACTATTTCTGTTCGTGATGTAAAAGAGATTGAAGTATATGGCAAAGTGGTTACAGTAGCTACTCTTGATTCGATTGTACAAGAAAAGCCTATTATAGATGGAGACCTCTATATTTATCCCAACTTACAGCTGTCTTTGTACATTGATTTTAAAAACAAAATCTTTGCACAAGTATTAGTTTTTGATAGTTCATTAGCAGACTTATATATTCCAAAAGAAAATAAACTGATAGAAGATAGCATGCTGAGATGTTCTGATGTATTGGAATTGAATTCTTTTAAAGCGGTTAATCAATTTGTGTTTAATACTACCTTAGAGGATTTTCAAAAGGAATACCACCTTATCTCAACGCCTATTGAAGGAATAGGAGGGAAGAAAATATTTGAAAGTATTTCTTTATTGTTTGAATTTTACAACCAGCTACTTTGTAGTATATATGTAAAAACGCCTCATTTATTTGATAAGATACTCGTAAAAGATTATGATTTGAATAATGATAAAGACATAAAAAGACTTATAAGCACTGAAAAAGTATTATATCACGCTCATTGGATAGTTATACCTGCTTTAGGAATTAGTTTTGAAAGAGATAACTTAACAAAATTATGTTTTTACAATGAATATTTATCTCCTTTTTGGGAAAATATACACCGACCGATTACAAGTTGGTAATAATGTAAGTAATATATCAAATAGGTTATAAGAAATTAAAAAAATGATAAAAGAAATACTAATTGTAGGATTAGGAAGCTTTGCAGGGGGTGCCTTGCGTTATAGGCTTTCGGTAGTTCTTAGTAAGACAGGACGCTTATGGGCATTCCCCATAGGTATTATGGTAGTGAATGTGTTAGGTTGCTTTTTAATAGGGCTACTATACAGCTACTTCAAACATAAAGCCACTACAGACCCTGTATTACCTTTACTCCTAATGACAGGCGTTTTAGGAGGCTTTACTACCTTTTCTACTTTCTCGTTTGAAACTGTACAACTATTGCAACAAAACGAATGGCTCAAAGCAACTCTTTATGTAGCTGGTAGTGTAGGGTTGGGTATTTTAGCCTGCTTTTTAGGAATGAAACTGTTTACCAATATTGTTTAAATTCCCTAAAAATACCATGTTCTTCAACAGCTTTTTCACAAAAACTTAATTGTATTTAATTTGTTAATTTTACTTAAAACATTACATAAATCACAATATTCGATATAGACATAGTTAATTTTACCTAAAAAATGCAACTCATTAATAATTAATGATTTAAATCATTTTTTAACCCTTCTCTTCTCTATACCTTCACCGAACGAAGAGCGAAGGAAGAGCGAAGGGAGAGCGAAGGAAGGGTGTTAAAACACTGAAAATCAGAGTTTAAAGCGTATTTTTTAAAATTAAGGATTTCGCAATAAAAAATGAATTTTATTTCGAAAAATGCAATAGCATATCACAGCGTTATTTCCTAATTTTTATTTCCTAATTTCTATGGTTATTGTGCATATTTCTCTAAGAAAAGAGATTTTTGGAGTATTTTATATATTGAAGATAAATAGGGGATAGGTATAGCGTAGGTGTATTGGTAGGTATAGGTGAGATATAGAGAAGAGACGACAGTTTTTTTCCTTTTTGACAAATTGGCAAATAGGAAGTGTTTATTACCATAGTGTGAATAAGTAAAATTATTAAAGTATCTTATTTTTTTGTAGGTTTTGTATTTTATTTATATCTTTGCACTCAAATTGTAATAACAATGAAAGTAGCTGTGATAATGGGAAGTAAAAGTGATTTGCCTGTGATGCAAGTCGCTATTGACATCCTAAAAGATTTTGGTATAGAAACAGTAGTAGATATAGTATCCGCTCATCGCACTCCCGAAAAACTGATGGATTTCAGCACTAATGCTCATAAAAATGGCATTCAGGTAATTATTGCAGGAGCAGGAGGTGCAGCTCACTTGCCTGGTATGGTTGCCGCTATGTCGCCACTACCTGTGATAGGCGTTCCTGTAAAGAGTAGTAACTCTATTGATGGTTGGGATTCAATCCTTTCCATTTTGCAAATGCCAAATGGAGTACCCGTCGCTACTGTAGCTTTGAATGCTGCAAAAAATGCTGGCTTATTAGCTGTACAAATATTAGCTAGTGACAATGCTGTACTTTTACAAAAAATGATTGATTACAAAGAAAGTTTGAAACAAGCAGTGCTCACTGCTGCTGCAACCCTTAACGATGAATAACAACACTTTTCAAGGTTCACGCCTTTTATTATTAGATTTTGGGTCTCAATACACTCAGCTTATCGCTCGCCGAGTGCGTGAATTAAATGTGTATTGCGAAATGCACCCTTATAACCATTTACCCGAGAATTTAAATGATTTCTCAGCTGTAATACTCTCTGGTTCTCCCTATTCAGTGCAAAGTGCAGAAGCTTTACACCCCGACTTATCAGCATTGAAAGGTAAAATGCCACTTTTAGCAGTATGTTATGGAGCTCAGTATTTAGCTCACTTTGGTGGTGGTGAAGTAGCACCTTCTAACATACGAGAATACGGTCGTGCTCACCTCACTTATATCAAACCTGAAGAACCTCTTTTTGAAGGAATTGCCGAAGGAAGTATAGTATGGATGAGTCACAGTGATACTATCAAACAATTACCCACTGGCGCGGTCTGTTTAGCAAGTACTCCTGATGTAACAAATGCTGCTTATCGCATAGAAGGTGAAGAAACTTACGCTATACAGTTTCACCCCGAAGTAACTCACTCTGTTGATGGTATGAAGTTATTAGCCAACTTTCTTTTCAAAATAGCTAAACTCACTCCTAATTGGACTTCTAGCAATTTTGTAGAAATGACAGTTGCTCAACTGAAAACTCAAATAGGTAATGAAAAAGTTATTTTAGGTTTATCAGGAGGGGTTGACTCAACAGTAGCTGCAGTGTTACTTAATAAAGCCATAGGCAAACAATTACATTGTATATTCGTAAATAATGGGCTTTTACGTAAGAATGAATTTGAAAGTGTTCTAAAACAATATGAAGGAATGGGATTAAACGTAAAAGGAGTAGATGCTTCAACTCGTTTTCTCTCTGCCTTAGCAGGTAAAACCGACCCTGAAGAAAAACGTAAAACCATCGGACGCGTTTTTATTGAAGTATTTGATGATGAAGCTCATAAAATAACCGACGCCCAGTGGTTAGCACAAGGTACTATTTATCCCGATGTGATTGAATCTCTATCCGTAAAAGGACCTTCTGCTACTATCAAATCTCATCACAATGTAGGAGGTTTACCCGATTATATGAAACTAAAAATAGTAGAGCCCTTGCGTATGCTTTTCAAAGACGAAGTACGTCGTGTAGGTCGTAGTTTAGGCATCAGCGATGAGCTCTTAGGAAGACACCCTTTCCCAGGTCCTGGTTTAGCTATCCGTATTTTAGGTGATATCACTGCTGAAAAAGTAGCCGTTTTGCAAGAAGTAGATGCTATATTTATCAATGCACTGAAAGAACAAAATCTTTACGACAAAGTGTGGCAAGCAGGAGCTATCCTATTGCCTATCAATAGCGTAGGAGTAATGGGGGATGAGCGTACATATGAAAAAGTAGTTGCTCTACGTGCTGTAGAAAGTGTAGATGGTATGACTGCCGACTGGGTAGACTTGCCTTATAAGTTCTTACAAAAAGTATCTAATGATATCATCAATAAAGTAAAAGGTGTAAACCGTGTCGTGTATGATATTAGCAGTAAACCCCCAGCCACAATTGAATGGGAATAAACAATTTTGAATAGATAGACAATAAATAATTAATAAATAAATATCATTAAATCATAAGCCATTATGAAACATTTTTTAACACTGACCTTTTTACTATATATTACCCTAAGCTTTGCTCAACAAAAGCATACTGCAAGTAACTATGAAAGTATTGAAAGCATAGCCAAAATCTATCGTTTTTCTCCCGCTGATATCTTAAAACTTAATCCAGGAGTAAAAGAGGGGATCCAAAAAGGAGTTACTATTAATATTCCTATAAGCAAAATAAAACACTACAGCACCCAGCGTCCTGTAGGGTTCAGTTCTCACTTAGTAAAAGGAGGTGAAACATTCTTTGGTCTTGCTCAAAAATACAATATTTCTATAGATGACTTAAAGCGTTATAATTTAGAATTATACACACGAGAGTTGCAAGAAAATGAACGTATTACTATTCCCTTGTTCAACAAAACTCCTGATATGATACAAAAAGGTATTCAAGGACAAAAACGCTATGTGGTAAAACCACAAGAAACTTTATGGAAAATTGCTAAAAACCATAATGTAAGTATTGAAGAATTAGAACGTATCAATAAGAAAGAAAAAGGTTTTAACCCTAATAATCTAAAAGAAGGCCAAGAAATATGGGTGCCTGCTTCAGCGGTAGACAGTAGTGAACCTGATATTCCTGCTCACCCCTCAACCAATAAAGATGTTGTACTTTATTCAATAGAAAAAGGAGAAGGATTTTATAGTTTAGAACGTAAATTTGGACTTTCAGAATCTGAACTTATCAAATATAATCCTACACTTAAAAATGGATTGAAAACTGATGCTCAAATATGGATTCCTAAAGAGAATTATGATCGTTATAAAAACGCTTCTTTTTCTAATACAACGAATTATAATTTTGAAAATGCTAACAATACATTACGTTCTGCCTCTTCACCAAGTAATGTGAAAGAGATTTCGTATATTTTGCCTTTCAAAATAGCTGATATTACAGGGGCAGGAAAAACAGTTGCTTTAAAACAACGTTTAAACGACAATAAAATTACCCCTTTAGCAACTGATTTTTATTCAGGAGCTTTGATTGCCCTTGACTCACTTCAAAAAATGGGATATAAATTTAAAGTAAATGTATATGATAGTGAGGGAGATTTGAAAAAAATAGTAGCCAATACAGGAGTTCAAAACTCACAAGTAGTAATAGGTCCTTTCACCACAAAATCATTTAATGCTTTAGCCGATTTAATAACTTCTAACCATATAGCTCTATTAGCTCCCTTATCTAATAAAAACTTAACTTTAAATAGTAACGTATTTCAAACACTACCTAATGATGATGTACTACAGACTCAAATGATAGATTATATTAGCAAAAATTATTCGGATGAGAATATTCTCATTTTAGCAGATAGCAAGAATGTAGCTTTACGAGAAAAATTAGAACGTACTTTCCCTAGCGCTAAAGTAGTAACAGAAATGTCAGCTAATGGTTTTTCTAATGCTTTAAACTATAATAAAGAAAATATAGTGTTATTACAATCTAATGATATAGGATATGTATCATTAGCAGTACGTCTTCTACATAATGCTCTTAAATCTAAAAAAAATAATATAACTCCTAAGATAACCTTAGCTACTGTAGATAAAGGGTCTGTATTTGAATCTAATAGCTTATCTAATCATCAATTATCCGATCTTCATTTTACATATCCTACAGTTAATAAATATTCTAATGGTACTGATACTTTCTCTACCCGTTACCTGAAAACTTATGGTATTTTACCTAATAAATACGCTATTCGAGGATTTGATATTACAATGGATGCAGTATTGAGATTAGGCGTTTCAGGAAGTCTAAACAGTGCTAATACACGTATAGGAGAAACATCTTTCTTAGAAAATAAATTTGCATATTTAAAAAACTCCAATAAAGGAGGGGGCTATGAAAATCAGGGGATATACATAGTAAGATATGAAAATATGGAAGTCAAAGAATTGAAATAAATTATTATGGAAGTAAATATACATCCTAGCTGGAAATCAGTATTACAAGAAGAATTTAATAAACCATATTTCAGTCAGCTTACTGATTTTATAAAGAAAGAGTATGCCGAAAATATATGTTATCCAAAAGGAAAGCAAATATTTTCGGCTTTCAACCACTGTCCGCTAAACAAGGTAAAAGTAGTAATTATAGGGCAAGATCCTTATCATGGTGAGGGACAAGCAAATGGTTTGTGCTTTTCAGTACACGATGGCATAGCGCACCCTCCTTCTCTTGTAAATATTTTTAGAGAAATAACACAAGATTTAGGAGTGCCCTACCCCATCAGTGGTAATTTAGAACGTTGGGCATCGCAAGGAGTCTTGCTACTCAACGCAACCCTCACAGTAAGAGCCAACGAAGCAGGTAGTCACCAAAATCAAGGTTGGGAAACATTCACCGATGCTGTTATTAAAGCTGTTTCAGCAAATTGTAATAATGTTGTATTTATGTTATGGGGAAGCTATGCTAAAAAGAAAGCTAACCTTATTGATAGTTCCAAACACTGCATACTCACTTCTGGTCATCCTTCACCTTTGAGTGCTAATAGAGGGCATTGGTTTGGTAACAAACATTTTAGCAAAGCTAATGCCTATCTTACATCTGTAGGTAAAGAAACCATAAACTGGTAATTAGATAATATTAAGAGATAAAATATAATAAGGCAATAATATTGTAGAAAATGATACAATCCATCATCGAAAAATATAAAGACAGAATAGCTGTAGGAACCAAAGACTTCATAAATATAACTTGGATTGAGCTAACGGAAAAGAAATTAGGTTTTCCTTTGCCTGATAGTTATAAAGAAATGTTGTTAAACTATGAATTTATCACTGTTTGTGGAGCTGATTTTAAAACTATTGCACCACCTGAATATCAAGAGGATGCTGATATTGATATTTATTATACTTATCTAGTAAATTTGCAAAATAATCTATTTCAAAAAGATGAATTGGCTTTCTTAGAGATGGACGAAGAAGCCTATTTCTTTAAAATAGAAGAAGCTGGTCAAGCTAATGAATATCCTGTTTACATTCGGGATTATATGATGAATGAAGATCATCTATATGCCAATAACTTTCAAGAATTTTTAGAACATTTTTTTAGTATAATACTGGGGAATGATTAAAAATATATAAACAAAAAAGTAACTAAATCTAATTGTATCAAATATGAAGCCATTACAACTAAGTGATTTTACAGTAGATCCTGAAAATGAAAATATACATTACGCTACATTTTCAAATGAAGGTTTTATAATAGAAGTAAAACTTGTGTACGAAAACTGGGATTTTAATAAAGTCTTTGAGTTATGTACTTCTGTATTTGAAAATTTTGATCAATTAGATAATAAAGCAAAGTCATTTTTAACAACTATTCAAGTAAAGATCATTAATGAACAAGAAGAATTAAAAAAGAACAATTTAGTTGTTATTGAAGAAGATTTCAAAAAGTTAATGACTATAGCAAAGATTGAAATTTATGATCAAAAAATAGAATTCGATTATATTGTCTCTGTTAAAAATTTCCTTATAGGTGCAGCAATGCTTGCTGAAAATGGCTTAGACAATCCTAAGTTTACGTATGTATTAATAGAAAGTGAAATAGAGGATATTGACGAAAATGGAAATAAAACATTTAAAATTATAGATAAGAAATTCTATAGATTAACAGAAGAAAAATCAGAAAATTCTACTTCCTCCTCTAACAATTTTTTGCAAGTATATAATAATAAAAACTTTTTTGAACGAATAGTTTCATTCTTCAAAGGATTATTCAAATAGATATAATTACTATGCAGTACCAAATAAAAACCGTCAAGGAAATCAAACATCTCATTCCGAACGATAGCGAATATGCTGGTTATAGCCAGTTCTACTCTTATGCTCATACTTTTTATGAAAATAGGTATGTAGTAGTAGTGCAAGGTGATTGGCATCCTAAAAGTACTGTAAATTTAGACGATATTACCACACACTTTCCTGATTATCATTATCAAGAATTAGATGTCCCTGCTTTTATCCTCGTACAAGGCAATGTTGTAGTGAGTAATCTCTTCAATCAGCGTAATGAAGGCGCTTGTGGGCTTATTGTTTTGGGTAACCTATCAGCTGAAAATATAGCAGTTAGTGGACAGGAACTATATGTACAAGGCAATCTTTTTGTAGAAGGCTTCTTTTGGGGGGACACAGCTATCGGGAAACTCACCGTAAAAAAAGCATTAGATACTCGAGTATTTATAGAAACTGAATATGTTTATCCCCTTGAACGTTTTGAAACTGCCGATGAAGTAACAGTAAGTTATTGGCTCAAAAAAGATGACCCTGATAGATTTAAGAAAAATCATTTATTAAAATCATTACTCCCTAAAACCTTCCTCTACACTAAAAAAGAGGTTGAGGAAGAGAAAATAGAACTATGGAATTGGTCGGCTTGGTTAAAACGCAATAAACTTTTTGAAGCCTTAGAAAAAGGAAGTGCAATTCTTTATGAAGAAGAGCAAATCGAAGAAAAGATTTTAAACAATGATGGTTTTACTTTCTTATTTAAGAGTACCGATATCAATTTAGAAAACTTACAACGTTTCATTAACCCCGAAGATTTTGCCCTACTTGAAAACAATGATGATGAAACAGGGAGATATTATGAATATTGGGAAGGAGAAATCTTCTATCGCATTACACTTTCTAAAATAAATCCTGCTATAGGAGGCGTGTATTTCTATTGTAACGAACGAGTTTTCTATTTATTTACTGATGGTGAAAAGTTGCATATCTCTTGGCAACCTAATGAGGCATCACCTTTTGTATACTTAGAAGCTCATAAAAACCCTCGTGAATATTATTTCGTACAAGAGTGCTGGCAATACTTCCAACGTAGGTATAGTGAAGTAGTGCATTATGTAAGACTTTTTAGAGATAATGTAACAGTAGAACGTTATAACCAGCTACTTTCACTCCCCGAAGTACAAAAATATTACAGTGATTATACTGATGTTGATGCTGTGCTCTATATAGGGCGATATGGTTTTCAGTTCCGAAAAGCTGAAGGTAATACTCCTTCACGAATGACGATTACTAAAGAATATTGGGACGATAAATTATGCAATTACCAGTTTGTTTTCTATCATTATGAGCCAAACAAAGAAGGTACTGCTATCAACCTATTTACACAAGACGGCAATGGTTATGAATTTAGTACTTATAAAGTAGATGCTCAACATAGCAAATTATACAAATTAGCAACTGCTATATTCAAACGTGCTGAAAGAGTTCTTCTCACCGATGAATTTCTAACTGAAAGAGAAGCATCTGCACGTGAAATGGATGAGATAAGAAAACCCAAATCTGTATTCAAACGTTTGATAGAGAATATAAAAACTTTCTTCATAAGAAAATAAAAAAATAGGCCTTAAGGCCTATTTTTTATTAATTGTCAAATACTTCAAAATGATTATCTTCATAAAAGAAAATAATCCGCTTAATTTTCTTATAATTAGTACTACCTAATTCTTCTTTATGTTCAATAACGAATGTTTTTTCTTCATCAGGTAGGGGAGGAGTAGGTAACTTCATTTCTATCTCAGGAATATCACTAAATAAATCACGTTGTTGGAGTTTTTGAGATACTACAACTTCCTTTTCTTCTTTTCGAGGAAAACTTCCTTTTCCTTGTGTAATCCAATACATATCAACTTCAGGAAATTTTTCAATAAGTTTTAGAATGAAATCTAAACTTGGTTTATTCCGCTCTGATAAAAGATGTGAGATTCCAGAACGTTGAATTTCTAAGATATCGGCAAAAGTAGCTGCATTTAATTTGTAATAATCCATTACTTGTTGTAAACGGATAGCAAAATCTGATGTGTTTAACATTGTAAATACTATTTAAAAATACTAAGAATATACAAATGTAAATCTTTATTTTTACATATACAAATATAAACTATATTATTTTTTATTTACATGAAGTATTCATTTACAATATACATATAACTTAATGAAATAAAAATTATTATACATTTTATATAAATTTTATTTATATATAAATTACTATTGAATATCAATGTAAGTATTTGAACGATTAAGTTTAGTTCATTATATTTTTGATGCATAAAGTAAAATATTTCATATCCAAAAGACATAAATATAAATATATAATATGTACAGTTGTAATCTACAAAAAATATCATGACTATTAATTATAATATTCTTTTTTTTTCTTACTTTTGTAGTCTATAAAACAATTATAAGTATATGGAAAAACAACTTTTTGGGCGTTATATCAATTACGCTATGATTTCCCCTCTTTTAGATAAATACCCTTTTAATGAGGTTATTCCCTTAGGAAACTCAGTAAAAGGAACTTCTATAAACTTATACAGAGTAGGTAGTGGAAAAATAAAAATTTTACTTTGGTCTCAAATGCATGGCAACGAATCTACTACTACAAAAGCACTTTTTGATACCTTATTAAAGCTTTATTCTACTGACATACCATCTAAATTAAGTATCTATTGTATACCTATGCTTAATCCTGATGGAGCTGAATTATTTACACGTGTAAACTATAATCAAGTAGATCTAAATCGTGATGCTTATGACCTTACGCAACCTGAAAGCATTTCTTTGCGTAAAGCTTATGAGCTTATAGAACCAGATTATTGTTTCAACTTACATGACCAACGTACTATTTTTAGTGTAGGACAAACATCACATCCTGCTACTGTATCTTTCTTAGCTCCCGCTTATAATGAATCACGTAGTATCAATAAAGTTCGCGAAGAAGCTATGAAAATAATCGTTGTAATGAATAAAGTACTCCAACAATATATACCTAACCAAATAGCTCGCTTTGACGATAGTTTTAATATTAATTGTACAGGAGATCGATATACTCAATTAGGTACTCCTACTATTTTGTTTGAAGCAGGTCATTACCCTAATGATTACAATCGTGAACAAACAAGATATTATATCGCAATAGCTATTTTCACGGCATTGGAATTCATTAGTAATTACGAGGTTACATGTGTAAATTTTAAAGATTATTTCAATATCCCCGAAAATGATAAATGTTTTTATGATGTAATCTTGCGCGATGATACATATAGTGGCAATGATGTAGCCATTCAGTATAGAGAAGTATTAGAATCTTCAAAAATATTATTTGAACCCTATATTGCCGAAATAGGTAACTTATCCCATAGATATGGACATAAAGAAGATACTCTCTCTAAATATATATCATTTCCTATTGAAAGAAATGATATAAAAACTCAATTAAACTTGAATAAAATACTATTTTAAGACTTATTATTACAAGATACTGCAAGTTCCACTAATAATTGCAATTTTAAGTAGTAATTTTTGATTAAACTTTT
>CAUQUO010000067.1:0-12873 GCA_963521335.1 uncultured Capnocytophaga sp.
GTAGTATTTTTTTGAAAAACCTTGCAGAAGCTAAACACAGACCTTTTATGGCACTCGAAACGAAACCAGCTCATTCCGACCTTTAAGCGAATAAAAAAAATGTCAAATATGAGAAAAATGCCGCTTCTTACAGATTGTTTTTTGAAACGAATACCGCTTTTCCTCCCATTGTCGAATAAAAATTTCAAACTATGTAGCTACCTAATTACGTTTTTACCTTCGTACATACTTGCTTGCTTTGATGCGTGAATGCAAAGTAATGTACAAATATACATATAGCTTTACATAGAATTGTAAATAACTTTGTAAGTAAGTGATTAAATATATTGCTAATATGCCCTAAATCACTTTATGAGCTTGTAGTATTTATCTTCTTTTCTTATGGTTAATTAAAATTTGACCTTTAGGGAGAATTTTCTGTTCACCGGAACAGAGCAAGTTGTGTTTTGAGGCACGCATTAGGCGTTTAGGCACTCAAAACAACTTGCCCTTGCAGTGAGCTTAAAACGCACTCCGAAGTCGTGGTTTTTTACTTTTATATTTTTATTGTATTTCTAATGTAATAAAATTTTAATAATATATCCGATACATTACCAATTCTAATCACTATCTTTTCCAGCATTTACTAAGGTTGCGTTGATAAAGAATGCTCCTTTGGTGGCAATAGTCTGTTCGGGGGCTATAGGTTTTACAGGGGCAATGGCAGTATACCCACTTTCGGAAGCTCCTTTTACTACCTCCACTTTCTCAAAAGAGGTTTCTTTATCCGAAGTTTGGGTTACCAGAAAAATGTAGGATTTACCAGCATCCTCTACGATAGCCTCGTTAGGTACAGCAGGGGTCGTTTGTTTGTCAAGACTGATAACCCCTGTTACATTCATTCCATTGATGAGCCCTTGTTTGTCACCCTCTACGTGGCAATGTACAATGATGCTTTTACTTTCGTTTTCAAACGAAGCCGCAATGTTATACACTTGGGCATCATATTCGCGAGAGGTGTTATTGGTAGGGTTGAAGTGCACTTGTTGTCCTACCTTAATGTAAGGCAAGTCACGCTCATACACTTGCAAGTGCAGGTGTAGCGAACTGTTGTCGATGATTTCTACAATAGGGGTGGAGGCATCTATATAAGCCCCTTTGTTAGTATATACCGCACTGATATTCCCACTAATAGGAGCCACTATCGCCAAAGTAGATTGCATTCCCTTATCGGTGAGTGTTTGAGGGTTTAAGCCCATTAGGCGTATTTGTTCTTCAAGCGAAGCTTTTTCGGTACGGAGAGTGCGTAGCTGAGTAGTAGCGGCTTGTAGGTTCTTACCAGTACCAGCATTCCCTTCATAGAGGGTTTGCTGACGGTCAAGTTCTTGTTTAGCAAGTTCTATCTGACCATTAACGGTGAGCAAGCGCTGTTGTTGTTGCAAGAATTCTGGGTTAGAAACAGTAGCGATTACTTGCCCTTTTTGCACATAACTGCCTATCTCTACCTTTACGCTCTTGATAATCCCCGCATATACAGTCGATACCTTCGCCTGATGGTCGGCAGGCACGCTCAGTATTCCATTGGCTTTGAGGGTAGCGGCAAGAGCTTTTTCTTCTATATGTCCCAAACGAATATCTACAGTTTGGATTTGAACTTGGGTAAGGGTGGTGAGGTTGCCTCCTTCTTCGTGGTGTTCTTCGCGCTCTTCGAGCTTTTGATTATTGGTAGTTGTAGGAGTGCCATTGCAGGCTGATAGACTAATTCCTATAAGGATAAAAGCGATTTTTATACCATATTTTTTCATTTGTTTTACTGGTTTAAAAGGGATTGTATTTCTATTACTTTTTGATTAAGCGCCTCGATACTCTCAAGGTATGCCAAGCGGGTATCTACGGCTGTCTGTAGGGTGTAAAGGTACTCCACATAGCTTATTTCACCTGCGCTATACCCTAACTGATTGGCTCGGATAATGCGCTCGGCTTCAGGTAGCGCTTCTTGTTTGTAAAACTGATATTTTTGCAAATTCAGTTGGTATTCCTCTTGCAGATTTATCCATTGAGTTTTAAGCTGTTTTTCTGTTTGTTGAGCTGCTTCTATAGCTGCTTCTTTCTGATATTTATAAGCTTTCACCTTGGCACGGGTAGCGGTAAAAATAGGAACTGAAAGCCCTATGGTGGCAAAGTGAAAACGTTTACTTCTATCAGTATAGGTCTCTACCCCTCCAATGGTTTGCATTCCTATAAGAGACTGATTGGTATAGCCCAATGTAAGGTCGGGCAGGGCTTGGGCACGCTCTAGACGTTTGTTGTGCTCAGCTATGTTTGCTTCTTGATAGCTGAGTTGTACCAAAGGGTGCTGAGAGAGTTGTACATCCGAAGGCTCACTGAGTAACAAAGGCTCATACACGGGCGACTTGGTAATGGTAAATGCTTCTTCTGTTTGCATTAACGTACGCAAGTTGCGATAGGTAGCTTGTTGTATAGTTTTGTTCTGTTGAAGTAACAAACTTATTTCTCCTTTCTTCACTTGGGCAGTGTTAATATCTATCTTCTTGGTATCCCCTGCTTTATAGCGTACTTCAGCAATGCGAATAAAATTATTGTAGAGACTATCAAGCTGCAAGAGCTGTTCCTCTTTAAAAGTCAAATATTGCAATTGCTGATATGCGTTGCGCACTTGCCGCTTCAGTTCATTCTGCTGAAGGGCTAATTGCCCTTGTTGTAATTGTGTCTCTGCTTGATAGAGCTTTTTGCGAGCAGCAAATACTGTAGGCAAAGGAATAGATTGTGATACACCTACTGAAAGGTCTTTTTCAGCACTGCTGTACTGCCCGTATTGCCCTGTAAAGTCTGTTTTAGCCAATTCAAAAGAGGTTCGCTCTTTAGCACTTGCTCCTTGTAGCTTGAGTTGTGCTGCCTTAATCACTCCATTGTTCTTAAGGGCTATTTGCTCTATTTCTTGTAGCGAGTAAGACTGCTGAGCGTGTAGCGCTATAGGACTGATAAGCAATAGGGCTATCGTGAGTACTTTAGCTGAAGGACGGCGCCAAGAAAAGGTACTATTGAAAGCGATGTAAAGCAACGGAAGCACGAAGAGGGTGAGGAAGGTAGCCGATACTAACCCCCCAATAACCACTGTAGCTAAGGGGCGTTGTACTTCTGCTCCTGCTCCTTGACTGAGTGCCATAGGTAGGAAACCTAAGCTCGCCACCATAGCCGTCATTAGCACAGGGCGTAAACGCATTTCGGCACCCGTAATCACGTGATGCAAAAGGTTGGTCATTCCTTCTTTTTTCAGCTGGTTGAAAGTGCCAATAAGCACTATACCGTTGAGCACTGCTACCCCAAAGAGCGCGATAAAACCAATACCCGCACTAATACTAAAAGGCATTCCCCGAAGAAGCAAGGCAAATACGCCCCCAATGGCACTCATCGGGATAGCACTAAAGATGAGCAATGATTGTTTTATAGAGTGGAAAGCAAGGTATAACAAGAAAAATATTAAAAGTAGGGCTACCGGTACGGCAATAAGGAGCCTATCGGTGGCTTTTTGTAGGTTTTCGAACTGACCGCCATAGGTAAAGTAATAGCCCGTAGGGAGCTTTACGCCCTTTAATTTTTGTTCTATATCACTCACCACACTCTGCACATCGCGCCCTTGCACGTTGAAGCCAATGACGATACGGCGCTTGCCTGCTTCACGGCTTACTTGTGCGGGGCCTAATTCATATTTGATAGTGGCCAATTGGCTCATCGGCACCTGCCCATTTTCGGTAGCTACCATCATATGCTGTACATCGTCAATTCCGGTACGATGGAGGCTATCGAGGCGTACCACAAGGTCGAACCTTCGTTCGTTCTCGAAGACAACCCCAGCCTTCTTACCAGCAAAGGCGGTACTGAGTACCTCATTGACCTCTTGCACCGAAAGTCCGTAGTTGGCCAAACGCACACGGTCGTAAGTAACATTGATTTGCGGAAGTCCGCTTACTTTTTCTACCTGTGGGGCGGTAGCACCTTCTGTTTTCTGGATAAGTTGGCTTACCCTTTGGGCGTAGAGGGAGAGGGTATCCATGTTTTCTCCAAAGATTTTTACCGCTACATCCTGTCTGACACCTGTCATCAATTCGTTGAAATGCATTTGTATAGGTTGGTTTTTCTCGAAGAAGACCCCAGGAATATCCTTGAGCCGCTCAATGATGGCATCTCCTAATTCCTCATAGGAGCGACCACTTTTCCATTGGTCTTGGCTCTTGAGTACGATCACAATATCGGAGGCTTCCAGCGGCATAGGGTCGGTAGGTACTTCGGCAGAACCTGTTTTGCCTATCACCATTTTCACCTCGTCGAACTCACGAATCAGGCGAGAGGCCTGCATGGAAGTCTCCAAACTCTGCTTCAGGGAAGTGCCCGGTGGCAGAATACAGTGAAAAGCAAAATCACCTTCTTGTAGTTGTGGAATAAACTCACCTCCCATACGGCTGAAAATGCCCACTGCAAGGACGAACAGTACCACGGCACTGCCTATTATCCATCCCCTAAGGCGGATAGAACGGACAAAGAGCGGTTGGTAGTGACGGTAGAGCCAGCTTATCATTCGCTCGGCAAAACTGCGCTTGTCACTTACTGTTTTAGGTAGGAGCAAAGCGCTCATGGCAGGGATATAAGTCAGGGAAAGGATCAGGGCACCCAAAATAGCAAAGACGACGGTTTGTGCCATAGGGCGGAACATCTTGCCCTCTACTCCTACCAAGGTAAGAATGGGAATATACACCATCAGGATGATAATCTCTCCGAAGGCGGCACTACTGCGTATTTTGGAAGCGGAATGGAATACCTCCTCATCCATTTGTGCTTGGGTAAGTCGTTGGTGGTTCTTTCGGATCGCCAAGTGGTGCATCACTGCTTCTACCACGATAACCGATCCATCTACGATAATTCCGAAATCTATCGCTCCCAAGCTCATCAGGTTGGCACTTACTCCAAAGAGGTTCATCATTCCTAAGGCAAAGAGCAAGGAGAGCGGAATGGCCGTGGCAACAATCAGTCCGGCACGCAGGTTCCCTAAGAAAAGTACTAAGATGAAGATGACAATCAGCGCCCCCTCTAAGAGGTTTTTCTCTACTGTATGGATGGCGCGTTGTACCAAGTCCGTGCGGTCTAAGAATGGCTCTATCACTACATCTTCAGGTAGGGATTGCTGTATGGTGGGCAGTTTTTCTTTGATACGACTGACTACCTCGTGGCTGTTTTCGCCCTTGAGCATCATCACTACCCCACCTACGGCATCCACCTCGCCATTATAGCTAAGGGCACCATAGCGGAGGGCACTGCCCAAGCGTACCTCGGCTACATGCTTGATAAAGAGGGGAGGGGTGTGCTTGCCTACGGCTATATTGCCTATGTCTTCAAGGGAGCGAGCCATGCCTATTCCTCGGATAAAGTAGGCATTGGGGCGCTTGTCGATATAGGCGCCTCCTGTATTTTGGTTGTTCTGCTCCAAAGCAGTGAAAATATCACTGACACTCACCCCCATGGCACGGAGGCGATCGGGATCTATAACCACCTCATACTGCTTGAGTTCGCCTCCAAAGCTGTTGATTTCGGCTATTCCTTTGGTACCATAGAGTTGGCGAGCCACGATCCAGTCCTGCATGGTGCGGAGGTCTTTGGCGGAATATTTGTTTTTGCTCTGTTCCGTAGGGCGAATGATATACTGATATACCTCCCCCAGTCCGGTACTCACGGGTGAGAGTTCGGGCGAGCCTATGCCTTGAGGGATTTGCTCCTGTGCCTCCTTGAGCTTTTCATTGACTAGCTGGCGGGCAAAGTAGATGTCCATATCCTCGCTAAAGACGGCTGTGATGACCGAGAGACCAAAGCGGGAAATACTGCGTGTTTCCTCCAGCCCAGGAATATTGGCGATGGCTTGCTCAATAGGAAAAGTAACCAGTTGCTCTACCTCTTGTGAGGCCAAAGTAGGGGTAGAGGTGATGATTTGTACTTGGTTGTTAGTAATATCTGGAACGGCATCAATGGGGAGCCTTGTAGCACTCCATACGCCCCAAAAAATAAGCATAAGGGTCATGAATCCTACAAATAGCTTATTTTTGATGCTAAATAGTATGATTTTGTCTAACATTTCTAATAAGAATTAATGATTAGTTAATGACTAATGATGGGTGAGATGACTAATGAACAATCACTTGAGATGAAGAAAGAAAAGACTATATCTTGGGAGGAGTCCAGATATTCCCATAGCAGTTCGAAGACCATACGGTCAGGGGATAGCTATAGGAGGGAATGGTTGCGGTGGCTTGAGCAATGGTTAAGGCCTCATAAGTAGTGGGCGTGCTGATTACCATTTGGCAGCAAGTGCAAATGCAGAAAGGTGAACAGCTATCCAAATGAAAATGAGAGTGTTCCCCAGTTGGGGCTGTTACAAATTCATAAGAAGCTGAAGACTCCTCACCTTCAAGCATATCCGTACAAGGCAGCCCAGTGAGTGCCAACAGATATAAGCTAAGTATGAAGGTGAAAAATCTCATATTGGGAGCAAAGATACATTTTTTTTTCAATCTGATAAAATTTTTTGATTTTGTCGCATTCTACTACATAATTAAAAATAACACATCTGACACATTACCAGCTCCACGCAGACGTGCAGCAACGCACGTCTGCGGGTGCAAAGGTAAATTTTTTTGGTTATATTGTCAAGATGTTGTATCTTTGCACCTAGAAGTTACTGAGAAAATAGGTATAATCAAATGAAATAAGAGCTATTACTAAATCATTACCTAATCTTCTTGTAATTCCTGTATCTTCTTTATTTAAAATAGATTATAAAAGTAGTTTCAATTTTTCTAACAAAATTATAATTTACAGTATTATAAATGATTAATGCCGAAGGAGTCTTTTAGAAAATTTTTCTCCTGAACCTACCCTACATCTCTCCTATACTCACAGTATACCCACAGTATACCTACCCCCTACTCTCCCTAAAAGTAAAAAATACTATAAAAATGAATAGCTGTAGAAAAATATACTACAAAATCCTAAGATTTTAGATTTTAACAATTGGTGATTATTCTCTGATTTTTTCGCCTCTTTTCGCCTCTTTTCTTCTCTTCACAAAGAAAAAAAGCTCTATTGATAATCAGGTATATAGATATTGCAAGCGAAAAAAAATGTTAAAATATTAGGCGTATATGAATAATTATCCTTAATATTGACGGCGTTTTTCAGCAATCTATAACTAAAACCCCAATGATCAATGATAAAAAATAGATTACAAATCTTGCTCACCTCTCTCTTAGCGCTTAGCTCTTTTCTGCTATCGGCTCAGTCTATATCTCTACACGATATCTGGACGAAAGGCTCCTTCTACCCCCAGCGCATGTATAGCCTTACCGCGCTACAGCACAGCCCTCAATATACGGTTCTCTCCTATAACCAGCAAGATAATTGCCACGAAATCAACTTATACGACTTTGCTTCTCTTTCCAAAGTCAAAACGCTATTCAGTGGCGCCAAACAGCAACTCCCGCGCATCGATAGCTACCGCTTCGACAAAGATGAAAAATTCTTGCTCATCGCCTCTCATAGTGAATATATTTATAGACATTCATTTGTAGCCGATTACTACCTCTACGACTTGAATACTGGTAGCTTGCAAAAAATTACCAATACCAAAATACAAGAACCTGTCCTATCACCCGACGCTAAAACTATCGCATTCGCTCGCGATAACAACCTCTATCTGTACGACCTCGCTACTCAAAAAGAAACTCCTCTCACTACCGACGGACGTAAAAACCATGTTATCAATGGCATCGCCGATTGGGTTTATGAAGAAGAATTCGGTGCCGTTCGCTTCTTCGAGTGGAATGCCGATGGCTCTCAAATCGCTTATGTCCGTTTCGACGAGCAAAAGGTCCCTGAGTTCTCTATGGATATATACGGCGAAAGTCTCTACCCTACCCAGCAAACATTCAAATATCCTAAAGCTGGAGAGGCTAATTCATCTGTAAGCCTTCATATCTACGACCTTTCTAAAAAAACAAACTACGAAATCCCTCTCAATGCCTATTATATACCGCGCTTGCAATGGTCTAATGCCCCTCACCTATTGACGGTACAAACTCTCAACCGCCACCAAAACAACTGGCAAGTCCTCCAAGTCAATACACAAACTAAGGCTTCTTCTCCTTTGCTAAAGGAAAATAGCAATACTTATATAAGTATCAATAACCAATTCTTTTTCTTGCCTGATAATAGCTTTATCTACCAATCCGAAAAAGACGGTCATAACCACCTATACCTCTGCAAAACAAATGGCAAAGTAAATGCTATCACCCATGGTAAATGGGAAGTAACCCAATTCTATGGTTATGACCCAAAAAAACAAGAGGTGTTTTACCAGTCTACCGAGATAGGCTCTACACAGCGTGGCGTTTATGCTATAGGCCTAAACGGCAAAAAACACCGCCCTCTCTCTACTGAAGCGGGTACTAATAAAGCTACCTTCAGTGGCGACTTCTCTATGTATATACACGCCTTCGCTAATGCTTCTACACCTCCGCGATATACCCTAAACGACTCCAAAACAGGAAAACCTTTAAAAGAAATCCTTACCAATACCCAATACGCTGAACGCTTGAAAGAGTTCAACCTACCTAACAAAGAGTTCTTAGAAATCAAAACCTCCAAAGGCACTTTCAACGCCTATATGCTCAAACCCGTAGATTTCAACCCTAATAAACAATACCCCCTACTGATGTATCAGTACTCAGGCCCTGGATCTCAAGAAGTAGCCAACCAGTGGTGGGATATGAACGACTTTTGGCACGCTATGCTCACCCAAAAAGGCTATATTGTGCTATGCGTAGACGGGCGCGGTACAGGCTATAAAGGCGCCGAGTTCAAAAAATGTACCTATCAGCAACTCGGTAAATACGAAGTTGAAGACCAAACCGAAGTCGCCAAAATTGTCGGCACTTATCCTTATATCGACAAAAACAGAATTGGTATCTGGGGCTGGAGCTTCGGAGGCTTTATGTCTACAAACTGCCTCTTCCAAAGCAATGAGGTCTTTAAAATGGCTATCGCTGTTGCTCCTGTTACCAATTGGCGCTTCTACGATAGTATATATACTGAACGTTTTATGCGTACCCCACAAGAGAACGCAATGGGTTACGACGAAAACTCTCCTCTGTTCCACGCCGCCAAACTAAAAGGTAAATACCTCCTCATCCACGGTAGCGCCGACGATAATGTACACGTCCAAAACGCTATGGTTCTCATCAATACCTTAATAAGCTTTCAAAAAGACTTCCAGTGGCTCATCTACCCCGATAAAAACCACGGTATTTACGATAATACCGGAAGTACTCGATGGCAATTATATACTAAAATGACTCAATTTATAGAAGAAAATTTATAAACAAACTTTAATTTATTACATAAATGGATAGAAACTTAGAAAACGAGAAAAAAAAGCACCCTAAAGGGCTTTACTTAGTATTCCTTACTGGTATGTGGGAACGATTCAGCTACTATGGTATGCGAGGCATCCTGATGCTATATCTTACCAAAACTTTTCTAGAAGGGGGTCTTGCTTTCGACAAAGGCACTGCTAGCTTGATTTACGGCTTTGCCACAGGACTTACTTATTTTACCCCTCTTATCGGCGGTTGGATTGCTGATAACTTCTTAGGGCAACGAAAATCTGTGCTGTTAGGCGGACTGATTATGTTCTTTGGCGAGTTTGTCCTCTTTGCGATGAATACTCACCTAGGCCTCTATTTAGGGCTCTTCTTGCTTATCATAGGAAATGGATTCTTCAAGCCTAATATTTCCGCTTTGGTAGGCGGACTTTATGAGCCTGGCGATAAACGCCTCGACTCTGCTTTCTCTATTTTCTATATGGGTATCAACTTGGGGGCTTTCTTAGCGCCTCTTATCACAGGATTGCTCACTGATAATATTTTCGCTACTCACGGAGTCGATGCCAACGGAAAAGCTATCATCCTTTCTTATGGCTATAAATATGGCTTTTTAGCTGCCGCTATCGGTATGCTCATCGGTGAGTTGATTTTTATCTTCTTTGCCCAAAAATATCTCGGAAATCTCGGTATGCACCCCAAAGGAGGTAAAAAGAACATCGTAGAAGATAAAGTAGAAGATTCTAATATGCCTCTTACTAAAGAAGAAAAAGAACGTATCGCCGTTATCTTTATCTATTTCTTCTTCGCTATATTCTTCTTTGCTGGGTTTGAACAAGCAGGTTCTTCACTCACTCTCTACACTGATAACTATATCAACAGAACAGTAATGGGCTTTGAAATACCTACTTCTTGGTTCCAATCTGTAAACCCTTTGTTTATCGTGTTATTGGCTCCTGTCTTTGCATCGTTTTGGGGTACTAAAATGGGACAACGACTCTCTACTCCTTTTAAAATGGGAATGGGTATGATTCTCTTAGGAGTTGGATTCTTCTTTATGCTGGGCGCTGTCTACGAGCGCGGTGGCGCGATAGGCGTAGACCCTAAAGATGTAGCTATAAAAGCAAGCTTAGCTTGGTTGGTGCTTACTTACCTTACTCATACCATTGGCGAGTTGTGCCTATCTCCTGTAGGGCTTTCTACCGTTACAAAGCTTTCTCCTCCTAAATTAGCAGGCCTTTTGATGGGCGTTTGGATGATGGCTGCTTTCTTTGCCAATGCAGCAGGTGGTGTAATTGCTTCTTATGTAGAAAAACTTGGGGCTAGCGTAGTATTTGCTGCAGTTTCAGGATTCGTAATCCTTTGTGGTTTAGCAATGATACTCCTCAACAAAAAACTACAATCAATGATGCACGGAGTGAAATAGTCAGTTTTTTTTTAATATAACAAAAGGGGCTGTATTAGACACATCTAATACAGCCCCTTTTGTTATAAAATAAATCCATTAATATCAATCAAAAGTCTAAAAACAATAACCCCTGATTAACAGACTGTTATCGCTTTTTCGTCGCATCTCCCCCTTTGGAGGGGGACGGGGGGAGGTTATCCCTTTGGAGGTTGTCGGTTTTAAATCAACAAGTTAATTTAACCCCCTGTTTCACATTATTAATTGTGAAGCATATTCTTAGGGTCTAATACTTCATCGAGTTTTTCTTTAGAAAGCAAACCGTGTTCCAAAACTAAATCATATACCGATTTACCTGTCTCAAGGGCTTCTTTAGCTATTTTTGTACTGTTTTTATACCCTATATGGGGGTTGAGCGCTGTAACGATACCGATACTGTGTTTTACCATATTCAGGCATACTTCACGGTTGGCTGTGATTCCTTCAATACACTTGATGCGCAAAGTATCTATTGCGCGCTCTAAAAATACGATCGACTCGATGATGCACTGGCATAATACAGGCTCCATTACGTTGAGTTGTAACTGACCTGCTTCAGCAGCAAAGGTAACTGTAAGGTCGTTCCCTATTACTTTGAAACACACTTGGTTTACAACCTCTGGGATAACAGGGTTTACTTTCCCTGGCATAATAGACGAACCGGGCTGCATCTTAGGTAGGTTGATTTCGTTGAGTCCAGCACGAGGGCCTGAAGAGAGCAATCGCAAGTCGTTGCAGATTTTAGATAGTTTAACGGCCATGCGTTTGAGGGCAGAAGAGTAGATCACATAAGATCCAGTATCTGGGGTAGCTTCTACGAGGTTGGCCGCTGGCACGAACTCTTCGTTTGTGATTGCCGATAGCTTTTTAGCACATAGTTTTGAAAATCCTTTAGGCGCGTTGAGGCCTGTTCCTATTGCAGTTCCTCCCATATTGATTTCTAAGAAGAGTTTAGCATTGGTTTGCAGACGCGCTATTTCTTCTTCAAGGTTGGCAGCGAAAGCTTCAAACTCTTGCCCAAGGGTCATCGGTACAGCGTCTTGTAGCTGGGTGCGTCCCATTTTTATAACATCAGCGAATTCTTTTCCTTTTTGCCTAAAAGCTTCGATGAGCAAGACAAGCCGCTTGATGAGGGTTTCGTTCATCTTTATAACAGCGAGCTTCACAGTGGTAGGATAGGCATCGTTTGTAGATTGAGACTGGTTGATATGGTCGTTTGGAGAGCAGTATTGATATTCCCCTTTTTGGTATCCCATCAGTTCTAAGGCACGGTTGGCAATTACCTCATTAGCGTTCATATTCACAGAGGTTCCGGCACCTCCTTGAATCATGTCTACAGGAAATTGGTGGTTGAATTTTCCTTCGATAACCTCTAGACAAGCATCGGTTATCGGCTTGATAAGGGCATCTGGGAGGAGTCCTAATTCGTGGTTAGTTTGGGCGGCGGCGAGTTTTACATAGCCAATAGCTTTGACGAACTCAGGATAGTCGCCCATTTTAGTTCCTGTAATTCGGAAGTTTTCAATAGCGCGTTGAGTTTGCACGCCATAATAAGCATCGGCAGGCACTTGCAAGTCGCCGATAAGATCTGATTCTGTTCTGAATTTTGTCATAATTGTTTTTATTGTTAGTTGTTACGTTTTGGTCTTAGTTTCGAGCGGTAAAATTAGGCATTTTTTTTGGAATGACAAAATATTATTTTTGAGAATACTCCAAACAGAAAATTTTTCTCCTACCCCCTCCCCATATCTCACCTATACCCGCGATATACCCACAGTATACCTACCCCCTATCTACCCCAAAAGTAAAAAAAACTACAAAAACCCCTATCCGCAGAAAAATATACTACAAAAACCCAAAAAAATAGTATTTTCCATTATCCCCACTACCCCCTAAATCCTATCCCCTAAAAACCGCCCCACAGCTCACACCCCACACTTTGCCAAAGTTTCCAGACCAAAACTGTAAGGAAGATTTATAAAGCACTGATTTTTAACTATGTTTTTT
>CAUQUO010000068.1:0-12780 GCA_963521335.1 uncultured Capnocytophaga sp.
CTTTTTGACGACAACGTGTATGACTACCATCCAATTGAACGCAAGACATATCTAACTTTCTTTTCTTCTTGCTTAATAGATTCAACCATACTCGCTGAAAGCTACCATCTTTACTCCATTTATTGAAGTAGTAATAGACATTTTGCCAAGAGATTTCTCCTTTTTCAAAATAGCTCTCAATTGGAAGTTCTCTCCATTGCGCCCCTGTTTTTAATCTCTTGAGAATCAATAAAAATATTGAAGCTAAATCAAAATTACTTTTAAATCCTCTTTTTCCTACACTTAAAAAGGGAATAATCCATTTATTTATTGTATCTTTGCCCAAAGTTCCTGAATTTTGGTGTTTTTTCTCAAACACAAAATTACTAATTTTCGGGAACTTTTACTTTATTATAGAAAAAAGTTTAAACAGCTTCAATATATTAATAACTATTATTTTACCATATTGGGCTTTATTAAATTTTGGAAAACTTATTCCTCCAAAAGAAAAAATCATTCATTTGGTTGAAAATAAAATTTATAATAGTCTAAAAAAATATTTCAAGTGTACGAAATGATAAATAATTTACTTTTAAAATGCTGTGTATTAGTATTATACAAAGTTGTAAGAAAAATATTCTTTTGAAATATACTTCTATTCAAAAAAAAATCGTACATTTGCGCCTCCAATTATGTTAATTTCTGTATGGAGTACCTAAAAACCTCTATTGATTTCTCTGAGTTACTTCAAGGTAGGCAGCTGGCGCGTTGTAGCACAGAGGAGTCCATCGCCCAGCATATAATGATGATAGTCACTTCTCATTATGGGGAGGTGGTCTCACGTGAGGATTATGGTTCTGCTATATGGGAGTTAGAATTTCATCAATTAGTGAGAGCAGATGTATGGGAGGATGAGGTCAGTGCCTCTTTGCTGGCAACTATTAACAAATACGAACCGCGTTTGAAGCAGGTAGAGGTAAAGGTTACCCTCTCTGAAATTGAGGATTATTCGCACCATAGCAAAGTACACATAAGGCGCAAGGCTGATATAACTGTAAAAGGACAGCTTGTTACCAATCAATTGCCGTTTTACTTTACAACTGCCATTTACATTAGTCCCCTTTCTCAACAACAAGCATAGCAATACTTTATGAGAGACGATTTTTTCTATACGCTGAAAAATAGGATACTGCACAATGCGATGGATCTATGGGGCGTAAAAGACCTACAAAATGCAGATCCTGTATTAGACCTACTAACCGACATCTTTGCTTATGAACTCTCTAAACTCTACCAAGAGGTAGAGGTCTCTAACGCCCAATTGCTACATAGGCTGTCCTCTATCTTAGTAGATAACAAATGGACACTGCCGTTACCCTCACACGGACTTTTTCGCATCTTTCCTAACGAAGAAGTAGAAACGGTACAGCCTACTAATCATTTTTATACCACTAAAAGAGGTTTGGGATTAAGCCCTACGCCTATCTATTTCACCCCATTAGTTACACAAACTCTTTATAACGCTTCTGTAAAATACACCCTATCTGGCAATCATATTAGTTACTATGAGAATTTCATTAGGCAAGAGCAAGTAATATCTTCCTTATCACCTATTAGCAACGAAAATGCATGTTGGATAGGTATTGAAGCCACTCCTGCTGTTTATGCCGCTATGGATGAGCTATTGCTTACCATTCTCATAAAGCATTCATCTCTTTACAGTTATGCTCATCTGATTCGTTTTTACGATATTGATAGCAATGAGATAAATGTGCGCAGAGATGTTTTTAAAAAGCAACTAATCACAGAAGAACACTATTATCCCGATATTATCAGCTACTACCAAGACCATTTTTACAGTCTTAGCACTGATTTTAGCAGTCAAAAACTCCTATCCCTTAGAGAACTTTCACCTGAAATAAACCTTGAATTAGAAGGTATTGACTACGACACAAAGCTATTATGGATAAAAATAGTTTTCCCTAATTTCTTTACCACTGCTGAGTTGCAAAATATCCGTTTTACCCTCAATACCATTCCTGTGGTCAATCGCCAGCAGGTTTACAAGCAGCACAATGTAAAACGCAATGGGCGCATCGCTTCTTTGCCGTGTGAAGGTAAGAATTACCTTTTGAATCTGAATTCTATATGGGATAACAACGGACATATATACCAAAATATCCTGAACAACTACAAAGAGCACCCAGAAGGTACTTACTCATTGTATTTTGGTGATTTAGAGAAATTCGATGTGCGCAACGCCAAGACCATTCTTCAAAAGACGATGTACTTAGTAAGAGAAGAAGGCAGCGCGTTTGCAGCGATGAACCCAGAGAAGCTCAACACCGATTTAGAGGAACTAATGCGCCGTTTGGATACCTTAGAGCGTAAGATGATCTCCGAATGGGGTAATAACGATGAGTTTAACGATAAAACATTTCTTTTGACAACTCCATACCCCAAAGCGACAACCTATGAGCTTAGCTATTGGACTACCAATGCAGAAGAAGGCAATGGGTTTGATGAGCACTCTGTATTCCATCAACACACTACCAATGAGTTTGATATGCAACGCAGCAGGCTTATTACCCCTACCATAGGAGGGGCTACCCGTCACACGGAGCGCGCTCAAATCAACAACCTGCGTTACGGCTTACTCTCTAAGGAGCGTATCGTCTCAGAGCAAGATATCCGAAGTTACCTACAACAGCGATTTGGAGAGGAACTCATAGAGATTAAGATTTGTTCAGGAGCAGAGATTGCCAAAGAAAAACGGAGGGGTATTATTCGTACCACAGAGGTACATCTGAGCTTTTCCCATCGCCCTACAGAAGAAAATGCAGGGCGTTTGGCTTTGTTTTTGCAGCAGCAACTTACCGAAAAATCAATCAGTAATATTCCCTATAGGGTATTTATCAAATAACGCATAATACTATGGAAGATACGTTTAGCACAGGATTAAACGCCGCGTTGAAGTTGGCTAAAAATATGGCAATAGCCGAGCACCACACGAGCTTTGGAGTGGCACATCTGGCATTGGCAATGCTTTATGAACCCTCAGGACTTCGTGAGGTCTTGGAAGGCTTGGGTAAGGATATCGCCTATATGATAGAGTGGTTTGAGATGCGCAAAGAGTCCTATCAGTCAGAAGAAATACCCTTTGACGATTCCTTTGAGGATAGAGAGATCAAAAAGCTGTGGGAAGAGGCTGTCCGTTCCAAAATCAAATTAGGAGCGGATACGATAGATGCCGTATGTGTGTTTATGGCAATTGTAAGAGAAGGCGTGATCTATTCTGCTACACAAATAGAGCTATTGGGCGTAGAAGAAAAAGAGTTTTTAAATCAGTTTAGTACCTCCTCCTTTGAGCTAAGCGCATCCGATAGCCAGGCGATAGAGGAAATGACCTCTGGATTTGCTTTTGCTGTAAACCTTAAAACCGATAAGATTATCACAGAGGGCAGTCTTGTGATAGGTCGTGAAGAAGAAGTACGAAATATCTTGGAGAACTTAGAGCGTACCCAGAACAAAGCCACTTTATTGGTGGGTGATTCAGGTATAGGTAAAACAGCTATTGTAAAAGCCTTTGTAAAAGAACTGAGTGAAAACAGAGATCACCAACTGCAAAATACCTTAGTTTTTGGGCTAAATGTGTCCAAATTGCTATCAGGCAGCACCTCTGAGAATGAACTCTCTAAGAAAACGGTTGAACTCTTTGAAAAACTAAACAAACTGCAAAATACATCTATCTTAGTTATTGATGATCTGCAAGTGCTATTAGAGAATGCCACAGGTAAATCCAATTTGATGATCAATGTGCTTAACTCCCAGCTTAGTGAAGGAGCTACCAACCTGATAATGTGTATTTCTTCAGATGCTTACCACAAGTATTTAGAAAAACACCCTATCCATACTAAGTTAGAGGTACTACAATTAGAGGAATTAGACCATTTTCACCTGCTCAAATGCTTAGAGCGACACCAAGAACACTTTCAGAGAGCCTATCAGATTGAGATTTCTCAGGCTACACTTGCTGAGGCAATTCACCTATCACGGCGTTATTTTAAAGAGAGTAAGCTCCCTTATGGGGCTATTGACCTTATCGATCGCACCTTGGCAGCCGTGAAGATGAGCAATGCCAATACCTCTACAACAATAACAGTTTTTAAAAAGGAATTAGAAAAACTTAAAACCAGTGAAGAAAAAGACTTTTCAAAACTGCAACTCTGGCAAAATACCCTTTTAAGCAAGTTAAGTACTATTATCAGCAGCAGGCTTATCGGCAGCTATGCACTTACTGAGGAAACTCCTTATGAGGAGGGTATTGCTAAAATGGAAGCCCTTCTTGTAGAACTTGATGCACTATCAGCTCATAAGATCACTTGTATAGAGCCTACTGAGATAGAAGCTATCATTGCGGTGATTACAGGTATTCCCATCGGTAAGATACAAGCCGATGAAAAGGATCGTTTGCTCAACATAGAAAACCGTTTGCAAGAACGAGTAAAAGGTCAAAATAGGGCTATACAAACCCTTGCCGATGCCATTATAGAATCGCGTAGTGGACTGAGCAATCCCAAGCAACCTATTGGCTCGTTTTTCTTCTTAGGTCCTACAGGGACAGGAAAGACAGAGCTTACCAAATCGCTGGCAGAGCTGCTCTTTGACGATGAAAATGCGATGATACGCTTTGATATGTCTGAGTTCAAGGAAGAACATTCAGCAGCTTTGCTCTATGGAGCACCACCAGGTTACGTAGGTTATGAAGAGGGCGGTATGCTTGTAACTAAAATACGACAGAAACCTTATTCAGTAGTGCTTTTTGATGAGATAGAGAAAGCCCACAGCTCTGTGTACGACGTCTTTTTGCAGATAATGGATGAGGGGACTATTCACGATAAGTTAGGGCGCAGTGGTGATTTCTCTAATGCAATTATTATCTTTACCTCAAACATTGCCAGCAGCTGGATAGCAGAAGAAATTAGCAAGGGGCATACGCCTACCTCTAATGAGCTTATTGAGGTGATGAGTGAGTATTTCAGACCTGAGTTTTTAGGACGCCTTACAGAGGTAGTGCCTTTTTCACCTATTACAGAAGCAGTAGCTCAGGATATTTTCTTATTGCACCTCTCAAAATTACAACAGCAATTATTACAGCAAAAGAACATATCCTTATCCCTTACAGAAGAAGCATTGCACTATCTTTCTAACAAGGGCTATTCACAAAAATATGGCGCACGCCCCATTGCAGGGATTATCAGGAATTACCTCAAAAAAGCGATCTCCAAGTTTATCGTGGCGCAACAGGTAAAAGAAGGGGAAACCTTAAAGGTACATTACAAAGATAACCAGCTTATATGGAGTATTGAATAAGGGCTTTTTTAAAGAATGTTAGAAGACAAGTACAACATATCAGAACTAAAGCAAAGTGAAGCTGCTGATTTTATCGCAGAGGTATTCTATGATGAGCTTAAATTCATCTTAGGAGAGGAGCTTGACACCCTACTCAAACTAAAGCTACACGGTATGAACGCTCGTGTACACTCGAAGGATGTGCTTAATATCTCTACTGATTACCAAGCTACCCGATTGGGATATAGGGAATTTTTGGTCTTACACCTCAGCAGGAACAGTATGTACCACCAGTTGCCAGAAGCACTCTTTCATCCTTTGGTAGTCAGCCGCCCTTCAATGAGCAATAGAGAGATTGTAGAGGCGGTACGCAAGAATCGCAAACGGGAGAAAAACAATCTGTATTTCTTTTCTGCTTTTGATACACAGCTGTTTAAAGAACGCGCACATATTTTCAGCAGACATTTAAACCTGCTTACTGATGATAAAGCCAAAGAGAATTTTTTAAATATTGCTAAACAGTTGTTAAATGTAGGGCTTACCATTCCTAAAAAGAAGTTAGAGATACTATTTTTGGAGCTATGCCATAGTGAGCAACTCAAAGAAAATCTCCCTGTTATTGAGCGTCTGTTAGAGCTTGTATTAGAACTACCTCTAAAACTCTGTTACATACCTAAAAAGTTCGAAAAACTGCCTTTTATCCCATTAGGTGAGGCGCGTATAGGCGTGAATTTCGGTTTAGATGGTAGTATGGAGAGTGAAATAGAAGATGTAAAAATAACCTTATTTTTAAGTAAAGCAATAGATTATGAACTATATACTCAGCATACAGACAATATCAGAAAAATACTCAGTTTTTTGCTATTGGCAGCAAGAGAAGTTATTTTCTCTTATGAGAAACAACAAAAGATAGATTTAGTAATAGGAAAAGGACATTTGGGGTTGGATACTTTTCTGTGATTTTGTAAATAGAGATAAGAAAATTAAGAAGATATGGAAGCGTTAATTTCATTTTTTGTAAAATACTTACTTGTACCGCTCTTGGCAGTGGTAATGCTTTTTGTGGTTAATAAATTAGCAGGTATAAAAAAGAAGATACAGGTTAAAAAAGTCATCATCTTTGTGCTTATTGTGGTGCTTATCTTAACGCTACCTTCACTTTTTGCACTGCTCAAAAATGAGTTTGTGTGGGGTGGTTTGGTACTTAGTATCATCTCCTACCTCATCTTAGGAATAGGTTTGGTGTACTATGTAAAGAGCAGTTATTACGCTAAAACACTGGGTTTTGAAGATGATTTACAAGATAAGGCAATTTTCTTTTTAGTGCTGTGTATTGCAATGTTAGTCTCAGGTTGGGCCTATTACCTCTTCTTTAACTTGTTAAGCACGCTTCCTTATGCAAGCACTGCAATGTTTATTGTCCTGTGGTTTGTAATGCCTTTGCTATACGTAATAGCAAGGGATTACTATCTAAAATTTGCTCCTGTTTTTCGTACTCCTTGGGTGGTTAAGTCTGATGCTACGGATAGTTCTTATTGGGAGCGTGTAGATACCTTTAACCTTATACAAGTTACTGTTCGCATCAAGAAAACCCCTGATGCTGAGAATTATTCTTCTTATGTTGTAAAGTTACCTATGGAAGTTCCGATAGGAAAATGGTTTGATCGTTTTATTGAAGACCAGAATGTACGCTTTCCAGAAAGTCCTATACTCACCAAAGATGAAGACGAGGATATTGGCTGGGTATTTTACACTCCTAAGTGGTTTACTATACCACTTTTTGTAAGGTTTTTAGATCCAGAGAATGAGGCTTATGACAATAGGATTAAGAACCGACAGATAATTTATATCCGTAGGGTGAAATTAGAAAAAGGTATTTAATACATAAAAAATATAATAAAAATGAAGAAAATACAGTATTTGCCAGTGAATTGGGAAGATGGGATGAAAATCACTCAAAAAGATTTTTGTGATGATTATTTCCATACCATTGAACTTATAAAAGATTACAACGCTACCAATCAGAATAGTTTTGAGTACGGCTTATTAGAGCCTATTGATACCAATAATGGCAATTTGGATTTAGAATTTTCAAACGAATCTAATACACTGAGAGTAACACTCAAATCGTGCCATCTTATTACTAAATTGGGTTATCGTATTTTGTTTTACGATGAACTCTATGGAGCCGAACAGCGCCCTTTTGCTATTGTAAATCTTGCCGATGTAGACGCTAACACAGAAGGTTTTTTTATCATTCTCTCTGTTAATCCTTATGAGGGGATACCTGTAGGAGTCCCGAATCCTGAAGAAGTACCCTTACATCACCCTTATATTCTACCAAAAATAAAATTAGAAATCATTCCTTATCAGCAAATAAATACGAGTTTTCTTGATAACTATTTTTTAGTGGTAGGGGAAATACACCTTAAGGAAAAGATTTTAGCAGAAAATAAGACTTACATACCAGCAGTGAAAAAAGTAGCTTATCATACTGAGACTGAAAAATTCAGGGCGGATCTCTGTAAGACTATTGGTGATATTAACAAAAATGCTATTGGAATTATAAAGAAGAACAAGGGTAATGAACGCACCAATCACTTAGGGACAAACACTTGTTTATTATGCCAAAATAGCAATGATTTTTACACTCAAAATAGCTTCTTCTTTAACAATATAGCCTCTGAATATCCTCCAATTGCTCTTGTAGAGCGAATAACGCATTGGGCACATCAACTCTCTATTTCTATAAACCTTATGGAAGATAGAGCACAAGAAGAACTATTGCAGTATTACTACGAATGGATAGATGTAAAACCCTCTGAGTTTACAGCTACTATAGAGAATGTTATTAATCTGCACTATAATCATATGAATATAGCTCCCACTTTAAACACACTCCAACTATTCATCTCAATGATACATAAACTGTTTGAAAAGATGAGTGGTTTAGAATACATTGGGCAAAGAAGAGACAATATTGTAGTGAGCCAAGAATTACCTACTCAAAAGGAAAAAGGTAAAAATAGTTCTATATGGTCTATGTTTGATTAATATATTGATAAATAGCATTCTAATTGAATTAAGACAAAAAAAACTTACAACAAAATCAGTGCTATTTAGAAATTATTTTCTATTTTTGTACTCGATTTTTTAATCTTAAGGCACAACAGTTTATTCTATGAAATCAGTATCTCAAGAGGTAAGAGCTAAAAATATTAGAGATTTCTCTATTTCGTTCACTATGCTGATAGTGATGTTCTTTCTGTGCTGTTACATTACCATATCCATAGCTGAGGAGGGAATTAACTTGTTAGAGGAAAAGAGGAATAAGTATGAACAAGTTTTCAAACAGCAAGCAGAGCTTAATTTTATGTTGGATGACTTAAACAAAAAACTCTTTGCTTTGCGCAGTAAAAAACGTAATGCTGGTGAGCACAAGCAGCTACAAAAGATCATCTCAGAGGCACGAGAGGAATTGGAAAAAGATATTGACACCACTAAGGTAGGAAATGAACACTATACCATCTATAGCCAACTGCTCTCTCAAGTGAGAGAAATACAAACTGTAATGGATCTCTATGAAATAGAGGACAACAAAAGGTCTTACTATATAGAGCAGTTAGAGAAATGCAAGCAGATTTATCAAGACCTGAGCCGTCAGAGAAGTAGTAATAACAAAGCAACAGGAAAATAATAACTATGAATGAAACATTTTGGAAGAAAATACGCTTTGCAATGATATTCGTACTCTTGGCTTCACTCCTACTTTTGGTGTTAGTCAAACTCATACGACCTATTCCTTTTATTGAAGGCAATGAGGTAATGAAGGAGATTCAAAACTCAGAGAAAATCCTCAAAGAGCAGAAAGAATACACTCACAAGGTGCGTATACTTTGCGATACTATTAAAGGAATTGATTTTGAGGTTAATCAGCAACAGCGTTTAGAGGAGATAAAAAGAGAAATACAATCCCTTGAAGATATTTACAAGGAAAATAAAGATGCAAAGTATATCTTTGGCTTGCAATCTGCAAGGGTACTGAGAATTTATTTTGAAGCGCGAGAGTCGTTCAATAAAATTCAGACAAATAACAAAAAACTCAAAAGCAACTTAGATGAGTGTAAAGCCAATATTTAACATATAAATACGATGAATCAAAAGACCACTATTATCATTGGAGGTTCCCTATTATTGATTTTACTCATTTTAGGGTATGTTTTCTTTACTCCTTCCTCCAAATCTGAGAATTTGGATTTCTATATCTTTGACTCCAATAACAACAATCACTATGAAGTAGGAGAACCTTTAGAGTTTACCATAAGCGACAGCACTATGGTAAAAGATCATCAGATTGTCTGGAAGTTTGGCAACGGTGATATGGCAAAGGGTAAAAATAGTGTAAAATACGATTATAAATCTGCGGGCAAATACCTCATCACTTTAGAGGTTGGCAAAAATAGTAAAGTCTCTAAGTATATCAAGGTTATCCCTACCGAGCAAAAACAGGCTTTGGACTCTATTCCTCGTCTTTTAGGTCCTGATATTGGTTATGTGGGGGAAGAACTCGTTTTCTACGCTGAAGGACCTGGTGCTAAGATTTGGTATTGGGAGTTTGGAGAATCAGGCACGGTAGACGCCTACGAGCAGCAAACCATATATGCTTACTCTGAGCCAGGTATCTATAAAGTAAAACTCTCCACTAACACCACCGCCTTTCCTATCTTTCACGAAATAGAAATTTTACCCCAATTTGAAAAAGTAGACGACCTTATCACGGTTGATTCATTGGCTTTGGCAGAAGATGATATAAAGAAACGCCTACAAAGCATTGCCAATACAGAGGTGGGCGACAGAAATAACTTTTATAAACAGCTCAATTACATTAAACAACGCTATATCTGTCATAATCTCAATGAAGTAGTTGTGGTTATCAATCAGAATAAGTACAACGACCTGTATAGTTATTGTCAAGGATTGCACTACCTTGAAGCTAAGAAAAAACAGAAAGTAAATATCACCAAAGTGGAAATAGACACTTTCAACTGTGTAAAGCGGATTAATGTATCACAAAACGGAGTAGAATAATGCGTTACAATAAAACTACATACCTTCTGATTTTAATAGGTGCTTTTTTGATTACATCAGAGGCTTTTTCTCAAATTGCTAAATACCAAAAGATAGAAAAGACGGGAGCTTATAATTTCAATTACGTAGCCCCTGAGAGACGGTGGAAAAAAGACAAAGATGTTTTTGTAGTCTACTCTGATAGGAATGATAATAAGGCGTATACCAATGCTTATTTTCAAAAGAAGCTCAGCAGTCAAAAACTACTCACGCCTTACTTTGTCATTGGTCGTAAAAATGGCTGCTTTGAGCTTGTCAAGGCAGATTCTTCAAAGGTAGGTAAACCCAAAGGCTTCTTCTCGCCTCTTATGGGTCGCAAACGCCATTTTAGGGATGCTAAATCTGTGGAATATATCGGTTGGATACCAGTGCAGCAACTCTTATTACACCACTCTGCTTTTACGGATTTTAGCAATAACAAGCCCATTAAATACAAAGTGGGGGTCAGTACCCCAGAGGGATTACTTGAAAAGCAACTCTATTTTGCAAATGATTCGTTATTGCTCTTTAAAGACCCTACCCTAAAGGGCAAGAGTAAACAGAAAATCAAAATAAATGAAACAATATACGCCTTTAAATACAGTCAAAACAAGGAAGCGGTACTTATCTCCAATAAACCTGTAGTAAGAGATACGATCTCTCAACTGATAGGCTGGGTCTCTGCAAAGGCTATTAGCCCTGTAGGGCAAGGAAAAGTATACAAACTTGCCAATAACTATCAGCATACCATCTCATCGGATGAGTGTGATTCCCTTTCTTTGGGAAAGCAAACAGTGCGGTCAAATTTCGTATATAACACTTCCAACAGCCTTATAGGGCATCAGAAAACGAATCCCCTAAGTGTGCCTTTCTACGTATGGGATCACACCAAGGGTAAACTCATCAATGTAAAGGGAGATTATCTTCCTATTACTGAAATTGCACGAATGGATAAAGAAAGAAAAAAAATAAACTTTCATTTTTTCTTTGATGCAGAAGATGTACAGCGCGTAAAACCACTGCTCAACGCCCTACAAAACACTTGGCTTTCTCTCTCAGAAATGAAGGATATAACTCCTACCTTCTCTGCGGTTTGCATAGGGAAGAATACCTCTTATAGTCTGCTTAAAACCACTTCTTTTGAAGAGTGGCTTTACTTTATTGAAAACCCTACAAAAACTATTAGTGGCACTACTACACAGTCAGAAACAGACCTTGCAGCAGCACTATTAAAGACCTTACCTAACTACGGTCCCAATAGTTTTGAAAGTAACTTTTATATTATTGTGGGCTCCAATGAGCTACATAAGATAAGCGGACAAAATCCTCTACTCTCTAAGATAGCGCAAAACTCAGCTATTGTTTTATTTGCTCAGTTGGAAAACAATCCTGATGGTGCTTCTCAAAACTTTTTGTTATATGCCAAAGAAATTCTCTCTAAGATTAGTAAATATCGCACTGCACATTTAGAGAACTATATAGTAGATAACCAACTGATAACAGAGGATAATAGCCTCAAAAACATTGCAGATGAGCAGATGAATATCTATGTGTACGATGCCCCTAAAAACAGCTTGTTTAACGGTGGGCTCATCTTCCCTCAACTCTACCAGCGATTGACACCAGCGGCACTAAATACCGCTATGGATTCTATTTTAGTACATAGCAAACTCACCCAAGAGAAACTTATCAGTTCATTGGAGAATTACAAAAATAACTTAGGAGTGATTTACTCTGAACCCTCAGTAGCTGCTAAATGCTTTTTAAAGGGAGATAGAACTAAACTCTCTCAGATTAAGAAAGACAATATCAATGAGATATTCTTTGATCGCTTTCAGACAGATAAAAACCTTTATTTAGACGCAGGTTTAGAACTTACCAAAGAGGAAATCACCGACCTTATTGACAATTACAGAAGTTTGCTACCTGATTTTAACGAGCTTAATAGTACAAACAAAAAGCTACTCAAACGACTTTATATGCAGCAAATACGCAATATCAATCGTATTTACAATCGTAAGGTGATTCGCCGAAGGGCTCCTTTATCGGAACTCTTTTCGCGCAAGACAAGTATCTTTATAAATGACACAAAGGAATTTAATAGCTACAATAGCAACGAAGTGAATACTAAAAAAGCACAGAAGCAAGGTTTTGATACTTTCTATCACAAACTCATTGATAAAGTGAATCAACTTGAAAAGCTATTCTTAGAAAATAAGATAGAAAAGACAGAGAATAACACCTATTTCCTACCTAATAAGTTGCTGTTATAGCAAATAAAATGATGTAAGTTCCACTAATAATTGCAATTTTAAGTAGTAATTTTTGATTAAACTTTTTATT
>CAUQUO010000069.1:0-12513 GCA_963521335.1 uncultured Capnocytophaga sp.
ATTTATTATTGATTTATTATTGATTTATTATTGATTTATTATTGATTTATTATTGATTTATAATTTTATATATTAATTTATGTAATCCTTTTTCTACCTAAAATCGCACTACATTTCTTACCTCTTACCTCTTATCTCTTACCTAAAAAAGCACTACATTTCTTACCTCTTACCTCTTACCTCTTACCTAAAGTTTTGCAAAGGTAAGGTTTTTTATTTAAGGTTAATAGTCTTCCCAGCCATATTTTCTATATTCAGGAGCAGGAGAAAATTCAGCTGCACCCCAATCTAAGTCTCCTGAGCAAGGGATGCGACAAATGCCCCAATTAGCTACTTTTTTAACTCCTGTCTTATAACTTGTCCAAGTCCCTACAAATTGGTTATTTCTATAGTCATCTGAATATTCATCAATATCATCATATAAAAACACTCCTTTATTATTAACATACCATCTTAATAAAACCTTTCCTTCAAAAACACCAGTAGCTGATAATTTCTTATCTTCTCTAAAGTAATAATCAGCAATAATAATTCCTTGTGATTTTATTTTCCCCACCATATCATCGTCTGTTCCTCTAGAATGCTCTGCAAAAAAATATACATGTTTGATTTTTATATCTCCTTCAAACAATCTTACATTTTTACCAACTTTTGTTTTCCCTTTTGCTATATAAAGACTATCATTTGTTGTTGATTTTTCTATTTTTAGAAAATTAATCTCTAATCTTCTTTTAATCTTTATATCAATAAACCCAATATAAGGAATAACCCCATAAGGAAAAGATGGTTTAGAGAGCATTGAACTTATATCAATGTTCCCTAAATCAAGTCTTCCTTTGCTACCAAAACCGCCATTTAAATAGCCAATCTCTTCCTTAATAAAATCTTCAAAATCACAATGTTCTTGTGCATTAGATATGGTATCAGATTTGGTATCAGATTCGATACTTAATGATTCATTTTGTAGATCTTTTTCAGTGTTATTATTAACAACATTTTCACAAGAACTCACTGTCCCTATTAAAAATAAACTAATAAGTAATAATTTCATATATTGTTTTTTTTTCATTTTTTTATCTCTTTTATCACCTCTTTTTTATTACGTCTTATTTGTGTTACTGTATATTCTTTTGAATTATGTGTTTTAGAGGCTGTAAATATTCCATCTTCCCATTTTAAAGAAGCTAGATATTCTTCGCAATCTAAGTCTGTTTTAAAGCGTTCAGTAAACTCTAAGAGGCTTTGTCCCTTAAATAATTCCATAACACATTAATTTTCAGAGTGCAAATATATGAGATTACTTTGACACCTCAAAACATTTTTTTCCTCCTCCTCTCTCCCCTACACCTCTGCTATTCCCTTCTAATACAAAAAAATTCTATTTCTCTTCCGAAAAATAGAATTCCTTTCTTTACATTTTTTATCAAGCATTAAATACCAAGTCAAACTCATCAATAATGGTTACAAAAGGATCTGGCAAATATTCCCAGCGCATCTTGTCTACAATCTCTTGGGGCATTTCTTTATAATAAGCTACCGCTATACCTCCTGTAATACAAGCTATCGTATCGCTATCTCCTCCCAATGAAATTGCCAATCGTATAGCACTTTCGTAATCTCTACTCTCTAAAAACGCAACTATCGATTGGGGTACTGTGCCTTCACAGCTCTCATCAAACGGAAATGTAGGCCGTATCTCATCAAGCGTAAAGTCTAAATCATAACCAAACATTTCTGTTATATAAGCCTTTATCACTGCTTTACTCTTGCCTGTGCGCGCCAGATAAATAGCTGCTGCTGTAGCTTGCGCTCCTTTTATTCCTTCGGGATGATTGTGCGTTATTGCTGCTGTTTGCGCTGCTTTATCTAGCACTGTCTCCAAATCATTATAGGCAAAACCTACCGCACTCACTCGCATTGCCGAACCATTCCCCCAACTGTTGTAAGGGGGCGCTGGCTTATCGTGTGCCAACCAAGCAAAAAACCTCGAACCGTAACCTCTGTTAGAATAACGCTTGCCATAATCCAATATAGTCTCTGCAAAATCTTTATCGTGAAGTATCGCATCTGCTATAGCTATAGTCATTACAGTGTCATCTGTAAAAGTGGTCTCTTTTTTAAATAACGGAAAATCTGTAGTCCGCGTGTTGTTAAACTCATATACCGAACCTATCACATCTCCCGCTATCGCCCCTAAAATAGTCTGTCTCATACCTCTTATTATTCAAATGACTGCATTTCTACCAATTTCTTATACATGCCGTTCTTTTGTATCAGCTCACTATGTGTGCCTTGCTCTACTATTTGCCCTTTTTGCATCACTACGATAAGGTCTGCATTCTGTATTGTTGATAGACGGTGCGCTATTACTACCGAAGTACGGTGTTTCATCATATTTTCCAAAGCACTCTGCACCAGGCGTTCACTCTCTGTGTCAAGTGCCGAAGTCGCCTCGTCAAGTAGCATTATTGGCGGGTTTTTCAATACTGCCCGAGCAATACTCAATCGTTGTTTTTGCCCCCCACTTAGCTTGCTTCCTCCGTCTCCTATATTTGTATCAAATCCGTTGGGCAAGTCATTTATAAATTCATATGCATTGGCTATCTTAGTGGCCGTGATTAACTCTTCCTCTGTAGCATCGGGCTTGCCTATCAGCAGGTTGTTCTTTATAGTGTCATTGAACAATATAGAATCCTGCGATACCACCCCTATAAGCCCTCGCAAAGATGCGGTTTGCATATCTTTTACATTCACCCCATCAATGCTCACTGCTCCTTCATTCACATCGTAAAAACGAGTGATAAGGTTAGCTACAGTACTCTTTCCACTACCCGATTGCCCTACCAAGGCTACGGTCTTCCCTTTGGCTATTTCTAGCGAAAAATGACTGAGTACAGGGTGCTCTGCATATGCAAATGTAACATCTTCAAAGCGCACTGATTCCTTAAAGTCTTCTACAGCTACCGCATTTTCTTTCTCTTTTATAGGGTTCTCATAGTCCAATATTTCAAGTACACGCTCTGCCGCTGCATTCCCCTTACGCATATCATAAGAGGCTTTACTAATGGCTTTCGCAGGAGTTAGTATATTGTAAGCCAATCCCATAAATGCTATAAACTGCGTGCCTTCCAATGTCTTATCTACCAATACCAGCGAACCTCCAAACCACAATAGCACTGCAATCATCAAAATCCCGAGAAACTCGCTCATGGGCGAACCTAAGTTCTGGCGATTCATCACCTTGTTGCTCATCTTGGTAAAACGCTGACTCGAATCGCTAAACTTATTAAAGAATATCGCCTCTGCATTAAAAGCTTTGATAACTCTCAATCCTCCTATCGTTTCTTCTATAAGCGATACAAACTTCCCTTGTTCTTGTTGCACTTGAGCCGAATCTCTCTTCAACGATTTGCCTATCTTAGAAATAACTGCCGCTGCAATAGGAATAAATACAAAGGTAAATATAGTCAACTTCACACTGATTCCCAACATTACCAAAATAGAAAATATAATAGTAAGTGGCTCTCTCACAAAGGCTTCCAATCCTGCAAGTAGCGAATATTGTACCTCGTTCACATCCCCTACCATACGCGATATCATATCGCCTTTGCGCTGCTCCGAAAAGAATGCTATCGGCTGATGTACTATCTTTTTGTAAAGACTATCACGCAAATCTCGCAATACTCCATTGCGCAAATAGGTAATAAAAAATGAAGCTAAATAGCTGAACATATTTTTTAGCAAGAAAAGCGAAATTACCAAAACTATTACAAGCGCTAACGCCCAAATAGTATCTTCTCCTGCCAATTCCCCTACCTTGTAATTCAGGTATGCTTTACTATAACTGCCTAAGTCTAATAAATTCCCTGAATACACCGGCGCTTCACTCACCCTCTGTGCCTTCCCAAAAAGCACATCAAGCATCGGTATAAGCGCTACAAACGAGAGCGCACTGAAAAGTGAGTAGAGTATATTGAAAAAAATATTCAATATCGCCTGCTTTTTATAAGGCAATATATAAGGGATAAACTTTTTTAATTTCATAAATACCTACGTCCTTATTTCTTGTACTTCTTCACGGTCTCATCCCTTCTGAGCTTCTGATTATCTGTATACACAAACTCAGGAACGTAGTAAATCTGGCGTGGCACTTCATATTTAAGCATATCTTTATCCATATAAATATCGTGTGCCAAAGTAGGATAATCTTTCTCATCCCCTTGCACATAAAGCACCGCCCGTTGTCCTAATTCCTCATCTGGCTCCTTCGTGATAAAGTAATCTCCTTTGATATATTTCTTGATTTTGCGTTCTACACTTTCAGGAAATACCTTGAAACCTCCTGAATTGATAATGTTGTCAAACCTTCCTAACCATTCAAATTCATAGTGTGTAATGAGGTTTACCATATCGTTAGTAATTACAGGATGATCGGCTATAAGTGGCGCATTAATTACCAAACAATGACGCTCATCTTGCGTAAACGATACATTGGGCAACGCCTTATAAGTCGTCTCGTGTGGAGTTGCATGGTTCACTCGGCGCATCGCTATATGCGATATCGTCTCTGTCATCCCATAAGATGAATAGACTTGTGTAGGAAGTTCTTGTAGCTTAGCTTCCAAATCGCTGTCTATCGATGCTCCTCCCAAAAGTACTTTCTTCACTCGTGGCAAGTCTATAAGCGATTTTGATGCTTGTAGCGGAATCATAGCACAAAAATCGTAATCCTTGCTCGTTAGTGATAAAGGCATAGACGAAGGGCGTATGATATCTAAATGAAGCCCCAATACAATAGCGCGAATAAGCATCATTTTTCCCGCTATAAAATCTGCTGGCAAACACAAAAGCGCTCTATTTTTAGGCGAAAGTTTTAAATATTCTCCTGTAGCCAATGCCGAATTGACCATATGCTGCTTTTTGAGCTGAATTTGCTTAGGAATTCCCGTAGAACCCGAGGTGGTCGCCTCTACATAATCCTTGTCATCCAACCAATCCAAGAGAAATCTCCCTACCGATTTCCGGTAAGGTAAACCGTCCTTTACATAGGCTACTGCCAAAACGGTAAGACGTTCTCTGTCAATAGAAAATCCATTGATTTTAAAATCTTTATGTACAAATTTGTAATCTATTTCGCTCATTTTTTCTTTATTTTTCTTTTATACTGAGTGGCAAAACTACAATATTTAACTGAAATGAGCAAATTTAATTATTCCTCCTCCCTTCTTTCCTAATTTACACCACCCTTTAAGAACCTTATATATATCTTATAGCAAGCTTGCAGACTGCTTGGAGCAAGCTTAGAAAATCCCTCCCCAAAACATTTTATTTCCCACTAATTTTCAACCAGATAACCTCTGGTAAGGACATTGCATTTCTCTATTTAAAACATATCGCAAATAATCCATCTTCATTCCTGTCTTCATTACACCGTTATAGTTCTTAAAAACGTAAACTTTAATAGTAACCAACGAGCTTATAAGCCTATACTTTCCTTAAAATAACTGGTTTCTATGAAGAAAAAAATGAAAAACCAAAAACTTGCCATTTGAAAAAAAGTTTGTAACTTTGCATCCGCTTAGCAATTTATTATGAAATTAAAACACGCATTCCTTATTATTCTGTTGGTACTTATCATCGACCAATGGAGCAAAATATACATCAAAACACACTTTATTCTCAACGAAGTCGTAACCGTTTTCAGTTGGTTTAAAATCTCCTTTGTTGAGAATAGCGGAGCTGCTTGGGGTAAAGAAATACCAGGTAAATACGGCAAACTTATACTGACGCTCTTTCGTATTGTTGCCGTAGTAGGTATCGGTTATTGGCTGGTATCGGCAGTGAGAAAGCAACAACCTAAGATACTCATTATTTGCATTTCTTTAATATTAGCAGGTGCTCTGGGTAATATCATCGATTCAGTGTTTTACGGCATAATTTTCGACCATAGTTATGGTAACATCGCTACCCTTTTTGCCGAAAATCCTTACGGAACGCTCTTGCACGGCAAAGTGGTGGATATGTTCTACTTTCCTCTTATCGATACTACACTTCCCAGCTGGGTACCTGTTTGGGGAGGCGAACGCTTTCGCTTTTTCGAGCCTGTGTTCAATGTGGCTGACTCTGCCATATGTATAGCAGTCGGGCTGATGATTTTATATCACAAAAAGATATTTCCTAAAAACTAAATGAATACAAAAACACTTGAAGACTTAGAGTTCCCTATGGTTCTCTCTCATTTGTCTGACCTTTGCCTTACTGAACTCGGTAAAAAATACGCCTTGCGTATCAAGCCTTTCGATAATCAGGAAAGCCTGTTATTGGCTCTGAATCAAACCAATGAATACCTATCGTCTTTTGATAATAACAACACAATCCCTTCACACTATTGCGAACCTATCACTTCCGAAATTAAACTCCTATCTATCGAAAACGCCTTGTTAGAAGTGTCGAGTATTAGGAAGATTCATCGTATCAGCGAGGTGGTAAACACTCAAATTCTCTTCTTTAAGAAGTTCAAAACACTATACCCTACTCTTTTCGAAACGGCTGATAGTATCGAGTATACTACCGAACTGCTGAACGCTATCGATAAAGTGATAGACAAGTATGGTGAGATAAAAAACGAAGCCTCTCCTGCGCTTGGCAATATACGCCGTGAGCTGAGTGCCTTGAAAGGAAAACTCAACGAGAGTTTCAACCGTGCTCTCGCCGAGTATAACACTGCCGACTATCTCGATGATATCCGCGAAACTGTAGTAGAAAACCGCCGCGTATTGGCAGTAAAAGCAATGTACCGCCGAAAAGTACAAGGCACTGTATGGGGAAGCTCAAAAACGGGTAGCATAGTGTATATAGAACCGCGACAAACCGAAATCTACTCTCGCGAACTCTCCAATTTGCTTTATGACGAAAAAGAGGAAATCCAGCGTATATTAAGAGAACTTACCGCCTTCATCAGTCAGTTTGCCGACCTGCTGAAAGACTATCAGCGATACATCACTGCCGTTGATATTATTTGCGCCAAAGCCAAGTACGCTCACCAAATGAACGCTCTTTTGCCTGAAATTACTCAAGAGCGCGAACTATTCCTCCGTGAAGCATATCACCCTTTGCTGTACCTTAGCAATGCCAAAAAAGGAGTTACTACCTTCCCTCAAACCATAGAATTAAATGATGAAAACCGTATTATTGTCATCTCAGGACCTAATGCGGGCGGAAAGAGTATTACGCTTAAAACCATTGGCTTATTGCAATTAATGCTACAAAGTGGAATGCTCGTTCCAGTGCATCATCGTTCTAAAATGTGTTTATTTGAACGCATCCTTACCGATATCGGCGATAATCAATCTATTGAAAACCACCTTAGCACATACAGCTACCGACTCAAAAATATGAATTACTTCCTCAAAAAGTGCAACCACCGCACCTTGTTTTTGATAGATGAGTTCGGTACAGGTAGCGACCCCGAATTAGGAGGTGCTTTGGCTGAAATATTCTTAGAAGAGTTCTACCATCGAAAGGCTTTTGGGGTGATTACCACCCATTACACCAATTTAAAAATGCTAGCAGATGAATTGCCCCACGCCAGCAATGCCAATATGCTTTTCAACGATAAAACCTTAGAGCCCATCTATAAGCTGATAATAGGCGAAGCGGGAAGCTCTTTCACTTTTGAAGTAGCGCAGAAAAACGGCATTCCGTTTAGCCTTATCAATCGGGCTAAGAAAAAAATAGAGAAAGGAAAAGTGCGTTTTGATGCCACTATCGCCAAATTGCAGAAAGAACGCTCCAAAATGGAAAAAACTGCCGAAACTCTGAAAGATGAGGAAACCAAAGCCCGCGAAGAAGCCAAACGTTTGGAGGAACTCAATGATAAAGTAAAAAGCAAGCTCATAAATTATCAAGAACTCTATGACCAAAGCCAACGTATGATTACCTTAGGTAGTAAGGTAGACCAGATAGCCGAACGTTATTTCTACGATGGTAAGCGTCGCCCTTTGATATCCGAATTTCTTAAACTCATTGAAATGGAAAACGCCAAGCGCAAACAAATGAGCAAAGAGGAACGCACCAAGCAAAAAGAGGACAAAAAAACTACTACCGAAGAAGTTCATAAACAAATGGAGGCTATCCGTCAGCAACGCAAAGAAGAGAAGAAAGAACGCATTGCCCAAGAACGCGCCGAAAAAGAAAAGCTACAACGCGCCCTTTCTGTAGGCGACCGTGTGCGCATTAAAGACGGCCGGAGCGTGGGAAGTATCGATAAAATTGAAAAAGGCAAAGCCTTAGTAAATTACGGAGCGTTTACTACCTCTGTTTCTTTAGACGAATTGGAGCTCGTACAGAAAATTAAAAACTCTTAACTAATAGATTTTTTCTCTCCCCCTACCCCATACTTGAGATATACCTAAAGTATAGCTACCCTACACCTACCTCAAACAACATAATTTCTGCAATTTTTCCTTTTAGCAGAAAAATATATTGCTTTTTAGTGATAACATAAAAAATTTTTATAATTCACTTTGGTAAATAACAAAAATTATACTACTTTTGTCGCACTAAAAGTATATTTATATGAAGTTTGAAACAAAAGCAATTCACGGCATACGCAATAATGATAAAAATGAAAACTGGGGAAGCACTATTAATTTAGCTTCTACTTTCCCTATTAAGGAGTTTGGCGTAGAACAAGAGTTCGAATATGGACGAGTATCAAGCCCTACTCGTAATGACTTCGAAAAACTCATTGCCAAATTAGAAAGTGGCAAATATGGCTTTGGCTTTTCATCAGGAATGGCCGCTACCTCTTCTATATTTACTATGTTCTCCTCTGGAGATCACTTCATCTTCGGACTTGATATCTATGGAGGTACTTACCGTATTATGCACGATATTTTTAATAAATTCGGCTTCGAATCTACCTTTGTAGACACTACCGATTTAGGTAAGATTGAAACCGCTGTACGCCCCAATACTAAAGCTATCTTTATCGAAAGCCCCTCAAACCCCCTCCTCGATGTAACTGATATTGCAGGAGTAGTAGCAATCGCTAAAAAACATAACTTATTAACTATCGTAGATAATACCTTCCTATCTCCTGTATTACAACGCCCATTAGAATTAGGTGCTGATATTGTACTACACAGCGCTACCAAGTTTTTAGGAGGCCATAACGACCTTATTGCAGGAGCAGCTGTAGTAAATAGTGAAGAACTTGCCGAAAAAATCCGATTTGCCCAAATAGCTCTCGGGGCATTAGTCTCCCCTTTCGATAGCTGGTTGCTATTGCGTAGTATGAAAACTCTAAAATTACGCGTAGAAAAAGCTCAAGAAAACACACTGAAACTCCTTGCCTTCCTAAAAACACACCCCGAAGTAGAAAAAGTGTATTACCCTACTGAAGCTGATAATAAAGGCAAATATATTCAAGAACAACAAGCTTCAGGAGGTGGTTCTGTCTTCTCTTTTACTGTAAAAAGTGAAGCCAAAGCAAAAACCTTTTTCGAAAGCCTTAAAGTAGCTCTCTTTGCGGTAAGCCTCGGAGGTGTAGAAACCTTAGTAACACACCCTAGCTCACTTACTCATACTGAATTCCCCGAAGAAGAAAAAGTAGCTCGCGGAGTAACTCGTACTCTTATACGAGTAGCTGTAGGTATTGAAGATGCTGATGACCTTATTGCCGATTTTAAACAAGCCCTAGAAAAATAAGAATCTAAATAATAACAAAAACACTAAAACATATGAAAGTAGCAGTAGTAGGCGTTACCGGAATGGTTGGTAACGTAATGTTAGAAGTTCTCGCTGAACACAACTTCCCTGTAACAGAACTTATTCCAGTAGCTTCTGAAAAATCTATCGGAAAAAAAATTACCTTTAAAGGTACTGAATACACCGTCGTTGGTCTACAACAAGCTGTATCCCTTAAACCCGATGTAGCCCTCTTTTCTGCAGGCGCTACCGTATCTAAAGAATGGGCTCCAAAATTCGCCCAAGTAGGAACTACCGTTGTCGATAACTCCTCTGCTTGGCGTATGGACCCCACCAAAAAGTTAGTCATCCCTGAAATCAATGCTGATGTTCTCACCAAAGACGATAAGATTATAGCCAATCCCAACTGTTCTACTATACAAATGTTAGTAGCTTTAGCCCCTCTACAAAAAAAATATGGCATAAAACGTGTTGTTGTTTCTACCTATCAATCTATCACTGGTACAGGTGTGAAAGCTGTTCGCCAACTCGAAAATGAATACAAAGGCGAAAAAGGTGAAATGGCTTATCACTACCAAATTCACCGTAACGCTATCCCTCATTGCGATGTATTCGAAGAAAATGGATACACCAAAGAAGAAATGAAATTAGTGCGCGAAACAAAAAAAATATTACGCGACGATACTATCGCTGTAACCGCTACTGCGGTTCGTATCCCTGTTGTAGGTGGCCATAGCGAAGCCGTAAATGTAGAACTAAAAAACGACTTCGACCTCAATGACGTTCGCGATCTATTTGCTAAATCTCCTGGTATCAAACTACAAGACAATATAGATACCAATACCTATCCTATGCCTCTTTATGCTCACGGCAAAGATGATGTCTTTGTAGGACGTATCCGCCGCGATGAATCTCAACCCAATACCCTCAATCTATGGATTGTAGCCGATAACCTCCGTAAAGGTGCCGCTACCAATACCATTCAAATAGCTGAGTATCTCATCGCTCACAAGTTATTATAATATAAAACCCTCCTTAATACTAATCACCATACAATCGTATGGTGATTTTTTTATTTATATACTTCAACTTGCTAGTTATTGATTATTTTAAATAACTAGCAAGTTGAATTATTTAATAAATTTCAAATTCAGTTTTACCTTTTGGGATATGTAAAAGATAATCTAATTTAGCCTCTATCCATTTTCCTTTTCTTTTAAACTTACACATTAATGCAGAAGCTCCTTGAAAACTATCTTTCTTTTTGCTTTTTAAGCCTACTAATCTACCCTCTCCATAAAAAACTAACTCATAATTTTCCAATGGATAGAACTCTAAATTGTCTGCTCCTGCAATAGAAATATGTTCCTCCCACCCCTCTTGCACTTCTTCTTCATCAAAATATTGGGCAATGGCTTGGTCTTTCATTTTATTATATGAGAATTGAGCTATTTTATCTAAATCTCGCTCTTTAAATGATTTTTGAATCATTTGATAAGCTTGTAACACTTTTTGTTCCAAGAGCTTCTTGTCAAAATTTCTCAAATCTTGACTATCTTTCCAACCTTCTATTTTATAAGGCACTTCGGGGAGCGTAAAGGTTACTGTTTGCTCAAAATATTCTTTACCAGCATATTTGAAAAAACCATTCTCATCCTCTGGAGTCTGATATATGAATAAATTACTTTGTCGTTTTTCTATTGCGAATTCATTTTGGTTGTCATAGCTACCTATTTCTAATTTAACAGCTGAATTGTTCAAAAATTCTCCAAATTCTTCTCTAGCATACATCCTTAGTTTTATCGTTTGATTTGAAAAATTCAAAAGATATGGATTTATTGTAAAACTACTAGACCCTCCTCCTTCTCCATAGTTTTTATAGGCTAAGATATCATTTATATACAATTCAATGTAACAATAACCAAACTTAAAATATACTTGGTAGATAGGTTCATAATTATAATGACTAACTTGTTTTGCAATCTCTTCTACAAGATTGTTGGCAGTGATGTTTGGATTTTGTGTTATCATAGTTTTTTGTGAGAAGCTTTGTAAGCTGAGTAATAAAAATAGTGTTAATATTGCTTTTTTCATTATGTTTAAGATTTAAATAATTCAATTTTAGAAATAGGGGGAATCAAATTTTTCAATTAACGTAAATGGTAGATATTTTCACTTATCAATGATATCTCCAAAAAGATAACTCTTAGCTTTTATTTTTCGCCAATAAGTACCTTTTATGCTTGAGCAATGTAAAGACAAGTCTACAAGGAGGGATAAGCTCTACACCTGCATCGTCTAACTTTTTAAGCATAGCTTTCCCATTTCGCACCATTTTAGAGATTTTTTTGATTTTGCCAACCAAATTTCTTCCTCGTGTGAGGTAGATAAGCAATAAATCTATAATAATGTCAATTACTACTAACTGGAATATCGCAGCAGCAGCTACATACCTAGTATAATTCAACTTGCTAGTTGAAAAGTTCAAAAAATAAAAAACAACTCCAATGCTTTACAAAGGCAAAATTACATCAATTTTTTGTATTATCGATGATATTTTAAAGAAATTAATCATTCTGAAGATATTCGCAGAAAAGTGTATGATAGTGAGATTATTACAACGGCATTTATAGCTGCTACAAATTTCTATGGGAACTATCGTTCGGCTATTAAATTTGTTAAACAATATAACCTATTCCCCAATATGTTAGAAGAAAGTAGGTTTAATAGGCGCTTACATAGTTAATGGCAGATGTGAAAGCCTTAGATAAGATTACAGAGATTTTTCCACCAGAGGCAAGA
>CAUQUO010000070.1:0-12058 GCA_963521335.1 uncultured Capnocytophaga sp.
TAGCAAAGGTCTTTTTGTCCATATCTTTGGAAAAATAGCTACTGCATTACTCTTTTGAAAATTTATTTTAAACCTTGATTAGCATCATTAATCATTAATAGTTTTAATTGCTCGTCGTGCTACGACCTTTTGCAAAACGCCCACATAAATAAAACTTTTCAAACACCCTCAACGAGGGTTAGGCTTTTAAATGGGCGCGCCGTTTCTCAATGGTTAAAAACTTGCATATAAAAAATATAATTAGTAGTTTTGTCCCCTTACAATATCAAAAAAAAAGTAAGATTATACTTATAATATTGATTTACAGAAGATAATACAAATATGCCCTCAGCTTGGAGCAAGCTTATAGCAAGCTTGGAGCAAGCTCGAAGACAACTAAAAAAACAGAAAATGAAACTAAAAACATATACATTCACTACATTTATTTGCCTTCTATTAGGAAACTTTACCTTACAGGCTCAAAATATAAATACAAAAGATACTATTAATAAAAGCCAACTAAACTCCAAACGCGAAGGATTGCAAAGGCTCAATGACAACCCCGCCGTAAAAAGATACGACGAAAAATGGCTCAAAGAACTCTCCAATTCCGACCTCTTCTTCCAAATGAGCGAAGATGTAACCTCTACTCCCACCGATGTAGACTATAACGAGCTACCCACCGAAGTCCTCAAAGAACGACTCAAAAAACTTAACCAAAAAACACCCTTCAACATAGAATATAACCCCGTCTTAGAACAGGTAATCAAATCATTCCTCAAAAACCGACGCTCCTCTCTCGAAAGACTAATGAGCCTTAGTGATTACTACTTCCCTATGTTCGAACAAGAAATGAGCAACCAAAAAATACCATTAGAAATAAAATACCTCGCTATCATAGAGTCCGCCCTAAACCCTAAAGCTCGCTCCCATGCAGGCGCTACAGGACTATGGCAATTTATGTACGCCACCGGTAAAAGCTACGGACTCGAAGTCAACAACTATGTCGATGAACGTAGCGACCCCATTCGCGCTACTAAAGCCGCCGTAAAATACCTCAATGAACTCTATAAAATATTCGGCGACTGGGATCTCGCCCTCGCAGCCTATAACTCAGGACCCGGAAACGTAACCAAAGCTATTCGCCGTTCCAACGGGAAAACTAACTATTGGAACCTACGCCCATACCTCCCAAGAGAAACCGCAGGATATGTACCTGCTTTCCTCGCAACTCTTTATATCTTCGAATATGCCAAAGAACACGGTTTTAAACCCCAAAAACGCGCCAACCACCTCTTCGAAACCGATACTATCCACGTCAAACAAGCAGTCCCCTTCAAAGATATAGCCGAAATTACAGGTATGAGCATACAAGAAATCCAATTCTTCAACCCCTCATACCAATTAGATGTCGTACCCTACGTAGAAGGTCGTAACTACGCCCTTCGACTCCCTATCTCCGAAATAGGTAAATTCGTAGCCAATGAACAAACCATATACGACTATCTCAACGAAGAAAACGCCAAACGCGAAGCCCCTCTCCCAGAAGTAATGAAAGGAGACCAATATACCGCTACCAAATCCAATAAAAAAACTATATATACCGTCAAAAAAGGAGATAACTTAGGAAAAATAGCTACACGACACGGCGTCTCTATCTCCAATATCAAACGTTGGAACCGTATGAGAAGCAATAGCGTCCGAATAGGCCAACGCCTCACTATCTACCATTAAAAGTGAAGAAAATAACACTCTTGAAAATAGTAAGCTTATTTTCAGTAGTGCGCGGATATAATATCATAATGGTGTGTATAGCGCAGTACTTGGCCGCTATCTTTGTCCTATCTCATAACCCTTGGCATACTATCCTACAAGACCTCTCCCTCCTGATGCTCGTCACCGCTGGTGCCCTTGCTATCGCAGGCGGATACATCATCAACTCCTTCTACGACAAAGATAAAGACCTCATCAATAAACCCACCAAAACAATGATAGACCACCTCGTTAGCCAAAATACTAAAATCACCCTCTATTTCCTCCTCAATATACTATCCGTTATTGTAGCGAGCTATGTCTCTTTTAGAGCTGTTATCTTCTTCTCTGCCTACATCTTCTCAATGTGGCTCTATTCTCACCGTATTAAAAAAATACTCCTTTGGGGCAATATTACTTCTGCCATACTCTCTATTATCCCCTTCTTTGCTGTCTTCGTATACTATCGCAACTTCCAAAAAGTAATATTCGTACACGCCATCCTCATATTCCTCCTTATCCTTATTAAACAATTAGTAAAAGACCTACAAAATATCAAAGGTGATTTAACCCATAACTATGCTACTATTCCCGTAGTTCACGGAGAAACTACAGCTAAAAAGCTTATTAGTATAGGGGTATTCACTTGTTACCTCCCTATCACCCTATTGATATACCATTTCAAGATAGGAAACCTTAAATACTTCCTCCTATTCCTCATCTTTTATCTCCTATTCTTCCTCCTAATGCTCTGGAAAAGTACTTCCCAAAAACAATATATACACCTTCATACCCTCCTCAAAATAATATTAGTAGCAGGTGTGTTTAGCGTAATCCTTACCCGATAAAAAAACATAAAAAAAATCGGGTGAGCTTCTACCTGCCCACCCGATTTTCTAATCGTATGTAGTGTATTACTTCTTAGAAGAAGCAACTTTTAGCATATCGCAAGCTTGCTTTTCTCCGTTATCACAAGCTAATTCAAACCAATCTACTGCACGATTGTCAGACTGTTCTATACCTTCACCGTGATAGTAGCAATTCCCTAATCTAAACTGAGCAGGAGCATACTCTTGCCCTGCAGCACGCTTGTAATACTCTACAGCTTTCTCATTAGAGCGTTCTACACCACTGCCATTGTAATAACAGTTAGCCAAGTTATATTGCCCAGCAGCATAATCTCTCACCGCTGACTTCTGGAAGTTAGCCACCGCTTGACCAAAATCTTGTTTGTCGTGGAAGTATATCCCCAGTTCATTAAGCGCTTCTACATTATGTTGCTCAGCAGCTTTTGAGAGCCAAAATACCCCTTTATTTTCGTTAAGGCGTTTCATAGGTGCTTTATTATTGAGTTGTTGTGCTACTCTATGGCTATTTGTAGTAGGTTGTGTAGCAACAGGTCGTGCTGTACGTGCTGTACGTTGTGCTATACGTTGCTCAGTAGTGAGAGCTGTAGTGGTGGCAGAAGCAGTGTCAGTTTTGCTTTTAGGAGTAGCTTTTGGAGCTGGTGTAGTTTGTTTAGGAGTAGCTGTTTTGGCCACATCAGGGACTAAGGTCATATAGTGTTTACCTAAGTTATATTGGGTTTCTACATCACCCTTTTTAGCTACTCTTTCGCTCCAATACAAGGCTTTCTCTTCATCTTTATTGGGGTTCTTAGCTTCGAAGTAGTATTCTATAAGGCGCTTTTGAGCTTCGGTGTTGTCTTGTTGTTTGGCTAATTTCTCATATAGAGGGAAGGCTTTCTCATTTTGTTTTTTAGTGCCTTTACCATAGAAATAGCCATCAGCTACTGATAGTATTACATCAGCGGATTCTTTTGGGTCGTTTTTCTCTACTATTTTGGCGAGCCATTCGAAGGCGTTTTTATGAGAGAGTGCGACTGCTTTTATTGCCCATTTATATGCTTCTCGTGTAGATTTTTTCACGCCTTTACCTTCGGCATAGCATTGTGATAGGGTGAATAACACATCGGCGTAGGCATCGGCTTGGTTTTGGTAGAAGTAGTCGGTCATTTGGTTTTCTGGGGTAGGGGTGAGTTTGGCGGCTTTGGAATAGTTTTCGAAAGCGCGCTCGTATGATTGGTTAGTAAATTTGCCGTTGTAGTGCAAATCTCCGAGTTTTTTATGGGCTAGTAGGTTGTTTTGAGCAGCAGCTTTTTCGAGGTATTCAAAGGCTTTTTTGATATTTTGTTGAGGTTCTTCGAGCAAGAGTAAGCCTAGGTTGTATTGAGCAGAAGGGTCTCCTGCATCGGCGGCTTTTTGGAAGAGTTCTAAGGCTTGGTTTACAGATTGGCGTACGCCATTGCCTGTAGCGTAGCACAAGGCTAAGTTGTTTTCGGTAATGGGGGTAGGGTTGGCATTTACGGCTTTGAGTATCCAGTTGAAGGCGTCGCGGTGGGCTACTGGGCTTCCTATACCGTTGTATAGGGCTACTGCGAGTTGGCGTTGGGCATCAACGTTGTTTTGAGTAGCGGCTTTGGTATACCACTCGATGGCTTTTTTAGGGAATTTGGCTATAAAGGGGGTAAAGCTTCCGAAGAAGTAGTAGTTGCCTAAGTGGTATTCTGCGAGGGGGCTTCCTTTTTTAGCGGCTTTTTCGAAGTATTCAAAGGCTTTGGTTTCTGATTTTTCTACGCCTTTACCTTTGAGGTAGGCTTCACCCATCATAGCTTGAGCTTCGGGGTTGTCTTTATCGGCGAGAGAAGAGAGGCGTTGTATGGCGTCTGGATTAGAAGCGTTGACATTGAAACTCCAAGAGGCGCTTAGGTATTCGGCTTCAGAGTTTCCTTTTTTAGCAGCTTTATCAGCCCAGTATTTAGCTTTGTTGATATCTTTAGTGATACCGTCGCCAGCGTAGTATGCTTTGGCGAGGTCGAGGAGGGTTTCAGCTTTTTCATTGTCGGCGTTTTTTTCAATCCAAGCGTAGTATTTTTCTAGGGATTGAGGTACGCCACGCCCATCGCGGTAGCATAGGGCGAGTTCTAGTTGGGCTCTTAGGTCTCCATTATCGGCTACTTTAGTGAGCCATTCTACTGCTTTTTCTTCCGATTTAGGAACTCCTTTTCCGGAGAAGTAGCATTGGGCTAATTGGTATTGAGCTTCGTTATCGCCAGTTTCGGCTACTTTGGTGAGCCAGTTTACGGCTTCTTGGTAAGAACGTTTAACGCCTTTTCCTTTGAAATAGGCATCGGCGAGTTCTTGTTGAGCTTTAAGGTCGCCTTTTTCGGCGAGCTTAGTGAGTTTTCTAATGTTAGCATCTTGAGCATAGGTAAAGGATGCTATTAGAATAGAGACTGCTAAAAACAAGTTTTTCATAGTATATTTGTTTTATTTTTAATAAATTGTTTAGAGGGGACAAATATACGTAAAAAAAATGGACTATACGCACATGTTACTTATTTTTTTTCAAATTTGTTTCATTTTTGAGGTTATTAAAGCCGTCGAGTTCGGCTATAAGGGAGCCTACGCGCAAGGAAGCTTTTAGTTTTACGGGTACTTTATTGTTGTCATCGGTAATCCACATAGTGATACTTTCTTCTTCTTTAAATACGCGTCCGTCTTGTACGAGGGGGCAAAATTTGAGGGTATTGACGGTTCCGAAGTGAGTTTTTACTTTTTCGCGGCCTAATAGTTTTAGTTTGAATTTATATATTTCATCATCGTCGAAGATCATATCCATAGCTATTTGTCCTCCTACTTTAAGAGAAGGGAGGTCGGGGTGGTGTCGTAGGGCGTAGAAGGCAGAGATAACGTCTTGCAATCCTGGTTGGAAGTTGATTTCGGTATCTTTGCCATTTTCCATATTGTGTATTTTGACCTTGTTATCGTTGTGGTTGAAATACATTTTGAGGTATTTGGTGTATCCTCCTTCGTATATATTTCGTATAAAAAGGCGTGGTTTTCCGTCGGTGATACCGAAGTAGCTTTCGTAGGTATCATCAACTTTGAAGAATACGCGAGCGAGGCCAGTGGTGGCGCCTTTGCCTGTGGCGTGGTATACTTTTTCACCTCCATACATTTCTTCTTTGAGAGACATTGTGGCGATGCTGGCGTTGAAGACGCCGTATTTTACTTTGAAGCGCAACCATTCGCCTGCTTTGAAGGGCAATTCTTGGTTTTGGGCTGACAGTGGTGCTAGCAGAGAGGATAAGAAGGCTATGAATAGGGTTATTTTTTTCATAAGTTTTCTTTTTTTAGTATTATATTTTTAGTAGGCTTAGCAATTAATGTGCCATTTCTTGATGGAGGCAAAGGTAGGGATTAATTGTTGAATTAGCAAATTTGTTTTTAGGGTTGCTCCAAGATTGCTCCAAGGGTTGTGTAAGATAAGAGGTAAGAGATAAGAGATAAGAGGGGAATTGATAATTGATAATTATTTTGTATCTTTGCACCCTTAAAATTATAATAATGTCAGGAAAAACTTCTCGAACTAAACATACTTTTCATCAACTTTCGCGTTTTGTAAAGCCTTATAGGGGTGTATTTGTAGCGGTGACACTTTTTGCGGTGTTTTCGTCTATTTTTTCTACGGCACAGCCTTATCTTATAAAGGTGGCGATTGACGATTATATTACGTTGAAGGATTATGAGGGTTTGTTGCGTATTACGTATCTCTTGGTGGGTTTGCTATTTGCGGAGGTATTGATGCAGTTTTTGTTTTCATATTATTCTAATTGGCTGGGGCAAACGGTGATACGGGATATACGAGAGAAGCTTTTTGCGCATTTGTTGCGTTTTAAGATGCGTTATTTTGACAAGTCGTCTATAGGGGTTCTTGTGACGCGGGCGGTGAATGATATGGAGCGTATTGGGGAGATATTCAGTTCGGGTCTTTTTGAAATGGCGAGTGATATTCTCAAGATGCTGGTAATCACGGTGGTGATGTTTGTAATAGATTGGAAGTTGGCATTGATTAGTTATGCAACGATGCCATTAATATTGTATTTTACTCGTTGGTTTCAGCGCTCGATGAATGTGGCTTTTGTGGAGGTACGCAAGGAGGTAGCGAACTTGAATGCTTTTGTGCAGGAACGTATTTCGGGGATTAAGGTGGTACAGCTTTTTGCTCGGGAGCGTCAGGAGTTGGAGAATTTTAAGAAAATCAATGAGAAGCATAAGCAGGCGTGGCTTAAAACGATATGGTATAACTCTATATTTTTTCCGATAGGGGATTTGTGTGTTTCGATTACGATTGCGCTTATAGTGTGGTTTGGAGGGAGGCAGTTGGTGAGTGATAGTGTGTATGATTTGGGGAATATATTTTTATTTATACAGCTTTCGCAGCAGTTGTTTCGTCCTATTAGGCATATAGCGGATAAGTTTAATGCGTTGCAGATGGGTGTTATAGCTTCGGAGCGAGTGTTTACTATTTTGGATACTGAGAATGATAGTGAGACGGAGGGTTTACGGGTACTTGAAGAGGTGAAGGGGGCGATTAAGTTTGAGGATGTGCATTTTGAGTATATTGAGGGGGAAGAGATTTTGCATGGGATTAGTTTTGAGGTGAAGGAGGGAGAGACGATAGCGATAGTAGGGGCTACGGGAGCGGGGAAGACGACGATTACTAATTTGCTAAATCGTTTTTATGATCTTACATCGGGGGCTATATATATTGATGGGGTGAATATTAAGGATTATACGTTGGCTTCATTGCGGAGGCATATAGCGACGGTATTGCAAGATGTTTTTTTGTTTGCGGATAGTATTTACAATAATATTACGTTAAAAAATCCTGCGATTAGTAAGGAGGAGGTGATAGAGGCGGCGAAGAGTATAGGGGTTCACGATTTTTTGATGGGATTGCCTGGGGGTTATGATTACAATGTGAAGGAGCGAGGTGCGATGCTTTCGGCAGGGCAACGGCAGCTGATTGCTTTTTTGCGTGCTTATGTGCATAGGCCACAGATTCTTATTTTGGATGAGGCGACGTCGTCAGTAGATTCGCATTCGGAGCAACTTATACAGTCGGCTACGGATAAGATGACAGAGGGCAGGACTTCAATTATTATTGCGCATCGGCTAACAACGGTGAAGAAAGCGGATAAAATAATAGTGCTTGACAAGGGGAATATAGTAGAGATAGGCACCCATAATGAGCTTTTGCAGATAGAGAATGGCTATTATAGGAACCTTTATGAGGTGCAGTTTTTGGAGGAGTAGTTTTTTAAGATTGGTGTTCGTGCAATCCGCATTCTTTTTTGCTGTTGCTTTCCCACCACCAACGGCCAGCGCGGAAGTCTTCGCCATCTTTGATAGCGCGTGTACAAGGGGCGCATCCTATGCTGACGAACCCTTTGTCGTGTAGCGTATTATAGGGGATGTTGTTTTCTTTGATAAACTTTTTGGTATCTTCGAAAGTCCAGTGTAGTAAGGGGTTGAATTTGAAGAGCTGGTAGTGGTCGTCCCATTCGAGGATTGGGAGGTCTTTACGTGCGTTGCTTTGGTCGGCGCGTAGACCAGTAATCCATACTTTTTTACCATTTAGAGCTCTGCTAAGAGGTTCGACTTTGCGAATATGGCAACATTGTTTTCTGAGTTCTACGGATTGGTAGAAAGAGAGGGGTCCGTTGTTATGCACGTATTGTTCAACGGATTGAGTATTGGGGTAGTATGGGGTTATTTTGGTATTATATCGTTCGTTAGTACTTTCCCATACGGAGTAAGTTTCAGGGAATAGACGTCCTGTTTCGAGGGTAAAGATATCGATAGGGATTTTGTTGGCTAGGATGAGGTGAGTGATGACTTGGTCTTCGAGGCCGAAGCTAGTGGAGAAGACGATTTCATCGGGGAATAGTTGAGCTAAGAAGTTTAGGGCTTCAACTTCGTTTTTTTGGGAGATTTGTATATATAAATTGTTTAGGTTTTCTTTCATATTAAATTATTTATTATCGGCAAACATAAGGAAAGGCATTATTTCGTTTATAGGGATACGGACTTCAAAGGGAGTATCCATATAGGGTGCGATTTCGAAAGGTTTGTAGTACAAAATAAGGGCTTGTGGAGATATTCCGATATTTTTAGGGAAGTGGAAGCAGTTGTCTTCAAACCAGAAGTTTTTATCGTCTAAGGGTTTGGCGGTGCTATTTTGTTGTGTTTTTTTGAAGTATTTTTCTGCGATTTGGCTTACTTTCTCTTCGTTAGTAAAAAGGTTTTCGTTGGTAATGATTTCGCCGTTGTCTAGGGCGAAGTTAGTAAAAACTTTGGTTTGAGTAGGTTGTGCTTCACCGGAGAAGGCATATCGGTTGGATACGAGTGAGAGCATTTTGGTATTTTTCCACATAATGCTATCGGTAGCGATGAACTCGAAAGCGGGTATATCGGGGAAGCTTTGATGTAGTTTGTAGTAGTCGTTTACGAGGCTATCTAAGGCTTTCTCGATAGAGATACCTTCTACTTGGATAGAGTCGTTGTTGCTAAGGAGGAAGTTTGAGAGTTGCAGAGAGATTTCTTCATTAAATTTATTAGCGAACTCGCTATTTCCTTTGCAATATAGATAGTTAAGGCTTACGGAGAAGCAGTTTTCTTCGCAGTTTTCTTCGGCGTTTTCGATGGATCTTTCTTCGAATCGGGGTTTGTGAGAGAAATAGCGGTATATGCAGTAACCACTGATGCTCAAGGATAGTAGGCCTAAAAAGAGGCTAAGATATTTAATACTACTTTTTTTCATAATCACTATTTATTTTACCATTGATATAAATATTACGGCATACGATAGCAGAGAGGCTAATATTTTGTTCGTTGTTTACCTTTATGAGCATGGAGTCGTCGAAAGGTTCACGGCTTATGACTTCGATTTCATTTCCTAATGCGATTCCGACTTTACTGAGGTATAGCAAGAACTCTTTTGATGTATTTTTGACGGCGATACAGACGCCTTTATCACCTTGTTTGAGTTCGCTAAGTAGGGTTTTAATTGTATTGCTAAAGACGCCTTGTTTGTTTGGGATAGGGTCTCCGTGTGGGTCTTTATCGGGGAAACCGAGGAAAGCGTCGAGTCTTTCGATGAGTTTATCGGACTGGATATGTTCTAATTCTTCGGCTATTTCGTGAACTTCGTGCCAAGAGAAGTTGAGTTTTTCGACGAGGAATACTTCCCATAGGCGGTGTTTACGGATGATAGCGATAGCTTTTTTAGTGCCGTTTTGGGTGAGGGTAACGCCTTGGTATTTTTTATAGTTGATAAGGTGTTTATCGGCTAATTTTTTGAGCATATCCGTTACAGAAGAGGCTTTGGTGCACATAGCTTCAGCGATGGCATTGGTGCTTACTTCTGTTTTGCTTTCATCATATAGGTGAAAGATAGTTTTAAGGTAGTTTTCTTCGGATAGGGTCATTTTGTTACTTTTAAGAGAAAACCGCCTATAAGGCGGTTCTATTCGATATAGATTAGCAATTTTCTAATTCGGTAAATAGAGCTTTGAGTTCGGTCGCATCGTGAGGGCTGAGTTTACCAGCGAGTACGAGGCTTAGTTGCCGGCGTTGTAGCGCTCCGTTGTATCGTATTTTTTCGAGTTCGGTTTGAGGGTCGATTTCGGGGATACGCACGGGGTGGTTCTGTTCATCAACGGCAACGAAGGTATAGATAGCTTCATTAGCTTTGGTACGCTCGCCTTGCATATTTTCCATCCAGACATCTATATAGACTTCCATAGAGGTAGAGAAGGCGCGTGAGATATTGGCTTCTACCGTTACGATGCTACCTACAGGGATGCTGTGGTTGAAAGCTACGTGGTTTACAGATACTGTAACGGTAGCGCAACCAGCGTGTCGTTGAGAGGCGATACTAGCTGCTCTATCCATACGAGCGAGTAGTTCGCCCCCAAACATAGCGTTGAGGTGGTTGGTTTCGCCAGGAAGGACGAGGTCGGTAGTAGTAGTGCGCGATTGTGCAGGAGTTTTCTTTTCCATATTAATAATTATTATGGCTGAGTGAGAATCCAGCCACCGTCGAGTTTTTTTTCTTCTTTAGAGGCCTGAACTTCTTTTTGTTGGAGTTTAGCTTCGTCCATAGAGTCGAAGCCACCATAGCTTACTTGATAAAGGCCTTTGGCATTCATACCTAAAACGAAGGCATTTTTATAGCCGATTTTTTGTAATTGGCGTACTCTTGCTTGAGCGTTTTTTTCTTCTTTAAAAGCTCCGGCTATGACTTGATATTTTTTGGAAGCCAAAGGGGAGGGTTTTGAAGGAGTAGGGGAGCTTGTAGGTCTATCATTGGCGATAGCATTATTACCTGAGGTATTGTTTTTAACAGGTTTAGTAGACTCAGGTTTGGGTTGCTCGGGTTTATTAGGTTTGTTTTGTTCCGGTTTAGCAGGTTGCTCGGGTTTAGAGTGGTTATTTTGTTCTGGTTTAGAGGGTTTAACCTGTTCTGGAGTTGATTTAGTTTTTACTTTCTCGGGTTCTAAGACGATAGGGTCTAAGGTGAAAGTAACAGAGAATACGCCAGCTTCGCTCAATTTTTGGTTGAGGCGTTCTTGGACTAGGCTATCGGTGACAGCGAAGTTTTGCTCATTGGGGTCGTTAGACATTACTTTTTCTCCGAAGAATAGGTAGGCGCCATAGGCTAATATAGCCAAACCTACGGCAGCTACGGCTGTATATTTGATATAAGGCCGGAGTTTGAAAGTCTTTTTATTTTGGGTAGGAGTGCCAGTTTGAGGGGGCACCGCGTTGAAGTTAATTTCAGGGGCTGGTATAGTAGGGGGGGCTTGGCTAATAGGGCTATCGATGGTGGTAAGAGATTTTTCTTCGGGGGGTAGTTCAGGTTCGGTATTAAGGGTAGGTTTTATTTGGTTTTCGGCGATTTGTAAATCGACAGCAGCGGGTATTTCGTGAGGTACGAAAGGGGTCATACCGAAGGAGTCGGTAAGGTAATTAACATCATCGGCAGCCTCAAAAGAGATGCGCCCTTCGCGAGATTGGCGTAGGGTGCCTATTTTGTCTAATTTGAGGGGTTGTTCTTGTTGTAAGATACGTTTCCATCCTTCAACAGCAAGGTTTACATAGTCTTCAACGAGGTTGTAATCAATACCAGATTGCTCGGATATATATTTCATCAGCAGGCCGTCGTTGGAGTTGAGGCTTGCATTGAAAGAGAGCTCTCTTTTGGGAGGGGCAAAAGAGTTATCATCGGCCATTTTGGCTGATTTTCTATTAGATATAAATGCCCCAAACTTAGGAATGATTACGCATTGATGTTTGTAGAGCAGTTCTTCGATGTAAACGTTAAGGTCTTTCATAATCTTTACTGCTAAAAATTGTGGTCTTGCCAAGAATCGAACTTGGATCAAAAGTTTAGGAAACTTCTATTCTATCCGTTGAAC
>CAUQUO010000071.1:0-11395 GCA_963521335.1 uncultured Capnocytophaga sp.
CCAAGAATCGAACTTGGATCAAAAGTTTAGGAAACTTCTATTCTATCCGTTGAACTACAAGACCTTTATTGCATATTTTTTGCAAAAGTATAAAAATAATTATAAATGGCAAAATTTTTTTAGGAATTAGGCCGATTGGGGGATAGGGGATAGAAGATAGCAGGTGATGAATTGCTGATTTCTATTTTCTAATAAATAGGGTTTTTGTAGTATATTTTTCTACGAATAGCGGTTTTTGTAGTATTTTTTACTTTTAGGGTAGGTATACTGTGGGTATATTGTGGGTATAGGTGAGGAGTAGGGGAGAGGTAGGAGAAAAATTTTCTGATTTGTTGATTAGCAAATTAATTTGTACTTTTGTCGCCTCAATCATTTTTAATTATTTATTGTTTGATTGTTAATTGAAATATTATGGATTTTTTATTTTCAGTTGATGCCCTTGTGGCACTGCTTACCCTTACTTTCCTCGAAATCGTTTTGGGGATTGATAATGTGATATTTATCTCTATCGTTACAGGTAAATTACCCGAAAACCAACGCAAACGCGCTACTCGCTTGGGACTCTTCTTGGCAATGTTTATGCGTATAGGTTTGCTATTGGGGATTTCCTTCCTCATTCGCCTTAAAGATCCGCTTATCAGTTTTGATTGGGGTTGGTTCTCAGCACATTTTAACGGACAAGCACTGATACTTCTCGCGGGAGGTATTTTCTTACTCTACAAATCAACTAAAGAAATTCACGCCAAAGTAAATCATATAGAGCACGTTACCGAATCGGAGCAGCCTCAAGCGCGACAACAGGCTTCATTTAGCGGAGTTATCGTGCAAATCTTACTGATAGACATCATTTTTTCAATAGATAGTATCCTCACAGCTGTGGGAATGACTAATGGATTGGAAGGTGCGATTTATCTAATGATTATCGCTGTAATCCTTTCAGTGGCAATAATGATGCTTTTTGCCAACCCAGTAGGTAATTTTGTAAACCGCAATCCGTCAATTCAAATATTAGCCCTTTCCTTTTTGATACTCATTGGCTTTATGCTTATTACCGAGAGTATGCATCTTTCGGAAGCAGTACTCGCCGGACAAACAGTAGGGGCAGTGCCTAAGGGCTATTTGTACTTTGCAATAGCCTTCTCATTGGGCGTTGAGTTTTTGAATATGAGAATGCGGAAGAAGACTGAAAAATGAAAGTATACACCCAATGCAAACATTGTGCTGAAGAAATCTCTTGTACTACAGAAGCTACTGACCGTGTGGAGTTTGCGATGCGAGAGGGGGAAGAAAAATCACTCGTTTGCCCTAACTGCAATCGCCGTTTTACTTATGAACCCAACGATTTTCGCGCCAAACCCTCAAAAATAGGGCAAATAGTAGCCTTAGCCATTCTCATTTTGGGAGTGCCTGCACTTATCTATGCTTTTGCAGGAAAGAACTACATAGTATTAGGAGGTTATTTGCTGATTCCGTGGGCTGTCTATGCTATTATCACCCAGCAAGACCGCAGCAGAGTAAGCAGTTTCAACCAAGTGCTTTTTAGAAGGAAATCACTACGAGAATAATGAGCAATCTCTTTAACTAAATAAGATAAAAACAATGAATACAAATGTAATAGAATCAGATGATTATGTAGAGGTAGTTAAAAAAGAAGACCTCTATGATGGGCTTACCCAAAAAGAGCTTGAACAAATAGAACTTTCTAAAAAAGAAACTCGTGCAGGGCTATGGTTTAGTCATTCAGAAGTACAACAAGATGCAAAAGCACGTTATGGAAATAAGATGGTCATTGAGGGCTAGGATAAGTTATCTTGATACACTTGATTTTTGGTATAAGCATAATAAATCATACAATTATTCTCAAAAGATTATTGATGCTGTAGATGTACTTGAGAAAGAGTTGAAAGAAGCTCCCTATTTTTTGGCTAAATATATTGAACATTTAGAATTGTATAAGAAGAATTTTCTAAATTCTAAATTTTCAGTATACTATGAGGTTCTAGAAGAAGAAAAGGTAATATCAATTATGTACTTTAGAAGTAATAAACAAGAACCTTTATAAGGTATTTGAAATTAGAGCTAAATTTCTTTAACTACTAAATAAGATTAAAACAATGAATACAATAACTTTCGACAATGCCGATTTATTGTTGTTTCAACCTTTGTTTGATAGGTTTAAAATAAAGACAACAGTTGTAGAAAACGATGATTTCTACTACGATTTGTCGGCAGAAGATGTAGAAAATATAGAGAAATCTAAAGAACAAAAAAGATTAGGTCTTTACAAGCATACTTCAGAAGTTCATAAATTAATACAAGAAAAATATGGAATTGTTTTGGACAAATAATGCTATTGATAATCTTGATGAGACACTTACTTATTGGATAAGAAGAAATAAATCAAAAGCTTATTCTGAAAAAATAGCAGTAGCAGTAGCAATAGTTTGTTTTTGTTTTGGGCAATACATTTGGTACAACAATATATATTCTTAAGGAAAAATAGTTTTGTAATTCACTTTTTGGCAGTGCTATTTTTGTTAAGAGTAGTATTATTTTTCTTGCCCTTACTTTACTAATAACCTCCTGAAAACTAATCCCTGACCCCTCCCTAAACAATGGACAATATTTTAGGATACGATACTATAAAGAACTATTTAAAAGCCAGTGTGGAAGCAGGTCGTATTCCACACGCTCAGTTATTTGTCGCTGGCGAAGGACAAGGTGGACTGCCAATGGCAATTGCTTATGCAACTCTTATTCTTTCGCAAGACAATCCCAGAGCAGAGGCACAATGCGCCCAACTGGCACACCCCGACCTCCATTTTGCTTTCCCCACAGCGACTAATGACAAGGTGAAAAAAGACCCTGTGAGTTCGCTTTTTATGGACGAATGGCGCACTTTTGTAAAGGAACAGCCTTATGGGACTCTTTTTGATTGGCTCGTATTCTTAGGGATAGAGAAGAAGCAAGCCAATATAGGGGTAAACGAGGCTAAAGAGATAACCAATAAGTTGGCTTTGAAATCATTTGAAGGAGGTTATAAAATAATGATTATCTGGATGGCCGAGAAGATGAATGTAGAAGCCTCAAACAAGCTTCTCAAACTCCTTGAAGAGCCTGCTGATAAAACGGTCTTTCTCTTGGTAGTAGAAGATGAGAATGCCCTATTAGACACAATCAAATCGCGTTGCCAAATTCTGCGCTTTCCGCCACTGAGTGAGAAAGCAATCAAAGAAGCACTTATAGCACGAGGATTGGCGGAGGGAGAAGCGACCAAAATAGCCCTACGCGCTCAAGGGAACTACAACAAAGCCCTTCAACTGATGGACAACAAAGAGAGTGAAGAAGCGACCTTTGAACGCTGGTTTATAGCGTGGGTGCGCACAGCCTATCGCGCGCGGGGTAATAAAGCTTCTATACAAGGACTCTTGCAATGGAGTGAAGAGATTAACACGGTGAATAGAGAGATGCAAAAGCAATTTTTACTCTATTGTGCAGAGGTGTTTAGACAAGCTCTTTTGCTCAATTATACGGCATCGGATTTGGTATACATAAGTTTTGATGACCCCACTTTTGAATTGCGAAAGTTTGCTCCTTTTATACATGGAGGCAATATAGAATCGATACATAATCTTATAGAAGAGGCTATTCTTCACGTAGAACGCAATGGCAATGGCAAAGTGATTTTTACCGATGTAGCTATCAAACTTACGCGATTGTTGCACACTAAGGAATGAGTGAATTTGCCAATGAGTAGTGTCTTCTTAATTTTCTAATTTACTAATAGAACTTATGCTTAAAGCAATTTCCCCTATTGATGGTCGTTATGCAGATAAAACGACCTCCCTTGTGCCTTTTTTTTCTGAAGAGGCACTTATTCGCTATCGAGTGCGAGTAGAAGTAGAGTACTTTATCGCATTATGTGAGTTACCTCTACCACAGCTTGTTGATTTTCCAAAGGAAAAATATGAGGCTTTAAGAAAGCTTTATCATAACTTTACTACAGAAGAAGCCCTAAAAGTAAAAGAAATAGAGCAAACTACCAATCACGATGTGAAAGCGGTAGAATACTTCATCAAAGAAGCTTTCGATTACTTGCAACTGCAACCCTATAAGGAGTTTATACACTTCGGACTCACCTCTCAAGACATCAACAATACCGCCATTCCGCTTAGCATCAAGGAAGCCGTACAGCAAGTGTATTTGCCTACCTTAGAGCAATTGCTCGGCAAACTGAGAAGTTTAGTAGTTCAATGGAAAGAGGTGCCATTGTTAGCACGCACTCACGGTCAGCCGGCATCTCCTACGCGTTTGGGTAAGGAGTTTGAGGTGTTTGTCGTACGTATAGAACAGCAGTTACAAACCCTTATCGCAGTGCCTTATGCTGCTAAGTTTGGCGGAGCTACTGGCAACTATAATGCTCATAAAGTAGCCTATCCTAATATCGATTGGAAGGCTTTCGGCACTCGCTTTGTTGAGGAAATATTGGTATTACACCACTCATTCCCTACTACCCAAATTGAGCATTACGATCATCTTGCATCGCTTTTCGATGCTCTCAAACGCATCAATACGATTCTCATCGATTTGAACCGCGATATTTGGACGTATATCTCTATGGATTACTTCAAACAACAAATAAAAGCTGGCGAGGTAGGCTCTTCGGCTATGCCTCATAAGGTAAATCCTATTGATTTTGAAAACTCTGAAGGTAATTTAGGTATTGCCAACGCTCTTTTAGAGCATCTATCGGCGAAGTTGCCTATTTCTCGTCTACAGCGCGACCTCACCGATAGTACAGTATTGCGCAATGTAGGGGTGCCTTTTGGTCATATACTCATCGCCCTGCAATCTACCCTCAAAGGGCTCAATAAACTCCTTTTAAACGAAGATAAAATCCGCCAAGATTTACAAGACCATTGGGCAGTAGTAGCCGAGGCTATCCAAACGATTTTGCGTCGTGAAGGCTATCCTAACCCCTATGAAGCTCTCAAAGCCTTCACGCGCACCAATACCGCTATCACAGCCGAGACTATCAGCAGTTTTATTGATACCTTGGATGTAAGTGAAGAGGTAAAAACAGAACTAAAAGTCATCACCCCCGAGAACTATACAGGGGTTTAGTAAGAGATAAGAAGTAAGGAAGTAACGAGGGGGATTAGAAACTTGAAGAGCCCCCTCCATCGCCTCCGCCATCGTCGCCCCCACCGCCTCCTCCATCAAAGCCTCCACCGCCTTCATAACCATAACTAATGCGGTATTTTTCTTTATAAATATCGGTATGCTGGCAATAAGAACAGATGAAAGTGTATTTGTTGTGCACTGTATTGCTATCGGTAGTAATACTCTCTTTGTTTTTTAAGGAAATACAATTGTATTGATGACAATGAGAGCAAGAGGTGCTGGCTACAAGTTTCTTGAAAGCATTTTTAAAAACGGTAGCTCTTACTAGTATATATGCAGTGCAAGGGACTATAAAAAATACTGCTATAAGGATACCTAAATAGATGAAATCATTTTTAATTACGCACATTATTACCCAAAAACAAGTAAAGAAATAGCAAAACACTAATGAATCAATAGGGTCTGCTTTGCGACGCCAAGAGAGATATTTTTCGTAGAAAGAAACAGAGGGTTCACAGTTATTTACTTCAGAAATAGCTATTCGGTAACTAATATAGCTCAAACCTATGATAAAAACAATTAGCAAAAACGTAATACATAGCTTTTCTTTTAGCGCTTTTGTCTCTTGATAAACTTTAAAAGAAGCTTGCGACTGAGGATTTTCATCTAAAAATTGGATTATTTCGTTCACGCCTATGATAAGTCCCTGCCCGTAATTCCCCTTTCTCATTACAGGGATCATCAGCTTTCTTTGTATGTATAGGCAAGCATCATCACTAAGTCTTTCAGTTAGGTAACTATTTACGTTGAAGGTGATGTTTCGTTGCTTTCTATCGGTGAGTAGTAATACAAAAATATCTGTGTTGTTATATTTTGATTTACTCACCCAATAGTTTCTCAGCTTGTGAGTGAACTCAAAAGGAGAATCATAAGCCTCAGAAATAGCAGGAAGTATAAGAACGTTTATTTTTATGCCTCTATATTGATATAAACTATCGCATAAACGATTTAATTTGTCGCTATCCGTCGCATTGAGCACCTTATTGGGGTCGGTAATATGAAAGTTGTGAAGAGTATCTTTTGCCCCTATTTGGATAACATCATTTACTGTATAAACTTCACTACTGCTTATAGAAGAGATCAAAATCCCTAAAAACATTCCTACCAAGCCTACCCATAAAAGTATATAACCTATGAGTTTTCGCTGTTTCATAGTGTAGCCATTTCTTCGTTTAGCCAATCGGCAAAAGACAGTAATTCAGTGTCTTCTTCCCAGCATTCAAGAGGAATATCCGAATAAAATGTGCCAAAAGCATCGGGTTGGGTAGTGATAAATCCCGCTTGATGACCGACATTAGGGTAACACACTAATAAAACTTTTGGGAAGAGATATTCACCAGTTCCTTCAAATACTTCAGCTGAAAAGGCTTCCCATTGATTTGGAGGAAAAAACTGATAGGCAAAACCTAGTTCGTCTTCAAAAAGGGTGCAAGCTCCCAAGGTAATGAGGAAAGTTTTGAAAGTTTCGGGCAACTTAATGTGGTGCTGAGCTTCAAAATCAGCTATTTCTTCAGGGGTAATAGTTGCTTGTTGGGTAAAACGATATTGTTCATTGCCAAAATGCATAAAAGCGCCGTTGCTTTCTGTAAGAAGTTTTTGTAAGGTCTCTAAGTTTTTAGTAAAGTGTTCCATAGTTTAGGAGTTTTTGGTGCATTACACAAATTGTATTTGTCGTAATTCTTGTGATAAAGAGTGTAGTTTTTCTTGAATTTTCATAGAAGTACGCTTTGTAGGTTTGCGATACCCTTGTACATACTGACTTAGTTGCGATTGATTAACTCCCGTAAGTCTACTCAATCCTGCATAGCTGAATACATTAGAATAATGTTGCAAAAATGAAGGTAAGTCATACAAAAATTCAAAAGTAGCCTCTACAAAAGGCTTTCCTTCTTCTTTGTAAAGGGCTTTCATATCAGCATACGAGGCTTTAAAATCAGCTAATACTTCTTCTACAGTCTCACCTTCTCCGTGTATGCCATAGTTTAAAGTCTTGTCATCTAAATCTATATATACACTATAGGAGCCATCATTAGCTCTTTCAATAAATGCTTTTACTTTATTCATCTTTATCATCAAAAAACTTCACAAAGATAATGCTATTATTTTAATTAGCAAACTTTACAATACAAAAAAGCACAATAACTAAAATAATTAGCTATTGTGCTTTTCTTATCTCTTACCTCTTACCTCTTACCTCAATAATTAGCTATTGTGCTTTTCTTATCTCTTACCTCTTATCTCTTACCTCTTACCTAAGCGAAGGATTTCTCCTACCCAGAGCACTGCACTGGTAGCACCGATGATAATTGCCCAGTCTACCAATTTGAGAGGTGTTACATTGAACATCTGTCCACCGAAAGTAGTGATGAACACTTGTCCCAATACAATGGCTAAGGCGATGAGCATAAATCCTTGACTCTTGCCGAGGTTGTTGAATGCGCTCTTACCAGTGCGGTAGGCTTTAGCATTGAACATATTCCAGAATTGCAAGAATACGAATATCGAGAAGAACAACGAAAGTTCATAAGCTGATAAACTGCCTTCGGGAGCTCCAAAATGGAAGAAATGTCTTGCATAATCGCTGATAGAGAACTCGGTGAGACTTGTGATGTCTTCATTCTTAAAATACTGAATGAAACCAAAGAGCAATAATACAAAGAATCCTCCTACCCCAAAGATGCCTTTTGCCATTGGAGAGCTGATGATATTAGCGCCACGCGCACGTGGTTTGTCATTCATCACGCGGTTGCTTGGTGGCAATGATGCTAACGCCAAAGCAGCAAAGGTATCCATTATAAGGTTCACCCAAAGCATTTGGGTTACAGTAAGCGGTGATTCTACCCCTAAGAAAGCCCCAATAAGCACGATGATACACGCTGCTACGTTGATAGTCATCTGGAAGAGGATAAAACGCTGAATGTTCAAATAGAGCGAGCGTCCCCACATTACGGCTTTACCAATACTGCTGAATGAGTTGTCCAAAATGGTGATATCTGAGGCTTCTTTAGCTACTGAAGTACCATCACCCATTGAAAGACCTACTTGGGCAGCTTTGAGGGCTGGAGCGTCGTTAGTACCATCACCGGTTACAGCTACTACTTCACCTTTTTGTTGGAGTAAATTTACTAAGCGAGCTTTGTCAAGCGGACGTGCGCGTGAAATCACACGTAGGTCGCCTATGCGGTCTAAAAGTTCGGCATCGCTCATTGCGGCAAACTCTACACCGGTAATCTGGTTGCGGTCGGTGCAACTGTCGTCCCACAAGTGTATTTGGCGAGCGATTTCTCTTGCGGTACCTGGGGTGTCTCCGGTTACAATTTTCACCTGAATGCCTGCGTGCATACACTCTTCAATAGAAGCAGGTACATCAGGACGTACAGGGTCAGATATGGCAGTGATACCTATAAAGTGCAAGCCGTTTACTACGAGCTTGCCGTTTTCTGAGATAATTGCTTTAGGGTCGTCAATCACTTTATACGCAAAACCGATAGTGCGCATCGCTTGGTTTTGGTATTGCAAAAGTTTAGCTTCAAAATCGGCTTGCAAAATATCTGAAAGGAATTTACCGCCTTCGTGGCAGAATGTCATTACTATTTCAGGGGCTCCTTTTACGTACAACACGGGTTTGCCAAGGCTAGGCGATTGTACCAAAGTAGCCATATACTTGCGTTCGGTAGAGAAGGTGAGTTGTTGTAATACCTCGCTCTCTTCGCGTATTGGCAAGTAGTTGATGCCTTTGCCATAGAGCCACAAGAGGAGGGCTCCTTCGGTAGGGTTACCCAATACGCTGGGTTTATCTTTATCGGTGAAATCTAGATAAGCGGTAGAGTTCACTGCCATAGATTCGGCTATGAGTTTCTCATCAATACCCGCGTTGAAGAAAGTTTCGTAGATGGTCATTTGGTTTTGGGTGAGCGTACCCGTTTTGTCAGTACAAATCACGGTAGTAGCCCCCATCGTTTCGCAAGCGTGCATCTTGCGTACGAGGTTATTAGTAGCCATCATACTGCGCATACTGTAAGCCAAACTGAGGGTAACACTCATTGGTAAACCTTCAGGCACGGCTACTACTACTACGGTAATGGCAATCATCACGGTGTTGAGTAGATAGCCTCCAAAGGATACCCAGTCGATTGTGTCTAAACTATTTGCAGGATTGGTGAAATACACGATAAGGCGACCTACAATTACCAAAGCAGCTATGGCATAACTGATTTTGGTAATCATTCCTGCCAAATGGTCTAACTGCTCGTTGAGTGGGGTTTTTACGCTATTGTCTATCTGTACACCTTCAAACACTTTGCCGTATTCGGTAGCATCACCCACCTTTTTCACTTCAAAAATACAGTGTCCATCGGATACTGAAGTCCCGCGACAGATGTAGTTAGAGGGGTAAGTAGCTTCGGCTTCAAAATCGGCAGGATTGGTAGTTTTGTGTACCATAGGCTCTCCCGTAAGTGTCGATTCGTTCACGTGCAACGATACCGCTTCGAGAAGTTCTCCATCGGCTGGCACCTCTTCTCCTGTTTCTAAGATAACCACATCGCCTACAACGATATCTTTTTTGAGTACTTGGGTAATACGCTCATTGCGAATAACTTTATAATAGATGTCGTCGTTTACTTGATTGAGGATTTCAAATTGTTTGTTAGCTTTCTGTTCAAAATAAAAAGCCACTCCAGTAGCCAAAAGTACAGCAAAGAGGATACCTACAGGCTCTAAAAAGGCGTGGATACCCATATTGTGTACCGTAAATTCATAGGTAGATACCCCAAATGAGAAGACGAGGGCTACCAGCAGAATAATGATAATAGGGTCAGTAAATTTCTCTAAGAATTGCTTCCATAGAGGCTCTCCCTCTACTGATGAGAGTGAGTTTTCGCCGTGTTTGGCACGACTTTCAAGAACTTGCGCATCGGTAAGTCCTTTGTAATGGTGTTTTTCTGCCATAGTTATTTATAAATAATTAAAGTGCAAAGATAGATATAATTTAGAATATTAGCAAATAGAGGTATCGACTAATCATCATCGCCCCAACTGTGATGGTAACCACCACTCGAACCACCTGAGTGTATTTCGGAAGCGTGTGCCTCGTTATAATCGATAAACTTTTTAATTGAGATGCCTGTGCCAGCCATAGAAAGTGATAGCGATGCAATGAGTAACGCTTTGCCTATGCCATAGATAACAGCAAAGTACAAACCAATAGAAGCCAATAAAATTACCACCGCCCCTCCTACAAAAGCAATTTCGCCAATCATAGGAATAAACGAAGCAACAACTACAAAAATTGCCAAAACGAAGGTAATCACTCCCAAAAGGTTGATGATAGTTCTTTTTACACTCTGAGGGCGTTGCGCTTCAAAAGCATTGTTTTTTTGATATGTATTCATTCTAATAATAATTTTGGCGACAAAGATAAGAATTATTTGTTAATTTGCAAATTGCTGAAAAATTCTTCTTTAATCGCCTATTCCACCATCAAGCGCTACTATAAAAGAACGATGAACACATATAAAACGTTCCGGCGGAAGCTGCTCCTCAAATTTCTTAAGACTCATAAGCGTAACAATAGACTGAGCCTGAGAAACGAGATAGAGCTTCACATAATCCTTTAGTCCTTCAAGATAAAGAATGTCATCAAACATTATTTTTATTTTCCTGTAATCAGCCTTTACAAACATATGTATAGGAGAAGATAAATCCTTTTCAGCAGAAGATGATAATTGTAACGCTTTCTCCGCAGTTTGCAGAAACTCAGCATAATCAAAAGGCTTCAACAAATACCCTATAGCATTCACCTTATAGCCCTCAATAGCATAAGCATCAAAAGCCGTAGTAAAAACAATCTTAGTATGAGAAGGAATCTTTTTAGATAGTTCCAACCCCGAGAGTTCAGGCATTTGTATATCCATATAAATAAGAGAAACATCATTCCCTTGGTAGAAAAATTGCAACACATCCAAAGCATTGCTAAATTGCCCTACAAGCTTTAAAAAAGCGTTTTCCGCACATAACTTTCAAGAAGCTTCAGAGCCATAGGCTCATCATCTACTATAATACAAGAGATTTCCATACAATCTTATTTTTAGGTGCAAAGATACAAAATAATTATCAATTTCTATCCCCAATCCCTACAATCCCCAATCCCTACAAGTCGCTACACTTTGCCAAAGTTTCAGACCAAGGTTGTAAGGAACATTTTTAACTA
>CAUQUO010000072.1:0-10913 GCA_963521335.1 uncultured Capnocytophaga sp.
AAAGTTTAATCAAAAATTACTACTTAAAATTGCAATTATTAGTGGAACTTGCAGCTCTTCACTATCTCATAACCAGCCTACTCATTGTTCTCAATCGTCTTATAAGCCTCTATAATACTACGTACCAATGGGTGGCGCACCACATCCTTATCATCCAAATGTAGAAAAGCAATCCCCTTTACATTTTGCAAAATAAGCATCGCTTCTTTAAGCCCCGATGATACCTTCCGTGGCAAATCAATCTGACCAGGGTCCCCCGTAATCATAAACTTAGCATTGCGCCCCATACGCGTGAGAAACATCTTCATCTGCGCGTGTGTCGTGTTCTGCGCCTCGTCAAGAATTACAAAAGCATTGTCCAATGTCCTACCCCGCATAAAAGCAAGTGGCGCAATCTCTATAATCCCCGCCTCTATAAAAGCATTCAACTTCTCCGGCGGAATCATATCCCGCAAAGCATCGTAGAGTGGTTGCATATAGGGGTCAAGCTTCTCCTTCAAGTCCCCAGGCAAGAACCCTAAGTTCTCACCCGCTTCTACCGCTGGGCGCGTCAAGATAATACGCTTCACTTGCTTCTCCTTCAGCGCTTTCACCGCCAAAGCTACCCCTACATACGTCTTCCCCGTGCCCGCCGGACCCACCGCAAAAACCATATCGTTTTGGCGCATCAGCCCCACCAGCTTCACTTGGTTTTGCGTCTGAGGGCGTATCACCTTGCCACTCACCCCGTGCACAATGATTTCCTCCTCCTGCACCCTCTCCACCGCCTGTCCTTCTGAAGCCAAGAGAATACTATCAATTGCGCGCTCATCAAGCCGATTGTATTTAGATACATAAGCAATAAGCTTACCCATTTGCACACCAAAATCCTTCAGCAATACCTCCTCACCAAAAACCATAAGCTTATCCCCCCTCGCTACAATCTTCAACTTCGGAAAAAGCGATTTTATATGACTGATATTACTGTCATCTTCTCCGTAAAAAACCTGCGGACTCACCTCCGCTAGTTCTAATGTAAGTTCGTTCATTTTTTCTTATATCTTACCTCTTATCTAAGTGTTAAGTTTAATATTGTTCCAATAAATACCTAATAAGGTCAGTCGTCGTAACCAGCCCCACCAGTTTGCCTTTCTCAACCACAGGAATCGAATGAAAACTCTGCTTAGAGAGAATTTCTGCAACCTCCTTAATAGAAGTATCCGCCGATACCGTCAAAGGCGTCTTAGCCATTATCTGCGGAATAGTATACATATCATACACCACCGAAGTTACTTCCTCCTCTCCGTCTGTCATATCAGCAAAACTAATACGCAACAAGTCAGAATAACTTACAATGCCAATAAGCTTATCACCTTCCACCACAGGAATATGACGAATTTGATGCTTCTTAAACAAACGTTCAGCATCATACAAAGACTCAGTAGGAGAAAGCGTAACCAACTCCTTAGTCATAATTTGAGATACAGGTACTCTTTGTTTCATAATAAGGGTATATTTAATTTGTAATTTACGAATTTGCTAATTCATTTTAAACACGACAAAGGTACAAAATAAATTATAAACAAACAACCAAAACAGAAAAATTTTCTCCTGCACCCTCCCTACATCTCACCTATACCCACAGTATACCCACAGTATACCTACCCCCTACCCATCCCAAAAGTAAAAAATACTACCAAAATAGAAAATCGCAGAAAAATATACTACAAAAACCCTAAAAATTAGTTTTCCGTCTTTATCCCCTATCTCCTAACCCCTATATCCTCTATATCCTATATCCTAACCCCTCCCATTATTCCCATTACTCCCATCACTCCCATTACTCTCATTACTCCCATTACTCCCATTATTCCCATTACTCCCATTATCCACATCATCCCTATCCCCTAAAAAACTGCCCGTGTGGCTCACACCCCATTATTCCCTCTTATCTCTTACCTCTTACCTAAAAATCGCCTCGCCCCCTCTAAACTTGGCACTATTTTTGTATGTATTCTCTCTAAAAAATATCACAATATGAAAAAGAGTATACTTTTATTGCTAACAATCACTTTAGCAACCCTTAGTGGTGCCAAAGCACAAGAGCTACAACGTCACAAACCTGTACCTACTATCAATCTGCCAGGCACCAATGGCGAGCACTTCGACCTCTCAGCCTATAAAGGAAAATACGTGCTGATAGACTTCTGGGCATCTTGGTGCACCCCTTGCAGAAAAGAAAGTAAATACCTTAGAAAAGCCTATGAAACCTATAAAGATAAAAACTTTACCATCCTATCTGTATCGGTAGATAAACCAACCGATAAAGAACGTTGGAAAGAAGCTATCGTAGCCGATCAATATAGCTGGATGCAAGTCTTAGACGACAAAAAAACATCTGAAAGCTATGGCGTAAAAAATATCCCAGCTGCCTTTTTGATAGACCCCGACGGAAATCTCCTTACTCAAGGTGATACCCTCCGTGGAGAACAACTCGAAAAAACACTCCAAAAATATTTGAAATAAATACGATTGAATAAATTGATTGAAAAAGCAGCTATAACAATTATAGTTGCTTTTTTTGCCATTCCACCAAAAAGTACTACCTTTGTACGCTCTAAACAATCTACCTAACACCTAATATGCAACACTTAAAACAATTAGAAGCCGAAAGCATCTACATAATGCGCGAAGTAGCAGCTCAGTTCGAGCGCCCCGCACTCCTATTTAGTGGCGGTAAAGACTCCATTACCCTCGTACACCTCGCTATAAAAGCCTTCGCCCCTATGAAAATCCCTTTCCCCTTGGTGCATATCGATACAGGGCATAACTTCCCTGAAGCACTCGCCTATCGCGATGCCCTCGCCAAACGTATTGGCGCTGAACTCATCGTCCGCCAAGTCGAAGACACCATCAAAGCCAAAGGCCTCACCGAACCCAAAGGAAAATTCGCCTCTCGCAACTGGCTACAAACTCATACACTCCTCGATACTATCGAAGAATTCCACTTCGACGCCTGTATAGGCGGTGCTCGTCGCGATGAAGAAAAAGCCCGTGCCAAAGAACGTTTCTTCTCCGTAAGAGACGAGTTCGGCCAATGGGACCCTAAACTACAACGCCCCGAACTTTGGAATATATATAACGGCAGAATACAAAAAGGCGAAAATGTACGCGTATTCCCTATCTCAAATTGGACAGAACTTGATGTCTGGAGCTATATACAACAAGAAAAAATAGAACTCCCCTCTATATATTTCGCACATAACCGCCAAGTTATTGAACACGAAGGCCGGCTTATAGCGGTATCTCCCTTTATACAAATAGACGAAAACGATACCATCCTTAATAAACAAGTACGATACCGCACCGTAGGCGATATGACCTGTACTGCCGCCGTAGAAAGTACCGCCTCAACATTAGAAGAAGTCGTAAACGAAATCACAGCCTCCCGAATCTCCGAACGAGGCGAAACACGTATAGATGATAAAGTAACCGAAGCTGCTATGGAAGACCGTAAAAAAGGCGGATACTTCTAACCCCTGAATTAAATTATGAAATAATAAAATGAGATAAATGATAAGGATACAACTATTTTTTTTGAAGTATAACTACTAAACTGTAAAAAAACAAACCTCTTAATAGTTATCATAATGAAAAAAATCATTGTTCTTACTTTTTTCGTTACAGCCCTATCTCTCTATGCACAAGAACGCACCGACCTTATAGGCAAACGTTTCGAAGGGGCTATCAACAAAATGATTGCTGGCGATAGCATCAATAGCATCAATTCTATGCGCATACTCTTCTTGAAAGATAAAGCTATTATCCAAGAAGAAAAACTCTCTGTAACCAATAAACCTCGACTTATTTACAAAGTAGAGGTCGCTTGGCGTATCAACAAACGTAATAACCAAATCATCTTTTCGGCAGGCGCCAAACCCTACCCCTATCAAGACTACACCTATTACTTCCGCAATCAAGAACTTACAGGCCTCTATAAAAACGATGATACAGGTGCAATGGGGCTCGATATTCTCTTTGCCAAAACTGAAGCTAAGTAAATGATCTAAAAAATATATTACAATGAAAAAAATCAAGTTTTCCTATCTTACTATCGCTCTACTCGCCTTGCAAAGCTGTGGCAATACCTCTCAGAATTCAGCCACCACTGTTAGCGACACCACCACTGCTACCACACAAAGTATGAGCACAACATCCTCAACCATTGAACTCTTTAAAGCCCTAGAAGGCAACTGGCAATTGATTTCTCTCAAAGGAATAACTCTCCCCGAAGAAATAAAATGCCCTACACTCACCATCGTCCTTACCGAGAATAAAATATGGGGAAGCGATAGTTGCAATAACTACTTAGCCTCCATTCAATCCATTACCGACACCGAATTCCTCATCGGCGATGTGACCGCTACTATGATGTACTGCGAGCATATGCAAGTTGCCAACGCCTTCCATCAAGCAATTAAACAAGTGAAAAGCTATCAACTTCATCAAAACCAATTACTCCTCAAAGATGCACAAGGTGAAGTGCTCCTCACTTTCCAAAAGATTCAATAACACCATAAAATATCAATATAAAAAAGAGGTTGCTTATCCAAAAGCAACCTCTTTTCATTTCTAATATCTGAATGTTAAAATAACAGCGGAATTACAAGATAAGCCACTAATGCTGCTATCACCCCATAAATAAACATAGGCACGGCAGTTGTCTTTATAATACGCCCCTCAGCCTTGTCAATACCCAATACCGAGCATACCGCAATAATATTATTGATACATACCATATTACCCATAGCACCTCCTACCGATTGCAATGCCAATACCAATGGCACCGAAATACCCGTAGTATTCGCAACCGAATATTGTACCGCACCAAATGTCAAATTCGATACCGTATTAGACCCCGAGAAAAAGGCTCCTACAGCTCCTAAATACGACGCAAACATCGTCCACTGGCTACCCGTAGCATCTGCCAATCCTCGCCCTATAATCTGCACCATAGAGTTCTCTCCTCCCATAAGCATCACATTCACCATAATAAGAGCCCCTACCAAAGCCAAAAAAGGCTTCTGTATCTGCACAAAACTCGCCGAAAAAAGCTCTTTTGTCTGTTTCCACTTTAGCGAAAACAACGGTATTGAGATCAGTACCGTGATAACAAACGGAATAAGCGCTGGCACATAAAGCAATTTATAACTCTCATTCTCTCCCGTACCAAAAATATTCTTCAAAGAGAAAATAAGACCCTTCGTAACTTGAAAATCACCCAAATAACCAAGCTTCAAGCTAAACCACTCTGTCGTGTCGTTTAGCATCTCTTTAAATGGTAATTGCTTTATACGTGTAACCGCCAAAATAACTATAAGCGATGCTGTAGGAAAAAGTGCTTTTAGCAATAGGGGGGTAGATACCTTTTCATGCTCATTAATAGACTTTTCTGTCTTCGCAAGCCCAATTCCTTTGCTCGCTAAACCTACCGAAATAAACAATCCTATAGCTCCCCCTACAAGCGACGGAAACTCATAGTTAAACCACGCAATAATCACATAAGGAACCGTACAAGACAATATACTGATGAGTATAAAAACAATGTTCTGGCGTATCTCCTTAAATGATACAATCACACGCAAAGCCATAATAGGAATAATAAACCCCGCAACAAGATGTATAAGAGCTGTTATCTGACCTATCTGCGAAAGCTGCTGACCATTGATGAGCTGTTTGTCTATAAGCGTCCCAAAACCAAACCACGTAGGAGTCCCTACTGCACCAAACGATACAGGCACTGAGTTCATAATAAGCGCCAAAATAGCTACTTGCAGAGGCTTAAATCCTAAACCTACTAACAATGGCGCAGCTATCGCCGCCGGAGTCCCAAATCCACTCGCCCCTTCTATCATAAATGCAAAAGCCCAACCTATAATCATCAATTGAGCTACTGGGTTCGGACTAATATTGCCCAGCCACCTGCGCAATACATTCATCGCTCCTGTTATCTCCATCATACGGTTGAAAAGAACCGCTCCGAAAATCACTGTAATAGGGGTCGCTACTGAAATAATAGCCTTGATAAAATTCGCGTTCACCGCTACAAATGAACCCCTAAAATATGTAAGATGAATAATATATACAAGCCCTGCTATTAGCGGAAGAGCAATATAAGAAGGAAGCGCTTTACGCTTTACCATCAAATAAATAAGTAGTACAATAGGAAGTACGCTTAAAATTAATTCCATAAATGAGTTTTTTAATTTTTCTTTTCTGAGGGCAAAGGTAATACTTTAAATTTAAAATGCAAGCATAACGAAAGAAAATAAATAAAAAACATTAATTTTTCTTCTCCTGCCTAAAAACCTAACGAAGCTGTTTTATTTATTCAAATAGTAAAAAAGCGCGAGACATCCCTGCCTCACGCTTTTTTTTATGAAAAACAAATAAAACTCTCAATACTATTTAAATTCTACATCTCCTTCAGAAGTATAAGTAAGCTGTTTAGTCTTTTTCTTACCAAATTCAGAAAATTCTCCTTTGATACTCACTTTTGCTCCTTGTACCATTTTATCTCTAAAACTTTGTGAAAGACCACTATAATTTTTCACATACAATAAAATTTCAGTACCGTCAGAAAAAACAATGTATGACTTATTAGTTTTCACAGTGATAGTCCCTGTCAATTTTACCGTTTTACCAATGTTATTATTAAAATCAGCAACTGTAGCATTTGCAGCGTTTAGCTCTACAACTGTAGCAGGTGGCTGAGGTGCATTATGAGTGCCAAATACTAAATCGCTCTCTTTTTCATATTCTATCTCAAGAGTAGTTCCGTGTTTCTTAAATACGCCTGTTACGGTTACCTCTTGCCCATTAGTTTTTAGCTTAGTCTTATTCTCTGCGCTGATACCTCTGAAATCTTTAGTAAACAACTGTATTTCGGTGTTATCCCCAAAAACAATATATGATTTACCGCTCTTGTAAGTGATATTTCCGTGCAAAGCTACCTTCTTGCCTTCTACAAAATTCGCTACAGTAGCAGTGTTCGCTTCCAAAGGCTCGGCAGTAGTGCTCGTTTGAGTACTGGTCTGAGTGCTTGTAGCAACCCCTCCGATAACTTGTATATCTGCCAAGTTACTTATCATAAACTGCCAAGACTCATTACCGTTTTTAGCAATATATTTAGTAAGCACCCCTGTCACATTTAGCTTGCCCGCAGGCACTTTCTCATTTTTAAACTTAGCGTATTTGCTTGTCCTAAACGGAATAGTCTTACCATTAGCATCTTGCAAAGTATGGTTAGTACCATTTTGTTTGTCATTAGCTACCAGATGAAAGTTCTTTCCTATCGCAGCACTGCTGAATTCCACTTCTTTTAAAGTAAGCAACTGATTGATATTGCCATCTACTTTCAAAGCTTCTATAGAAGTATCTGCTTTAGCTAGTTGTGCTACCGTTTTGCGCTCTCCACCCATATCGTAAAGGTGATTTTTGTAAATAGCCTCACTCATTTGCCCTACACCATTGTTGTTGTAGGTGCCATAGCCAAATTCTACCCCACCATTAGCTTTGTGAATACTTAGGTCTTTCAAGCGCAATTGCACTTTCGCTCCTACCGGAAAATCGTTATACAAACCACTCTTGTTGATGGCTACAGATACAGCCTGTGTCTTGTCTTCATTCTCTATATATATTTTCTTGTAGAAGTTACCTCCTTCATCACTCGATATTACATAACCTTCAATAGCTTCATCAGCAGTATAAGTAACAACCGAGTTCGTGGCTTTCGCAACCACTGTAGCAAAAGAAACTACACTACCATTAAAGGTAGGAAGCACTTTCTTCGCATTAGGGTCCGGAATCTCATAATCATCATCTTTTACACAAGATGTGATTGCAAATAGCGATAACAAAGCTACCGCCATAGGTCTTAATACATTTAGTTTCATATTACAAATAGTTAATTATTAATTGTTAATGTTCTAAAGGCTTACCGCCAAATTCACCATATAGGTTCGCCCATAGCCTACAAAATAACGATTGCCAAACGAAGGTACCCCTTGCGCATTATCTTGCATCATCTTGCCGTAATTAGCCGTCCGAGATTGCTCAAAACCTCCCGATACAAATTGAGTGTCCAACAAGTTATTCACACTTAGCATAAGGCTTACGTATGTCTTATGAAGCCTCCACGACTTACCCCCTACTAAGTTCACCAAAAATACATCGTCCAAACGCTCTTGTCTGAGAAGCTTCCTCGCCAAATCAGTGTCTATATTGCTGAAAGGAGCTTTAGTAGCTGGGTCTATAAAAAACTGTGAAGTGCGGTTTAATGCTGATAGCGATACATAGTTTTGTGCCAATAAGTTAGCCGTAGCACCTACCCACCAATACTTAGGATGACGATATTCTAACCCCAATGAATAAGCTTGCTGAGGCCCGCTAGGCACGTGATAATTATTCAACTTCACTTCGTCTATCTGTTTATTTACATTCCCTGATGAAATATACAATTTAGGATCATTGATATAAGTGTGCTGCCCTATAGCAACCGCTGCCGTTAGTTTTAGGGTAGGGTAGAGGGTAGCCTCAGCTCCCAATTCCAAACCAAAATGACGCTTCTTGATTCCTTCTATGGTTTGCGCCACAAAATCATTGTCTATCTCATCAGTAAGAGCAGTCTCTGTATAGAAAAAGTTAGTCTCAGCGGTGTTTTCTATCTCTGTGAAATAACCCGTAAGACGACCTTTTAGGTAAGGCAAACGCAAGATATAACTCGCTTCAGTACTATAAGCCAACTCATTCTTTAAGTTTGGCAAAAGACGGTTAGAGTTGCGTACATTAGCGTAAATGTTTCGTAATGATTGTGGCGTGTTGAAATACCCCACATTCAATTGCAATAAATGCCTGCCTGTTAATGCATATGTAACTCCTGCCTTAGTGCTGATACCATTTTGCACCTGTGTAGCTCCTTTCCCATAAGAATCACTATAGAGAGGATAATTAAACTTACCTTCACGTTGGATATCACTGTAATGATAACGCCCCGCTACAAAAAGCTCAGCCTTTTTAAAACTCAACTCCAATTGGGTGAATGCTTCTCCTACATTACTTTGCAACGCATAAAAATAATTCCACTTGTCGCCCTTCCCTTTCTTCATATCAGCCTCATTGGCATTATAAGGTTTGCTCTCAAAATAATCATAGTTCATAAAATACTCCCCTCCCAACAAATCATCTACTTCCGCAAAATTGTCTGAGGCAATATTCCTATAAACCAACCCCGATGTCCATTTGATGTGTTCTTCAATAGGCATCGAAAAGTTTACATTAGCCGAAAAAGTACGCTCACGATTGATGTCATTGCTCACAATAAAAGAACTGTGCTTATCTGTGTTGTTGTAATTCGCACGATAAAGATTTTCCCAATTCAACTGAGAATTGTTCAAAAAATAATTCTTTTGCGCTTCAGCCATAGCTTGGTCAGGACCCGAAGTTTGGTTCAAGTAATAGCTCGGCATATTCTTGTAGTAATTAGGCTCAGGATTTTGAGCGTTCGCATAACTGATACGCGTATTGCCTATCTCACCAAACTGATAACCCAAATCTACATTCAAACGCGTATCATTTTTAGCAAAATTATAAGAAAGTACAAAAATAGGCTCCGAAATAATACGATTGCGAGAATTGCGCTTGTCTCCCATTTGTCTACCCCAATAAGGATTGTACTGATAACCCATCAAGTCAAGCGCTTCTTGAGTCAGTGGAGACGTCTTTCCACGTTTTACAGGAGCAAACATCCCAATGAGATTAAAACTGTGGTGGTCGTTGAGCTGATATTCTACCCCACCAGCAAAAGCATAAGCATTATAAAGTGTCCCATCTACCCAACTTCCGTGAGGAGCTATCCGTCTAGAAGCCGATAACATATAAGACAAGCCATTGCGCTGTACCCCAGAGTTGTAGGTCGCCATCAGCCTTCCTGTATAACTCCTATTGCTCGCTGATGCGGTAACCCGTAGTCCCGCACGATTCAAAGACGGACGTATATTGATATACGTAGAACCCATTAGCCCACCAAACGTATAGTCAGAGTTAGAAAGCCCATTGCTCGTCTCTTGGTTGCGCGTAATATCATTCAGCCCTCCCCAGTTTGCCCATTGCGCACGACCGTTTTCAAGTCGATTCATAGGAATCCCGTTGATCAGTACCGTAATATCCTTAGAGTCATAACCTCGAGGTTTAAAGAAAACTGAACTAAAATCAAAAGCCGAACGACGCATAAAAACATCTTGCGAACTTTGCAATAACCCCGACATCGCATCCGAGCCACTCTCGTCATCTTCCAGTTCATTCTCCGTAATTACCGCCAGCTGCTCCGTCTCTTGTTGCACATCAGGACTTAAAAATACCTCACCTACTTCGTAAGGCTCCTTTCCCTCAAGGCTTATAAGCCGTTCTACATTCTCATAGCCACTAAGCGAGAAAACCAATAGATGCTCACCTTCAGGAGCCTGCAAAGCATATTTCCCTTTGCTGTTGCTTATCACCTCCCGTGCCGTCGCATTCAAGCGCACTTTTACCCCTTGCAAAGGTTTCTTACTCAGTGCATCTATTACCGTTCCTTCTACCTTCACCTGTCCAAAGACCGAAGCTGATATGAACAATAGCATATAAAGATAAAATTTCTTTAACATAAACAATAAGGTTGATTCTTAAATTATGTGCCAAAAGTACAACAATAATATGAAACTGCCAAATTTTATTAACAAACAGAAAATTTTTCTCCTACCACCTCCCATAACCGCCCGAGTGGCTCACTCTCCATAACCGCCCGTGTGGCTCGCACCCCCCACTTTGCCAAAGTTTCTAGACCAAGGTTGTAAGGAATATTTTTAACTATCTGAATAAGAGTACATTTTTAAAGG
>CAUQUO010000073.1:0-10668 GCA_963521335.1 uncultured Capnocytophaga sp.
GAATGCAAAAATAATAATTTAAAATAACTTACAAAACTTTATAACAGCCCTGCCTTTGGAGGGGGCTGGGGGGAGGTTTTAAATCAACAAGTTAATTTAACCCTTGATTAGCATAAGTAGTATCAACATCATAATAAGAGACGAGAATAGTTCGTTGTATACCTACATCAAGAAATATGAATCAAGAGTTGAATGATAACAATCCCTGATTAACAGAATGTTACCCCTTTAGAGAAAGTCCGCGAGTTGGCGTAGCGGAGTATGTGTGTAGCGAGGGCTCACAGCTGGGTATGTGCGCAGCAATCGCCGATTATTTTATATAGGAGATTGTCAATTGAAAAAGTCTATTACCTCTCACCTAACAATCTCCTATCACTTCCACTCATTAAATTTTAAAAGAAGCCTCTATCAGCAATCCTGTCTCAGGATCTATGAAATTAAGTATTGCTTGCGGTTTTCCTGTATTGGCGTACATACGCAACACGCCTTTAGTAGAAGTCTTCAACTTCGTCTTCCCATCAGCACTGTATATAGTTGCCACAACCTCTACCGATTTGAGCTTAACAGTACCGCGATTGCTGAAGTCATACTTATCATACTTAGCAAACTCACGCTTGGTGATAATATCGTGAAACCTGCCTACAGCTCTCAGCTCTATTTGCTGGTTGCCTACCTTAGTTTTAGCTAAGGTAACGGTAAGGCGTCCTGCAGGGTCACGTCCTTCTTTTCCATTCCAAGAGAAGCTAAAAGGCAATTGTGCTTTAGTAGCCTTCTTTTCATAGGTTACGGTAGCATCAAAAATCCTTTGGGTACCCAAGCTATCGATGGCATCTTGTGGATTAACTTTAAATACTTGTAGGTTTTGCTTGAGTTTCTCTTCAGCTAAGGCTTCTTCATAAGTAAAGAGTGCTTCCTCAAACTCGGCTTCGGTGCGGTTGCCCACTACTTTTTGGCGGAACACATACCCCGTTACATTCATTATGTTATAATTCAGGTTCATCTCTATCTCGTGGGTGTCGAGATTGTAATAGGCTTTCACCATACTGTTTCCTCCGCGTACGGGCTTGTCGCCTTTGTAGTTCACCTCATCTTCGTAGGTAGTCGTTACAGCGTTGTCGTCATAGAGTTTCACCCAATTCCCTTTATAGAGGTCTTTGTCCCAAGAGTTGAGTTCCATTACGCTAGCACGCATCACTACCGAAATAGGAAAAGGCATATTCCCTGGCTGTGTTTTGGAGATAAGTATTCCCATTTTCTGGGTAGCCTCATCCCATTTGAAGGTGAATTGCGTAGGGCAACCTGTTGAAAGGAGTGTTTTGTCTACCCCTGCCATCTTCACGTGTTGCCCCAAGATAGTATACCCCGAAAGGTCTTTCTTGAGCTGCGCTATCTTATCCGACCCTTTATCTATAATTTCGTTTTGTTCTTCTTTTTTGCAAGCCGTCATCAGCATAAGTACGGCAAGCACACTGCTGTATATAAGTTTTTTCATCGGTATATGTTTTTAGTTATTTTCTTCATCGGTAGGTTCAGTAGCATTTTCAGAAGGCTCTTGCAGTACCCCTCTTTTAATTTCTACAAAGTCAAGCGTATTGTCCTGGAAAACACTGAAAGAGAGAATGCGCTCTACACGCTTGCGGTTGTTCACAAAATCCTTGATATCGGGGTGACGCTTGTAGAAGTCTGGTGTTACCGAAAGATTAAAAGCACCTCCTGCAGCATCCCATTTATCAGGATCGCCAAAGTAATCTCGCTTCATCTCTTTCCATAGGCTATGACCTTCTTTCACCGCTTCTCCCATAATGTCAAAGCCGTAAAGTATCTTTTTAGGGAAGATAACCTTTACCCCTGGCACTTTGGCAAAAGCTAAAGAATTTCCTGCTGTCATCTCACTAAGGTCTAAGGTAGCCTTTAGCTTAGGCAACGACTCTAATTGGAAAGACAAGAAAGTAAGAGGGTTTTTAGACTGAGAAAAGTTAGGTAGTTGCAAGCTCTCTAATTCAGGCAATCCTACAAGCTCCATCTTATCTGCACTCCAGAATGGACTCTGTCTGCTTCTGAGTATCTGGCACATCTGTTTAGAAGCCGAAAGATCAAGACTCTTGATAGTGTTATCGTAGCGAATAGTAATATCGGCTAAGGTTTGTGCCTCAGAGGAATTGATATATCCTGTATTTACATAGTGTAAAGAAAGCAATTCTGTCTTCTTAGCTATCCTAAAGTAAGGCAAGGTGTAACGCTTCGCTTCGCTCATCTCCAAGATTATATTACCAGCAAATTGTGGGTGATTGATAATATACTCTACCCCCTCAATGCTTACTACATCATAACGCTCATCTACCTCTGGCTCAGCAGGACTGCGAGCCTCCTGACTGATAATGATTGCCAAAGAAGCACTCTCCATAGTCATCTGCTTGCTGATGTCTATCTTATCGCCTTCAAATACCGTAGGATATTGGCGTTTGAGTATCTTTCTAAAGATAGCATCAGGCACATTCCGTAGAGTAGTGTATTTCTCCACCTTCCCTGTGCCGTTTTCTATCTGCACATCAGCATTAGGCAATACCTTCACCAAAGCAGGTACGTTCAGCATATTATACTTCGCACTCTGGGGGAGAATAAGATGCTCTATAGAGTGAAAAAGCGTAATCTTCTCAGTTGCATTTTCTTCGTAATTGAACTGTGCCAAATGCTCAAATTCATAGATAGTGTTCTTGCTGAGATTGACCGAAGTTACCGATTTAGGTAGCTGACCAAAGTCAAATACATTCGCAAACTTGTTATTAGAAAGGTTTACCTCTTTCAAGTTAGGGAACGAAGCAAGTCCCGTAACATCTGTAAGGTTTTTCCCCGATAGATCTAGTGTAGTGGTGTTCTTCACCTTATCATTCACTACCAAACGATTTCCTTCAAAAGAAAACCCTTCGGCTTTAAGTGCCGTGAGAAGCGCCTCACTTTGCACCGGTTTTACTTCATCAACAGGAGGCGTATCCTCACTGTCGGACTTGCTACAAGCTCCCAGCGTCAATACCGCCAGAGCGAACAAGCATTTCTTAGTTTGATGGATAATATGAATCATCTTTTATAAAGATTATTTAATTTTCTATTGCCTATCCCCTTACCTCTTACCTCTTACCTCTTACCTAAATCCTATCCCCTATTGCCTATCCCCTAAATCCTATCCCCTCTTATCTCTTACCTAAAAAACTCTCCCCTTACCTCTTACCTCTTATCTCTTACCTAAATCCTATCCCCTATTGCCTATCCCCTAAAATTAAAAAACTCCCTCCACCTGCACAAACCATCTGCGCCCCGGCGTAGCTGGAATGTTAAACATCGTTACTCCAGAGCCTAAAGTCGAAGGAATATAATTGAAAATATTATTCACCCCAATATTCAACTTGTAATGCTTCAAAAAACGTTGTTGTACATTGAAGTTAAAAAGAGCATAAGCAGGCAGTTCACAACGGAAATAAGCCTCTTTGCTCACAGGGCGCACTCGGGTGCCTCCTCCTATCAGCGGAATTTCTTCTTTCACAGTCAGGCGGTCTTGCACATCAAAAGTCTTCTTCCCCATCATGCTCATCGTAAGGTTAGCCGATAGGTCATAATTCTCGCGATACCATTTGTATTCAAGCCCTGCCGTAGCAGCGTGAGGAGAGGTCGTGTTGATGCGCAAACCTTCCGTCTTGCTTACATCTACATACGAATACGAGGCGTTCAGCGTCAAGGCTGGCACTATCTTCCAGCGCGTGAGCAGGTCAAAGCCTAAAAGTCGTTGATTGCTGAGGTTCATATACTCAAAGTTATACTGAAATTCGTATATCTTCCACACCCCCTCTATCTTGTCCTGAAACTGATTGATAAAAGCATTCCCCGAGATGAAAAATGTAGGCACCGCATATTCAGCGCCTACCGAAAAGTAATGATTCTTTTCAGGTTGCAACATCTCATTGCCCACTATTTGAAACATCCCCAAGTGGTCCCAATTGAAAAACAACTCTTTAATAGAAGGCGAACGATAGCCCTTGGCGTAATTCAAGCGATACGAAAGGGCTTCAGTAGGCGAGAATTTTATCGCTACTTTGGGTAGTGCCATCGCGCCAAACTGCAGACTGTAATTGGTGCGCAAGCCGGCTTCCACTTGCCACTTAGGGCTTATCGTATAGGTGTCCTGAAAGAAAAACTCCCATTCCTTCAACCCTCGTGTGAGCATCCGATTGCCCGCAAAGCGGTCGCTCGTTAGGTCGTCTTGAAAATAGTCAATCCCCAAAATGAGGTCGTGCTTTTTGAAGTATTGCGAGGTGAGCGTGAGGCGCGGCTGCATAATCTTAGAGTCATACACCTTTTTATCTATATCACGGCGTTCGTGCCGTTTGTAGCGCTCGTAAAAGTCGGTATGAAAAGTGCCCTGTAGCGCAAAATAGTCTTTGAGGCGGTAAGAGAGTTTCACCCCTCCCGTGAAGTCTTTCGTTTGCGAGAAATAGAGGTCTTGCACCATATCATAAGAGTTCATCAAGAAACCTGTGCCATAGAGCTGTACGCTTAAGTCTTTGCTGTCGTAATACAGCTTTTGCGAAGCCGATAGATGCTCTACTCCCTCAATGCCCATTGGCGGACGCAAAAAGGTGGATTCTACGATAGTATCCTTGCTGAGAAATGAATTAGCTTCTTTCGTATACACTTTCCGGTCTGGCTCTTTTTGGTAAAGATAATACGCATCTTGACTGCTGAACCACACATCCGTCTGACTCGTAAACTTCCCTATCTTCGCCCCCGCCGATACCCACGATTGCAGGTTGGGCTTGTCAGCATTCTTTTCAAACATATAGAGAAAATCCCGCCGCTCAGGGTTGTGATAATTGCGCTCATTCATCTCGGCGTGTCGCGAACCTACCGTAATAGTAAAAGGCTTGTCCGTCTTCTTAGTGATAATGTTGATAACCGCTCCTGCGGCTCGCGAACCGTAAAGGGTAGACGAAGCCCCTTTCATTACCTCTATGCGCTCCACAGCGTGCAGGTTGAAGCGTTCGTAATCAAGGTTCCCCGCCATCTCTCCCGTCATGCGCTCGCCGTCCATCAAGAAGAGAATATGGCGCGCATCAAGCCCCTGCATGCTTATCTCGTTGCCAAAACCTACCTTTTGTATATTCATCCCAGGGGTCTCTTGCATCAGCGCCTGCTGGATATTGCTATAGCCTGCCTTCACCAATTCCTGCCCCGTAATCACTTGCACTATAGTAGCTGTTTCTTTGGTAGGGCGTGCTGTAGCCCCTTTTGTTTTTCCCGTGAGCGTAGTCCCCTCCAGCTGGGTAGTCGCCTCGCTGAGGTATACCGTCAGCTCGTTTTCTGCCTTTAGCGTTCCTTTGGCTAGCGTATATCCCAGCGATTCCACCGTGTAATGCAATTCCCCGCCCTTCCGCCTTTTCAATAGGGCAACACCCTTCTCGTCTGCCACACTATATTGCAGTTTATCACTGTAAATAGGTTCTGTATAGCGCACTACAGCCGCCACCACAGCTCGCCCATTGCTCTTGTCAACCACACGCATACGCACCTGCTGCGCAGAAACCACTACCGAAAATAAATAAAATAATATCGTCAATAATCTCATTGTCATCTTGTCTGTCATCTGTTTATAAGGTAGCTTATACAAAGCATACAGCAACCTTGGAGAAAGCTTGGAGCAAACTTAGAATGGCAAAACCGCAATAGCCTGCTTAATTAGCTCCCAACTCCTATAATTAATATATAAAGGTAAGATAGTTCATAATAAAATATTAATAGCTCCTTTATGCAAAGTAAGTCTAAAATAATGTCTTTTTTTGAGATATAAGTTTGTTAGTTAAGCTTTTAGGTAGAAAAAGTAGATAAAAACTGAGGGCAAAGGTACGAAACATTATTTATATTTAAAACAAATACAAAGAAAAAATTATAAATTCTTCTTAAAAAAAGATTTTACCACTAATTTAGGATTATTCAAAATAATTTTCTTACCTTTGCCCCCATTATTCTAAAAAGCAAAAATATAATAATGCCCATATTAGCTAAAAATATAACCTTATTATGCTTCTTATTTTGTGCAATACAAGCCTTCTCTCAGCCTGTAGAAGATAAAATCACTCAACTCAGTGAGGTGGTGGTTGTAAGCCAATCGCCTGTAAAACAGGTGCAAAAAACAGCTTACAACGTCGTAGCTATCGAAGCGCAACAACTGCGCAACCTCAATAGCAATGCCGCCGATATGCTCTCCCGAGTATCAGGAGTGAAAATGCGCGAAAACGGTGGGGTAGGAGCAGAGGCGAATATCAACCTCAATGGCTTCACTGGCCAGCACGTGCGCGTTTTTATCGATGGCGTACCTATGAACGATGCCAACGCTTCTTTCCGTATCAACAACATCCCTACTGAACTCATCGACCGAATCGAGATTTACAAAGGTGTAGTACCTATTACCTTTGGTACCGACGCTCTCGGAGGGGCTATCAATATAGTAATGCGAAAAAATAACCACAACTTCGCCGATTTATCCTATACCTTCGGTTCTTTCAATACTCATAAAAGTACCCTTAATATAGGCCATTCCCTCACCGATAATATCAGTGTAAAACTTAGTGCCTACCAAAATTACTCCGATAATAATTACAAAGTTTTTACCCAATACCTCGACCTCCAAACAGGCACCTACTCCAAAAATAAACACTGGTTTAGTCGCTTCCACGACCGATACCACAACGAAGCTATTATAGGCCAAGTAAATATATTCAATGAAAAATGGGCTGATAAACTATCCTTCGCCCTCAACTATAGCCAAGAAGATAAACAACTCCAAAATGCTAACCTAATGCAAATCGTATTCGGAGGTAAATACCGAAAATCTCATACATACGCTTCCTCTATAGAATACGAAAAAAAAGAAATTATTAAAAATCTAAACTTCTTCCTTTCTGCTCATTACGACCTAACTAATACCAATAATGTAGATGAACAACCCCGCCAATACAGCTGGAATGGAGAATATCGTGAGAAGCCTACTCGAGGCGAAGCTCAATACCAAAACACAATACTCGAAGGTAGAACGGCTTATATAACCTCGCATTTAGATTACCAACCCAAAAAAGCACATAGTTTTCAACTATCACATACATTTACCAATTACCAACGCATAAATAAAAACCAAATAATAACGCCTTATACCCTCCAATCAGACTTTATGAAACGTATCAATCAGAAAAATATTACAGGGATATCATATAAATTAACCCTTTCCAATCGTTGGAATTCTCTCGCTTTCGCCAAGTATTATAACACCAGAGTAACAGGCCCCGCTATAGTAAGTGGCAATGGCTATAATGCTCTCTATAAAGAAATAACCCACAGCTCTGAAACTGTAGGATATGGTGCCGCTACTACCTATCAATTACTCAAAAACCTACAAACAAAAATATCTTACGAAAAAAGTTATCGCTTGCCTAACGACAGAGAACTCTTTGGAGACGGAGACCTCGAAATAGGCGATAACCAACTAAAACCTGAACATAGCGACAACATAAACCTAAATATCTCATACCAGCCTTCCTTCAAAAACCACTCTTTCTTGATAGAAAGCGCTCTTGCCTACCGACATACGAAAGACTATATCATTAGAAACATAAGCAGTGCTGGCGCAGGTACTAGCAAAAACCACGGTCAGGTGCGCAACCTTAGTGCCGACCTATCCCTCCGATACTTCTACCTAAAAAAATTCTCAATAGGAACTAACATTACCTATATGGATATCCGAAACAAAGAACAAAAAACTTCCACAGGAGCTAACTCTATTATCTATAACGACCGCCTCCCCAATATACCCTACCTATTTGGCAACGCCGATGCTTCTTATAATATACCTAATATAATAGCCAAAAACGACCTACTTTCCATATCCTACAACACTTTCTATACAGAACGCTTTTATCTATCTTGGCAAAGCGAAGGCGCCAAAATTACTGTCCCTCGCCAGTTATCCCACGATATAAACCTTACATACCAAACCCCTAATAAACGTATAAACCTATCCTTAGAAGCCAAAAACATTACCGATGAACTACTATACGACAACTACAGCCTCCAAAAAGCTGGTCGCGCTTTCTATGCCAAACTCTCCTACCGATTTTATTAACCACTACACCCTAAAACCTAATCCCTGACCCCTGAAACCTAAAAATAAATATATGTATATCAATTTTCAAACATTCAAAAAAACGCTACTCGTAGGCTCTCTCTTTAGCCTCGTAGCACTCACATCTTGCAAAAAAGATGACGATAACAATAATTATTCTAATGAAGATAAAACTATCTTAGGGCAAGGTAACTTCTTCATCGACGCAGGGGGTGAAAACAACAAAACCCGCTATGTACTACTCTCAAACAACGTAGAAAGCGGAGAAGTACCTTTGGGCTCAAATGTACAAGAACTCAAAAAAGCAAACGGATACTTCTGGATGTTCCACAAAAATACCGCTATGGGTTTGTCTTACGAGTTCAATGCCGCCGGTATCGGAGTCTCATATATACGTACCGATAAAGGTGTAAAAGCCCTTACTGAGTTCGGCGTCTCAGAAAGAGCTACTACCTTCGGATATTTCGATAACTACTTCGTTACAGCTGTGGGCGGACAAACTTTTGCCGATGGTAGCGGTAAAGACGGAGCTACATTCGTATTTCGAAATGCCAACGACTATACCGAAGTATCAAAAAAAACCATCCATACCAAAAACCTCTTCGAAGAAGTAAACAGCACCGCCTCTAATACCCAAGAAATCGTATCCTTCGCCGGAATCTTAGACAACGGCAATGGCGAGTTCCTCACCGGTATGATCGTATCCGACTATAAAGATGTAAGACCAGGACAAGGATCAAGCACCGGCAAAATCAATAACCCCAATGTACTCTATGTAGGCGCATTCGACAAAAACCTAAACCTAAAACGCTACTACAAAAGCGATAAACTAAGCTACTCATCAGGGCGCTTCAAATCCCAATACCTATTAGAAATGGGCAAAGTCGAAAACGGCGATGTATATGTATTCTCAGGAGGTATTGCAGCAAAAGCCGAAAACGCCACTAAAAAAGCAGGCGCCTTGCGTATCAAAAATGGTGCTACCTCCTTCGATAGCGACTACTTCTTTGATATCGACGCCTCTTCTAACGGAGGTATCTTCCGCCGTGTATGGCATATCACAGGCAATAAATTCCTCCTTGAGTTCTTCAACGATGCCACCCAAGCTAACCTCCGCTCAATGGATGTCTATAAATTCGCCATCGTAGATATGGAAGCCAAAACAGTAAACTGGGTAACAGGCCTCCCCGAACCCACTAAGTTCGTCAATATCGTATCAAACCCTGTAGCACCTTGCATCTACAACGGCAAAGTATATTTACCCGTAAACGAACAAGGTACCGACCCCGCTATCTACATCATCAACCCCGCTACCAATGCGGCTACTAAAGGATTAGTAGTCAAAGGAGCTACCGTCATCAACGCCATCGGTCGATTCCAATAATAAAACAAAAAATAGGCTGTTTAGAGAAACTCTAAACAGCCTATTTTCTTTACTTTTTATTTTTCACTTTCTCCCTCCACTTCTCAGTATTTCGTAAATATCTCTCCGAAGGCTCAAACCTGTAATGCAACCTTTCAGAAAGCGCCTTATAACGATCCCTAATAATCCCAGGATTTCTCTCAATATCATTGCGGTCGATAAACATCTCTGCAAAAAGCCTCCGCATCAAATCCATATTCCCTACCACCTGCACCGTACCGTGATTTTCATTAGGATATTCAACAAAATAAGTCTCCAAATTCCTAAACTCACCTCTTGTAGCCATAGCACGCACATCCTCTATCGCCTTATGATGCCTGCTCCGCCCATTGTTCCGCACCTTCTCCCCCGAATACGATAAATAAAAAATACGATGCTTAAAATCCTTCCCTTTACTCGCCTCAAACAGCTGCACCCCATCATTATTACCCCACCACAAACTCGGGTCGTGTACAATATAAGCATTAAAAAGCTCAGTATGCTGAGTCAAAGCCGAAACCGCTGCCAATCCCCCCAAAGAATGACCTATTAAAATACGAAAATCACTACACCTATATTGTTTCTTTACCAAAGGAATAAGCTCATCAGCCACAAACTGCCAAAAACGATTGCGATCACCCCCAAAATCCCGCTCGCGATTGCCATTCTCAATCCCTACAACAATCATCTCAGGCACATTAGGAACCCCCTGAGCCAACTTCTCCATTAAAGTACTAAAATAATTAAAATTCGTCTCCCCATCCAGCAAATACACCACCGGATAATCCACCGCTTTCAACGTAGAATCATAATACGAATCAGGCAAATACACACTTATCGTACGCGTTTCACCCAACGCATTAGAAACAACCGATAGCCGTTCACCAATACAAATAGAAGACTGTCCCTGAACAAAAGAACAAACGAACAACCAAAACAAAAAAATACTTCTCATCATCAATAAAAACACAAATAATATAAATTCAGAGGCAAAGATACTAAAAAAAACCATATAACCCACTCAACCCCATCTTAAACCCCCTCTTAACCCAGGGCTGTTATATAAATTTACAATTGTTTGATTTGTAATATATTAAATTCATAA
>CAUQUO010000074.1:0-10424 GCA_963521335.1 uncultured Capnocytophaga sp.
TCAAAAATGTATTCTTATTCAGATAGTTAAAAATGTTCCTTACAACCTTGGTTTCAGACTTTGGCAAAGTTGATTACTCTGATTATCAACAACTTTTGTAGTATGTTATGTAGGGGCGTTTTGCAAACGTCCACATAAATAAAACTTTTCGGACACTTTCAGTTTTATTCTCTAACGAATGAGTTTTACTTGGTGTGCCACCAAAGTTTTCATTTGGGTAATAGCAGTTTTGTTGAGTTCCACTAAGCGCTCAGCTTGTGAAAGACCTTGCCTAATAAGCAAAGCGTTTATACTCTCTAAATTGCTCAGTACTACTAACTGCTCTAAAGTTGCCTCATCGCGGATATTTCCTTCTTTATTAGGGTGTGCATCTCGCCATTCTTTAGCTGTGATACCGAATAAAGCGATATTTAGCAAATCTGCTTCATCAGCATAGATATATTGCATCTGTTTTTTAGTAACTTCTTTGGGAATAAGGTTCTCTTTTATCGCATCAGTATGGATATGATAATTGACCTTGGCAAGAGTGCGTTGCAGATTCCATTCGAGCTTCAAACGGCTATTTTCTTCTTCTTTAAGACGCTGGAATTCTTTGATAAGAAATATCTTGAATTGTGGGCTAATCCACATACCAAATTCAAAGGCTATATCAGGGTGGGCATAAGTTCCTCCGTACCTACCTGTTGTAGCTTTTAGCCCTATTGCATTCGTCTTTTCAACCCATTCTTTTACACTGATTTTGTAACTATTAAGTCCCGCTTGACTTTTAATTATGGCGAATTCGCCATAATTAAAATCGGAATTATACACACTTTCCCAAATCCCCAAATACTCTACCGTATTTCTGTTACGCAACCAATCAGAGATAAAAAAATCACCGTCTTTAGCTTTCAGCATATCAGTAAGAGAAATATATTCTTTCCCCTTATTTTCAATGATAGTTATTTCATTTCCTTGTACATTTATCTTTTTGTTCTTTGCCATAATTAAAAGTTTTGAAAGCACAAAGATAGAGGAAATTTTGAAAAACTACACTCCTCTGTAACAATTATTTGACAAATTTGTTTATCTTTGCAGAGTCTAAAAACTAAAAATAAGAATTACAATGAAAAACATTGAGTTAAACAATGGGGTACAAATGCCCCTATTGGGCTATGGTGTATACCAAGTAAACCCCGAAGAATGTGAGCGTTGCGTAAGCGATGCTATCGCGGTAGGCTACCGAATGATTGATACCGCCCAAATCTATCGCAATGAAGAGGGCGTAGGTAATGCTATTAAGAAAAGTGGCATCCCCCGCAAAGAGTTCTTTATCGTTACCAAAGTGTGGGTAAGCAATGCTGGCTACGAAAAGGCAAAAGCCTCTATCGAAACCTCTTTGCGCAAACTACAAATTGATTATATCGATTTGCTACTTGTTCACCAACCTTTTGGCGACTATTACGGCTCTTATCGCGCTATGGAAGAAGCCTACAAAGAGGGCAAAGTGCGCGCTATTGGCGTCAGCAACTTCTATGCCGATAGATACCTCGATTTGGCATACCACTGCGAGATAAAACCTGCGGTAAACCAAATGGAAACACACGTATTCTACCAACAGCAAGACCTCCAAGAGCTAATGAAGAAATACGACACCAAGCTGATGTCGTGGGGTCCTTTTGCAGAAGGTAGAAACGATTTCTTCGCCAATCCTACGCTCAATGCTATTGGTGAAAAGTATCACAAAAGCGCTGCCCAAGTAGCTTTGCGCTATCTCTTGCAACGCGATATTATCTGCATTCCTAAGTCGGTGCGCAAAGAGCGTATGGAGCAGAATTTCAACGTGTTTGATTTCCAACTCTCAGCAGAGGATATGAGCCAAATAGCCACTCTCGACACCCAGCAAACACTCTTCGCTTCTCACCGAGACCCTGCTTTTGTAGAGATGATACTACAATATGGTAATTAGATCGTAGCACGACAAGCAATAAATAAAAATCCTTGTGTGGTAATACCATACAAGGATTTTTTAATAAAACATCTAACTTGTATCTATTTGCTAAATTCTACTTCAGCATTTAGTTTAGTTATCTTTTCTTGCAATTTAGTGATGTCTTTTTGCAATTTCTCAATACGGCGATTACTTTTGGCTAAATTCTTGTTAGCCCTACTAGCTTTGCGCAATGCCTTTTGAGCTTTGTTTGCTTTTTTAGCACTTGCCGAAGCCGAACTCGCATCACTAAAAGCATCCGTACGATTGGTAGCTTCTTCATTAGCCTGTGCAGCCTCAGTTTGCAACGACTGATTGTTGGTTTGCTCTTGAGTGAGTTTCATTTGTAATTCATTGAGCTCGGTATTGAGTTTCAAGGCTTGTTGTTGTTTTTCCAAGCGTTTCATCTCTGGTGATTTAGCTGTACCACAACCCGCTAACATAAAGGAAGCTAACACTCCCATTAAAAGTACTTTTCTCATAATTATATTATTAAATTTTAATGTCGCAAAAGTAATACATAATTGCCTAATATGCAAATTCGCTAATTTACTAATTTGCTAATTATCAAATTATCACTACCTTTGCATTTAGAATAACTTAAAAACAATACAATATTATGAGAAAAACTTTTATTATTTTATGCATTTGGAGCATCATTGTAGGCTGCTCTCAAGAACAAAAAGAAGAGGACACCCCTTCTCACCGAGACCCTGCTTTTGTAGAGATGATACTACAATATGGCAATTAAGTCATAGCACAAGTCATAGCACGACAAGCAATAATTGCCCGTGTGGCTCACACCCCATTCCTCCCATTACCGCCTGTATGGCTCGCACCCCATTATTCCCATTATTCCCATTACTCCCATTACTCCCATAATCGCCCGTGTGGCTCACACTGCCCGCGTGGCTCACCTCCTTTTATCACTACACTTTGCCAAAGTTTCTACACTTTGGCAAAGTTAATTATCATCAATTTCTTACCTCTTACCTCTTATCTCTTACCTAAAACAACCATTCCTCCCATCATCGCCTGTGCGGCTCGCACCCCATTATTCCCATTATTCCCATTACTCCCATTACTCCCATAACTGCCCGTGCGGCTCGCACCCCCTAAACAGAAAATTTTTCTCCCACCACCTCCCTACATCTCACCTATACCTACAGTATACCCACAGTACACCTACCCCCTGCCCATCCTAAAAGTAAAAAATACTACAAAAACCCCTATTTATAGAAAAATATACTACAAAAACCCCAATTATTAGAAAATAAAAAATCAGCAATTAGTCATCTACTCATCACTAATTTGCTAATTTACTAATTATATATTACCTTTGCTTTTTGAATTTGATTATATAGGTTATATGCACACTGATAATTTTGATATACTTGCTGAGCTGATAGATAGGCGTCTTCGTGAAGTAAAAAGAGAAGAGACGAGAGCATTACTTTTCTTTCCTCTACAAATTATACAACGCAAGAAAGACATTGCCCATCTACACAAACACGCACATATCATCAAGTTATATCAAGTGAAAGACAGTGAAGACCTTCTAAAGAAAAAAGCTGAAATCACAAAACTATGTGAGCTTTTTGAGGCACGTGCTATGCTGAACCTTAACCCCAAGAGTTATAAAGAGGTAGCCTTTGGGATGCTAAAGAAACTTTCAGAACTCCTCTCTCAAGAGGCTTATCCTGCTGTAGACAAGCTATTAAGCTCGTGTATCAACAGCGCAGGAGTAGGAAGTAAAGAACTCAAAAAGTATTGGATTATAGATGTAGATGAGGTAAGCGAACCAACACCTGTGATAGCTTCCATCCAAGAACAATTGACAAGGGTGAACCCTATCGGTGAGGAAAAGCTTGTGAGCATAGTACCTTCTAAAAGCGGGGTTCACCTCATTACCCACCCTTTTGATACAAGCGGAGTGTGTTTTGCAGACACTATAGAAATAAAGAAAGATTGCTTAACAAATTTACTAATATGAAGAAATTACTTACGGTTTTAGGCATTGCGAGTATTCTTATAGGATGCTCGCGAGAAACAAAAGAAGAGGACACCTCTTCCAAAGAAAAAGAGGGGTGGAAATTAGTTTGGGAAGACGATTTCAACCGCGATGATATCTTTGCTACCGGTATATGGTCAAAAATATGGGGATGCCCTACTTCCGAAGCCGACTGGTGCAAAACGATGAATCACGACCCGAGTCTGTTTGAGATAAAGGATGGCAATCTTATCCTCTTGGGCAAACCCAGAACTGACCCAGCTAAACACAAGACTCCTTACATTACGGGAGGGGTAACTACCCAAGGAAAGAAATATTTCCAAAATGGACGTTTAGAAATTCGTTGTAAACTTGAAGCTACCCAAGGCGCTTGGCCATCTCTCTGGATGGTACCCGATGCTACTTGGCCTACGGGTGGTGAGATAGACATCGTAGAGCGACTCAACTACGAGCCTTTTGTACACCATACAGTACACTCCACTTACACCCAAGCGGGCAAGAAAGACAAATCTAAGCGCACGCCTAAAAGCACCGCTACTGCCCCTATCAACCCCGATGATTACAACATCTATGCGGTAGAACTCGACACCGATGAGGTGCGCTTTTATGTAAACGGCAAGCAAACTTTCAGTTATGCGCGCGTTCCTGGCAAAGAGAGTGAAGGGCAATTTCCTTTCAACCGCCCCTATATGTTGCGCATTGATATGCAATTAGGCGGTAGTTGGGTAGGTGAAGTAAAACCTTTCACCAAGCCCGTGAGAATGTATGTAGATTGGGTACGGTTTTATCAGAAAACTAACAAATAAGAAAATTAGCAAATTGCTTATTATTTTATATCTTTGCCTTATTAAAATCACTTACTTATGAGTACAGTAATCACCAATATCAATCAGTTAGACCTCGCAAATGGGGTATATACGTATGCGGATTATGTACTTTGGGAAATAAAAGAAAGGTTGGAAATTCTCAAAGGAAAAATTTTCAGAATGAGCCCTGCTCCTGCTATTTCACATCAAAAAATAGCAAGAAATTTAACGGGCGAGCTCTATCATTATTTCAAAGGAAAAACCTGTCAGCTTTTTGCAGCCCCTTTTGATGTGGTACTCAAAAACAAAAATGGCTTAGAGGACAGTGTAGTACAACCCGACCTCTGCGTGGTGTGTGACCCTAAAAAGTTAGAGAACGACAAACGTTGCTTAGGAGCCCCTGACCTAATTATTGAAATACTATCACCTGGCAACACTAAAAAGGAAATGCGCAATAAGTATGAATTGTATGAAGAATCAGGGGTGATGGAGTATTGGGTAGTCCGCCCTATCGACAAGGAAATCACGCAGTTTGTTCTTGAAGAGGGCAAATACCGCGCCCTCCCTCCTATTGTAGAAGGCGATATGGTTCAATCAGTTAAATTTCCTGAACTCTATGTATCAACTGAAGATATTTTTAGATTGTAACTAATTGACTCATTTTGGTAAGCGTTTCCTCTATCATCGCCATACGCTTCTTTACTTTCTCTACCCTACAATTCAATCGCTATTTGCAAGAGTGAAGGGGGTAAGAGAAAAATTTTCTGTTTAGCTAATTATTATTATCTTTGCCGAAAAAACTAATAAACCTATGGTAGGTATACAGGGTACAGAAGGGTCTTTTCACTATCAGGCGGCGCGACTTTATTTTGGTAATGAGATAGGCATTAAGGAGTATCGAACGTTTGATGCTATTGCTAAATCTTTAGTAAACAACACTATTGAATGGGGTGTGATGGCTATAGAGAACAGTATTGCGGGGGCTATTTTGGCTAATTATGCATTGATAGATCGTTATAATCTAAGTATTGTAGGGGAGCTATATATGAATATTCAGCATCATTTAATGGCTTTAGAAGGGCAATCGATAGAGGAATTGAAGGAAGTACATTCTCATTATATGGCACTGTTGCAATGCAAGGATTTCTTTGAAGCTTACCCACACATCAAATTGGTAGAGGCTACAAACACAGCACAGGCGGCGAGGGAGATACAAGAGGGGCAACTCAAAGGAGTGGGGGCGATAGCTTCGGCTTCGGCTTCAGTTTTGTATGGGCTTCCTATATTAGCTGAAAGTATCCAAACGATAAAGCAGAATGCTACTCGGTTTGTGATTCTGAGCAGGCGCGGTGATTTTATTAGTAAAGAGGAGCGCAACAAGGTTACGCTTAAATTTCAGTTATACGACCAGAGTGGGAGTTTGGCGACGGTGCTCAATGTGTTACGTGATCATCAGATGAATATGACGAAGATACAATCCCTTCCGGTTATTGAGACGCCTTGGAAGTACGCTTTTTTCATTGAGGCTACTTTCCGCCAGTATAATGACTATGCACAGGCTTTACAACTTTTGGAGGTAATGACGGAAGACTTGAAAGTCTTGGGGGAATACCGATTAATGGTTAATAGTTAAGGAGATAGATATGAAGAAATACATTGTGTTTTTTATAGGGGCTATTTTGTTTTTGGAGGCTTGTAATGGCAATGGGAGGCAACATTCTTCCGCTAAAAATACGGAAGCTGAGTTGCTAGATGAGACAATTGATTTTTATAATGAGGCATTGCGACTGACGAAAATCTATGGTGAATCGTATGTAGAGCAAACTATTGATTACACTGCTAGGGCTTCGGAATATATAGCGAAGAAGGTCGCTAAGGAAGTGGCTATCAAGCCTACTGTTCCTGTGTATTTTGTGATGGGAAATAGCACTGATCTAAAAGTGCCTACTGGTTTTGGCGAGAAAGGAAAAGAAGTGGCTCGCTTGTATACTGAGATGAGAAAAAACGCCGAATCGATGCGGAAGTTTTCAGACCTCATAGAGGGTTATATTACAGCTGAGGATTATAAAGATGACGGTGGGCAGAAGATGAACACTATGGAGGTAGCTGTGCATATGACCTCTAAGAGTTTTTATGACCACCGGAAGGAGCTTTTTGACTTGATGCGCCCTATTGTGTCGGCTACTGAGGAGAGAGCTTTAGAGCATCATCCACTAAAAGAGTCTATTCTTTCTTCTAAGAAGTTGATTGTTTTTACAGAGGATTTTTTGGGAGTCGTGCAAGTTTCTTCAGAAGAAGGGACTTTTGACGCTAAAAAGTTGGAAGGTATTTACAGGGATATAGAACAAAAATGGCGTGAAAACGTGGCTTTGACTGTAAAAGGAGAAAGGAGTGGTAAGTTTAGGATGTTGAATGAGAAGGTAGAACATTTTTTGGGAGTATCGCGCAAGCTTTTGCGCAATGCTAAGGAGCATAAGGCAGTAGTCGATAATGATGTATTGGAGCTGTCGAATGCTTATGACCGTATTATAGATGCGTATAATTCTTTTGTAAGATAATTACCTATGAGATATATAGGGTTGCAACAACAGATATCGCGAAACAACCTAAAATCGGTGTTGTTTTTGCTTGCTTTTCCGGTATTGGTACTTTTAGCCACTTATGCTGTGCTGTTTTTTCTTTCAGGGCGCAACATAGAGGTTAGCAATGAGTCCTTTTTAAAATTGATTCCCAACGTATGTATTATGATTGGGATATGGTTTGGAATTTCGTATTTTTTTCATACGAAGATGATACAGAGGGCTACACGGTCGCGACCTCTAAATAGATATGAGAATATGCGAGTGTATAATTTGACGGAGAATTTATGTATGCGAGTAGGGATGCAGATGCCGAGGCTTTACATCATAGAGAGTGATGCGCTGAACGCTTTTGCATCAGGTATTAATGAGAAGAGTTTTTCGGTAACACTAACGCGTGGAATTATTGAGGCGCTTGACGACGATGAGCTTGAGGGAGTAATAGCACACGAGCTGACGCATATACGAAATCGCGATGTGCGTTTGCTTATAGTAACTATTGTATTTGTGGGAATTTTTACTACGATAGCAAATATAGCATTGAGGCTTGTTTTGCACAGTAGTAATCTAATGAACTCGCGATCGTCATCGCGGTCGGGGGGTAAAGCGGAAGCGATAATGATGGCTATATTTTTAGCGATGAATTTGGTGATGATTGTATCGTATGTGGTATATTTTTTATCGATGCTATTTAAGTTAGCTCTTTCGCGTAGTAGGGAGTATATGGCGGATGCTGGAGCTGTGGAGCTAACGCGTAATTCATTGGCTTTAGCGAGTGCATTGAGGAAGATATCAGGGCATTCTGAAATAGATGAGGTGCGGAATGATGAGGTGAAGGAGCTTTTTATAGACCATAAAGTCAGTGGTTTTATGTCGTTATTTGCAACTCACCCTCCTATAGAGAAGCGGATAGCGGTATTAGAGCAGTATTAGTCTAAAGGTTTCAGGAGACAGAGAATATGAGGGCTAAGAGGGTGTTTTTAGCAGTAGTGATTGTGGTAGCTATTGGTTTGTATATTTACAATTTCATAGAGGATATGCACAGTGATGACAGTTGGAGTTTTTTATTAGCTAAGCTTTTTTTGGTATTGGTAAGTATAGTGATTGTGGTTATGGAGTGCATAAAAGAATGGAAACGACCAGATGATGACTAAGAAAATTATGGTTATAATAGATACTGAAAATCAATTTATTAAAAAATATATCATCAAAAAGTATAAAAAAAACTGCTAAAAATTTTGGTAGTTTAAAAAAAGGTTATACTTTTGCGCTCTGAAAAAGAAAGACGCCGGCATAGCTCAGTTGGCCAGAGCACGTGATTTGTAATCTCGGGGTCGTGGGTTCGAATCCCTCTGCCGGCTCAAGTTCATTATTTCATAGGTTTAAAAGATTTATTGGGGAGATACTCAAGCGGCCAACGAGGGCAGACTGTAAATCTGCTGGTTTTACCTTCACAGGTTCGAATCCTGTTCTCCCCACTGTCATATTTTTATTTTTTTGCGGGAGTAGCTCAGTTGGTAGAGCGTCAGCCTTCCAAGCTGAATGTCGCGAGTTCGAACCTCGTCTCCCGCTCTTTTCGTGTATGCTGATGTAGCTCAGGGGTAGAGCACTTCCTTGGTAAGGAAGAGGTCACGAGTTCAAATCTCGTCATCAGCTCATATCATCTTTTGTACACACATCAAACACTCATTTATATAACTAAGATTTAAAATTTATTTAAAAATGGCAAAAGAAACATTTGATCGTTCCAAACCCCACTTGAATATTGGTACAATTGGACACGTAGACCACGGTAAAACGACTTTGACAGCTGCTATTACTAAAGTATTAGCTGATGCTGGTCTTTCAGAAGTACGTAGTTTCGATTCAATCGATAACGCTCCAGAAGAAAAAGAACGCGGTATTACCATTAATACTTCACACGTAGAATATCAAACAGCTACACGTCACTACGCACACGTAGACTGTCCTGGTCACGCCGACTACGTAAAGAATATGATTACAGGTGCTGCTCAAATGGACGGTGCTATCTTGGTGGTAGCTGCAACTGATGGGCCAATGCCTCAAACACGTGAGCACATTCTTTTAGGTCGCCAAGTAGGTATTCCTCGTATCGTTGTGTTTATGAACAAAGTAGATATGGTGGATGATCCTGAATTGTTAGAACTTGTAGAACTTGAAATGCGTGAGCTTTTGAGCTCATATCAATATGATGGAGATAATACTCCAATCGTACAAGGTTCAGCACTTGGAGCTCTTAACGGAGAGAAGAAATGGGTAGATACAGTATTAGCTCTTATGGATGCTGTAGACAACTACATTGAACTTCCTACTCGTGACGTAGATAAACCATTCTTGATGCCTATCGAAGACGTATTTACTATCACAGGTCGTGGTACTGTAGCAACAGGACGTATTGAAACTGGTATTGCTAAGACAGGTGAAGCTGTAGAAATCATTGGTATGGGTGCTGAGAAATTAACCTCTACTATTACTGGGGTTGAAATGTTCCGCAAAATCCTCGACCGTGGTGAAGCTGGTGACAACGTAGGTTTGTTGCTTCGTGGTATCGACAAGAAAGATATCAAACGTGGTATGGTAATCTGCAAACCAGGTTCTGTAACTCCACATGCTAAATTCAAAGCAGAGGTTTATATTCTTTCTAAAGAAGAAGGGGGTCGTCACACTCCATTCCACAACAACTACCGTCCTCAATTCTACGTACGTACAACAGACGTAACAGGAACTATCCACTTGCAACCAGGAGTAGAAATGGTTATGCCAGGTGATAACGTAACTATCGAGGTAGAATTGTTGCAACCAATTGCATTGAATGTAGGTCTTCGTTTCGCTATCCGTGAAGGTGGACGTACAGTAGGTGCTGGTCAAGTAACAGAAATTCTTGACTAATTAGCTTAGAAGGTTAGGTTAATATTATTTATATCAAAAGTTTTGGGTTTTTAAAGAGCTCAAAACTTTTTTGAAATACGGGTGTAGTTCAAGGGTAGAATAGCGGTCTCCAAAACCGTTGATGGGGGTTCGAATCCCTCCACCCGTGC
>CAUQUO010000075.1:0-10366 GCA_963521335.1 uncultured Capnocytophaga sp.
ATTATGGAATTATTTAAGGGACAAAGCCTCTTAGAGTTTACTGAACGCTTTAAAACTGACTTAGATTGCGAAGAATATTTAGCTTCTTTAAAATGGGAAGATGGATATTGCTGTCGCAAATGTGGTCAGAAAAGATTTTTATGGATTTGATACAGAAAGTCCTACTGCAGGAACACTATTTTATGCAAAAAGTCCGTGAAACTATGAAATCCAGTGAATTGCACAAATTGAATGATAGCGTTTAGGTTGATGAACTTACCATAGGAGGAAAAATAGGAAGGAAAACAGCACAAGTTACTACTGACCAAAGGAAAGGATATAAACCTATAAAAGATTTTCATATAACTCAAATTCAATAGGTATTTCAGTAATTTTTTACTAAAAAAATGCAACTTTGCAATATAATAAATCGCAAGAAATGAAAAATAGTAGTATCTCCCTATGTTACAAAATAGGGTATTACATCAGTCTTTTTGGAGTGGCAACTATTCTGCTTTGGATAGGCGCATTCAAGTTTACACATGCTGAGGCAGAGGGGATTAAATCCTTTGTAGAACAAAGTTTCCTGCTATCATGGCTTTATAAAATTCTAAGTTTGCAAGGAGTTTCTAATCTCATCGGCGTAATAGAGATAGCTATAGCAGTAGCACTGATAATAGGGATATTCTCTCCGATAGTGCGTAAATTAGCCTTTGTAGGTTGTACAATTACTTTTCTTATTACTTTGAGTTTTCTTTTTACTTCTGCTAAAACCTTTTACTATATAGAAGGAGTTCCCGTTACTGATTTCTTTATTTTAAAAGATATTCCTATGTTAGGCTTTGGAATGATAAGTATGAACAAGCCTAAGTAGCTTCTTTAAAATGGAACACTATTTTAAGCAGAAAGTCCGTGAAGCTATGAAATCCAGCGAATCACACAAATTGAATAATAGCGTTTAGGTTGATGAATTTAGCATAGACCAATATTTAGCGGAATACAGTTTTAGAATTAATTGCTCACAAAATAAAGATACTATCTTTAACAAATTAACACTATGATTTTAACAACAACCCCCACTATTGAAGGACGACCTATCAAACAGTATTTAGGTATTGTTACTGGTGAGACAATCATCGGGGCAAATGTGCTTAAAGATTTTATGGCTGGACTCACTGATTTTTTTGGAGGGCGTTCTACTACTTATGAAAAAGTACTTAGTGAGGCTAAGGAAAAAGCTCTTGAGGAACTCCAGCAACACGCTACTCAAAAAGGAGCGAATGCTGTTGTAGGCATTGATCTCGACTTTGAAACTGTAGGCGCTAATGGCGGTATGCTAATGGTAACAGCCAGTGGTACTGCTGTAGTTATTTAATTGGCAAATTGGCAAATTGGTTCATCGACAAATTAGAAAATTGGTATGCCACAGCGCAGCGCGATTTGCCTTGGCGTGGCACTACCGACCCCTATAAGGTATGGCTTTCTGAGATTATCTTGCAACAAACACGTGTGGTGCAAGGATTGCCATATTATGAGCGTTTTATAGCTCATTTTCCTACTGTGGTAGATTTGGCAGAAGCTTCAGAAGAGGAGGTGCTAAAACTATGGCAAGGTTTAGGCTATTATTCTCGTGCTAAAAATCTACATCACACCGCTCAATACATCACTACTGAACTGGGCGGTATCTTCCCCCAAACCTATAAAGAACTTTTGAAACTGAAAGGCATAGGCGACTATACAGCCAGTGCCATTGCTTCTTTTTGCTATAACGAACCCTGCCCCGTAGTCGATGGCAATGTATACCGCGTGCTCTCACGTGTGTTTGGCCTAGCGACCCCTATCAACAGCACTCAAGGAGCGAAAGAGTTTAAAGTCTTGGCACACGAGTGTTTAGATAAAGCCAATGCAGGTGTTTACAACCAAGCGATAATGGAGTTTGGCGCACTGCAATGCACCCCCCAGAGTCCTGATTGCACCAGTTGTGTATTGCGCGACCATTGCTGGGCATTCCACCATAACAAGGTAAACGAATTGCCGGTAAAGCTCAAGAAAATAAGTATCAAAAAGCGCTATTTCAACTACCTCGTATGGTTAAACCCCTATGGGCAAACCCTCTTGCAAAAACGAGAGGGGAAAGATATTTGGCATGGGCTTTATGAGTTTCCTTTAATAGAGACTACACAACCGCTTTCTATAGAAGAGGTTACGGCATTATTGGAGGCGAAACACCCAAGAGCAATGGTGAGTTTATACAACGAAACACCTGTGGTACACAAGCTGACACATCAGCATATTTACACTTCTTTTTGGGTACTACAGACAGAAGAACCACTTGAGAGAGGTGTTTTTTTTACGGAACTTACGACTTATCCAGTGTCGGCACTTACAGCTCGATTTATAGAGGAATTAGAGCGTAGTGGGTATGTAATAGGGTAGAATTTTTACGGTTAAAATTTGCTAATTGCTATATGTTTTGTACTTTTGCGCGCTCGAAAAACACTAACGAAACTTGTAGCAAACTAGCAGATGAGAAAAAACTATCACGTTATGAATGTAAAGCGCTTATTGTTAAGTGCTTTTTGTTTGTTTTTTTTAGAATCACTATTCGCACAAACGTGTGATGAAAACGTACTAAAAGGGTTGGAAAACACCCGTATTTATTACCATAAGGAGGTAACCAAAGGCAGTAATGCTTCATTCTTCATTAAAAATCCTCTGAAAGGTACAACCTATTCATTTATAGATAAGGCAACAGGAGTAGCTTATAGCAAGCTCTATACAGGAGTGCCAGAGGAACTCACTATTGAAATTCCAGTGGGGAAGGTAGATGAAAGTCGTAAGTTTTATCTAAAAGCTGAAAATGGAGCTTGTACATTTTCTCAGCCTAATCATTTTAATTTTGAAAAATCTATCCTTCCTGATAAAAAAACAGCCCCTAAACTATCTTTGAGTGTAGAGGAAGAATGGTGTACTAATGCAGGAGCGATACATATTAATGTAGTGAATGGTAGTACAAACGATTATAAGTTTTATGCAAAGAAAGGTAACGGAACTTTTGTAGAATTAAGTCAGCCAGATTACACCAGTCTTTCAGCTGGGTATTATACCATAAAAGCAGTACATAAAGCTACTAATAAGGAGCTACAATCAGTTTCTGTAAATATAAAAAATGAAGTAAAGCCAGTAAAGTTTTCTCTTGAAGCTGTACCAGAAGCTTGTTCAGGGAAGCAAGCAATTTACGTAGATATTACCAAGGATGAAAATGGGGCAAAAGTGACCAATAGTGCCCCTCTATTCTTCACTTTGTATGATAAGAATAATGTAATTGTACGTCCTGCACAGCTATCCCCTGTGTTCAGTAATCTCTCACCAGATGAGTATAGTGTAAGGGTAAACGACAATTGTGGTACAGGGACAGGAGGGAATGCACTCACTCGTTCAATAAATCTTTCGGCAACCCTTTCAGCACTTACTATAGAAAAAATCTCAAGTTTTACAGCAAAGGCAGGTTGCCCTTATATGACAGAGATAAATGTAGGTTTTAAAGCTAAAAATATACAAAATATTATAAAAGCCGATTTACTTACCTATCCTATAGAGTTTGATTTGCAAATAGAATCACCTACAGGTAGAATATATCCTATTCATATAAAAGCCAATAACAAACAAGAGTTTACAGAGTACTTTTGGGGAGACGGAGATGAGTTGAAACTTATTTCTAATAAAGTAGTACAGAATACACTACCTGCTGAAGCAGGTAAGTGGAAAGTAAAGGGGACATATACCCTTTGTGGAGAAGTACGCAACTTGAATGAAAAAGAGTCGGATACAATATATTTACCTATTGACCAAGTATATATAATGGAATCTAGCCTACCAAATGCCACAGGTTGTAGGACTAAAAGGATGATATTATCAGCAAATGTTAATAAAGCTCTTCTGCGCAATTACTATGTGATATTGGAGGAAGCCCCTGCAGGGTTTGATTATGAAGTGGCAGGTTTTTATAAGGTAAATACTACCAATCCCCTTTTACAAAACAAATGGGTGAAGTTTTTTTCAGATGTAAATTCGGTTACATTACTCAATCCTGAATTTATTACAGAAGATGCTATTTATAAGTTTAAGATAGTAGACGAGTGTAGTGGGAAAACCAGAGAATTATCGCGTACTGGATATAAAACGACCGCTAATTTGGAAGTAGAGAGTGAAGCGTATGTTACTTGTACAGATAATAACGGAAATCCTAACTCTACTGGAGTGTGGAAGGATGTAGTTTTCAGGAAAAGGAAAAACACAAATAGTACTTTTTCTAAGGTAGAAATTCTTTCTTACACAAAGAATAGTAATGGAGCAGATTATAGAGCATTACTACCTATAACATTACCATTTACTCTTACTGATGCTTATAAAACGGGAGAATCATCGTGGGAGATAAAACTACCGTCAGGTGAATATAAAGTGCGTTATACAGATGCTTGTAATCGTACAGAAGAGAGAAAAGTGGAACTCAGAGATCTTGATAACACAGAGTTGAAATGGAAAGAGGAAAATTGTCAAACTACAGTTTCGGTAGAAAGAAAAACTACAGCTTATGCACCTAAAGGAATTGTTTATGTTATAGAGATATACAATCCTAAGGAGCAAATATGGGAACCATTGAAGACAGGAGGGGGAGGAAGAACGCATCTCACTCTTGATGATTCTACCAGAAGAACAGTTACATTCTCTAAGGGAGGTAAGTTTAGAGTGTTGCGGGCTATATCGCGTGAAGAAGGAATAATCCAATGTCCGCAAGTAATAGAAGAACGCGTTATAACTAAGGGAGAGATGAGACAGCCTAAGATAGCACGATTAGACTGTTCAGCAATAGGAGGCGCACAGAAGTATCATATAGTAATCACTCCGCAAGGAGGAACTCCTCCATACACCTATATGCTAAAATCTAAAGAAGAGACACGAACCATAGGAGGAGTAACGAGTGTAGTAACAACTGTTATAGAGAAAGCTAATGGAGATAATAATTTCTTTATCAATATAGAAGAGAGTAATGCGATGGCACGTTATAAGTTTGTAGTGAAAGACGCTTGTAATGTGGAAGCAAGTATAGATGAGACACTTTCTAATATTCAGCCTTTTAAGATAGAGAAAAATCAGCAGTTTTATTGTTTGAATGCAAAAGGAATCATTTCTCTACCTAAAATAGAAGGGCTTACTTATGCGTGGTATAGGAAAGATCGTCCGGCTACTATACTAAGTACTGATCATCAATTGGTAATAGAGCATCTTACCCAAGATGATTTAGATAAAGAGTTTGCCGTAAAACTTACTCTTACCAATGTAACAGATGCATTGGTTAAGAATTGTATAGAAACCAATTTGAATGGTATGGATAGCATTCGTTTTAATGCAATTCCAAACTTAACACAAACTTACCAAGCGCCTAATGCTCAAAATGCCACAACTTGTATAGTGCCTAATGGCAATGAAACGCTCTACAATGTAAATGCTTTGTTTAGCAACCAGCCTACAACACTTGAAACAGGAGTGCGAACAGAGGTAGTAGAGAAAACGGGTATTATTTCAGTAGCGAAAGATGGCACTATAAAGCTCAATGTTAATACTATCGGTAAATATACTTTTGTATATAAAATCATTACCGATTGTGGTGTAGTAACCCAAACAGAAGCAACTTTAGCAGTAAAAGGATTTACAAGTTTTGGTAATTTTAATACTGAAGTATGTGCCTCTACTGTTACTTTTGATGAGTTGCAGAAGTTAGGGCAAAAAGTACAACCCAGTTGGTTTACATCGGCTAGTCCTGAGCAGTTTCTATTTGAATGGTATCTTACAGAGAGCGATGCAAGAAATGGAGTTAATAAACTAGCTGCTACTTCAGTAACACTTAACGAAGGAGAAACCAAACAATATTACGTAAAAATAAGAATTAACAATGAGAATAGTTGTTTCTTCCCTAATCCTTCGTTATTTAAAGTAACACGTATAGCAACAGGAGCAAAGCCTAATAAAACTGTTACTTTGTGTAAAGGCGCTACTGTAGGAGAGCTTAGGCAAAATATTGATAAACAAAATAATGAAAGAATAGTTATATACAAAGGAACTCAAAAACTTACAGATGACTATGTGCTTCAAGTAGGCACCTCTTATACTTATACATATTTAATAGGAACTTGTGAAACTGCCCCTGCTAACATAACACTTACTTTGTTAGATCGTACAGTTGCTACTATTGAAACTTTTATAACTTGTGAGTATGAGAGAGATTGGAGAGGGGTAGGTATACCTTACAAAAAAGTAGAAGATTATCTCAAAAACAAATATGGAGCTACTACAATAAAACTATATGACCGATCTTCCCAAGAATTGAGTGGTAATTCTTTATTGTATTTAGGAACTGAGGAATATACTTTCACAGTAGAAGCTACAGGTAAATGTGTTTCTAATGTATACCCTATAAGAGTATATGCAGATGCTTCTCTTGCTAATTTTACGGTAGCTCAAAAAACACAGGTGCTATGTTCTGGCACTAACCAAACCATAGCCTCCTTGCAACCGCAAGGCACGAACATCGTATGGTATGCTACAGCTACCGCTACAACCCCTTTGGCAAAAACAACGCCTTTGGTAGCAGGCACCACTTACTATGTAGCACAGAAAAATGGTACTTGTGAGAGCGACAGAGTAGCTGTGGCAGTAACACAAGGCACTTCAGGTAATGAGACGCTTAACTTCCAAGCAACTAACCTCTCTCTCAACTGTAAGGCTACGGGTCAGTTGCGTTTTCAGATACAGAATGCAACCGCTGGTAGAACATATACAGTAGAACTTATTGAAACGCCAGCTACCTATACTGGTACGCGTACCTTTACCATTACCGAAAGCGACAAAGAGGGAGCTGTAAGTTTTGTGAAAGTTACAGGCTATAATATGTCAGCAGGTAGCTACAAAGCGCGTTTGATTACTTGTAATACCTCTGTACCTGTACCTGTTACCATACATACATTGCAACGTGATTTCCCTACACCTAATAGAAATACGAATGATTTTGGTAGAGATCAACCCTATAGAAGCATTTTAGATGCTTCGGGTAATAAAGATTGCAACTATTTAGATATTCGTTATGATGGAGGAAATACAAATTCGCCATTGTACAAATATTTCAACACGCCAGAGCTTTTGGCTCTGTATGAGTATACGGCTTATTCTGATTATGATTTACAACATATTTATGGTGGGGATAAGAATAACCCTAATATTCAATGGCGCCCTGTATTCTCAGTGCCTGCGGGGAAAACAGTTGCTAATAATGTAAAGATGGTTTATTACGATTTGGGGGCTCACCACCGCACTTATAAAGATCTACAAACAGATCCTACTAAACGTCCAAAATTCTATTTCCGTATTAAAGGGCATAATAGCTGTAATAATCAGGCAGATCCTATGCTTATAGGGGATATGCGTTTTATGGGGGCGAATGTAAATTTTGAAGGTACTTGTACAGCTCCTAAAATGTCTGTAAAACTATTCAATCCTATGTTTTGTGATCCTGCCACTTATGTAGTAAAAGAAAAAGCTACAGGGATACAGGTGGCTACAGGCTCTATCAAACAAGATGAGACTAAGGATTTATCTGTCTTGAATGGCGGTGTGCCTTTTGATAAAAGTAAAGAGTATGAAATTGTTTTAACTTCTGCAGATGGTCAGGTAATTACAAAAACAGGAAGTTTTGATGATTATTACAATTCACGAATACCTCAGGCAGGATTTACCATTGCTACAAGGTGTTTTGGAAACCCTAATAATACGAAGGGGTATATAGAGATGATTTTCAGAGAACTGAAATCTCAGAATATATATTCTGTCAATGGTTATAAAGTAACCTTGGAAAGTGCTCCAGCAGGTTATACAGAAGAACCAGGGAAGCTGAAGATAGGAGAAACAGTTACTATTACTTATAGAAATCCTAATTCACTTACTAATAATATTTTAGCAGTCCCTTATCAAGATGACCTTAATAAGAACTTTACCCTTCCTGAAGGGATCTACAAAATAAAGTTAGAAGACCCTTGTGGAAATGTCATTTATTTGCGTAATACGAGAAACCCTATTGCAAATGATAAATTTCAACTCACTTATCCTACAGATTATCAAGAAAAACCATTAACACCTGAAACAAGAACAGAATGTGCAAGGGTGAATGTGTATCCTTTCAAAGGAAATCCAGCGATGGATTGGTTGAAAGCAGGAAATAGAAATAGGAATGTTTATGTGTATCTTTACAAGCGTCCTAATGGTATCAATGCAGGAGATGTAACGGTAAGTAGTGGTCTTAGTAGACAAATAGGAGGAACTGTTTATATCAAAGCAGTGTATGACCCTAATAATCCTGCCTCTGCCGACCAGTATTTCTCCTTGCCGAGAAACCAAAATTCTGAAGGTAGCTATACCTTTGTGTATGGAGGAAAGGTAGATGCTATCAGCAGTTCGGAAAATGATGTAGTGGATTATATATCAAGCAATGGCACCAATGGTTGTGTACGCACATTCACTATCAGTGTAGATGATGTGCTTCTCAACTTCGATAGAAATGGCTATATAGGCTACAAATGTGAAGATAATACTGGTAAAATTGTTGTGAAAGCAATCAATGGTATTGGCGGTTCAGGTACTTATCAATACGATTTGTACAATGTGAAAAACGGTACACTTATCGAAAGCAAAACCGCTGCTAAAGGAAGCACAGTTACCTTTACCAACTTAGGAACTTTCACAGCCGGACAAAATAGTCGTTGGGTGAAAATCACCGATTCGGCTTGTGCTTCCGATCCTGTTTGGAAAGAATTGCCTATCACACCACTCAACAACCCACAATTGGCGTTGGCTACACCATTGCAAACGGCTTATTGCAAAGGAGAGACAGTAACTATTACCCTGCATTCGTTGGGAGCAACCGCTTATCAGTGGAAATATCCTAACGGAACTACGGTAACAACTAGCGCTCCTCAGTTGGTAATACCATCAATTGATGCACAACACGCAGGTACTTACCAAGTGGTAGCACAAGGACTCACCTGTGCTGCTAATACTGTAACTTTCAACTACGATGTAAGAATTTTAGAAAAACCAGCTAACGGAAAAACCTATACTTTCTGTGCAGCTGCTACAGTAGCCGAGTTGAAAGCCAAAGTAGCAACCGATACTGCTACTGTAAATGTCTATAAAAATGGCACTTTGGTAACCAATAACAATGAAGCGCTCAGCGCAACAGTGGCTTATACCGTAAGTCGTTTCAACGCTACTTGCGAAACAGATAAAGTAGCCGTAACGGTTACCATTAGCAATACTGTAAGTTTAACAGTACCAGCAACCTTAACGGTAACTTGTACAACTGCCAATATCGATGCGACAGTAAACAACTGGCTCGGTCAGGCTACCGTTACCGATACTTGTGGTACAGCAACGCTTACTCACGATTTTGCAGCTGTAAAACCAACGAACTGGTGCAACACATCGGTAGTAACAGTAACCTTTGTAGGAAAAGACCCTCAAGGAAATACAGTAACCAAAACAAGTGTCATCAAAGTAAATAGTACGCCAATCGTAGCTAACGATGATACCCATACAATAACCAATGGACTCACAGGAGGCACTACGCCAAGCGTATTGACAAACGATAGCTTGAATGGCAATGGCAATCCAAGTACTAACTCAGTAACACTTACTTGGCTGAATGTACCATCAGGCTTACGTACCAATACCAATGGAACCGTAACCGTACCAGCAGGTACCGCTTCAGGCACTTATACAGTAACCTACCGTATTTGTGAGCAATTGAACCCAAGCAACTGCGATACAGCAACGCTTACTATTAAAGTAGGTAACGCGCCAATCGTAGCTAACGATGATACCCATACAATAACCAATGGACTCACAGGAGGCACTACGCCAAGCGTATTGACAAACGATAGCTTGAATGGCAATGGCAATCCAAGTACTAACTCAGTAACACTTACTTGGCTGAATGTACCATCAGGCTTACGTACCAATACCAATGGAACCGTAACCGTACCAGCAGGTACCGCTTCAGGCACTTATACAGTAACCTACCGTATTTGTGAGCAATTGAACCCAAGCAACTGCGATACAGCAACGCTTACTATTACAGTATTAACTCCTGCTGTAGTAACACCAACCACTATCGAAGCAGTGAACGATGGTGTAACCACTATCACTAGCACCACAGGAGGCACTACGCCAAGCGTATTGACTAATGATAAGTTGAATGGAGTGCCAAACCCAAGTATCAGCTCTGTAACACTCACTTGGAACACAGCAACTCCAACGGGCTTCACCTTGAACCCTAACG
>CAUQUO010000076.1:0-10141 GCA_963521335.1 uncultured Capnocytophaga sp.
TATTCAGATAGTTAAAAATGTTCCTTACAACCTTGGTCTGAAACTTTGGCAAAGTTTCTTTCTTACCTCTTATCTCTTACCTAAATAATGAACTACACTTGGAACTTTAAACCACTACCACCGCAAGTCATTGTAAGACAGCTACAACAAGAGCTTAATATTAGTGAACCCTTAGCAATACTATTAGCTCAACGAGGTATCACTACCTTTCAACAGGCTAAAGAATTCTTCCGCCCTACCCTATCTCAATTGCACAACCCTTTCCTGATGAAAGGAATGAAAGAAGCCGTTGAGCGTTTAGACCTGGCCTTAAAAAATAATGAAACTATCCTTATCTATGGCGACTACGATGTCGACGGCACTAGTGCAGTCTCACTAATGGAACGCTATCTTAGCAACTTCACTTCTAAACTATTTACATATGTCCCCGACCGTTATACCGAGGGCTATGGTATCTCTTTTCAAGGGATTGACTATGCCGAGACGCAAGGCTGTACCCTTATTATTGCTTTGGATTGTGGTATCAAAGCTATTGATAAAGTGCAATATGCCAAAGAAAAAGGAATTGATTGTATCATTGCCGACCACCACCGCCCTTCTGATCAAGTTCCCGATGCCATAGCTGTCCTCGACCCTCAACAACCCGATTGCCCTTATCCATATAAAGAACTTTGTGGCTGTGGCTTAGGCTTTAAGTTGGCACAAGCATATCACACACATATAAAGCTCCCTTTTGAAGAACTCATCCCCTTATTAGATTTGGTCGCCATCGCTACTGCAGCCGATATCGTACCTATGAATGGCGAAAACCGCACCCTGATGTACTTCGGCTTAGAGGTTATCAATAACCAGCCCTCAGCAGGAGTAAAAGCACTCTTTGGTGAGCATCATGGGAGTATTACTGTAAGTGATATAGTATTCAAAGCCGCTCCTCGTATCAATGCCGCAGGACGTATAGAACATGGCAAATATGCCGTTGCTCTCCTCACTGAACCCAACGAAGCGCAAGCTATATTTAGAGCCAAAGAAATTGAACAGCTCAACACTCACCGAAAAGAATTAGATAGCCTTATAGCCTCAGAGGCTTTGGCTCAAATAGAAGAAAATACCGAACAAGATCGCTACACTACTGTAGTACTAAATGAAGAATGGCACAAAGGCGTGATAGGCATTGTTGCTTCTCGACTTATTGAGCACTACTACCGCCCCACATTAGTCTTTACCAAGAGTGGCGATAAGTATGCTGCCTCTGCTCGCTCTGTGCAAGGCTTTGATATCTATGAGGCTTTAGAACAATGTAGTGAATATCTAGAACAGTTCGGCGGACACAAATATGCTGCGGGACTTACCCTACGCCCTAAACAATACCCTCTCTTTAAAGAAGCTTTCGAGAAGGTAGTTGCTAAAAATATAGACCCCTCACTTCGTATCCCTAAACTCACTATCGATACAGTACTACCTCTCAGCAAGGTCAGTGAAAAAATATATCGTATTATAAAACAATTCGAACCTTTCGGACCTCTGAATCTCCCTCCACTCTTCTATGCCGAAAATGTAATAGATACAGGGTGGGCTAAAACTATAGGTGAAGACCAAAGTCATTTAAAACTTACTCTAAGAGAAGTTGGTAGTGAAACTTATTTTGGTGCAGTAGGCTTTGGCTTAGCTCACAAGCTCTCTATTGTAACCTCTGGAAAACCTTTCTGCATTGTCTATTCAATAGAAGAAAATGTGTGGAATGGCAAAGTAAGCTTACAATTACAAGTCAGAGATATAAGATAACTATTCTTCTTCTCGATATACACTGTCTTCTCCCTTGAGAATTTGCAGATAACTCTTATAGCGCGACCACGCAATATTATCATTTTCCAAAGCCTCTTTTACTGCACATTGGGGCTCATCTGTGTGCAAGCAGTTATTAAACTTGCAACGTCCTTTCAAAGCAAAAAACTCTGGAAAATAATCTGTGAGTTCTTCTTTTTCTATATCTACCATCCCAAACCCCTTAATACCTGGCGTATCAATAATACGTGCCCCAAATGATAAATCAAACATCTCTGCAAAAGTGGTCGTGTGTTGCCCTTGCTGGTGCTGAATAGAAAGTGATGTGGTTTTTAGCTGCAACTCTGGGGCTATAGCATTGATAAGTGTAGACTTTCCCGCTCCTGAATGCCCCGATACCATACAAGTATTGCCTTTCATCACTTCTTTCACCTTCTCTATATTCTTCCCCGTAACTGCCGAAATACCTATACATTCATAACCTGCCTTCCTATATATCATTGCTAGATACTTCACTTCTGCAAGCTCATCATCATTATAGCTATCTACTTTGTTAAACAGCAAAATAGTCTTGATATCATAAGCCTCTGTTGTTACCAAAAAACGATCTATAAAAGTAGTAGAAGTTGGCGGATTGTTCAACGTTACCACCAAAAATGCAAGGTCTATATTAGAGGCTATAATATGTGTCTGCTTAGATAGATTTACCGATTTTCGTATGATATAATTATCTCGTGGATGTATTTCAGTAATAACTCCTCTATCTTCTTCCAATTCAAACACTACACGGTCGCCCACAGCTATTGGGTTCGTACTTTTGATTCCTTTTAGGCGTATCTTCCCTTTTAGACGACAGTCGTAATATCGACCCGTCATTTCGTCCTTCACTGTATACCAGCTCCCCGTAGATTTATATACAAGTCCCTCCATCCTAATATAATAACACAGTGTTTTCTGGTTTTTTAAGGTCTATACAGAAGATATGTTTAGGCTCATTCGCATCTACATTCCCATCCTTGTTGCTATCCAAGCGCACATACACATTCAAAATATCGTTCACCCCATCATAATCAGAGCCTACTACACTATATTCTTTCGGGATAAGTGCCTTCACTCTATCACCTTCTGTATTGAAAAGATAAAACCTACGTAAGTCTCCACGATTTACATACCCATTCTTATCCGTATCTTCATCATAACAAGATATCATATAATAATCCCTACTTATAGGTTTATGGTTAAGAGTATCACGTATCGGTGCAGGATAATAAATATTTTCAATAAGCACTGGCTTCTCAAAAAGATATTTCTTCTGTTTTGTTTGAAGATTTAAAAGCGATACATTCACCATCTCACTGCCATATATTGTCTTAAATCCAGCAATGAGATTATCGTGCCAACTGTTCCCAGATTGAAAACGTATCCCTTCTTCAGCATATCTCTCATAATAATTCACTGTCCCCGAATAAGAATTCCCATAAGAATCCTTTCGCGTCCTGAAGATAGGCACAAGCCTACAATGCGCTTGCTCTGTTGCTAGCACTTTGTCTATCTCTGTTGCAAAGAGCAAAGAGTCTTTCAATAAGCCCTCTACCATATTGCCTTGGGCATCAATAGTATAGGTATTTGCGTCTACTACATCTGTAGCCGTTTTCCGCTCACAAGCTACAATAGTCAATGCTATAAATGCCAATAAAAAGATTTTTTTCATAATGTATAATATTATTTATGGATGAACTTCTTTAGCTTCTGCTGTAGAACGCTCCGGAAAAACCTTCGCATACACTACCTGACTCACTTGTTTCACAGGCTTATAAAGCAACGACTCATTAATAGCTGTTGCCGAAAGCCATTTATCTGTCTGAAAGGTGCGTTCCAAAAACACAAACATCGAGCCTACAATTACAATAGATTTTAACAAACCAAACAAAGCTCCTCCCAAACGATTTAGAAATCCTAATTCCGCAGCCTTAAACATTTGTGTAAGTATCTTTGCCAAGAGCATCACCCCCAGCATCAGTACTATAAGGGTTACCCCAAAAGAAACCACCTCTAAAGTAGACTTCTCAGCAGGCAATATCTTATCTAATAATGAAGCTGTAAAGAACGAAAAGTGTATCGCTCCATAAATGCCTACCACTATAGCCAATAAAGAGGCCATCTCTATGATAAGCCCTCTCATAAAACCTCGCACCAAACCAAAACCTAATATTACGAGCAATATAATATCTATCTTATTCATTACCTCTTATTCATTACCTCTTATTGCTTACCTGTCTAAAGTATCCACACTCTCTTATCACCTCTTTATAATATTGTGTATGAGGATACTTGCGTAACTCTTTAAAACCTTGCCAATCTTTAAAATCTACCCTTTCTTCTAAGCGTACACCATTCCAATCATCTTTAAAATTTACCCTTTCTTCTAAGTGTACACCACTCCAATCATCTTTAAAAAAGTATCTTTCATTATAAAACTCATTGCGTTCTACCTTTGCAAGCATATAGGCTATCTTAGCTCGTTGCTCATCTGTAGAAGCGTGTTGTTGTGCCAAAGTATAATACTTCTTGGCTATCTCCATAGAAAGTAGCAACTTCTGGTTTTCCTTTTCTATCCTATAACCGCCTTCCTCTCCTACAATACTATTGTAGTAAAATTTCCTTATATTCCCAAAATAAGATGCATTATAGAACGCATTACCTACCAAAAGCGCATTATTATATACATCATTTCCTTTCGCTATCTTCCCTTCCATCTCTTTTACCTTTTTCAAGAACGAAAGTTTACTGTAAGGATTAAGTTGCTTCTTTTCGTGTTCACAATCGTGACAATCTTTTATAAACCCATTAAACGGGTTAGCTGGCAGTAGCACTTCACCTCGCTTGCCTCTCTTAATAATCGTTGTATCCTTTTGTACATCATATTCCTGTATATCCTGTACAGGCGCCTTTTCCATCTCAGCTATAGCTCCATCGATATTGTCTTCATAAAAAGCATAAATAGCCCTACTCTCATAAATATCACCCAGCGTATACGCATATTCTTTCGCCCATAAATCCTCCCAAGGGGTCTTGTTTTTCTTCAATAAAAACTTCTCTATAGCAACCGATTGATTTTTATCTTTATAAAAACCTCTCTGAGGCTGGGTTATCTCTGCCATCAAAGTATTATGAGCATCCTTATAAAGTGTCGAAAGATAATTGCGTACAAAAGAAAATACATAATTATATCGCAAGGTATTGTTATATAATGTATTCTCATTGCTGTTCTGGCGTGCTGCCTTCCACAACCATTCCATCTTTTTAAAGAGTCTTTCTTCTGTCTCTTTATCAATTTTCTCACAACTACTCACTTCATTTAGCGCTTCTATCAAGCGTAATTGCACTTGCTGATCCTTATTCTTTGCCTCCCTCTCTGCCTTCCTTAAGAACTCTCTCGCCCTGTCAAACTCATTCCTAAACATCGCTATATAACCTGCCGAAAGATACCAAAGATACGGATTGTGTACTTTCTCGCTCTCAGCTCCTTGCAATAGCCAATCTGTAGCCAAATCCTTAGTAGTAATTTGCTTTGTATATTGATGATATTTCTTTACCGATGTAATATCCTTTTCATTGTATGCCCCCCATATATTCACCTTGCTCTCTACTTTATTCACATAACGCGAAAGTAAAAAATCTATATGAGGCGACTTGCTGTCTATAGCCAATATCTTCTGTATCGCCACAACTTCATTGTTGTAATAACCTTGCATTGCCCATAACGCACATTGCTCCTCTGGCAATAAAGTAGTAGCAATCTGGCTCACTTCCTTATCTGTCAATGGATGATATTCATATGTAAGCATTTGCATCAGTTTAGGCATCCCATTATACACCTGTGCCAAATAAGCATTAGCTTTAGCATAATTCTTCTGAGAGATATACGCCCCTGCCATATAGTGCAAAGCACGGTAATACAATGTATTCTTAGGTTGTTGTGCCTCCGTTTGTTCAAAAAAACTAATAACCGCACTTTTATTGCCCGAATAAAACTTCAAGCGCATCACCTGATACCACATACGGTTAGCAAAAAAAAGATCTGTATCCTTAGCCAACTGATATAACTTCTCTGCTTTAGCTATCTCTTTAGAAGATGTCTTCTCAGCCTTCCCTTGCTCATAATCCCAAGGGTTATAACCCGCATTGGTAATATATTCATTGCCTCTCGCAATTTCCAAAAACTGAAAGAAATTCAATACCCTATTATCTATTCTATGAGGTGTATGATAAAGTAAACGAAGTTTTGCCTTATTGGTAGCCGCATTAAACTTACGTATCTCAGGCAAAGCCTGCTCATCAAAAAGATAAAATGGAACCCCCGACGGAAGTGCATCACCCAAATACTGCTCCCAATCACCAGTGTCTGAAGCTACATAGTTAGCCTCCTTCCTATCTATATAGTCATTGTCATAAAAATAGTTACTACTATCAAAAAACAACGGCTTATAAAGATAGTTATCCACCGTTACTTCTGGTGAAAACACCGAACCATAGTCGCGCCATTCAGGATCAAAAGCACACGCATAGATATATGCTCCCAATCCTACTACCATAGCAACTCCCAACCCTATAATTATTTTTATTCTTTTCTTCATTTTCTTCTTATAAAAATCAAAAGTAATTTATTTCTGCAAAAGTAATATTTTCTCCTCACACTACCAAATTACAAATCCTCCCCTATCAAAAAAATAAAACAGAAAATTTTTCTGTTGAACCTACTCTATATTTCAACTATACCTACCCTATACCCACACTATACCTACCCCCTACCTACCTCTTAAGTTTTAAAATCTACAAAAGAACCTTTTTACAGAAAAATATACTACCTTTTAGAGGAAATAAATAATTTACTACTACCTAAACCATATCACTTCTTTAGGTGTTGTCTTCATATTTTTTAGCAAGTCTCGAGTCATTTCTTTGCGATCTGTATCGCTCACTTCTTCTATTTTGATACGATCCCCTGCTTGCCAAAGCCTCCCTTTATAATAAGTTTGTCTTTTTACTTCATATACATTAAGAAGATTAGTCGCCTCTACCCCTTCAAGTTGCTTAATTTCAGCAGAAGTGAGACCACTTACCAAGTTCACTACCTGCCCATTTACAGAATGTACCCCCCAACTGAACATCGGAAGCGCTATATTAAGAAACAGAGGATAGTCTTTCAACCTATTGATATAGCGTTTCCCCGTCTCGCGGTCATAGATAGAGTTCACTCCTGTAGCATTTACCGCATTCATATTGTAATACATCAGCACCCCGTAATCTACAGGAGGTACTCCCGTATCATCTTTATATTTTATCTGATGCAAACGTATCGTAGCAGAAAGTTTAAACTCTGGATTTCCTTCTTTAAAATGTTTGAGAAACGCAAAATAAGATGCTCTTGTACCAAGTGTCCAATCACAATCAAACTGCACTTCATTCACCCTAAGACTGTAATATCTATTAATTTGCTTGATATATTTAGCAATGCGTTCACTTAGTTGCTCCGAAGATAATAATCGCTCCTGCTCAACAGGATTTTTCTCTATATCCTTAAACACCTCATTTTTGATATACACTACTGGAATGATTGTTTTATGCCGTATATAAGCAGTATCTATATCTATAGGGGCTATAGGTACAGCCTGCCTCTCTTTTAAACCTATATCGCAATAACGTACATATAACTTCTGTATATTATGAGCTTTCAAAAACGACTGCTCCTCTTCCGAAAACTCTAAATTTGTCCTCCAAAAATACATAGATTCCTCAATAATAGGAGTGTTATCACAAGCCAGCACTCCCCATATAAATATCCAAAAGTATATATATATTTTCATAAAATAATCTAATAATCTAATGTTAGCAACACCATCCGACTTATAGGCTCGTAAAACAGTAGCACATCACCTCCATACTTACCCCAACTACCACTACTAACCTTTGCTATATGATAAATAGGATTACCTTTGTAAGACATTTCTATCCAACTATTAGCCAAACGACCATTATTATAATTCAAACGCATATCAAAAGCCGGCGGACACATCACCTCAAAATCCGAACTCCAAAAGCCATAAGGCGCCACTCCTCCTAATTGTTCTATAAAATTAGCCGTAATATAGCGCTTCTCAAAAGTTGTAGCCATAATATCTAATATCGCCCCATATGTAGCAAAGTATTCTTTATTCTTATAATAGTCCAGCATACTATTTTGGTATTCTTTTTCTTGTTCACTTTCAAAGTCCCAATGGTGAATAGCTGTACGTTTAAAATATCCTTCTTCTCCCAAAAATATATAACGATTATCATCTGTAAGTTTAAAAGTAAGCCAATTAATAGAAGTATAATCATTATGATACTCTAATGTCCCTTCGCCTAACAATTCTACAGGAGGTGGTTCTATTGGGCTTATCACTGTAAGACATTGCCCTGCCCATTCCTTATTTAATACTGCCAAATCAATACTAATAAGCGGAACAAAATGCACCGTAAGCCAACGTTGTTCTTCTGTGAATAAAGCATCTAAAGAAGGGTAAACTTCCAAGTGCTTGCCTAAGGTTTGTATATTCTTCTTACTTTTTAACTTCATCTATTTACTAATTCTCTCAACATCTTCAAAGACTTCCTTTGCTTACCCTGTGAGTCGAAATTCTCAGGGGAGAGCCATTGCTCAAGAGCGCGTTTGTTAGCTTCCCATTCCTTATCTATCATAGCAAACCAAGCGGTGTCGCGTGAACGCCCTTTGTAAACCACTGCCTGCCTGAATGTACCCTCATATACAAAGCCCAAGCGCTCCGCTGCACGTCGCGAAGGTGCATTAAGGCTGTCACACTTCCATTCGTAACGCCTGTACTGGAGGGTTTCAAATACATATTTTGCCAATAAATACTGTGCTTCTGTAGCCATACGCGTACGCTGTAAAGCCGGCGAATAGTTCACCCACCCCACTTCTATCACTCTGTTTTTAGGGTCTATACGCATTAGGGCAAGCGTACCCACTGCTTTTCGCGTTTGCTTATCTACAATCGTCAGAAAATAAGGGTCGGCAGAGGCTTCCTGCTTGGTGAGTAAAGCGTGCAACTCTTCTTTATTCTTTGCAGGAGCTATAGATAAATAAGTCCAATCGGGCATCACGGCAGAGGTTTCCAAATAGAAATCACTCAAATCGTCTAAGTGTTTGGCTACCGAAAGAGGTTCCAACAGGCAATAATTTCCCTCTAAGAGGGTTATATGAGGGGTTGCTCCTACTGAAAAATTAGGTAATGTTTCCCCTATGGGTTGATTGTATTGGTTTGTGATCATTGTATATTTTTAGATAATCGGTTGATACGCCAAGCATTTGTCTACTACTTCCTCGACAGTGGGGTCGTAGGAGGAAATATCCATAGTGCGGGCGTTGTAGTTTTCCGGATAGAAGAATAACGAACTGCCCTCGGGGTGAGGTACATTGCGATCGAAGCGCTCCATTAGCTCCTCTTGGCGATCGTCATCGGTTTCTTCTATGATTTGGTTCCCTAATTGTATGAGTTCTTCTCGGGTCATTCGGTAAAAAAAATAAGTTTTTATACTATTTAGCGACAATCGTTCTCAGTGCCTTTTTTACAATATACTTGGTTTCCTTGGTAGGACTTTCGCGCTGCCAACGCTCACAAAGGGCTGTTACGAAATCGGGGCGGGTTTTGCTGGCATCGTTCAGCCAGTTTCCTACGCTATCTTGTACATACTTTGCCTTATCGGACTTCAATTTGTCTAATATAGGCAAATACTGTTCTGGCTTTTCTTTTAAGGCTTCTATATGAGCACACCAAACACCCCGCGGACGCAAGGCTTCTGTACTAAACCTACGGATATTCTCATCTTCACTTTCCGCCCAATGGGAAAGAAAAGCAATTGAAAAGTCTAAATGCTCAGCCATTTCGGGGCGTAACGCCATCCAAATAATCTCACGAACACCAAAATGACTATCGGCTACCAAAGGTTTTAGTTTGTGTAGCTTATCTTCTAAAGGGATTTCGGTATGCAAAGCCACCAAATAACAAGCATAACAGCGCACCGAATCGGATAAATGCGTGCTGATTTGCTTAAACAAAGGCTCATAGAGGTCAGTATTTGCATATTTTTCGTATAACAATGCTCCTATGAGCTTAATCGTATTCATTGTAGAAGGTTTCTTTTGCTGATTGATTTGGCAAACCAACTCTTCAATGATATTTTTATCAATCTCCAAAGTAGGAAAAACAGATTTTACCAACTGTGAATGATCTACAGCCAGCCACTCGGTAAGGTTTACCGTTTCTATATGCCCCGCATTTAATAGCGAAAGCACTTC
>CAUQUO010000077.1:0-9186 GCA_963521335.1 uncultured Capnocytophaga sp.
TTAATGATTAATGGTTAATGGTTAATGATTAATGGTTAATGGTTAATGATTAATGATTAATGATTAATGGTTAATGGTTAATGATTAATGATTAATGGTTAATGGTTAATGATTAATGGTTAATGATTAATGATTAATGGTTAATGATTAATGGTTAATGGTTAATGATTAATATTAAGTTATAAAGGATTAAGCATATGAAAAAGTTGTTATTATTACTATCACTTTGTTATACTCTTGGCAGTGAAGCTCAAGAGAGTTATCCATTGCAGGCAATAGAACGTACTTCGTTTTATGCAGAACCATTAGATGAACCTAGTTATACAGAACCATCTTCAGGGAGTATTACAGCACGAGAAAGTGGAGGGAATACAATAGGTTTAACTACAGGAGAGTTAAGCGTATCAGGGACAGGAGCTGCGGTGTATACAATACCTATTGCGGTACCTCAAGGGGTAGGAGGCGTAGCCCCTACTTTGGCACTGACCTACAATAGCCAGAGTGGTAATGGCATAGCAGGTTATGGCTGGCACTTAGCAGGCTTGTCAGCAATAAGCCGAGTGGGAAGCACAATGTATCACAACGGTAAGACAACAGAGGTAAACCTAACAGAAACAGACCAATTTGCACTAGATGGGCAGCGGTTGATACTCAAAGAAGGAGCGTATGGTAAAGCAGGAGCTACCTACCAAACAGAAGTATTTTCGCATTTAAAGATAAAACAACTCTCAGAAGGAGCTACTATGGCTTTTGAGGTATCATACCCTAATGGAACTAAAGCTTACTACGGACAAACAGAAGATAGTAGATCAGCTCTATCTTACGCAATAAGTTCTTGGGAAAATGCACAAGGTATACATATATATTATACTTATGAGCGCAGGGGGAATATACTTTTTATAAAAACGATTACCTATGGTAAACAGGGTAATGTTATGGGAGATAAAAAAATTGAATTTTACTATGATAGACCCCGTAGGCGGCCAGAAGTTTCGTATGTGGGAGGTATTCGATTTGAAGATATCTCGCTTTTGGATAAAATTATAGTAACTTCAGGAGCAAAAGAATATAGGAAGTATACACTTGACTATTTGGAAGGAGAAAAGCTAGAAGAAACATTGTATTATGACAGGTTGCTAAATGTACAAGAGTCAATAGGGGATGAGAAAAAAGGTTCTATTAATTTCTCATATTTACAAACCAAAGGAGGTTTTAAAGAAATAAAGAATACTTATAATATTACAAATTTACACAATATAACATCTCAAAATTCGGCAGTAGTTCCGTTAGACTATAATGGAGATCGTTTGACTGATTTTATACTCTATTTTAGAAGTGGTCAAGAAGCTAATAAATTAATATTCATATATGATAATTACAGACAAGGAGGGAGTGGAAATAAGTTTGTTTCACCTTTATTTTTAGAGAGTTTTTCAGAAATATTCCCAGCTCATATACTTACAGGTTCAAACCACGATATTTTTAGAGAAGAACAAGGTTTTGTGTCTGTTCATAGGACAAAAGATAAAATAAGATTTAAGCCTTATGTAAAAAATGTTAGTGGGATGGCCTTTGTAGAAGGAGAAGAGGAAAAAGAATGGGAGTTGCCAGTTTATTATGATAAAGGGATGGACTGGTGTAATAATAAAATGAAAGAAGAGACAGAAAATTTAAATATGCCCCGCTGGGTATGGTATTACACTGCACAAGGAGAAAAGAAACACGTTCCTATAAGGATTGTATCAGGAGATTTTAATGGAGATAGAATTACTGATGTGCTTGCTATAGAGGAAGTATATTCTGTTCAGGAATGTATGCCAGAAGGGACAGGGTATATATATCCTTATCCTGAAACACCTTATGATCCATACCGATATGAACAATGTGTTTGTCAGAGTAGTCGAGCAGGAGGGCGAACAGCCTATTGGATAGATTTAGATACTCGTAAGAAAAACAATGGGACAAAAGTTTTTTATTTTAACAAAGAGGTAGAAAATGAGGATTTATTACTGGGGTTGGATATTACAGGTAATGGCAAGACGAATCTTATACATATCACCAATGGAGAGATGTATGTGTATGAGTTTGACGAGTATAATAAATTAAAGTTACTTTGGCAATATAAACACACATATATAAGAACAGAATGGGGACAGCCTATGGCAGGAGATTACAATGGTGATGGCAAGATAGATTTTCTATTACCAGTTGCTAATGGAAGTAATCAATTTGTATTGCTTTCTAATACAGGGAAAGGATTTGAAGCCTCTTCAAATCAAAGTTATCCATTTACTTATATACTTTCTTATAAAGAGACCAAGCAAAAAGATACCAATACTTCTTTCTGGGGTTGGATAGATCCTCAAAAAGTAGAGTATGAAGTAGCCCATCACCACAATTTAATCCCTATAGATATCAACAATGACGGTAAAACAGATATTATAGAAACCTATTCTAATATAGTCTCTACAGATAGATTTCCTGAAGAAAAAAAGGAAAGTTATCTCAAGCTATATGAAAACATACAAGCAAGCACACTTTCATTTCGCAAGGGAGACACTTATACGACTCCTTATACAGGTTTACCACCTCATTATATTTTTTCGCCTTCTGATGATCGAGATGTATTTATGGATATATCTATGTTTTCTGGAAATGAAATTACAACTTTATATTCAGGAAGAAACATTAGAAAAAATATGATGTTATCATCAGTAAAACAAGGAGATATAAATTATACAATAAAATACAGACCCTTGTCTAATAATTTTGCCTATGAAGTTCCTTTTGATGAAAGAAATTTCTATATACAAGGTTATGGTGAGAAATTTCCTTATGTAGATATAGGAAATGCACCTTCTTACTATTTGGTGAATGAACTAGAACGCAATGGAGGCGGGCTTGGTACAACAGAGCAAAAGTACAGATATGCAGGAGCTGTAAGTCATTTAGAAGGTTTAGGATTTCTAGGTTTTAAATCGGTAGGAAAAACCAATTGGTATTCAAAAGGGAAGTATCTTGAAGAAGCTCTTTATTATCACACACAAATGAATCCTCACCTAAGAGGAGCTATTACAGATAGTTATATTTTTGAAAAGAATATTTATAATTATGGGATTAGTTACGCTCCTCTTATAGATGACTATATAGAAAAATCATCTTACACTTATGAAAACCTCAGTAATTCAAGTAAAATATTCCGCTTACAACTCACTGAGAAAAATACAGAAAATAAGCTCAGTGGCGTAACCTCCTCACAAAAAATATCGTATAATGCAGATGGGCTACCGACACGAGAGGAAACTATGGCAGGCACCTCTAAAAGTACTGTAGAAACGACCTATGCCCCGAAAAGTGAATCGCCTTACTTAGTAGGAAGGGTAGCATCAGAGAAGACTTCTAAGACTATAGATGGAGATACTTTTACTACAGAAGAACAGTATACTTATCAAGGGAATTTAGTTACCACTCATAAAATAAAAGGACATCAAACAGGCTTTAAAACAGAACGATTTACGTATGACGAAGTAGGTAATATCACCCAAAAAGAGGTAACCACCGAAAGAGGCAAGACACGCCGAGAGCAAATGGAGTATGACGCCTCAAAACGCTTTTTGAAAAAGCATATCGATTTTGAGGGACAAGAGAGTACTTACTTATACGACGATTACAACGGCACCTTATTACAAGAAATCAATCACTTTGGACAAACGACCCGTTATGCCTATGACACTTGGGGGCGGGCTACCAAAGTAACTGATTTTCTCGGCAAGAGTATTTATACTACTTATCGCACTGATGTTTCAGGATATACAATAGCTACACGCGCTGACGATGGTAGCGAAAGTGAAGAGAAAAACAGTTGGTTAGGACTCTTGCAATATAGTAAAACCAAAAATGCTTTTGGGCAAAATGTAATGGTAAGCTACCAATACGATGCCCAAGGAAGAAAAATAAAGGAGAGTTTGCCCCATTTTGAAGGCACTGCTGAAAACTGGATTACTACCACTTATGACCGTTATGGTAGGGCAACCCAAATACAACATCCAACAGGGAAAACAACCCAGATAAGCTATAACAAGCTTACTACTACAGTAAACGATGGAAGTAAAACAGTAATCACAACTCAAAACACGACAGGGCAAACGATAAAACAAGAAGATCCTGGAGGCGCTATTACTTATAGCTATTTTGGTAATGGCAACTTAAAGAAGGCACAATATGAGGGCTCAGAACAGCGCATCAACCAAGACGGTTGGGGACGGAAAACGAGCCTCACCGACCCTTCGGCAGGGCGCTACACTTATGAGTATGACGATTGGGATAGGCTTACCAAAGAAACGACTCCTAAAGGGAGCACCATGTATGCCTATGAGGGAGAAAGCGACCGTGTAAAGGAAAAACATATCACAGGAGAGTATACCGATATGCGTCTTGCTTATACCTACAATAACGACAAACAGCTCGCTCAACTCAGTCTGCAAAACAAGGATAGCAACAATGAACTTTACACTTACAGTTACACCCCTAATAGACAACTGAGTGAACTTACAGAAAAGAAATTAGGTAGCAACCTCACTTTCTCTCAAAAATACACTTATGACGATTTTGGGCGTGCCACTCGAGAAACCTATACAGCCGATGGCTATGGTAAACACATCACTACCCAATTGATATATGAATACCAAAATGGAGAAGCAACGACACTGAAAAAAGCTTCAGGAGAAGTATTGTGGCAATTGCAAGAAGTGAATGAGTATGGAGCTCCTATACGCCAGCGAAAAGGGAAAACAACTGAAACCTACCAATACGAATTTCATTATCCCGTAAGTCAGCTCATAAGCAATGAACAAATAGCTCTAGAAACAAAGGTCTACCAATTTGACAAAGCTAAAAGTTTACTAAACGAACGCACCTATAGTTTTAACGGTACTAAAGAGAGTTTTGGCTATGATGCACAACAACGATTGACTTCGTGGAAAGGAGCAGGGACAGAAGGAACACAAACGTATGACCTGAGAGGGCGTATAGAGCAAAACAACCAATTAGGAATTTATGAATATGCAGGTAATAACTACCAACAGCAAAAGCTCACCACAAACGAGGTAGGTGAAACCCATTTAGAAAAACACCCTTTCCCTGCTATTCGCTACAATGCTTTTAAAGCCCCAGAGCAGATATACGTAAAAGACAAAGAACGGATAAGTTATGAATATGATGCTTTTGAGAGCAGAGCCACGATGTACTACAGAGGTACAGACCCAGAAAAGCAAAAACGCCGATATGTTAAGCATTATAATCACGATGGTACTTTTGAAATCAAGCACGACCGCACAACAGGACAAACGCAATTCTATATTTACTTAGACGGTGATGCCTATACTGCGCCTGCAGTGCTCTCGGTTACTGATGACAGTGAAAAATACTTATACTTACATCGCGACTATTTGGGAAGTATCACCCTTATCACCGATAATGCAGGTAATGCCATAGAGAGACGGCACTTTGATGCTTGGGGTAATATCACAAGTTATTGGAATGCTGAAGGGAAAACAACCATACCAGAAGAAGGCATATTGTTAGACCGAGGTTATACGGGACACGAACATTTATTGAGTGTAGGGCTTATCCATATGAACAGGCGTTTGTATGACCCAGTGCTACATAGGTTCTTACAACCTGACAACTTTGTACAAGACCCTTTTAATACTCAGAATTTTAATAGGTATGGGTATTGCTTGAATAATCCGCTGGTGTATGTAGATCAGGATGGAGAGTTTTGGCATTTAGTTATAGCAGCTGTTGTAGGAGGAGTGATAAATCTAACAATGAACGCTATACAAGGAAATGTAAAATCTTTTGGAGAAGGTTTGGCTTATTTTGGTACAGGTGCTTTATCAGGATTAGCCTCTTCTGTAAATCCATTGTTAGGAGGAGCTGTATTAGGTTTGGGAAATAATATTACCACACAAGTTTCGTATAATGGCTGGAGTAATATTAATTGGACAAGTGCTATAATAGACACAGGAATAGGAATGGGAAGTGCTTATATAGGAAGTAAATTTTCGGGAATATCTTCAAGGATATTTAAAGATGTTTCAAGTCCTATCCTTAGAAATGTATTGATAAGTGGCACTAGTAATGTAGCTTCTGGTTTTGTTGTTTCAGGAGGAGCTTCTTATATAATGAATGGAGATGTAGATCAAGCTTTAAAAGATGGAGCCAAAGGAGCTGCCTATGGTTTGGCATTAGGTTCGGCTTTAGGGGTTGTGCAAGGATTTCAGTATGCAAAAGAAGAAGGTTTAAACCCCTGGAATGGAAAAGATCTTCAAATAGAACAATTTGCAAGAGAGAATGAATTTTATAGTGATCATAAAGGTATGATTTATTCTAAAACTATGGAAAAATATTTAAGTCAAATGGAAAATGAAACTCTTGATTTAAATAAAATAGGAGGAGCAGGATTTAAATATCAAAATAAAATTATCTTTTCAGAAGGGCATCATCGTATGAATGCAGCTATTAAGTATTACTATAAAACTGGTGATAGAACCTATATAGATGCCATCATAAAAAATGGAAATTTCGGTGAAGTAAAAACCCCACCCTTTTACTATCCATTCAAAACATTAAAAAAATAGAACTATGAATATACCCATAGGATTATCCATATATGTATCTGACAGTGATAACACAGAAATAGAAGTTCTAAACTCATTAAGAGATGAAAATACTTTATTTTTTAATGTTTGGACAGATTATTCTATGCAGTGGTGGAACTATTTTAAAAATAAAAAAAAAAATAATATGCCAGCTATATTTCGACCTTTACTATATATTTTCTATTGTTTTTTTGATGATGTAAAAATTAAGAGAGAACTTTCCACCCTCTCAGAATCTTCTAATAAGAAGTTTATGTGTATTAAAGATCTACTAAATGATACTTCAAAGGTATATATTATTGGAAATATGGGATTTGATAATACTACAACAATAGAGATTTTAGATTATCTATTTTTATTTAAAAAACAATATAAAATATTATTTATAAGTACTGATAATTCTTTAGAGACCTCTATGTTTTATGAGAATGTAGATATGAAAATAATAAGGAAAATTTATCAAAAAAAGTAATATAGATTATGCAAAAAATGGATATAAAAAACTATCTCTTTAAAAAATATTTTGTATCCTTGCACCGTGATTTAAGTACATTGAAATATTGAAAAATAAGCCCTGAGCAGATATATGTAAAGGACAAAGAGCGAATAAGCTATGAATATAACGCCTTTGGCGAACGTTCACACTGCTATTATGGCAATGCCGAAGTAGAAAAAGCCAAACGTCCACTGCTAAAACACTACAGCTACGATGGTAGTGTAGAGATAATATGTAACAAAACCGATAACAGCACCAAGTTTGTTTTTATAGTGCCCCAGCAGTGCTCTCGGTTACTGATGACAGTGAAAAATACTTATACTTACATCGCGACTATTTGGGAAGTATCACCCTTATCACCGATAATGCAGGTAATGCCATAGAGAGACGGCACTTTGATGCTTGGGGTAATATCACAAGTTATTGGAATGCTGAAGGGAAAACAACCATACCAGAAGAAGGCATATTGTTAGACCGAGGTTATACGGGACACGAACATTTATTGAGTGTAGGGCTTATTCATATGAATGGGCGTTTGTATGACCCAGTGCTACATAGGTTCTTACAACCTGACAACTATGTACAAGACCCTTTTAACACTCAGAATTTTAATAGGTATGGGTATGTACTTAACAATCCATTGCTCTATATAGACCCTACGGGAGAGTATGGAGAAGAAGGGCTAACAGCTAATCAACAAAGAGGTTTAGCAGGACTTATAGCAAGTATTGGTTATACAATAAAAGAAAATTGGGGAGATATAAAAGATTGGGTAGGGCGTAATGCAAGAAGTACAGGCAAATGGTTTGAAAAACAAGGAAGAAGTGTAGGAAGATGGTTTTCAAAGCAATATGATTCTATAAAAGGATGGTTTGAAGGAGATGGCACACCGAGAGTTGTAAGTGTGAAGCCTATAACTACAAAAGCAGAATTTAACGCATATGTTTCCAATGCAATAGGAAGTCTAATGCAGAATCCAAAAAATCAATTTACACCTCATCAAAATCAAACTGTACCTTATCGGGAGGGAAAAGCTCCTGGGTGGGAAATTTATGCAGGAGCACTGACAACTATTGGTAATGAATTATATTATAGTGAAACATATGGTACTTGGATGGGTAAAAACTTTAAGATATATAAACAAACTTGGGGAGGAAATGGAATTACAGGAGGTAAAAATAAATTTGCTAAAGCAACAGCAAATAGAATTGCTTGGGCAGGTAATGCCTTAGGAATATGGAATGCTGTATTTATAGAGTTAGAAAGACGAAATGGCGAGATAAGCAATACACAATCAATTCTTGAACAAGGGACTAATGCTTATTCAACATTTGGAGGAATACCTGGTCTTGCTTGGGGAATAGGCTGGGAACTTGGTAGGTTTACGACTGGTATGGAATGGTATCAAGAATTTGTATATCGCTACTGGTATAACCGTTGGGAGAAGCGATATGGAAAACCTTCTAAATACAATGAAACTATTTGGAATTATTTTTATGAAAATTACGGCAAATGATGGACGTGTTTTATTATTATATTTATCTTTTTTATGCAAAGGTTATGCCTGATGACCAGCCTCATTCAAGAACTGTTTGGGCATTAGGAGCTGCATCTGCTTTTATAATCAATGGAATGATTGAAATACCATTAGCATATTTTTTTAATTGTTATTTAAGTGCAATTCAAAAAATAATCATAATAATAATTGTGATGACTTTGTTTTACTTGAAATATGATAGAAGTGGTAAAGGAATAAGAATTGTAAAAAAGGAAAAACCTAAGTTTTTTGGTAGTAAAATAGCTTCCATAATACTTACTGTTTTATTTTTTTTGATAAGTATGTTATTCTTATTTTTTAAAGCAGAAGTATTAAGGGAAATATTAGAGATGAATAAAAATAGCTAATAAAATAGGGATAAAGACTATACTTTCCAGCATTATTTCTTAGGGATGAATATGAGGGCTCAGAACAACGCATCAACCAAGACGGTTGGGGACGGAAAACGAGCCTCACCGACCCTTCGGCAG
>CAUQUO010000078.1:0-8847 GCA_963521335.1 uncultured Capnocytophaga sp.
ATTCTCGTTTTCCTTATAAAGATCAGAATTGGTATATAGATGGAGAAACAGGACAGGTCTATACGGAAGAAGAGTTTGAAAAACGTGATAAATCTGTAAACCTAAAATAAAAAATGAAAACATTTTACCTATACATAGTATTGCTATTTAGTTTGGGCTGTAAGGCTCAAGAGTTTGATTTGCGCAATATGAAACGCTTTGATGAAAAGGTTTTTAAGGATTGGGAAGTGGATACTTCTAAATTAGTTTGCAATTCTGCCATAACCTATCTAAAAAAAGATAATAAGAGGGCAAAAATAATTATAGATAAAGATATTAGAAGGATAAGAATATCTAGCATAAATGACCCTTATACATATGTTTATCAATATTATATAAAAACAAATATATTAAAGGAAGAAATAGTTCTTTTTTATGATATGATTATAGGGAAAACATATACTTATAATGAGATTGGAAAAATTATAAAAGAGGAAAATTGGGATACTCCCTACAAAATTTCTATCAAAGAACTTATTATTATTTGTAAGAAAAAATTAGGTCTTGATTTAATGGATATGTCTTTAGGACTAAGAGTTGAAAGATATAGTCATCTAACTCCTATTTATGTTATAACTATTCCTGGTATTAATATGATAGCTGGTGAGGCAAAATATATTACCATAAGTGCTGACAATGGTGAAATTCTTTTTGAAAAAGAGATACATTCAAAAGAGGAATTTAAAAAATCTATAGAAGAGATATACAATCCTTCTTTAAATAAAAAATGAAAACATTCTATCTATATACATTATTGCTACTTAGTTTGGGCTGTAAGGCTCAAGAGTTTGATTTGCGCAATATGAAACGCTTTGATGAAAAGGTTTTTAAGGATTGGGAAGTAGATACACAATATGTTCAAATGTATGATTGGGATAGATTCTTAAAAAAAGGAGATGAAAGGGTTAGGATTATCAAAACGGATAGTTTTATTCAAGTAGAAGTTAGTAACATTGCAAATCCTTATAAAAATAAATATAAGTATGATATCCGCACCAAGCGTTTGATTCTACAATCTTATTTCTTCTATGATTGCCAAATAGGTATTTGGAAAAATTGGAGCAAAACGGGCAAACTTATCAAAGAGGTAGATTATGATGAACCCTATAAATTAAGTGTAAAAGATATTATAACATTAGTAAATCAAAAATTTAATATTGATTTGTTGGATATGAATTTGCTTTTAAATGTAGATAGGTACAATAGAAGCGTTCCTATTTATATTATTAGTATTACAAAGCCTAATACAAGAGGACAAGAAATTAGGTATATAACCATAAGTGCTGATAATGGTGAAATTCTTTTTGATAAAATGTTATCTTCAGAAAAGGATTTTAATGATATATATCGATTAGAAGATAAGGAAAAATAAGCTTCTAAACCTCCCTTTCCACGATAAAATTAATCTAATAGTTTTGGTAATCTAAAAAATATATGCAAGATGAAAACATTCTATCTATATACATTATTGCTATTTAGTTTGGGCTGTAAGGCTCAAGAGTTTGATTTGCGCAGTATGAAACGCTTTGATGAAAAGGTTTTTAAGGATTGGGAAGTGGATACTTCTTTTTCTTCTATTCCCAACACTAAATTTTTAAAAAAGGGGAATGACAAGGTAAAAATCACTAAGGGAGATAAAATTATTGAAGTGGAGTTAAGCAATGCGACAAATCCATATACTTATCTGTATACTTATGATGCAAAACAAAAAAGACAAGTATCAAGAGGTGAGAGATTTCATAGAATGGAAGTAGGTATTTGGGAATATTTTGATAGCAACGGGAAATTGCAAAAGAAAATAGATGTTGATGAGGGATTTTCTTTTTCATTGAATGATTTGATAAAAAAGATGAAAAAAGAATATGGAATTGACTTGTTAGCTGCTATTCATATCAATATTAGTAGAGGATTTTTTAACAATCACAGATGTTATCAAATAGCTATACCCACTACTTCTGAATATGAATACGATGTTTATAAAATAGACGGAGAGACAGGAGTAACTCTTTTATCTCCTGAAAATATAGAAACCTTAAAGTATTAAGTGAAGAGAATAAAAAGTTTTTAGCTCTTTGCCTATTTGCTAATTATGCTTACCTTTGCGCTCTCTAAAGAAGAAGATTTACAGAGTGTAACGAACTAATGACTAAAAAGATTATATGAAACCGATTGAACGAGTGGCAAAACTTCTTGCAGATATCAATGAGCTACTGATATCGAGTGGGGCAAACACAAGGCGTGTAGAGCGCAATGTAGAGCGTATTTCTAATGCATTAGACTATCATTGCGAAAACTTTTATTCTCACTCGGCTATAGTGCTTACAGTACAAGATAAAGCGACAGGAGAGAAGGAGACCATAGTGCGTAGTATTCCTCATCACGGGGTAAATTTTAATGCTATTTCTGATATTAGTATTCTCTCTTGGGAGGCAATAGAGAAGAAACTTAGTATAGAAGAGATAGAAGAGCAAGTAGCGACAATCAAATCTAAACCTCATTACAATATGTATGTAATGTGGTTTTTTGTATCAGTAGCGGGGGGTTCATTAGCCTATGTATTTGGCAAAGAAAACGCCAGTTATACCGAGTTTGCAATGTCGTTTATAGCAACATTATTGGGCTTGGCAGGAAGACGCATATTGCAATTGCGGAAATTTAATGTGTATATTTGCTGGGGCTGGGCTGCTTTTGTGTCGGTAGCCGTGATGAGTATCTTCCGTTTGGCGGGTGTAGAGCAGTATCACAATGCTTTGGCGGCTTGTGTGCTATGGCTAGTGCCTGGGGTGCCTCTTATCAACGGATTTATCGATATGCTTTCGGGCTGTATTGTAGCAGGGATAGCCAAACTTACTCACGCTGCTATCTTGGTATTTATGATTTCTTTAGGTTTTTATTTAGCTTTACTATTATTTGGTTATGAACTTCTTTGATGTATTTTTAGGATTAGCAGAGCGCATCTTCTGGTCGATGTGGATATCTATTGGCTTTGCGTTATTGTTCAACACACCGCGCCGTGCCTTGTGGATTACAGGGGTGTTAGGCGGTATAGGTTGGGGCATTAAGTTTATTCTTTTAGGTACTATAATGCCCGAGCAAATTGTGATTACCTCCTTTTTAGGGGCTTGTGCTGTAGGTCTCTTGGCGGTTTATTTTGCCCATCGCGTGCATACCCCACCTATTGTTTTTACGATACCTGCGGTTATCAATATGATCCCTGGTAAATACGGCTATGAGTTTATGATGAAAATCATCCAGATAGTAACTGTAGAGACACCTCAAGATGAAACTCTTGATTTATTGTATCAAACTTTTAAATTGGGTCTACAAACAGGCTTTATTACTATGTGCTTAGCCTTTGGCGTGATTACCCCTATGTTGCTTTTCAATACCTATTCTGTAAAAGGGAAAGACCTCAACAACTTTATCAAGCGACGCTTGGTGCGCAAGAAGAGTCAGGCTGAGTTAGAAGGAAAAATAGAAGAGAATGAACCTGTATAAATTAAAAAGGCTGTGTTGAAATCTTATCAACACAGCCTTTTTTATATGCTCTTCACAACTAAAGCAGAATTAGTACCTCCGAAGCCAAAAGAGTTGCTCAAAAAGGCTTTAATAGGGCGTTCTACTGTTTCAGTAATAATATTTAGCTTGGCAGAAGCCTCATCGGGGGTTTCAAAATTGATATTAGGAGCTATAAAACTGTTTTGCATCATCAGCACTGAGTATATCACTTCGCTGGCTCCTGCCATCCAACATTCGTGTCCGGTCATTGATTTGGTGGAACTCACAGGAATATTACTGCCAAAAATCTCATAAATTGCCTTTGCTTCATTGGCATCGCCTATGGGGGTAGAAGTCGCGTGCGCATTGATATAGTCGATTTCACTGGCTTGTATTCCTGCATTTTTGAGGGCGCGCGCCATCGCACGAGCAGGTCCTTCTACATTGGGGGTAGAGATATGGCCGCCATTAGACGAAAAGCCGTAGCCTACCACCTCAGCAATTGGGGTTGCCCCACGCTTCATCGCCGACTCGTAACTCTCCAACACCAAAGTAGCTGCCCCTCCACTGGGCACTAAGCCGTCTCTACCGGCATCGAAGGGACGAGAAGCCAAAGTGGGTTCGTCCTCACGCATTGAGAAGACCCCAAGACCATCAAAACTGCCCATACTGTACTTATTGATTTCCTGAGCTCCGCCACATATTACGCAGTCTTGCATACCACTTTGGATAAGCAAGTAGCCTAAGCCTACCGAATGCGACCCACTGGCACAAGCGGCGCTGATACTCATATTTACCCCTCGCAATTGGAAGAGTGTCGAGAGGTTCATCGTTACGGTAGAGTTCATCGTGCGGAACACCGCTCCAGAGCCTACGAGGGTAGTATCTTTCTTCTCTCTTATCTTATCGTTTGTAAGAATTACCGACTCGGCTACACTGTCGTTGCCGTAGAGGATGCCCACTTCGTTTTGTTGTAAGAAATCGCTATCGATACCGGCATTTTTAAGCGCTTCGAGCGTTGCCATATAGGCGAACTCGCTTTCTTGTCCCATAGAAATACGCTCGCGACGACCCAAGAGTCCTTTTAGCTCTGGGTTTTCTACAAATCCGGTCAGCGCCGACCTATAGCCGTATTCTTTGCGTTCGGGCAAGAAAACAATACCCGATTTTCCTTGGTATAACGAATCGCGCACTTCGCCCAGTGAAGTGCCTATACAGGAATAAATACCCATTCCGGTGATAACTACTCTCATAAATTCAATTAGCAAATGTAGGGGCAAAGATACATATTAATTGCTATTTAACAAAAAATGAGAGGTGATACCTTGGCATCACCCCTTCAAAAAAATAAAATAATATAATTATGAACAATATGTTATTTAATAGCTTCATACGCGCGGATAGCTTTATCAAAGCGGTCGTTTACACTTTCTAAAGTGTAGAGACCATCGGCATTAGCTTGTACGCCTTTGAGTTTTAGAGGAAATACTACGGGTGGATTTTGCATATCCAATAGTTCCATTCCACGCAATTGTTCGGTGGTTTGGTATACAATGTTTACCGATACAAACTCTTTACCGCTGTTGTCTACCCATTTTTCAAACACGAGTTTGCTACCTATTGGAGTTTTCTTTTCAATAGATTTAGGCAAGCTGTATTCTTCTACTTCCAAAGCCGCATTCACACTGGCAATGTTAGAGTCGTGACCACAAAGGAAGGTGAATTTGCGGTTTTTAGCGTTCAGCTCGTCTTTCATATACACCAATAGTGGGTGCGCTACGTTCACAGCTACAATAGGAGCGGTGAAAAGTACATCGCCATAGACATCTTTTACTTTAGCGATTTTTTCCCAGTCGGAGGTGCTGAGGTTGTTGCCAAATGCTGCTTGCACAGGGTCTTTATCTTCATAATATTGCAAGATAAAAGCATCGGAAGCGGAGTTGGCTAACTTTAGCGAACCTTTCATATTGGGTTCATCGCCTTTTTCGAGTATCAGTTTGGTGTTGTAATCGTTGAATGCACATACTTCCCCTGATTTACAAGCGGGTGAGTTCTTCAAATCGAGTACTTTTTCCAAGAGTTGGTAAGACTCTTTCAACCCCTCGTTGATGCCTACAATACCTTTTTTACCGCCCATAGCAGCGATTTCTTTCATTGCTTGTGCTTTGAAGGCGTCACTGCTTTTGGTAAGTGCAGGGAAGAACACGGGGTCCATCTTGCTGGGGGTAAAGCGGTGGTTGATATGCAAATTGGCTACGGGCATAAATCCTGAAGAGAAATATTGCGCGGTAGCAATGGTGCGTTGCATACTGTTGGCATAGAAGTTCACTTCATCAACAGTGGGAACAGCGTTTTCAGCAAAAAGTCCTTCGGCTACTGTCCATTTGCGGAAAAACTGCCCCATAATGGTTTCGAGAGCTCCTCCGCGAAGGGTGAGTTCACTGGGGGCAGCGCTCCATTTTATCCACTCGTGAGGCGTCATTTTTTGCAAGGTACTCCCGTTCACTGATAGTGAGGAGCGAATGTTATGACGACTGAGGATCACCACTTCTTTGAGTTTATACTGACTTTTAAAACTCTCAGAGCGGTTGAGTTGTGCCATCGCTAAAAGCGGACACAAGAGAAGTAGTAATGCTTGTAGAGTTATGATTCTTGTTTTCATACGGTATTTTAATTAGAAAATTATCAAAATTGCTTTTGCGTCGCTACACTTTGCCAAAGTTTTAATTGCTTGTCGTGCTACGACCTTTGGCAAAGTTTTAAAAGTTTTAATAGCTTGTCGTGCTACGACCTTTGGCAAAGTTTGTAACTGCCCGTGCGGCTCGCACCACTTAGAACTTGATTTGCAAACGCGTTTCTATAAGTCCTAAATTAGTATCAGGAACTCCAGCGCGATAAGTAACCCCAGTATAGGAAGCACGTACACGCCAAATCATATACTTATTGATATAATAGTTGAAAGTAAGCGAATAGTCGTTGAGGCGACCTCCCAAAATACCCGCTTTAGGGTCGGATAAATCGGTGTAGTTGTAGCCGGCAACGAGTTCTAATGCGCCTGGTCTGGGGGTGGCGATACCACCGTCGATTTCATTATACTCATAAGGATTTCCTTTCACAATAGCGCGGAACATTCCATACGCACCACTTGCTTTGAAATTCTCAAAGCCACTCTTGCGGTTTACGTTCACATAGTAATATTGGGCTTCTACGCCTAAACGACCCCGTGCAAAGAGCAATTCAGGAGAGAATTTGTAGAGGAAAGTAGCGTTGTCAATAGTCGCTTGTTGAGCAGTTACTTTGGCAATACGTGTTGGGAAAGGGGTTTTGAGTATATAAGAACTGTGGTTAAGGGCAGCATTACTATTGTAGCGTGGGGTCTCAAAAGCTCCTGAGAGTCCTACGTGAAAAATCTTACCTTCTTCGCGTTGCGGGCGATAGAGCAAACGGCTCATCATACCCATACCTTGGTCGCCTGTAGCATCAGAACTTTGCTTCATCGATTCTCCTTCGGCAAAGAGGCTAAGCGTACCCATAAAGTCGTCTTTTTGGTGCAAGAGCATCAACCCCATCAAACGAGAGTTGAAAAAAGCCTCGTTGCTTTGGGGTTCTTCCATCGATATTTTGAAAGAAGAACTGGTAGCGCTTTGCATCCCAAATTGATGTACGAAATAACCTCCGCGCAAGAGGGTGTGCTTGCTAAAGCCATACTCGATAAAGATATCCTTAGGAGAGAGTTTTCCGTAGGCATACCCTATATCTACTTTGGCTTTCCAATTGCCATAGCGCACGCCCAAGCCCGCACGAGCATCGGGGATGGCTACCCCACTTACGAACTTGTCTTTTTGTTCATTGGCATTGAAATAGCCCGCATCTATCAAGATACGCCCTGCGGGTTTCACTTCTATTTTAGGCTCTGGTTTGGGAGCTTCTTGTGCAGGAGCAGGTAGCAATTCGGTGGTTTCTGTAACGGTAGTAGGCACTTCTTGGGCATAAGTATAACCCACAGCCATCAGGCTGAGTGCCATAAAATGTATCTTTTTCATCGTTTTAGCAGTTTATTTGGTCATACGTTCACTTTTCTTCACTTTGCCTTTCTTTACAAGTCCTTCAAACTCTTTTTTAGCTTTTTCGAGTTGTTTCATAAAGGCATCATTGGCGTGGAGGCGTGCTACTACGGCGCTGGCAACGAGACGAGCGACATCTACATCACTTTGGAAGTGGTAACCGCAAATCACGCGACTTTGTCCCATTTCATAGCCGCGTTTGAGGATTTCGTTTTGTCTATCTACGTTGATTTCGGCAAGCACCAAAGCAGTAGCCCAGCCAATAGCGGTGTGTCCTGAAGGATAAGACCCATTGGTAGAAAGTTCTTGTTGTTGCTCGGGGTTGCAAGTGGTTTTTTCGTAGAAAGCAAACGGACGCACGCGCATATAGTGCTCTTTAGCAGCACGAGTAGCGAGGTCACCAGCATCTTCGCGCATATTCACTACGAGTTTGAAGATTTCAGGGGTAGTTTCCTTAGAAATCTTGATACCAAAAGCTTCAGAGAAAGCATTAGGCACGCCAGCTCCATCTACACGAGCATCAGATACGGCTTGGTCGCCACGAGGGGTACGGCGTTGCATTAAGCCCCATTGGTATTGTGCTTCGTCGTTGAGGAAGAGGATACTACCTGGTTGAGGAGGAGGCGGTAGAAGTTCAAGGCTGTTAGCCACATCTCCTATTTGTAAGAAATAGAGGTCGGGTTTAGTTCTTACGTCTTTAATTTTTTCTTGTGCGAATGTAGTTGCCATCACCGATAGCAAGGCTACAAATAAAAATATTTTTTTCATTGTAATATTTGATTTTATTTAGTTTCTGATGTTAATATTTTCTTACCAAATTGGTAAATATTGAGGCAAAGGTACTAAAAAAGGGGATAACACACAAGTAATTTCTTAAAAAAATTATAATAATTTTAGTACAAAATTACGAATAAAAAGCAAAACTACAAAAAATAATGTAATTAGCTCATACAAAGAGGATTATTTTTTTGATAGGAAGATAAGAGAAGACAGAGTCTTAGATGATTTGGACAGGCTTTTTCAAAATTAGGTTTCTAAATCGTTACCTATATACTGAAAAATATTTTTTATTAGTAGGTTATATTTCAGTGTTTTACACCTTTTTTCATATTGTACAGTAACTTGATAAAAAGTACTTTCGCAAATTAAAAAATTAGAGTATGAAAAAAGTAAAACGCTCAACTTTTAAGGTCGCCTATTCCACCATCAAGTGCAATTTTTCAGATTACTTTCTGATAGAATAAAT
>CAUQUO010000079.1:0-8223 GCA_963521335.1 uncultured Capnocytophaga sp.
ACTATTGAATGCTTTTCAAGAAAACAATATAACAGGCTATGAAGTATCAGAATATGATATTCTGAAATTGGAGTAAGAGACATGCTTATATTATTGAAAATCATTTTGAAAAAATAATAAACTTTGTCAAATCCCCCAAATTCTGACAAAGTTTTTCCTTTTTCACAGCTCCCATAATTCCCACCCTTCCCACCGCTCCCATAGCTCCCACCGTACCTCCCACCACCTACCTGTGCACCCCACCAGCTGCCTAAAAACCACTAAATGTTTTGATGATAAATAAAAAAGTTATATCTTTGCCTTCTAATAAGAATCATTATAGTTTATCAAAATCGGTTTGTAAATTTTGAGTCACTACACTTTGTCAAAGTTAATTACCTTGATAGTCAATCGCTTTTAGAGTGTGTTATATAGAGGCGTTTCCTAAAAACACTCTTGTCCTCTCTTTAAAAATAAGCTATTTATTTGTCTGACTAATAAATATTTAACTATATATTTCTTATATCAAACTCACATTGAAAATAAAAATAAGAGTGTAACAAATTCTTACCTCTTATCTCTTAACTAAAAATAACAAATGAACATTCAAAAAAAAGATGTATTAGAAGCACTTTGCAAAATTACAGCTCCTGGTGAAGGAAAAAATATGGTAGAAAGCGGAGCTGTTCAAAATATTGTAATTTTCGGTGATGAAGTGGTAGTAGATGTGGTTATTAACAACCCTAGTTTGCAAGCCAAAAAGCGTACCGAAGTAGAAATAATGAAAGCAATCCACGGCGAGGTACACGAGAAAGCAAAGGTAACTGTGAATATAAAAGTGGTTGCTCCTGAGACCCCTGAATTGAAAGGGAAGCCAATACCAGGTATACAGAATTGTATTGCTGTAGCCTCAGGCAAAGGAGGTGTAGGGAAGAGTACTGTAACAGCAAATTTGGCTACTGCTCTTGCTAAAATGGGCTTCAAAGTAGGAATACTTGACGCTGACGTGTATGGCCCTTCTATCCCTATTATGTTTGATGTAGCAGGAGAGCGCCCACAATCAGTAGTAGTAGAAGGGAAATCGCTCATACAGCCTATTGAGAACTATGGTGTAAAGATACTTTCTATCGGATTCTTTACCAATGCCAATCAAGCAGTAATATGGCGTGGACCTATGGCTTCTAAAGCACTTAACCAACTCATATTTGAGTCGTATTGGGGTGAATTGGATTTCTTGCTTATCGACCTTCCTCCAGGAACGGGAGACATTCATTTGAGTATTATGCAAGCATTGCCTATCACAGGTGCTGTGGTAGTGAGTACTCCTCAAAAAATAGCTCTTGCTGATGCAAGACGAGGAGTAGCGATGTTTCAACAAGAGAATATCAATGTACCTGTATTGGGGATTATAGAGAATATGGCTTATTTTACGCCAGAAGAATTGCCTAATAACAAGTATTACATCTTTGGTAGAGAAGGAGCAAAAAACCTTGCTACTGACTTGAATGTGCCTTTCTTAGGAGAAATCCCGTTAGTCCAAGGCATACGTGAGGCAGGAGACACAGGTAGACCTACAGCCTTACAGGATGGAACGCCCCAAGCTACAGCTTTTCGCACTTTGGCACAAGAAGTAGTAAAGAATGTAGTAGCACGAAATGAGAATTTACCTCCTTCAGAAGCTATCAGAATTACCACTACAGCGGGATGTGGTACTAATTGACAATTGTTAATTACTTAATTATTGAGCAAAAATACTAAATTAGATAATGAATACAGAAGAACTTAGAAATGAAGTTATTAAAGCCTTAGATAAAATACGCCCCTATTTGCAAAATGATGGTGGTGATATTACTTTGGTAGATATCGAAGATGGAAAAATCGTAAAAGTGCGTTTAGAAGGCACTTGCACCAACTGCTCTGTCAATCAACTTACGCTTAAAAGTGGAGTGGAGATGACTATCAAAGAGTATGTGCCACAGATAGAACAAGTCATCAGTATTTAAATAAAAATGAAAAGATTGTGAGTACAGATAAGACATCGAGAAAAGAATATTGGAAACGCAAGTGGTTGAGCAAATACCGCTTGATAGTAATGGACGACAGCACGTATGAGGAAAAAGCTTCCTTCCGCTTGAGCCGTCTCAATATCTTTGTGTTTGGCTCTCTCTTTGCCTTTGTACTCATCACTCTCACTACAGTACTGATTATCTATTCCCCTCTGCGCCAGTATATTTTAGGCTATACTGCCGTCGAAAATAAACGCGAAACTCTCAGTCTGCTCTTCAAAGTAGATTCCTTAGAACAAAAAATCCAAGATAACGACAAGTATTTGGCGTCTATCAAAAAAGTACTCGTCGGTGACCTGAAGCCTCAACGCGATAAGGACACCGCCAGTTTCAATATCTCCGATCCTAAATACGACCCTAAAGCCTATAGGGTTACCCCTAATAGACAAGATTCTATCCTTCGTCAAGAGGTAGAAGCCGATGAGCGAGGAGAGGAAGTAGAAACTACAACCCCTTAAAAAACAGAATTAATGACAAAATTAAGTGTAAATATCAATAAAATAGCTACTTTGCGCAATGCACGCGGTGGCAATATGCCCGATGTATTGCAAGTAGCCAAAGATGTACAACGTTTTGGAGCTGAAGGTGTTACTATCCACCCTCGCCCCGATGAGCGTCACATCCGCTATCAAGATGCCTTCGATTTACTAAAAGTAGTAACTACCGAATACAATATCGAAGGAAATCCCATCCCTAAATTCATCGACTTGGTGTTGCAAGTCAAACCTACCCAAGTTACTCTTGTTCCCGATGCCGAAGATGCGATCACCTCTAATGCTGGTTGGGACACCATTAAACACAAAGATTTTTTAACTGAAGTAGTAACCGAGTTCAAACGCAATGGCATTCGTACCTCACTATTCGTAGACCCTGTCGAGGCAATGGTAACTGCTGCCACTGCTACCGGTACTGATCGTGTAGAACTCTATACTGAAGGCTATGCCAGCCAGTACGCCCTTGGGAACAAAACTGCCGTAGAACCTTATGTAAAAGCAGCTTTAGAAGCTCAAAAAGTAGGCTTAGGACTCAATGCGGGACACGATTTGAGCCTTGATAATCTAAAATACTTCAAAGAGCAAATACCTAACCTCTTAGAAGTCTCCATTGGTCACGCGCTTATTTGCGAGGCTCTTTATTTAGGTTTAGAGAATGTAATCCAGCTATACCTAAATAAATTGGCAGATTAGTAAATTAGCTAATTAGCAAAATTTCATAGAGCTCGCACTAAATTAAGAAACTAATACATTAACATATCAACAAAATGAAAACACATCTTACTTTAGGGGAGTTCATCATCCAAAATCAGAAGGACTTCCAACATTCAACTGGCGAGCTCTCACGTTTGCTGAGTGCGATTAAATTAGCCTCTAAACTAGTAAACCGCGAAGTAAACAAAGCGGGATTAGTAGACGACATCTTGGGCGATATGGGGCAAGAAAATATCCAAGGTGAGGTACAGAAAAAGTTAGACGTTTTCGCTAACGACCTCTTTATCCGCGCCCTTACCCAGCGCGATGTAGTATGTGGCATTGCTTCCGAAGAGAACGAATTTTTTATTCCCATTGCCTCTTCCGAGAACAGCCCTAACAGCAAGTACGTTGTGCTCATCGACCCTCTCGATGGTTCTAGCAACGCCGATGTGAACGTAACAGTAGGTACTATCTTCTCTATCTATAGACGCGTAACTCCAGTAGGGACTCCCGTACAATTAGAAGACTTTCTCCAAGAGGGCAACAAGCAAGTCGCAGCTGGCTATGTGGTCTACGGACTCTCTACAATGCTTGTCTATACCACTGGTCACGGGGTAAATGGCTTCACTCTCGACCCCTCTATCGGTACTTACTACCTCTCTCACCCTAATATGCAGTACCCTAAAGATGGCACAATCTACTCCATCAACGAAGGGAATTACGTGCATTTTCCACAAGGGGTGAAGGATTATCTCAAATATTGTCAAGCCTTAGAAGGTAATCGCCCTTATACTTCTCGTTATATAGGTTCCTTAGTCTCCGATTTTCACCGCAATATGCTCAAAGGCGGTATTTATATCTATCCTTCGGGAACGCGTACGCCACGTGGCAAATTGCGCTTGCTCTACGAATGTAACCCTATGGCATTCCTCACCGAACAAGCAGGCGGTAAAGCCTCCGATGGCTATACGCGCATTATGGATATCCGCCCTACAGAACTTCACCAAAGAGTACCTTTCTTCTGCGGATCAGAAAATATGGTGAAAAAGGTAGAAGAATTTATGGCAAAATATCCCAATGATAAACTTGATTATTAGTGAGTTATAAAAAAGATAATAAAAAACTTGCAAAATATTTTGTGAATATTTTGCAAGTTTCAAAAATAGTACTACTTTTGCAGCCGTAATGATAAAACAACTGGTACCTTAGCTCAGTTGGTAGAGCAAAGGACTGAAAATCCTTGTGTCCCTGGTTCGATTCCTGGAGGTACCACGAGATCTTCTTCATAGAGGAAATTTTTCATATTTTTAAGGATTAGGAATTGCAAAAGCCTCAGCAAATGCTGAGGCTTTTGTTTTATATTTTATTTGCACTCTTCTTCATTACATCGGCAACCTATAAGATCTATCTCAAAAGTAGAATGTGTGATATTTTCGTGAGAAAGAAGATGTTTAAGCTCTGTTTTTACTTCTATAAAATCTTTAAGCGTTATACATTCTTTAAGTACAATATGAGCGGTAAGGGCATTTTGTTCGCTACTAAGCGCCCAAATATGTAAATGATGTACACTTTCTACCATAGGATGAGAACTTATAATTTGTTGAATATGAGCCTTATCTATTGTATGAGGAACGCCATCTAAAATCAGTTTAACACTTTCCTTCAATAGCCCCCAAGTAGAAAACAGTATTACAATAGCTACTATAAAACTACTAATAGGATCTGCCATATTCCAGCCTGTAAAATACACAATCCCCCCTGATATTATCACTCCTACAGATACTAAAGCATCTAATAAAAGATGCAAAAAAGCCCCTTTAATATTGATATCTGTCTTTTGACCTTTGTAAAATAAAAAAGCTGATAGTGCATTGATTACAACCCCTATAAAAGCTGTTAGCATAATTGGAACTCCTGCCATTTGAGGAGGGGTTAACAACCTTTCAAAAGCCTCTATAAATATTTTTATTACAATACAAATTAATAATACAGCATTGATAAGCGATGCCAGTATCGAGGCTTTCTTATATCCATATGTATAAAGATAAGTTGTTGCTCGCTGTGCAAGCTTCATCCCTATAAGAGATATAACAAGACTCGCTACATCACTTAAATTATGACTCGCATCTGATATAAGTGCCAAAGAATTTACTCTAAAACCTACTATATACTCTACAAGTGTATATAAAAGATTGAGCCCTATCCCTATATAAAAAGCGCGATTTAACGCATTGAGGCTATTCACATCATGGTGGTGGTGATCGTGATGATGATGGCTATGTTCCATAAGTTTTTCTATTGAATGATTAATAAAATACCTTTCATATATGATTCTACAAGGCAAAGATACACATATTTTGCCTAAAAATCATATATGAAAGGTTTTTTTATATGAAAAGACTTTTTAAATAAGCCTCTTAATCATTCATTGCCAACAATAAAGGCTCTTCTGCTGTAAATTGTGGCTTTTGCTTAGCACTGATAAATGAAGTATCATACCCTGCAAAGTGTTTCAAATAGTGCTGCAAGGTTACTCCATTCCCATCTGCAAAAGAATAGTTCCCTTTATGCTTAAAGAATTTTTTTACAGAACTCTCTCCTGCCAAATGCGCCGCTGCTAAAATACCCGACTCTGTAATGTGAATACCATTAATGGTTTTTCCCGCATATTTCTTAATTTCATTGCGCAAAAACCACTTGCTACGTTGTAAACTGAGTACAAAAACACGTTCTTGTTGCTCAGGAGAATTTAAAAACTCTTGCGTATTTGTCACTCCTAAAAAACGTAATGCCCGTTTGCCAAATTGGTATTTACCCATATACCCAAAACGGTTTACTACGAAGTAATTGCCTCGTGATTCACGATAGGCCAAAGCTTCTTTAAATCCAATAAATGATTTGCCTGTTTGTAGATTAAAAGAAAAAGAAGAATCATTATCGCTATTTGCATCTGCTGGCTTAGCGGTAGCCATTTGAGGTACATCAACTGCAAAAATACTCGGAATTGCCGTTATCTTTGCCTCTTCATCTTTAATAGTAAATCCTAAAAAAGAAAAAATCATCACTACAAAAAAATACCTCTTTTTTACTAAATTCATAAATTTTGTTTTCTTTAAGACTCACGGTTTTCTGTATCAGAAAATAACCTGCTTAAAATTATTCCGGGGGCAAAAATACAAAAATAATGCCAAACAGCAATCCTAAACCCTATTTTTTTACCCCTTATAAATAAGAAAAATAGGTAACAAACAACATTTCAGTTAGTTACTTGTTACCTATTTTTACCCCCTATCCTTCACTAAGAATAGACTCCCCCATTGATATTGATTACTTCTCCAGTGATATATGACGCTTTTTTAGACACTAAAAACGACACCAAGTCGGCTACTTCTTCCGCTTCACCAAAACGCCCTACTGGTATCAGTTTCACAAGATCTTCTTCATTGAGAGAGGAAGTCATATCTGTGCGTATAAAACCTGGGGCTATCGCATTTACAGTGATATGCCGCTTAGCTACTTCTTGCGCTAACGCTTTGGTTGCCGCTATTATCGCTCCTTTGGCCGCCGAGTAATTCGTTTGCCCTGCAGTCCCTTTTACCCCCGATACCGACGAAATGTTGATAATACGTCCGTAGCGATGGCGTAACATCTTCTGTATAAAAAAGTTCGTTACGTTGTAAAAACCATCAAGAGTAGTAGAGATTACTTTGCTCCAATCCTCTTGAGGCATCCACATAAAAAGCCCATCGCGATTGATGCCTGCATTGTTCACAATCACCTCTACCACAGCATCTTTATTGTCGTGTTGCCATTGGGTGAGGGCTTCAGTAGTGCTCTGATGATCTGATACATCAAAACGAATAATCTCTCCCTCACGCCCCATTTTTTTGATGTGATTAAGAGTCTCAAGGGCAGCTACCTCATTGCTTTGGTAAGTAATGAGTAGATGATAATCGGTGTCCTGCGCGAGCTTTTCGCATATAGCGCGCCCTATACCTCGCGAACCGCCTGTAATGATAGCGTACTTTCTCATTTGATTTTTTATTTAGTTTTTCTGTCTGATAAGTCTAACAAGTCTGTCTTGTTTGATGATTCCATTTTTTTTAACCACTCTGTCGCTACACTTTGCCAAAGTTTTAGACTTTGGCAAAGTTGAAAATAGAACTTTGGCTCAGTTATTATCTGTCATAATTTAACTCTATATACCAATTACCTCCTAATCCTTTCAACAAATGGCAATTCTTCATCAAATTATAACGCTTTTCCGACATATCTACCTCTGGCGGACAGATTTCAACATCACTTTCCTTAAAATTCCTTTTGGTGTAAAGAAAATTTTTATCAACTCCCCATCCTATTCCACCATAGGAATAATAATTAAAAGTAACCTGATCTTTAGATAAGACAGATATCCCACTACATTGTACATTTTGTAACAAGGAATCTAATTTTCTTCTTTTGCTTATGCTCAGCCGATTGAAATATATAGAATCCTTGGCGTTTTTATATTTCCCACCATCCAAAATAGGCGGATAATCAAACACCGTGATTGTATCTTCTGCAATCATTTGCCAAATCATTTCAAAATCAGTTTCATATTTATTGAAATGACTTATCATTTGCTTGTCGGTAGGATCTTTTACCTCTGGTTTGCAACTTTTTATAGTAAAAACTACTAATAATAAGATTAGTATTCGCATTATTCTATTTTTTTTCAACTACAATATTACTACACTTTGTCAAGGTTAAAAAACATTCTATTTTTCAACTACGATACCGTTTCCTTCAAATAAGGATAGAAACAAAATCTTCTTTAAAGAACGGAATAATCTCTCCCTCACACCCTATACTATAATGATAGCGTTGTAAGAGGTAAGAGGTAAGAGAAATAAAGACTCTTATTCTACTGAATACACTCTTGTTTAATATTTATTATTGATTTATTATTGATTTATTATTGATTTATTATTGATTTATTATTGATTTAT
>CAUQUO010000080.1:0-7643 GCA_963521335.1 uncultured Capnocytophaga sp.
ATGGTACATTCAGCCAAGTAAGTGTTACTGAGTTAGTACTTGGATTGCCATTGCCGTTCAAGCTATCGTTTGTCAATACGCTTGGTGTTGTACCGCCGGTGAGTCCATTGGTTATTGTATGGGTATCATCATTTGCTACGATTGGCGTACTATTTACTTTGATGACACTTGTTTTAGTTACTGTATTTCCTTGAGGGTCTTTTCCTACAAAGGTTACTGTTACTACTGATGTGTTGCACCAGTTCGTTGGTTTTACAGCTGCAAAATCGTGAGTAAGCGTCGCTGTACCACAAGTATCGGTAACTGTAGCCTGACCAAGCCAGTTGTTTACTGTCGCATCGATATTGGCAGCTGTACAAGTTACCGTTAAAGTTGCTGGTACTGTTAAACTTATGGTATTGCTAATAGTAACTGCCACAGCTACTTTATCTGTTTCGCAAGTAGCGTTGAAACGACTTACAGTATAAGCTGCTGTTGCGCTGAGCGCTTCATTGTTATTGGTTACCAAAGTGCCGTTTTTATAGACATTTACAGTAGCGGTATCGGTTGCTACTTTGGCTTTCAATTCGGCTACTGTAGCAGCAGCACAGAAAGTATAGGTCTTTCCGTTAGCTGGTTTTTCTAAAATATCAATTGGCAATTCGCGCCACATCGATTGAGTAGGACAAGAAGCGTCAGTGAGTTTTAACCAACGTGTATTTTGTCCGGCTGTGAAAGTCCCTAAGTTGGTAAAGGTTACAGTAGTTCCTTTAGCAGCGGTTTTAGTCTCAATAACTGTACCTGTTTTAGTAGCATAAAGCTCATAAGTATAGTTATTAGTATCGTTGATACCATTCACTGCTTTCACTACTATTTTGCCAGTGCCTCCTTCACATTTGTAGCCTACATAAGTAGAACGATCTATATTCAGTAATACATCATCTACACTAATTGTAAAGGTGCGTACACAAGCCGTAGGTGAGTTAGCTATATAGTTATAGATTTCTCTTTCATCTTCGGCGTAAGCAAAGGTATACAACCCTGTAGAATTCTCATTGCGAGGCAAAGTGAAATAAGTATTCAAAGTAGCGGCGTTATCCCTGCTATAGATAGCTCTTTGGTAGGTATTACCTGCATAAGTACCTGGTTGTTGAGGGGTAGTAGAAATATCGGCGGCATTTACACCCGCAGGTATTTTCACTAACCATACATACAAGTTCTGATTTTGGTTGTTTTTCCTCAACCAATCTTGTGCTGTATTTCCTTTGAAAGGATATACCTTCACTCCCGTACAAGCAACTTCTTTTTCAGGAGTAAGTGGCTTTTCGCTGTACTGAGGGTGTTCGATTGTTAGTATATTTGCTTTTTTTCGTCTGCCGTTTTCTACATAGTATGTTTGTCCGCAAGGGTCTTCAATCTTGATTTTATAATCGCCTTCTGGAAGAGACGAGAAGCCTGCAGCATTTTGTACATTAAGAGTAGAAAGTAGATTGTAGGAGCTAGCATCTCTTGTGATGGTATAGCTTTCGCCCACTTTCAGTTTGTTAGGCTCATTAGCATAGCCTGCTGGAGCGCTCTCCAAGGTTACTTTATAACCTTTGAGCGACAACAACACGCCATTATCGCGCAAGAAGCCTTGTATGTACATTTCTGTTCTTTCGGGGTGACCAAAGCATCTCTTTATCTCTGCATATTGCCCATCAGCTCTATAGGCAGCTTTCGCCTGATTGAAACTGCGTGCTTCTGTAGTCGCCGATTGTGTATCGGGGGCTGCAGCTTTCACCGTTACACTATATTTCTCATTAGGGTTGATAGGATTACCATTGAGGTTTGTGATATCAATATTACCTCCATTCACAGCATTGAAAGTACCTGAAGCTACCACTTGTCCTGCTTCATTTTTCAACTCATAAGTAACTTGATTGCAAACAATTATAGTATTTTCAAACGAAATCTTAATTGTAGGAGCTGTACAACTACCACCGTAAGACATCTTTATCTTCAGCATACGAGGATCACCAAATTCAATAGGCGCTGATACCCCACAAGAAGGTTGTCCTTTGATGCGGAAGTAGAACTTAGGTTTTTTATTAGCAATAGCCAAATCGGCATAGTTTCTACCAAAGGCAGCCAAATCGTAATAAATCACCTTAGGCACAAGGCTGGTGGTTCCCGCTGGCAATGAATATACTTCACGCCAATAGCTATCAGGAATTTGAGATGCGTTAGTCCAGCCTTTGTCGATCATATCTTGTGGAGATACGGCTGTATATTCAAAGAACTGTTTAGCAATCGCTTCGTTTTGGAAATACGCATTGATGTCGATACCTCCCGCACGAGCTTGAGAGTTTCTCAAATTGGCATAATTACAATCATTGATATCAATATAAGGTCCTGCATCGAAGTTATCGCGTATAGGGAAATCGTTTGTTAATTCAGTAATTGTTTGCTCTATCTCTTGTGAGACTCCACATTTTACAAGTCTTGCTTTATACGTTCCCTTAGGGATATTATTTTGGGTAAGCCATACAAAAGGAACATTGCCTTCCTTATTGTCTTTGGTGATGGTAAAGGTGCGTGATCCTGTATAGCCCGCAGGCACTTGTGTGAGCTCTACTACATAACTCTGTCCAGCAACAGCATTTTGCACTTGGAAACGCAACTGACCAGATGGCACACATTTGAGTGTTTTAGAGAAAGGTGTTGAGAAAACAAGCGTTTCATTCCCTGAAGTGCCTTGTGTTACTACCACGGCTACTCTTTCGCTCTCACAATTACCGCTCTTCTGTGCTACATAATAAGTAGTACCTGCTACCAATGGGGTGTTGCTTGCTAACGGACTTCCTCCTGTGGCACTGTTATACCATACGATGTTAGCGCCTTGCGGTTGCAAAGAGGCTATGGTTTGACTACCTCCTCCACATAAAGTGTGGGTGGTTTGGGTTACGGTAGGCGTTGCTACACGGCTGATAGTAATATGGCGTATTGCCGATTCACACTTGCCCGCCTCTGTATAAGCATACGAATAGGTGGTTTGTGTAAGGGTTGCGCTATCAGCTAAGGCTGTGCCTTTGTTGGTGTCTAATAGTCCTGCATAGATTGCCAATGCTTGACTGTTACGTGTAGGTTCTTGAGCGCGGATATCAGCTTTGAGTTCAGCTACTGTTTTTACACAACCTGTGGTGCTATTAGGTCCTTCGGGTTTAGCTGTGGTTTGCCCTATATTAAACGATATAGGGGCTTTATCACTAACACACTTGCCTGTGGCTTGTACTGTATAATAATAAGTAACCGCAGTATTGATAATTGCACTATCTGCTTGCTCGTTGTAGTTATTACCGTTCTTGAGGTATACTTTCGCCGAGCTATCGGCCAACTGTGTTTTTATCGTAGCAACGGTTTGAGCTACTCCTGCACAGAGGGATACTGTTTTAGGGGTTGCTACTGTCTTTTCTTTCTCTACTATAGAGAATGTATAAGGGTCAGAAACACACTTGTTGTTTTCTTCAATAGTGAAAGTATGTCTATTAGAAGTATATACAAAATCAGCATCTGTATATTCGCTTCCTGTAGCATTGTATATTTTGATAACGGTAGCATTAGGATACAACCCTTTGAGTGCGTCTCTCACTTCTGACCCTAAAACGTACGAGAATCCATTCGCATCATTTACAAGTGTACACAATCTTAATGTTTGCGCTTGCCCTTGTGTTTTCGCTCCTTTGAGGGTAAAACTTACGGCTGCCTGCGCAGTTTCGCAATCTCCCATTTTCTTAGTATAGGTAATTCCCGTATTGCTCAACAAATGATGTAGGTTATCCAAAGCGCTACCTCCTTGGTATATTACTATTTGTGAAGGATTAGCTGGGTCTATCAGTTTTTTGAGTTCTCCTACGGTAAGGGCGCATATACTTCCTAATGTTTTAGACTCAGGTGCTGTAGTAACTACTTTATTTACCTTAATAGTATAAACACTGCTTGCACAATAGCCTGCTTTAGCAAGACGTAAGTATAAGTTTTTGCTACTACCATCTGCTATAGTGCCTATAGATGTGGTTGCTGTTTTCTTATTGTTTTGCGCCTCTGCATCAGTTTGACTTTCATACCACTCAAAAGTAGCACCACTATTTCGCAATTGGTTATAGCCTCTTCCAAAAGCTCTATACATCAAGTTTTCTACATCTTGATAAGTAGCCGATGTCTGGCAAAGATTGAGGTCTGTTATTACTCCCTCAAGCAATAATGGTTTCATTACCTTCAAGGTCGCTTCTGTTGTTGTCAATACCTCTCCACAAGAAGAAGATATTGTATATACAAAGGTATTGGTCTTCCCTACAAAAGCACTCGTATTGAGGTTCACTTGCCCATTAGCTGGCACTGCGATAACCCCACTCTTATCTGTGATTTTCTTTATATATAAAGGATTAGAATTGTTGTCTGTAAACAATCCGTTCAAATCAAACATCTCAGGATAAGCAGCGTTATCAACAGGGTCGTTCGATAAGCATTTTACGGTGTCGTGTTTTTGTACCGCCGTAGGGGTTGGTGCATTAGCCGAACGTACAAATTGATATTCTGATGTGTTTGCTATAAGACAAGTGTTCACATCTGCCGTGTGGGTTGTCTCTAATTTCACAATATATTTATTGCTGAAATCAGCACTCACCAAATTGGTTATCGTATAAGTAGCTCCTGTGTGCAAAGCGGTGTTAGGAGCATCTGCACGATACCATTTTATAGTTATCTTACTTCCTAAATAAGGTACTGAAAGCACAGCGCTCTGTCCGTCGCAATAAGTAGTTTTATCGGCTTCTATTTGCAAAGGCTGATAGTTAGACACAATCCAGTCTACAGTTTCTGCTCTGTTGCACGCATCGGTTACCTTAAATACATAACGAGTGTTTATGTCCGAGCCGTCAATGTTCAAGAAGAAGTTCTCATCGTCTCCTGCTTTATTGAGAACTGTCGGATTTGTCTGCCCTGTCTTTTGCTCTGATACCAATTCATAGGTATACGGAGGAGTACCTCCTTGAGGCGCCAACGCAATGTGATGCTTCCCTCCTACTGAACAGCGGAATGTTATTACTTTAGGCTGACGCAAGTCTCCTTTGTATTCTTTTTCCGAAACTACTTGAATACATTTAGCACTTCCATCAGGATTTACTATCTTGCGAATAACACGGAATTTCCCTTGCGTACGGGTCGTTACTACCGCTTCAGTGTTGCCGTGATTGCCTAAAATAGGAAGCGGATTGCCATTTGATGCAGCCGTTTTCCATTGTCCTGTGGCTTCATCAAAACGCTCTACAAAATATCCCGTTCTATACTTAGGGGTTACTTGCAACGCTCCTTTTACTTTTGGCACACAGCCTTCTTCCCAAGTAATGGTATATTGATCCTCTATAAGCTCTCCTGTAGCTGTATAGGTATTCCCGCATATATCAGAATATATATAGGTGTATTGCCCTACAGGCATATCGTCTATCTGCCATTCTTGCTGAACATTTGTCTTATTTCTATTGGTAAGTGTATAAGGCAAGCTCACTGGCAACTTACTGCTATCTCCGCTGAAAGCTACAAGTTTTACCTCTGTAATATTATTATCGTATTGTTTGTTTGCAATGATCAAGTTCGCAAACTTACTTCCTGTCGGAGTAGATTTACAGCTTGCGGTTTGCCAAAAATAAGTGTTAGAAGTAATAATAGCAGAAGAAGGAATTGTAAGCTTGTTCAAAAGTCGCTCTTTATTGCAATCTACTGAAACTGCTCTAAACTGAAATTCATCTCCTGGTCTGAGATTACCTGAAGGTATTAGCTCATAATGATTTATCAAAGTTTCATACTTCTTAACGTATTTGTTAGCAAGTTTAGGATTTGTTGTGTTTATCTTATAAAATCCCGCCGCATCAGGATTGAATGTATTAGGATACTGTTCAAGCACCATATATACGGGGTAATCTCTATTCTCCCCAATATTATTCATCCCCACTAATATCTTATTAGGATTACAAGTAGCGTCAGCACTCAACTCTGTTACTATGTTGTCCATAGGGTCTAAGAGTTTCTTGGTTACTACTGGAAGGGTTGTAGTGTTACCACAAGCAATTAGCTGTGCTTCTATCTTCCAATCGCCATAAGTTAGCGGAATGTTCTGGTAAATATCTTCTCTCCAATAAAGCGTGTTGTTATTTGATCCGTTAGAAATGCGTAAAACTCTTTCTAAATCTGTGCGATTAGAAATAGTTTTAGATACGGTATATACCTGAGAGTTAGGTGATGTAAAGTTGAATTTTATGGTGAAAGGATAAGGAAAAGCATCCATTTCCCATATATGTTGTATGTTATTAGAGGTAAATGATATTTCTTTAAAAGATGCGTAGTTACAAGCGTGTTCAAATACCCAAGCACTTTCTATCTTCTGAAGTGAAAACAAATATTCATCTACTACCACAGGTTGAGGTCTTTGCGCCCCTCCTCCTACTGCACAAAAGTTCTCTACCAACACACTGTATTCTCCTTTAGGTACATTGGTGAAAACATTCGAGGTCTGTTTAGGTTTTATAACAGTATTGAATGTCTTATCATAAAGCGTAAAGTAAAGAGGATACTTCCCGCTCGTTACATTCACTTTCACACTGGCCTGCTGACCTGCACATACTGAAGGAACATATTGCGCCGTAAAAACAATAGGCTCTACTAGCATCTCTACTTTGATGCCTTTGCGCTCTACCCTTTTAGTAGTGTCGGTTTTCAAAACTGCTATGAGGTCATAGCTGCCTGCCTTCAAAGTTTGCGCTCCCGAATAAGCCAACGTTTTGGTAGGTGAAATATCATAATTAGCCTCACTACTTTTCTTCATATAGAAATTATAATCAGTAGTGTTAGCGCCTATCATCTGGAAGTAAATCCCACCCCCATCATTACACCACTCATCTTCTACCCTTACGGATATACCGGTTGTGGTTTCTGGGGTGATGCTATACTTATAATCTGTGCTGTAAGAACATCCTCCATTCTCAGCTGTAAACGAAAAATTACGCGCTGTGGTTACAGCTCCTACCGGAATACTAATAGATATCTGTACCGGACTTCCAGTATAAGTATAGGTATACACATTCCCCGCTTGGTCTCTTAATGTGTACTTGGTACCCGCCAGCGGATAACGAATAACAAACTCTCCCGTAGCCCCCTGCGTTACTTTCGAAAAGGTGGTTACACGAGTTTGCTCCAACGCCTTGCGTATGTTCTCATCGCAAGCCTGAGCACTGAGTTTCCCAAAGGAAAATAAAAGTGTAAATAATACTAATAGTGATTGTAATTGTTTATACATCAGTGTTTCTTTTAAGCACATTTTGTGAAATTGAGCGCAAAAATAGAAAATATTTTTTACACTCAAATCACATTTAAAAACTTTAAGAAAATTTTAATATTTTATTAAAGTTTCTTTATTACTACTCTCTTGTCTCTTATCTCTTAGCTTGGAAATACCTTGGAAACACCTTGGAACAAACTTGGAGACACCTCCCTATAACCAACAAAAAAACTGCTCGGCTTTTTACCGAGCAGTTCCTATAATTTCTTTACTATGTCCTATTACTTCTTAATGTAAAGCCAACCTACTAAGGATTGTTTATTTCTATTGCTATCATAGTATTCTATGACAT
>CAUQUO010000081.1:0-7642 GCA_963521335.1 uncultured Capnocytophaga sp.
GAATTTAATATATTACAAATCAAACAATTGTAAATTTATATAACAGCCCTGCCTTCGGAGGGGGACGGGGGGGAGGTTTTAAATCAACAAGTTAATTTAACCCTTGATTGACATTTAAAACGCAAAAATAATAGTTAATTGCCAAATTACCAAATAAAATAAAAGAAAAGCAGGAGTAGCTTACGGGTATAATGCCACTCTCCGCTTTTCTTTCGTATCGCCCGATTCCCTGAAGAGGAGAATAGATGAAAGAGTAGGAATCGGGACTTTTAAAAGCAAATATTTCTTGTTTTCGGGGGCAAAGTTACGCAATTTACCCCCCCCATTGTGTTAAAATTGTGTTAAAATTTAATAAGATATGTGTTAAAATTAAGAAAGGAGCTCAGTAACACATACTAAATGATTGTTACTGAGCTTCTTATATTTTATATCTTGCCCCCTATCTACTACCTTACACAAACCTTACAGCAAGCTTGGAGACACCTTGGAGACACTTTACAACGCTATTCTCTATCCCCTAATTTGTCTATCCGGTCTACAATTAGCGCTACAGCTCCGTCTCCTGTCACATTGCAGGCCGTGCCAAAACTGTCCATAGCAATATACAGCGCTACCATCAATCCCTGTAATCGCTCATCAAAACCAAGTATACTCCCCAAAACCCCTAAAACTGCCATAATAGCACCCCCAGGTACCCCCGGCGCTGCTACCATTATCACCCCAAGCATCATCACAAAACCCGCAAACAAACTGAAATCGTGAGGCATTCCTTGCAACATCATCAGCGCAAGCGCACAAGCCGTTATTTTCATCGTGCTCCCCGATAGGTGAATCGTAGCACAAAGCGGAATGGTAAATCCCGCAATACGCTGCGAAATCCCCAATTTAAGCGCTTGCCGTAAAGTAACTGGTATAGTAGCTGCTGAAGACTGTGTCCCTAAAGCTGTAGCATACGCCGGTAGCATCGTAATCAACGCTTTAAAAGGATTCTTACCCGCAATACCTCCCGCAATGCCAAATTGTATCAAAAGTAGCACTATATGCATAATGAAAAGTATAAGTATCAGCTTAAAGAAAACATCTATAACTGCCATTACTTGCCCACTAAATGTGATCTCTGCAAAAATACACATAATGTAATATGGCAATACAGGCACTATGGCTCGCGTAATAAGCCACTTGATAATGTCTCCAAACTCCTTTATAACCTCTGTTAAAACAGATTCTTCTCTAAAGGAAAGCCCTATCCCTACTATAAACGAGAATATAAGCGCACTCATCACATCTGCCATAGGTGGCATCTCTATACTGAAGTAGGGAGAAAGACTCGCTCTGGCTTCTGTAACCTCACTCAGTTCCTGCCCCTGCAACAGCGAAGGAAAAAGTGCCTCCCCTACTAAATAAGTAGAAAATCCCGAAAATAACGTGAAAAGATACGCTATCCCCACCGTGATGAGCAATAACTTACCTGCATTCTTCCCCAACTCACTAATAGAGGGCATAATAAGCCCCATCATTATAAGAGGAATAGCAAATTTTAAAAAGTTGCTAAACAATCCTTGAAAGGTTAGAAGTATTCGTTGTAGCCATTCAGGAGCATAAGCACCGATAAAAATACCAATACCTATCCCGCATACTACTTTGAAAAGAAGATTGTTGAGAATGTTCTTCATAACAGATGTACTTATTATAATCAATTACTAATTAAACAACAATTCGCGGTATTTCGTTAGTGTCCAAAGCTCGTCGTCTACCATAAGCTCGAGTTTGTCGCAATGGTAGCGTATTACCTCAAAGAAAGGTTTGACCTTATTGCAATAAGCATCGGCTTTGGCTTCAAAGTCGGGTAAGTGATTAGCGTGCTTGCGCGCCTCTACCATTGCCTCCACCTGACTGTGGATCACCTTGATATGCTCGGAAATATGGCGTATGAGTTCCAATTGCTCGGCAGCTACTTCTTGGTAGCTATCGCCAAAGATTTCTTTTAAGCCTTTTACGTTCTCAATAAGGGTGTTTTGGTAACGCACGGCAGTAGGCACCACGTGATTGCGAGCAATATCGCCTAATACACGCGATTCTATCTGTACGGTTTTCACATATTCTTCTAAGCCAATTTCATAACGCGCTAAAAGCTCTACTTTGCTGAGGACTCCTGTACTTTCAAACAAAGCCACAGCCTTCTCACTGATGTTTTCTTTCAGTGCCTCAGGAGTCGTTTTATGGTTTGACAGTCCACGACGGGCAGCCTCTTCCTCCCATTCTTTGCTATAGCCATCGCCCTCAAAGCGTATTTTCTTACTTTCCTTAATATAGCGACGCAATACTTTAAAGATAGCATCTTCTTTCTTCTTGCCTCCTTCTATAAGCGCATCAACTGCTTTCTTGAAGTCGGTGAGTTGCTGAGCTACAATGGTGCTCAGTACCATTGTAGGCTTGCCACAGTTGGCTTTAGAGCCCACTGCTCGGAACTCGAACTTGTTGCCCGTAAAGGCGAAAGGCGAGGTGCGGTTGCGGTCGGTTGTATCAAGGAAGAGGTCGGGTATTTTGCCTACTACGTTCAGTTTAAGTTCGGTTTTTTCCTTAGGAGATAGGTTATCAGACGATACTTCTAAGGCGTCCAACACTTGGGTAAGCTGTTCGCCTATAAACACCGATACAATGGCAGGCGGTGCTTCATTGGCGCCTAATCGGTAATCGTTAGTTGCCGATGCCACTGAGGCTCTTAACAAAGGTTCATATTCACATACTGCCTTGATAGTACAGATGAAGAAAGTGAGAAATTGCAGGTTCTTGATAGGCGTTTTGCTGGGCGCTAAGAGGTTTACGCCTGTATCGGTAACCAGCGACCAGTTGTTATGCTTGCCCGACCCATTGACTCCTGCAAAAGGTTTTTCGTGGAATAGGATGACAAAGTCGTGGCGCTCGGCTACCTTGCGCATTACGTCCATCAGCAAAGAGTTTTGATCGACAGCAAGGTTGGCTTCTTCAAAAATAGGCGCCAACTCAAACTGGTTAGGTGCGACCTCATTATGGCGCGTTTTGACGGGGATACCGAGTAATAGACACTCTTGTTCCAAATCGCGCATAAAAGCCAACACACGGCTTGGAATTGCCCCTAAATAGTGGTCGTCTAACTGTTGTCCTTTCGCCGCTTGATGACCTAAAAGCGTTCTGCCGGTAATCATCAAATCGGGGCGGGTATTGGCAAGAGCTTTATCAATGAGGAAGTACTCCTGTTCACAGCCTAAGGTAGTAGTTACTTTGCTCACATTCTTGTCGAAATAGCGGGCTACCTCGGTAGCTGCTTGGTCGAGAGCGCTAAGGGCTTTAAGCAAAGGCGTTTTGTTGTCTAACGCCTCGCCGGTATAGGCGATGAAGATTGTAGGAATACAAAGCACGGTACCATACACAAAAGGCGGTGAAGAAGGATCCCAAGCGGTGTAGCCACGCGCCTCAAAAGTATTGCGGATACCCCCGTTAGGAAAGCTAGACGCATCGGACTCCTGTTGCACCAGCTGATTACCCGAAAAACGTTCTATAGCACTATCGCGTGTTATCGGTTCGAAGAAAGCATCGTGTTTTTCGGCAGTTCCCCCTGTCAAAGGCTGGAACCAGTGCGTATAGTGGGTAGCCCCTTTAGAGATAGCCCAGTCGCGCATAGAAGCCGCCACTTGGTCAGCTACACGGCGGTCTATTTTAGTGCCATTGTGAATGGCGTTCATTACAGCGGCAAAGGCATCGCGGGTCATCAGTTGGCGCATAGCCTCTTCGTTGAATACATTTTGGGCAAACAGTTCGGAGCGTTTGCCATTTTCGGGTACCGCCACCGGTTTGCGGTTTTGTGCGGTAGTAAGAGCGGTGAATCTTAGCATTTTTTTGGTTTAGGGGGGGTTAGGTGTGAGCCGCACGGGCAATTTTATTGAAAAGGTTGGGCGAGTAGGGCGAGGTCGGACGAGGCGGACGCAGTTTTTAGCATCAAATTTGGCAATTTCGATCATTTTCGTGAGGTCACGAAAATGATCATCTACATTGATTTGCTGTGACTTAAATATGTTGGTTTAATAATTATCTTCCCAGTGAAAAAGTACATCGTCAAACTTATAATTCTTCAAATCTTCAGGACTGATAAAGAAATTGGCTACACCACCTCCATTTCCCCAACAAATCTCTTCTCCTTCAACGTTATCAATATCTATTTGCAGGAGAAGGAGCGTATGAGGGTCGTTTTCTTCACATGGGTCATACTCAATGAAGTAAGGATACCCCCCTATTTTGTGTCCTGTGGGTTCTTTCAGCAGAGAAGCATTGATTTCCTCACAAATATCATTGGGTACTTCCTCGAAAAATTCATCAATAGTGGTTATTTGGGTTGAAAAGGCTTCATTCCACTTCTCAAAGAAGAGTTGGTCAGCAGCCCTTTCTTCTAAAGAAATACTCTCGGTATCTTTTTTGAAATGCAAAGCAAATTGTTTTCCAGAATTGAAAGGCAGATTCTCGTCATCGAAAGTGTAATCATCGATAAAATCATCTATAGGCAAGGCTTCCCCAATAGTAGGGAAGTAAAGCACTCGTTTATTATCATTGCTACAAGGGTCATCGTAATCCAACCCATATAGAGGGTCTTCACTATCGGCAATCCAAAACTGCAAGAGTCCTTTTTTGGGGTAGATACTGTTCTGTGGCAATTGCTCGCAGTTGATTTGTGCTAGCATAAAGAGGGGTTTGCCCTCGGCACTGGTAGGGAGGGATCCTCCTTGGGGGATATAGGGGAGTCCGCCGAACTTGCTATCGGTAAGGGCTAAATTATCGGCTAAGGATAGCGAAATGCGGATTACCTCACGCTGTGTGGTAGCGTTGAGGTGAGCGATGAGTTGCTCGATTTGGGTTTGTGTTGGGAGCATATATTGATTGTTGTTTATTTATCAGGCGAGGCGGACTGGTCGGACGAGGCGGACGCAGTTTTTAATATCAAATTTGGCAATCTCGACCTTTTTCGTGAGGTCACAAAAATGATCATCTACATTGATTTGCTGTGACTTAAATATGTTGGTTTAATAATTATCTTCCCAGTGAAAAAGTACATCATCGAACTTATAATTTTTCAAATCTTCAGGATTATTGTCTGAACTTCTTTATTTCGGCTTCGGTACAGTCAAAAAAGCAAGACATTTCTTTATCTTTTGCATCATAACAATTTTCTTGTATTACATAGGTTATAGTTTCTGTGGTGAGGTCTTTTACCGCAAATACCCAAGCCGCTCTATCTTCTAATTGGTTATAAACAAGTATCTTGAATTTTTTCAAGTGAAGTATATCAGTAGCATATTTCTCTACTTGCGTAGGTAATGCTCCTATATATTTAAATTTAGTTTCCACCTTCATTTTTGTTTCATGTTTATATACTACATCTTCCTTTATACCAGTTACTAACAAATAGTTTTTAGCCTTTTCTTGATCTTCTTTTTCATTTCTTGAAGTGCTTTTCACTAAGAAGATTTTCTTATCTGAGACTTTGTATATGTAATAATCGGCGGTATCGTTATGCAACGTTTTGTTTTTCTTTTCGCAATTGCCATATTGCTCAAAAGTTAGGGCATTGAGGCGCACATACGAGGGGGCAATAAGTTTAAATGTTCCTGTTATAGAAGAGAAACAGTCGTAGCCACAAGGGGCAAAGTAATACGACCTATATTGATTTTTGTCGTTCTTTTCAAATTCCGTTGCAATACCTGATATTTCATCTTCGTATTTCGTAAGTTCAAATAAGTTGCTATCTTCTTCTTTGAATTTACCCAACAGAGAGTTAGTTATCCATTCGCCTTTTAAGAGATTTTGTGCGTATATAGAAGATGCACATAGTAACAAAGTTATTAAAATATGTTTCATAGTTGTTTATTTATCGGACAAGTCGGACTGGTCGGACGAGGCGGACGCAGTTTTTAATATCAAATTTGGCAAAGGTCGTAGCACGACGAGCATATCAACTTTGGCAAAGGTCGTAGCACGACGAGCAATTAAAAACTTTGCCAAAGTGTAGTGACACATCCTATCCCCTGACACCTGACACCTGAAACCTGAAACCTGACCCCAGAAACCTAACTACTAAATATCTCACTTAGGTTTATCTGCAAGTCGGGGAATTTTTGTGGGGATACTACTTCGCCTGCAAAGCGTGGTTTGAGTCCTATATAGCCATTATCTTGTAGTACAAAGATATCTAATTCCTTTTCTTCGGGGCGTAGCACCCAATATTCTGCTACCCCTGCTTCTTCATAGATATGCATTTTTTTACTTAGTTCTTTTTCTACATTGCTGGGAGAGACGATTTCGAGTACCCAATCGGGGGCTCCATAACAGCGTTTGCCATCGGCGAGCTTTTCGGGGTCGCACACTACACAAAGATCGGGTTGTAATACGGTATTATCTTCTCCATTAGGGTTTTTGAGCACTACATCAAAAGGCGCTGCAAAGACTTCACACCGCTTGCCTTCTAAATAGTTGTCTATCTTAGTAGATAGTTTTCTCGACACCCTCTGGTGGTCGATAGAAGGTGCTGACATCTTGAAGAGCTTTCCTTTGAGGAGCTCTACACGTTCTTCAAATTTCCATAGCAGGTACTCTGCATAGGTATATAGCCCATTGATAGGGTCTAACTGATTGATGTTTGTTATAGTCATATTCTAATTTTATTGAGTAAATGAGGGGGTCGGACGGGGCAGACGCAGTTTTTAGTATCAACTTTGGCAAAGGTCGTGGGACAATTATATTAACTTTGGCAAAGGTCGTAGCACGACAAGCAATTAAAAACTTTGCCAAAGTGTAGTGACGTATCCTATCCCCTGATACCTGACCTCTGAAACCTGACACCTATCCCCTACAACTGCAATGTAATAGGGGCGTTGTCTTTTGATTTGAGGGTAACGGCTTTGCTGGTTTTCAAAGTGTTTTCGGTTACTTCATCGCCTGAAAGGTTTTTCTTGTTTTGAGTGTAATAAACTACAAAATGATAGACTTCACGCTCTTCAAATTTATCTACACTGAGGGTAAAAATCGCTTTCCCTTCATCGTCGGTTGCTGCTGATTTGGCGTGGAAAGTAGGTCTTGAACTACCTTTGTTTTCCCAAGCCCACTGGTCGTAGGCGTAGACCACCCAATTTTTTAGGGGAGTGCCATTGGCATCTTTTAAGTAAACAGTTACATCTACTTTGCCTTCCATTTTCTTAATGTCTTCTTTGCTACAAGCTACGATAGCAAGTGCAATTAATAGTGTTAAAATTGTTTTTTTCATTGTTTTATTATTTAGTTGTTAGAGGTTAGCAGTTGGTAGTTAGATAATGCAAAGGTATTACATAATGAGCAAAAAAGCAAGACGGTAGAAAAATATTCTTATTTTTTACAGGAAATTTTGGGGGATGGGGCGCGAGCCACACGGGCAGTGCGAGCCGCACGGGCAATGCGAGCCGCACGGGCAATTATGGAGGAATTAGGGGATAGGGTGCGAGCCGCACGGGCAATTATGGGAACAATGGGGGAAATTCTAAATTTTAGGGTTTTTGTAGTATATTTTTCTGCAGATGTTCATTTTTGTAGTATTTTTTACTTTTAGGGAGAGTAGGGGGTAGGTATACTGTGGGTATACTGT
>CAUQUO010000082.1:0-7629 GCA_963521335.1 uncultured Capnocytophaga sp.
GAATACAAAAATAATAATTTAAAATAACTTACAAAACTTTATAACAGCCCTGCCTATAACAAGGGGTATATGCAAGTACTTGCCTATATGGAAGTTGGGTTGCAAACCTACAATGGTATGTTGAGTAAAGAAAACTGCTTTCTTCTCTTCTCTTCTTAGGAAAGCCGCATAAATAGAAGCATCAGCCAAGAGGCTTAGCTCAAAAAACTCATTAAAACGATAGCCTACAGCACCTTTTCCGCCTTCTAAGAAATTGCCTTTAGCCCAAGCCGACCATTTTTCGCCTTTATAATCTATAAAAGCGGTAGGAAAAGCCATAGGATAACCAAAAAGAGTATTGACGAGTGTTCCAGCACCTATTTGCAGGCGTTTGCTATGATGCCAAATAAAGAGCAAAGCGCCATTAGCTATTACATTTTCGGCAATAGCAATAGATGAAAGTCGGTTTTCGGGGGTATAAGTCCCCAGCCCCAGTGCCATTAACCACGACCAACGGCTGTGAAGCGGACGCAAATGCAGTACATTAGCACTTAAATTCATTGTTTGATAGGGGAAGGTTTCAGAAGGAGTCATCTGCTGAAAGACCATATTACCTCCTACCACACAAAGTTTTACACGCTGATAAGGGTCATCGGCAAGGGAGTCGAGATGCGTAGGCAACTGCATAGTGAGTTCCTGGCGCGTGAGTTCTTGTTTTCCTAATATATCTGTTTTAAAAGATATTTGAGCAGAGGCAATAATGGGTAATAGATAAAAGAATATAGTAAATATTTTTTTTCTCATAATAATTTATATCAATTGGGGAGTATATAAAACTCTTTAATCGCCGTACTAAAGTATAACGATAGATTATAGTGTTCTTCATTAATCATTAACCATTAACCATTAATCATTAATCATTAACCATTAACCATTAATCATTAAACATTAACCATTAATCATTAACCATCACTTCCTTAACGTCTTTTCTTTTGGAGTATGCGACGGGTTTGGCATAGCCGATACGCAAAAGAATTTGAGGATAGACATTGTTTTCAGTGAGTTTTTCGCGTAGAGAAGTATTTACTTCGGGTACTTCACACGGCTGATTGAGATAGGCGTGAGCGATGCCTGCTTGGGTGAGCAAGAGCAAAAAGCGTTCGAGGGTGCGACCTGTGGCTATCCACGTGGGGATATCGTTTGTAGCGGTAGTGATGAGCACCATATCCGAAGAGGATTGAATCTTTTTCAGGTCGGTTTTGTTTTGGGTTTTCGCTTTGAGGCTTCCTTTTACGATAGGCTCTGTAACCCAACGGGGTAAGTTAGGCGCCCCAAGTACCGCATAACTGAGTCCGTCGTGAGTGCTTTCAGAGTGTTTTTTGTTGAAGCGAATCCACGAAAGCAGTTCATTTTTAAAAGCAGGATCGGACATCTGAGTGGTATTGCCTTGCAAGACGGCATCGGTGAGTTTCTCGAAGAGCGGAGTGCCATTGGCAAAAGTAAAGATACCCGTTGCTCCTGTTTGCGCTACAAGACTTTGCAATAGCGCAGGGTCGATGTGCTTGTTGTCGTACACCGAGCGGTTGGTTTGTCGTTTTTCAATCATATTTGCCAAAGGGTTAGGGGCAACAGCTTCTGATTTTTGTAAGTCGATGGTGATGACCCCCTCGGGAGTGAGGGTTACATTAGTTTGGTACTGTAACTCAGAGGCTTTGATACAGAGGTTTTCGAGCGCACAACCCAAGCTGATGAAGAGTTCGCGATGCTGACCATCGACGGCGGGGAGGGCTTTCTCAAAGTTGGGTTTGATAACGATACTGTGATCGGAGGTTTCAAACCACCAAGGCTGAGAGTTATGACCTGAAGGTGCTTGTGTAGCAGCCTTGATAAGGGTCAAAAAATCGGGATTTTGGGCGGAAGCTTTAAGGGTAGCAAGCGCCATCATAAACGTGATAGGTAACATTTTTAAGTTCATTTTAGTTTGTATTTGTTTCACACTACAAAGTAACGGCGAAAAAACACCAAAAAAATGAACTTGGGTTAAGAAATGCTTTTGGCAGTATAAGAATAAAACCATAACTTTGCAGAAAAATAATTCATCATACCAAAATGAAAGCAGAAGAAATAAAAGCTCTTTTTAAGAAATTTGAGGGAGCCGCCCAAGAAGTAGAAGGCATAGAATGCTGGAGTGCCAGAGAGTTACAAACCCTATTGGGATACTCTCAGTGGCGTAATTTTGAACTTATTATTCAAAAAGCAAAGGTTTCCTGCAGTAGTGTAGGCGAAAATATAGCCTATCATTTTGCTGACGTCAGCAAAACGATCCCTATGCCTAAAGGTGCTGAAAAACAGATAGATGATCTCCTTTTAACACGCTATGCTTGCTACTTAATTGCACAAAATGGGGATAACAGAAAGGAAGAAATATCTTTTGCTCAGACCTATTTCGCTGTGCAAACACGTAAGGCTGAGATAGTTGAACAACGTCTTTTAGAATACGAACGTATAAAAGCAAGAGAAAAACTCTCCCAAACCGAGAAACAACTCTCAGGAATACTCTATGAGCGTGGCGTAGATGACAAGGGGTTTGCTATCATCCGTAGCAAAGGTGATCAAGCTCTCTTCAATCTCACTACAGCACAACTCAAACGAAAGATAGGTGTCCCTGAAAATCGTCCTGTTGCTGATTTTCTTCCCACGATAAGTATCAAAGCTAAGGATTTAGCGGCAGAAATGACAAGTGTAAATGTAGTAGGCAAAGACCTAAAAGGAATATTTCCTATTCAAAAAGAACATATAGACAACAATACCGCCGTAAGGAATATGCTTATAGACAGAGGCATAGCACCAGAACAACTTCCTGCTGCCGAAGATATTAAGAAAGTTCAACGCAAACTCAATAAAGAGGAAAAGAAATTACTGAAAGATAAAACAACGAAATAAGTAATGAATATCATAGAACTCATTAACCTTTTAGAAAATTCTTTTTCTAATCCTGCTGAGCGCTTGAGGGGTGATGCCAATATAAGAAGCGATATATTTCAGGGGGATATTCTGGATGAGTTTAGGGTCTTTTTCCAATAGATTGCAGTAAATTTCTTCGGGTGATTGCAATAAGAATTGCGCCTCGCGTTGCATCTTTTCAATGAGCAGATGTTCCAAAATATCAGCTTTTATTTGTAGGTACTCTTGCTGTTCTATGAGGTGTTCTAAGTGTTCACGCCCTATTTTGTAGGCAGTAACCTCTTTAAGTGCTTGAATAGAGAAGAGCGAGGGTTCTTGCTTTACAAACGAGGCATACGACATAAAAAACTGCTCAGCAAAAAGGATATCTACGGTAGTTTCCTTGTCGGTTGTGGGATTGTAATAAAAGAAGCGCACGATGCCCTCGCTGAGGTAATAGAGCGAGTGCTCCACGTTGCCTGCACGGGTGATGAGGGCATCTTTATCAAAATGTACTTCAGTAAAATACTGACTGAGGAAATCGAGGTTTAGGGTCATTGTATATCTTCTGTTTTTTCTTCTTTTATAAACCACATTTGGCAGGTATTGCCCGTAGCAAAAGTAGTGGGTCGTGCAAAATGTAAGTTGTGTAGATCTGTTTTAATGCCTTTTATCCAACCGCAGTCTACTTGGCATATAATTCTCTGCAAAAAAGTATGTTCAAGGGCTTTTAGTACTTCGTGAAACAAGCACTTTTTAATTTGCAATACATAACCGTAATCATTGTCTATAAGGCGCTCAAAGCCAAAACTCTTGCCAAAATAAAACACTTCTCGTGCTTTTGATATCTCCACGATCGCCTTAAAAGGGCGCTCTGAAGCTGTTAAAAAAGCCTCAGTGTTCTGCTCCATAAAAGGGGCTATAGGCTCATTGATAGCAAGGCACACATATTCGAAAGCCTCTTTTCCGTCCTTGCCTATCTTCACAAAAGCTTCATACAAAGCTACTACTAAAACTGCAAATTGCACATTCCCCTCGTCCAACTCATTCTCGATAAGATGAGATACTTTTTGTAATGAGTGCTTAAAATAATCTTCAAAAGCGTTTGAAAACTCTTCAAACAACGCTTCATCTATCCATTGTTGGGCTTTTATATAAGCAAAAGCCTCTTTCTTTATCCACTGATAGCTGTCCAGCGGACTAAAACTGTATTGTTCTTCTTGGTTCATTTTACATTTGTTTTATAAATGCAAAATTACGCACAGCAATACACAAAAAAGTTGCTATTTGGCAACTTCCTCTCTTTACTTATAAGATTTTAGTCTGCTGATAGAGTATTTAGTCATCCCGAGCATTGTGGCAAGGTCTTTTTGTTTCACTTTTTGTATAAAGGCAGGAAAGCGGAACAAAGCTTCATATCGCTCTTTAGCCGATTGCCTTTGGAAGAGTTCAATAGTTTCCATCAGCCGTAGTATTGTTTGTTGCTCATTTTGTATGAAGAACTGTTGCCACTGATAATTGTTTTGGAGTAGTTTGTCCATTTGTTGCTTATGTATTTTCAGTACTTCTGTGTCTTCAATAGCTGTAATAGCATAACGAGAAGGCAAAGAATTTGTATAACTAAATTGCTCTGTAAAGAAGTAATCTTCAAAAGCTATCCAACTGGTGTATTCCTCGCCATTATCATCGTAGAAGAATATCCTAAGAGCCCCTTTGTTTACAAAGTAATAATGCTCACACACTTTTCCAAAGTCCAACAGCAAGGCATCTTTAGTAAGAACTTCTTTTTGAAAAGCCTCGCCAAGGAGTTTTTCCTCTATTTTTAGTTTAGGAATCGTTTTTTGTATGTATGCAATAAGTTTTTCCAAATCTTCTGTAATTCAGCAATAGTGTATGAGGCAAAAGTACTACTATTTTTCTAAATACCAATAAACATAATGAAAAAAGAACTGCCTTAATACGGCAGTCCTCTTTATATTTTTAAATAATTGTGTGTGCGATTCGCACTAGAATTTGTAGCTTAATCCTAATCCTAACAATTCACGGATTTGGAAAGCGCGTGCAGCATCGTCGTCGTAGATGGCTTGGAAAGTAAAGTTAGCTGATAAGTATTTGTTTACTTTCATCACTACGTTAGCAGTGTAATCCAAATCTACGTTTTGTGGTTTGTCTAAATAGTTGCTGTACAAGCTGAGGATGTTCTCGATAGATACGTTTTCCCATACATCAACTTTAGCATAGCCGTTCAAGTAGAAACCGAGTTCATAACGGATATTTTTATCGTCTTCCACACCGTAGAAGTTATGAGTGTAGTGAGAACCTGTAGGCGAAGTAAACTGTTTGCGTGCAGTAGTGATTTTAGAAGTTGCTGGCGCAATGTTCACTTTTAGGTTGTCGCTCTTTTTCCACAACATACCAGGACCAAATTGCAAGTAACCAGGAGAGAGCAATTTGTTGATAAGGGTGCGGTTTTGGCTATCTACATACTTGTAACCATCGGTCATTTGAGTTTTGAAGTTCAAGAAGAATGAGTAGTACCATTGAGGGTTGTTCAATTGGTAACCGAGTACAGAGTTTACTTCAAAACGGTCGGTGGTTTTTTTAGTATATTCATCGCCATCTACTTTGGTGAGACCATAGTCGATGAAGATATTGTTATCCCAAGCCCATTTGTCTTTTTTGTAGTTGAAAGCATAGCTTACAGCAAGGTTAGCAGCAACGTTGTTAGAACCACCACCAGTCCAATCGTGGTTGAAAGCCGCTTGTGAGAACAATAACGAAGCGCTACCGCCTTTTGTCCAGCGAGGGGCAGGTGCTTCTTCGGCGGGAGTTTCTACCGCAGTAGGGTCTTGAGCAACACCGCCATTAGTTTCGTCTTCCTGAGCAAAAATAGCTACTGAAGACAGTAATAAAGCAGAAAATAAAAGTTTTTTCATAAGTAATTTAATTTATTATATTAAGTGATTTATGAGTTTTTCTTTACAAGAAGCCCAATTCTAGCTTTGCCACTTCGCTCATCATATCTTGATGCCACGGCGGGTCAAATGTCAGCTCTACAATAGTTTCATTCACCTCATCAATGCTCTGTACTTTTTCTTTAACCTCCATAGGAAGTACTTCGGCTACCGGACAGTTGGGCGAGGTTAGCGTCATTAAGATTTTTACATCATTACTTTCATTTACGAATACATCGTAAATAAGCCCCAATTCATAAATATCCACAGGAATTTCAGGGTCGTATATCGTTTTGAGTACCTCAACAATTTTCTCGCCGAGTACTTCTGTGTTTATAATTTCATCCATCTTTTTTTAGTTAAGAAATAAGAGGTAAGACCTCTAATTCCTATTTTCTAATTCCTAATTTCTATTCTCTAATTCCTGCCCAGCATACTGTTTCATTTGCTCAATCATGCTCACTAAACCATTAGCTCGAGTAGGCGATAGGTGGTCTTTAAGGCCTATTTTATCAATAAACGCTACACTGGCATTCGCAATAGCTGCAGGCGACTGACAAGAGAATACCCTTATCAAGAGGGCAACAATACCTTTGGTGATAATCGCATCACTATCAGCCGTGAATATCAGTTTATCTCCTTGCTTTTCAGCGTGCAACCATACCCTGCTTTGGCATCCTTTGATAAGGTGTTTTTCTGTTTTATATTGCTCATCTATTAGAGGCAACGACTTGCCTAACTCTATGAGATATTCGTAACGTTGCGTCCAATCTTCAAAGAATGAAAACTCCTCAATAAGCTCATTCTGAATTTGTTCGATAGTCATTTACTATATTTTAGGGCGCAAAGATATAAAACAATTGACAATTGACAATTAGCAACAATCAGTTTTAACAATTTTAACAAAAAAAAGACTGCCTTTGGTAGCAGTCTTCTTTAGCAAGTGTATTATTAATTTTAAAATTTATACCCTACACCTATCTGGATTACGCGGTTTCTCATCTTCAACACAGGAAATCGTTCAGTTGTTTTTTCTTTAGTAGAAACATCAGTAAGCCCTAAGTTGAAAGTAGCGTCAAAGAACAAACCAAAAGGCAAATTGTATTCAGCTCCTACACCTAGTCCAAAGTCGAATGTTTTATCAGGATTAAATGATAAAGTTTCTGAATTGCCATTGTCATTTTTTACTTTGAGCTCTGCCTTTGTCAAGAAACCTAAGTTCACCCCTATTTTAGGACGGAAACCAGCAATATCATACTTCACCCAAAGTGGAATGTTGAGTTGTTGAGTATTTATAGAAGCCTTGTTTGGAGTTTCCTTTTCGTGGGTAGAAGCATGGGTAGAAAGATTAACTGTCGTACTTTCTGCCGATTTTACTTTAGCTCCTTGAAAAGCGTAATCTATTCCTCCCTCTACAAATAAGCGGTCGTTAAAACCGTATTCTATAAAACCTCCAAAGTGAAAGCCCGCCTTGAGAGTGGTGTTTATATCTCCAGTTTTTATGTATGAGGTACCTCCGTCTATCCATTGAATAGAAGTAGTAGCAATAGAAAGGTCAGAAAGAAGCAATCCTGCTTTAGCACCTACTTTAAACTCTTGGGCATTAACCGCCGTAATAGTAGCAAACGCTACCGCAATAGTGGTAATAATTCTGTTCATTTTTTATTGTTTAGCATTATTTTGAGGGCAAAGATAAAAAACAATTAACAATTAACAATTAACAATTAACAATTAACAATTAACAATTAACAAT
>CAUQUO010000083.1:0-7431 GCA_963521335.1 uncultured Capnocytophaga sp.
ATTGTAAATTTATATAACAGCCCTGCGAGACGGGGAGGTATATAAGTGAAGACCCGATTAAACTCTTGGGTAGGTTTAATGTGTTTGCTTATGTAAGTGATACCAATGCGTGGGTGGATTTGCTGGGGTTATCAAGCTGGTGGTATTACGCACGAAAATTTCATGATGATGAAGCCACTAAAATTTTTGGAGAAGGAAAAGGAAAAAGGTTAAAAGATAGAGTTTATGATAAGGAATATGATGGTAAAGATATAGAGTTTAAATCAGCTAATTTTAAAAGAGAGAGGACTCAAAGCGAGATTGATCATATGAATAAGCAAATAGATAAGGATATTAAGTACAAACAATCTGGAGAAGCAAACCCTCATTGGCACTTTCTTAATGACCCAAAAGGAGTACCAGATATGGAACCAATCTTAAAAAGATTAAAAGATAATGGTATTGAATATTCAAGTGGTTCTACTTATAACAATAATAAATAGTTATTATATTATGTTAGATTCTCAATTAATACTTAAAAAATTCACACTTTTAATAAATTCATTCGGTTTTAAAACAGCTAAAAGGTTTTGGCATAAAAATATGGTATCCTTTATAAAACGTTTAGATGATATTCATTATTGTTACATTATTATAGATGCCTATAAAAATAATCCCGTTGAGGTTTTTAGAATAAATCTTTGGGTTGGACCTATTTGTTTTCCTGATGACAGTTTGAGTAGTCTCTCTGCTAACATTAAGTTAGAGATATCTAAGGCTAATACGATGACCGATATATTTTTGGAAGCAAGTGAGAAAAAAATTAGAAATCTTATTGAAACAGATGTTGTAAATACTCTTATTAATTTTTCTAAGAGAGAGATAGATTCACCTTCTATAAAGAATCATAGATATGAAGTATACACGAAATATTTACTACCTTTTTTTCTAAACACTATCAGAAAAGCAGATGGTAATGTTTTTCTGTTAAAAAATAAAAATATCCGAGAAGAAATTATTAAAGATTTATTCAATAATTTAGAAGGGGAAAATAAAGAATATTTTGATAGATTTACACTGCCAACTACAATAGAATATATATCAGATTATTGTTATCTCTACACAATATAGATAGGCTCTACTAAAATTTTTGTGGCACAATTCGTGTGTATTGTGTACGACTATAGTACAGTTATAGATGAACATCTTTTTGAATATTGATAGGTAAGCATCTATCACAAAAACTTTGCTAACTATAACCCTCTAACAATCAGCTAATAACAAATCACTCCGCAAAATATTTCAAAAATAATTTTGTGGGACGGAGAAATTATACTACTTTTGCACCCAAACAATTAAAAGCAAAAATCTATGGCGTTATACAACTATGGTATCGGTGGTAATGAGGTAGAAGTCGATGCAAATGAATCTATTGCAGACATTCCCTCAAACAGAACCCTTATGGTTCAGAAACTTACAGATGAAGCTCCTGTAACCCCTGAGACAGTAGAGGGTTTACAAACTGTAGAGGAAGTGTTTGAGCACTTCAAACCCTCAGTAGAATTAGAACTCCAAGATGAAGTAGGCAATGAGATAAAAGAGAAAGTTGAGTTTAAGAACCTTGCTGACTTTGGAGCCAAATCACTTCAAGAAGGCAGTGAACTTATGAACCGCCTAAATACAGAAAAAGAGCAGAACATTAAAATTGCTAAACAAGCAGCCTCTAATAAATTGTTAGCTAAAATATTAGCTAATCCAGAGAGTAAAGAAGCTCTTATGAAGGTATTAGAAGGGTCGTTAGAAGAATTAGAAAAGTCTGAAGGCAATAATAAAATAGGATAATTATGGCAGATAATAAGTTACAAGCACAGAGAAGTACTGCTACCACAACTGTAGTAAAACAAGAAACCGCCACCTCAGCATCTGCTTTAGATGCACTCAAAGAGTTTGGAGGTTTTGCTTTTTTAGAGAACCTCATTGATGGTTACTCAAACCTTAATCCCGCCAGAAAGGCACGCCGTAATATATTTCTTACTGATGAACAATGGTCATCAGAGAGAAAAAACCTTATCAATAGATTAAGTGTTTGGTTAGACCTGCTTAAGAACAGTAATAATGTAGAGCAAATGCGAGATACAGCCAATAACAAGGCTGAACAGATGGAACAGTTGCTAAACTTTAACCTTAAAAAGTCACTTGAAAGAGTAAAAGAATTAGAACGATCTTACCGTTCAGTAGCACTGTTCTACAAGAATACAGAAAGTCCTAAAGTAAAGAATATATCTATTGTAAATGCCGATATAAGCCAGCTTAAGGATTTGGATAACACCCTATTTATTGACCATATCAGCAGTGAGTTAGATAGAAATTACGATCGTTTGGACTTGCGTAATAACTATTCTATCTTGGTAGTGCCAGGTTATTTGGGTTCTAACGCAGTTTTGGACAAATGGTCAAAGATAGCCTATAAGAATAAAGCGATGTTGGTTACTGACTTTGCAGACTTAGAAAGTGCCGATGATGTGATTGATATATTCTTCAATGCGAACCACTCAGGAGGAGATGTATACAAGTCAAACACACTAATGACCTGCAATTGGCTTTTAGGAAGAGATAAGAATGTAAAAGTAGGAGAAGAAGAAAGCCTATATGTGCCAGGCTCATCAGCTTTGGCAGGGAAGATTTACAACACCCTAATGGCACAGGTGGTAGCTGGTAAAAAATTTGGTAGTATCAATGAGGTAGAGAGCGTACGTTTTGATTTAAAGAAGAGTGAAATCTCAGAATTAGAAAGAGTTGGATTGATACCGATGGTCAATGAGTACAGCAAGGTAATGGCATTCTCAGGAAAGACGTTATTCAATGGTGATAATTTAGGCTTACAGACCTATTCAGTGGTGAGGGTATTTGACTATATCGCCAAAGTACTGATAGACTTCTTAAACCGTAGAGCATTTGAGAACTTTTCTTCAAAGACAGAGGATGATTTGCGTAGACAGATTGTAAAGTTCCTTGATAGCATACAGGGACCAACAAGGCTGATAGAGAAGTTCAAGGTGATTCGTATCCAGCAGGATAAAAAACAGAAAGACAGAGTATGGTTGGATATTCATATTACTCCTTACTTCCCGTCAAAGAGTTTTGTGATACAATTAGAAGGTCGCAAGGGAGAGGGAGAAGAAGAGGCAGTTTGGGAAAGTCAGTACCAACAGCAAGAATAACTCTTGGGGAGACACAATTTACTGAAAAATATACCAAAGGCTATCCAAAAATTTAAGTGGATAGCCTTTTTAGGTTTTATTTAACATTTAGTAATAATTTAAAAATCAGTGTTTTGTAAAATATTTTAGCAGAAAGAGTGAAAAAAAATTGGTAGGTTCACAAAATAGTGCTACCTTTGCGTCATAGACAATATTTTAGAATCTTTCTCTTTTTTCCAAAATAAAATAGTTGTCTACAAAAGGAGGAAGTATTTCAGGGTTTTGTCTGAGGAGACTTCGCTTCTTTTGGTATTATAGCGAATTAAGTTGAGTCTCTTTTTGGGATTTTTTAATAACAATTAATTTAAATTGCGTATGGGATCTTTTAGAGCTTCATTCGAATTTTCTGGAAAAGAATACGATGTATTGTTTTCTAATTTTGAGTTTAGTAGAAATACAGACTCAAAGGGTAAGCCTTCTTCTAATGTATTAGGAGGCAGAGTGCGTTTAATCATAGAGTCAACAGAAGACACCGCTGTTGTTGAGTCTATGCTCAATGGACAATTCAAACCTGTTGAGGGTAAAATCGTCTTCAAAAAGACAGACGAGGATGCCAAGATGAAAGAGGTTGAGTTCAAGAACGCTTATGTTGTTAATTACAAAGAGACTTTGGATGTTAACAATGATGTACCGATGACTATTGATGTAACATTCTCTGCTGAAGAAATCATCATCGGAGATGCGTCATTAGACAATCGTTGGCCAAAGGCATAGTTGGATATTTTTGTCTCAACTATGGTAAAAGACAATGAGCTCTCGGGTGTATCTTTCATTCGAGAGCTTTTTTCAAAAATAGACGAACTAATACCTTAAGATATAAGAGTAATTTTTTATGATTTTAGATATATTTGACAGCAAACAGATCAGTATAGATGGTAAGTTTATTGATAGCTATAAAAAATTGAAACTTGAACAGACCATTAATGATCATCATAAATTCACACTTCATTTAGATAGTGGTGTATCTGATAAGCTCAATACAGATGCTATAAATAAGGCTAAGGAATGGTTAGGAAAAACAATTGTTATTAGCACTACAGGGAAGGATTTTGTAGGGGTTGTTACTGATATTTCTTTTGAAGACTCTTATAATGAGGATAAATATATAGTAGTAAAAGGCTTCTCTCCGACAATTCTATTAGAAGATGGTAACAAATCACAATCGTGGTTAGGAAAAACGTTAGCGGATATTTTTAAGGCGCTTACTAATAATGGACGCTTAAATGTGAAAATAGCCCCAGAGTATACAAGCTCTATAGAATATGAAGCTCAATATACAGAGAGCAATTTTCATTTTATACAACGTCTTTGTAAACAGTATTATGAATGGATGTTTTATGATGGAGAAACTCTTATGCTGGGTAAGCCTGAAAAGCCAGAGGCAAAACAATTACTGATAGGTATAGATATTTCTAAAATCAAGACACATATTACAACAGATGCAAGAAAATCAAAATCGACTTCATTTAGTTCCTCAAATAATAACACTTATTCAGCACAAAGTCCAGATAATGTATCAGGATTAAATGATTTAGGAGATTTTGCCTTTAAAACTTCGTTGCAGATTTATCCTGAAGGACACAATGAGTTTCCCTTAGCTCGTATTCCTGACCAATCAACATTAGACAAATTGATGAAGCGTAGACAACAGAGTATAGCTTCTCAAACACATTATATAGAGGTAACATCAACCTGTAAAGGACTGACTATAGGGAGTGTTATCGAAATAGCCTCAGCAGACCCTTTAAAAAGGGATAATATTGAAACCAAAGGGAAATATATTATAACAGAGATAAAACACGAAGTAGACTTTGATAAGTATTATCAAAATGAATTTAAAGCCTTGCCTGCTGAGATTGCTGTACTTCCTGAACCAGAAGTAGAAATGCCTATAGCACAAGTACAAATGGCAACAGTGGTGAGTAATGATGATCCTAAAAAGAAAGGCCGTGTACAAGTAAAGATGAATTGGCAGAGTGGGGATATGAAAACTTCGTGGATACGAGTAATGACCCCTGATGCAGGAAGCAGTGATTCAGTAAGTTCTAATAGAGGTATGGTGTTTATTCCTGAAAAAGGCGACCAAGTATTAGTAGGTTTTAGGCATAACAACCCTAATCGTCCCTTTGTATTAGGAAGCCTCTTCAATGGAAAAAGCGGTGGCGGCGGTGGTAGTGATAACAAAACAAAAAGTATCACAACTCGTAGTGGAAACACAGTATCTCTTAATGATGCTGATAAGAGCATAACAATATCAGACCCCAGTAAAAATCAAGTTTTATTAGATGGTAGTACCAATATTGTCATCTCTTCTGAAGGCTCAATTACATTAAAAAGTGGTAGTAGTTCTATAACAATGGATAGCAAAGGGAAAATTACAATAGAAGGAGCCGAAATTGAAGTAAAAAGTTCTGGATCTATAAGTAACACATCTCCTAAGGTCGCAATATCAGGAGGAGAAGAAGTCGCTATCAATGGTAAAAATTCTACAGAGATTAATGGCGCAAGTGTTAATATATCAGGAAATGCCACTACAAATGTAAGTTCTTCAGGAACGACTGTTATTGATGGTACTATTGTAAAAATAAACTAATATGGCAAGTAATCCTATTGAAAATAGTATAGAACAACTAACTGAGGACTGGTCATTAGCTGTTGAACAAGCTGATGTAAGACTTGTTAGAATTTTATCAGAATATGAAAACCAAAGTCTGATAGATACTTTTTTTGATTATCTTTTAGCGATAGATATAGAAAGTGATACTTTTGTATTCTGTAGTGAAACGGAATATACAGATACAAATGCTTTTTGTCAGTCTATTGTGAAAGAAATAGAGGAAGAAGTACAGATTTGGAATACAGCAAATATCCCAGAGGATATACCTCATTCAGAAATCAATTGGAAAGCAGATCTTACAATTGAAGATCCTATAACACTATTGACACAGAACCTAAATAGTTTTAGTAGATACGTCTCACCAGATGAAAAGCAAAAAATATGTTTGGTCTTAAAGCAACCTGCTTTTACTAAAAAAGAGGCTACTGAGTTTTTTTCAGAGATTTTAAAACAAGATTTAGTGAGTAATTTGCGTTTTACGGTAGCAGATTATAAAGAGGGTACTTTGTATGATAAACTATCATCACAATATCCAACAGAGGTTAAAACCATCATTCCTTCAATGGATATAGCTGGTCTTGCAGAACAACTTGCATCACAAGAAGTCAATGAAGGAAGTGCAGATAGCCTTTATAGAATGTATTTGATGCGTTTATTTAATAAGGCAAAAGCAAAAGATTCTGAGGGAATAATGCAAGAGGCTAAAAATTGTTTAGATATAATCAGCAAAGAAATTGAGAATGATGTCAATTGGATTTCACAAATAGTAACTGTTTATACCGTAATTTATGGTGATAAATTGCGTCTAAAAGATTATAAAGAGGCTTTATATTTCTCTGATAAAGCGGTTGAAGCAGCTACTTTATCTGAAGGAAAAATCGACCCTACATTATCCTATCGTTTGATGGGGCAAACACTTACAGGAAATGGAGCAATTTTGTGTATCCAAAAACAATGGGAAAAAGCTGTTAAGGTATATGAACAAGCTACTAAGGCTTATGAAAGTTGTGGTGATTATTTAATGCAGTGTGAAACACTCCGACTCTCTGCTTGGGTAAAAGAACAAAACAATCAGAAAAGTGATGCTATAGATGATTATACAAAGGCATTTTATTTAGTAAATAAGATGACACCTGAGATAGCAAAACACTCAACATATCCTCTAATTGTTCAGAAGCTATTAGATAGTACTATTAGATTAGACAAGCTATCTGATAAGGAAATGGATAATGTATTGTCTCCAATTTTAGGAGAAGAATGGAGAAGTTATGTGAAAGAATACAGAAAGAACTAAGATATATTAAAGAATAGAAACATATTAGGTTATGAAAAATCTAACACCAAATTTTTTTGAAAATCCAGCTACTATTTTCCTTATTGCAGCGATTGTACTTATTATCTTTGTAATAGGTATTATCTTAGATAAGGATTGGGCAGTTTTTATTATAAGAAAATCAGGATTTACCTTTTACATTGCCTCGTTAGGTAGAAAAGCCGTGCGCCTCTATCAAGGGATTGGCTTTACCATAGGTGCTATTGCAGCTTTATTTCTATTTGCTTATTATTCAGGATATT
>CAUQUO010000084.1:0-7299 GCA_963521335.1 uncultured Capnocytophaga sp.
GCACAGCTCCTGTGGCTACGTCTACAGAGGAAGAGTATGTAGAGTGGGTGGGCATTAGTTATTCTAAATATTTAACAGTCCTTTTTCTCCTAATTTATTTCTTAGAAGATTTGTTTTCTTTATAACATCTATATTATTACTTTCAACTCTTTCTACCGAAAAAGAGAATAAATAACCATCATTTATTTTTGAGCAAATAATATTTTCTGGAAGCATACTTTCTATTTCTTTACCCTTTAAAAAGGTTATCCATCCCAACCATAATTTATACCTATTAGAAAATACTTCATCAAAAAATTCATCTGTATAAGCAACATAGTAGTGAATATCTAAATAATTTTCTAATATATTTAATATACTGACAAGCATTTCATAAGTGATTTTTTTTTGATAATCCTTAGAAAATTCAATACTCAATGTCGCAAACATATCATTTTTATAGGCTCCAAGCGATGAAATAGAAAGAATTATATCACTATTTTCATTTTCTAAATTATTTTTAAAGAAAAACAAAGAGTTAAATCCTATCCAACTTTTAGATTTTTCTGTTAAAGTAATAGATTCACTATCTTCATTTTTAAAAGAATCTTCATCACTAACAGAAATTACTTCAAAAATATTATCAACGCCAAGTTTTTCTAAATTAGTTCCAAAATAAAAAGGTATATCTTTTTCGAATGTATATATATAATTACATTTGAAAATTTCATTATTTAACTGCATAAGAATACCTTTACAATAGTTTATATATTCTTTTGCTGACATCTCTCTATTTTTTATACGAGTAGTTATTTCTATATTCTCCATATTATTATTTTACATATACAACATTAATATCTATATTTTCTTTAGCAAACATTTTAGATAATTCTTTTGCTTTTTTAGGATCCGACACTCTCCACTCTAACTTAGAACCAGAACTTTTTGCTATTTCAGAGTCTTTTCTCGCAGAATCAATAACATTTTTCCTTCTTCTTTTTGCCCACTCGCTATTTCCATTTGGTGGCCAATCTTTCCAATCTTTAGCATCTATTAAAGTATTAGTTGCAGGATCGTACCCGTCGAATTTTTTCTCTCCACTTGGCATTATTGTCTTGTCTACTTTTACAACATATTCCACATCTCTTGGAGCTCCTGTTACTCGTTGTTGATATTCAGCTCCTTTTTCAGGGGTTCTTCTATGTTCCCAAGTACCTGGTCCACCATCACTATTGCCAATTTGATAACTTGCCTTTCTTTCATCTATTGCTTCCTTCTTTTTAGGCATAAAAGCAGATGCATCAGATCTGATTACCTTATTATCCTTACCTCTCTGACTTATTCTTCCTCCCATACTATCCGCAGCAGAGGTAGGTATCTTGTTTGTCTTATCCTTTTTCTTCTTAAATAAACGCCCAAAAGAGGATTTTATCTTCCCACTAAAAAAAGAGATAGGGTTAAGAGGGGTAGGCACGGGGTTGGTAAGCACCTGTTTGCTCATTGGTATGGGGTTAATCACCCCTGTGGGCAAATACACAGGAATTCCTGTGGGTACTTCCTTGTGTTTGGCTACTTGTCCAGCAGTATTATGAAGGACGTTTTAAACCTAAATAAAATTCTAACATCTCCAACTTTTTATCAGGAAAATCACTTTCAATAATATCTATTTTATGAATATTATCATTATAATATTTCTTCCCCTTCTCTGTACACGATATGGATTTATAGAAAGGTGATTTATCAATCAATCCATCGCTTTTAAGCATTCCTTTTTCTATTAAATTCTCAATAATAACGGATTCATCAATTAAAATACCTAAATGAATTGAAAAAATCTTTCTAAACCTATAACTTGTATTGATATTCTCTAATGATGATAAATATAGGATTATGAGTATAGATATATCTATTATTTTTTCTTCTTTTGACATTGGATTTATATATTTTAAATTTACTAATATCTATTCAGATCGGCATTATATAATGCCATATCTGCTTCTTTTGTATAGAAAGTGTTTTTCTCTTCATTTTTTTCTTTAGTAAAGTAGTAGTACAGGTCTTCTTTGCGATTCCAGATATAGTACTCACCCTCAGCGGTGCAACGCGCTTCCATCTGCTCAGTGATGTTGAGATAAGTTTCTTCAGGGGAAAAGAAGCGTGGAAAACTAATGCTATCGCCCTCTTTGGTGAGTAGTCCTATACTCTCTTCATCTATTTTTAATTGTATATCAAGGATGGAATGCACACCATACCCTAAACGCCCTGAGAAGTCGCTATCAGAAAACCAAAGGCGTTCTATCTCAAGAGGGATAACCCCATTAAGGTAAAAATCAAACCCATAGCTTAGCACAGCTCCTGTGGCTACGTCTACAGAGGAAGAGTATGTAGAGTGGGTGGGCATAATCTATGAAGGACGTTTTAAACCTAAAAATATTTTTACTAAATCTAATCTTTTCTCTGAGAAATAAGATTCTGGTATAATAACTTTATATATGTTGTTATCATAGTATTTTTTCCCTTTTTCTGTGCATGAAATAAACTTATAAAAAGGAGATTTGTCAATTAAACCTTCACTTTTAATCATACCTTCTTTTATTAAGTCTTGAATTATAGCAGATTCGTTAATTAAAATACCTAAGGAAGTTGAAAAAATATTTCTAAATCTATAGCTACTATCAATTACTCTTATAGAAGAAAGATTTAATATTATAAATTTACATATTTCTGATAAATTTTGTTCTTCTTGTGTCATATTAATAACTATTATCTTATTGCTCTTTCTAATTCAGCTTTATCAAAAGCATCTTGTGCTTCTTTAGTATAAAAAGGATGAGGTTCTGTATTCTCTGCATTAGCATCAAATCCATATTCCTTACACGTTTGAGCATGTACTTCATTATATTCCATACCAGTCTCTCTTAATTCCCTTTCTCTTAATTCATGGGTTAAAAAAGCCTTATCTGTATCAGTTGCTTCCAATTCTCCTCTTTCTATAGCTCTTGCTCTATCAATCATAACTTCATTATTTTCACATATACTTCCATCAGGATTAGGAAAATTAGTTCTCAGATAATCTTCTACTCTATTAATGTTATCTGTTGTAAAAGAGGCATCTTAAATACTTCTTGTATTTGCTTGAATGTGTTCTGTACCTGCTCTATAACCATCTTCGGCAATGCCAACTATTTGATTCTCTCCCCCTGTAGATCTTCTATTTCTTCTATCTGTATTGATAATATTCTTATTTTTAGGCATAAAAGCAGATGCATCAGATCTGATTACCTTATTATCCTTACCTTTCTGACTTATTCTTCCTCCCATACTATCCGCAGCAGAGGTAGGTATCTTGTTTGTCTTATCCTTTTTCTTCTTAAATAAACGCCCAAAAGAGGATTTTATCTTCCCACTAAAAAAAGAGATAGGGTTAAGAGGGGTAGGCACGGGGTTGGTAAGCACCTGTTTGCTCATTGGTATGGGGTTAATCACCCCTGTGGGCAAATACACAGGAATTCCTGTGGGTACTTCCTTGTGTTTGGCTACTTGTCCAGCAGTATTATGAAGGACGTTTTAAACCTAAATAAAATTCTAACATCTCCAACTTTTTATCAGGAAAATCACTTTCAATAATATCTATTTTATGAATATTGTCGTTATAATACTTTTTTCCTTTTTCTGTACATGAAACAGATTTGTAAAATGTAGAGTTGTCAAATACTCCATCACTTACAAGTTTCCCTTCTAATAGCAATTCATGTATTATAGATGCTTCATCCACAATGAAACCTAATAGATTTGAAAAAATATTTCTAAACGCGAAACTTGTGTTAATGAATTTTTTAGATGAAATATGCAAAATTATAAGTTTACACATCTCTCTTATTTTTTCTTCTTTTGACATTGGATTTATATATTTTAAATTTACTAATATCTATTCAGATCGGCATTATATAATGCCATATCTGCTTCTTTTGTATAGAAAGTGTTTTTCTCTTCATTAGCCTTAATTCCATATTCCTTACAAGTTTGAGCATGAGCTTCCTCATACCCCATTCCTTCATTCATCAAATCATTTTCACTTTGCCCTTGAGCTCAAAAAGTACTTCTTTCGTAAATGACTGAGCCGAAAGCGCCCAGCAACAACACAAATGTAAAAAGAGAAGAATTATTTTCATTTTATGAAGTATTATCAAGCGACAAAGATATTAAAATTTCACAAATTAGCAAATCAATAAAAAATAAATTTCATCACTAAATTTTGGTAAGTAGAAAAAAATTGTACTTTTGAAAAATATTTTGATTATCAACTCTATATTTATATATTTTATCAATGAACGGAACTTTAAATAAAGTTATTCTCATAGGTCGTATGGGAGATGTTGTAAAACTTACGTATTTTAGCGAAGGCAACTGCATCGGTCAGTTCCCCTTAGCCACTGATGATGAGTATATCAAAGATGGAATGCACACCATACCCTAAACGCCCTGAGAAGTCGCTATCAGAAAACCAAAGGCGTTCTATCTCAAGAGGGATAACCCCATTAAGGTAAAAATCAAACCCATAGCTTAGCACAGCTCCTGTGGCTACGTCTACAGAGGAAGAGTATGTAGAGTGGGTGGGCATAATATTAGCTTAAAATTTTATTTAATAGGTCATTATTGTAATACTCTTTTATATTATCTCTTTTTTCTTTGGTAAAGTCCTCTTGTAGAACTTTTTCTCCAGCCATTGTTAATGATATATTTTTTATTAACTTGGAGGTATCATCAAAATATCCCTCTGATTTTATTAAATCTTTTTTTTCTAAAGAAACTAGGACATCATGAATTGAATCAGGTATTCCAATATAAGTCAGAATCTGATGAAAAAAATAAGATGAACTTATTTTCTTTTTTTTATAAATAATTACTAATGTAATGAAATCTATATCTTTCATAAATTCTATATTAGAATTATTGAGGTGTCTATTTAGCTACATACTAATTGACTTTGGGAAACGGGAGAATATTCTACAATTCTTTTTATTAATTTATTAAAGATAGTCTCTTTGCTTTGTGAGCGATTGATTCTAAAACTATACTCAGCTAAATAGCGGTCTATATCAAACTCTGAAACCCAAGAATATATACCTCGTATTCAAGACTTTACTTGATGTATTACCTTATGTAAAGTTGTTTATTTTTCTCTTCTGATAGCTTTGTAAAACAACGTCTATTATTTTTATAGTTTTCAGCTATACATATTTTCAACAACTCAATATGGTCTATTACGTAACATCTCTATAATTTCCTGTTCAGTTACTTCATATATGTTCATAGGAATAGATATAGATATCTTATAAGAAGCTATTTGTTTTAAAAAATCACTATCAAATAACTCTAAGCTGAGAAAACTATCTGTATAGTATATGTTTGTAACAAAACAAACCTTTTCCATCCCCAAAGTATAGAAAATATCAAAATACTCTTTTATGAAATCAGATAACCAAGAAAGATAATATACAAATTCATCTTCATCTGTATAAACTTTAGGATGCGATAAACCAATACAACCAAATTTATATTTTAATTCATCGTCATTTATATAAACTTTAGGATGCAATAAACGAATCAAACCAAAGTCATATTTTTCACCTGTTTTAGGGTTCTTATCATTTGGATGGATGATTTTCCCTATCTTAATCTTATTACCTAATATTTTAAGTATTTCATCTATTAATAACTCTGTTCCAAATATTTCTATGGTGATATAATAAGCAATCATATTTATTCTAATTTATCTCCTGTGTTTATCCATATATTTTTTATTAGTCCTATGGTCTATTACGTAACATCTCTATAATTTCCTGTTCAGTTTCTTTATATATGTCCATAGGAATAGATATAGATATCTTATAAGAAGCTATTTGTTTTAAAAAATCACTATCAAATAACTCTAAGCTGAGAAAACTATCTGTATAGTATATGTTTGTAACAAAACAAACCTTTTCCATCCCCAAAGTATAGAAAATATCAAAATACTCTTTTATGAAATCAGATAACCAAGAAAGATAATCTACTAATTCATCGTCAGCTATATAAACTTTAGGATGCGATAAACGAATACAACCAAAGCCATATTTTTCACCTTCTTTAGGGTTCTTATCATTTGGATGGATGATATTCCCTATCTTAATCTTATTACCTAATATTTTAAGTATTTCATCTATTAATAACTCTGTTCCAAATATTTGTATGTTGAAATAATAAGCAATCATATTTATTCTAATTTATCTCCTGTGTCTATCCATATTTCTTTTCTATTAGTCTTTAAGTAAATATCATTTGTATCTTTATTTATGTAAAGATCTGCATTAGTATCTCCTTTCATTTTTTTCTCAAATTTTCCTAAATAATCTGATTTTGCACCATTTTTGTGCCATTCTTCATCACCAAAAAAACGTTCTATTTCTTTATCAGTCATTTTTCTAGCGTTTGCATAAGCCTTACTACCATTCAACCCCAGTACATCAACCCACGCATTGGTATCACTTACATACGCAAAAAAGTTAGGTTCTCCAGATAAAAATCCAATCGGGTCTTGACTTATATACCTACCTGTCTCGGAGTGATAATACCTAAACCTATTGTAGCATAACTCTATTTCAGGGTCGTAATACTGTCCTTGGTACTTGAATGGACACCTGAAGTTTTCTTTAGCAAAGCCCTGACGGGAGTTGCCATAGAGGTCTTGTTCGCGTTCCCATATCAGTTCACCTTCTTGGTTGTAGGCTTCTATGGGCGTGCCTAAGTGGTCGGTGATGATGGAGTAATGCTTGCCGTTGGTGATTTTTCCACAAGGTACAAAAGAGCCTGCTTCAAAAATCCAAGTGGTGGGGCTGTGCTCAGTACCTAAATCGTATAATCCTGTGCTATAATTGAGCTCAAAGGTTTCCTTCCATTCGTGCAAGGGCACATTGCCACTCCACAAAAAGTGGGTGGTGGTGTGGCTAAAATGCTTGGTCAGGCGTCTACCAAGAGCATCGTAGGTAAAGGTTACTTTTTGCTTGTCAGGGCGTTTTACCTCCTTGAGCATTCCAAAGGCATCCCACTTATACTGCCAACGTTCCTCTTTTGAGCTAAACCAGCCTCTGCCGCCTTTGTACTTCTCTATAAGGTTGCCATCGTCATCGTACTCAAACGTCCAGCCGTGCCATTTCTTTAAGCGATTGCCTTTCCCGTATTCTATTCCTTGCCTGTCTTCTGTATTAAAGAGGTTGCCTGTCTTATCGCTCTTGCGCCATTGCTGGCTGCGGTCGCCAAAGGTAGCGTGCTGAAGGTGTC
>CAUQUO010000085.1:0-6809 GCA_963521335.1 uncultured Capnocytophaga sp.
AATAAATGTCACTCAAACTGACAAAATAACTGTAAACCAATTTTAGGACGTGACACTATTTTCTTACCTCTTACCTCTTATCTCTTACCTCTTATCTCTTACCTCTTACCTAAAAATCGCCCGTGTGGCTCACACCGCCCGTGTGGCTCGCACCTCCCATTATTCCCATTATTCCCATTATTCCCATCACTCCCATTATTCCCATTATTCCCATTATTCCCATTATTCCCATTATTCCCATCACTCCCATTATTCTCATCACTCCCAAACAGAAAATTTTTCTCCTGCCCCTCCCCTATAATTCACTTATACCTACATTATACCCACAGTATACCTACCCCCTACCTATCCCAAAAGTAAAAAATACTACAAAAACCTCTATCTGCAGAAAAATATACTACAAAACCCCTAAAATTTAGTATTTCTCATTATTCCCGTAATTGCTTATGTAGCGCACTCTTCCCCTACCCTATTTAAATAACTTGCTATTTAGAATTATTTTAGTACTTTTGCACGAAAATTTATTCTAAATAAAGACGTAGTTATGAAAGGAATCTGCACCATTGCTCAGCTAAAGAAAGGTGAGAAGGGTATCATCAAAGACTTTGATATCGACAAAATACCTCTAAAACTCATTGAGTTAGGATGTTTTGTAGGCAGTGAGGTAGAAATACTTCAAAAAGCTACTCTCGGCGACCCTATCTATATCCGTATGAATGAAGCATACCTATCAATACGAAAAGATATGGCTTCCCTTATACAATTAACAATCGATAATTAACAACTAACATTGGGAAAATCTTCAATAAAAGTAGCACTTATAGGGAACCCTAATACAGGGAAAACCTCGTTGTTCAATGCGCTTACAGGCTTAAATCAAAAAGTAGGTAACTACCCAGGGATAACAGTAGAAAAGAAAATAGGCCATTGCAAACTCTCTGAAGGTTGCAAAGCTGATATTATCGACTTGCCTGGTACTTATAGCCTTAATGCCAGCTCAGAAGATGAGCGCGTAGCTGTAAACATCCTTCTCGACCGCAAAGGGGAATACTTCCCTGATGTGGTTGTATTAGTATGCGATGTAGTGAACCTAAAGCAGAACCTTTTGCTGTACACCCAGATAAAAGACCTCCAACTACCTACTCTATTAGTGATTAATATGACCGACCAAATGGAGCGAAAAGGCATCAGTATTGATTTGGAAGTCTTGTCTCAATCGCTAAAAACAAAGGTAGTCCTAACCAGTACCCGCAATAATACAGGTATAGACGCCCTGAAAGAAGCTATTACCCACTACGAAGAACTACCTATAGCCCCTTGCGTAACAGTAGAACGCCTTGACCCCGCTTATTTCGGAAAGTTATACGAGCTTTTCCCTAATGAAAACACCTATAAGCTATGGCTTATCATCTCACACAACACTTATATCATAGAAAACTATAAAGAAACTGACCTTACAGGCGTACAACACACCAAAACAGAGAGTGAAATACGCCGAATGAAACAAAAAGAAACCATCATTCGCTACCAATGCATCAATGAGACACTCAAAAAGAGCTACACAGTAGACCAGCATAAGGCACAAACCCTGCGCGCACACCTCGACCGATTGCTCATTCACCCCATATTAGGCTATGTTATCTTTGCCCTTATCCTCCTAGTCATCTTTCAAGCCGTATTCTCTTGGTCAAGCTACCCTATGGATGCTATCGAAGAGGGCTTCAAATGGCTCATAGCCTACTGCGAAAATATATTGCCGGCAGGCCCCTTAACTGACTTGCTCACCAAAGGGATTCTCACTGGTATTTCGGGCATTGTGGTATTCGTACCTCAAATCGCTATCTTATTCACCTTTATTTCACTCTTAGAAGAAAGCGGATATATGAGTAGGGTAGTCTTCTTAATGGACAACATTATGCGCCGGTTTGGGCTCAACGGCAAGAGTGTCGTCCCTCTGATTTCAGGAGCTGCTTGCGCTATCCCAGCCGTGATGATAGCCCGCAATATAGAGAACTGGAAAGAGCGCCTAATCACTATACTCGTTACCCCCTTTATGACCTGCTCAGCGCGACTACCTGTCTACCTCATCATCATCAACTTGGTAATCCCTGAAGGCGATTTTATGCTGATAAGCTACAAAGCGTGGATGTTCTTTGCGATGTATTTCTTAGGTTTTGCTATGGCACTTCTTTCTGCTTTTATCTTAGATAAGATACTGAAGATGGGAAAATACAAAAGCTTTTTCATTGCCGAAATGCCCGACTATAAAGTGCCTTTGTGGCGCAACGTAGGGATTACAGTATATGAGAAGACCAAAGGATTCGTTACAGGAGCAGGGAAGTTTATCTTAGCAATCTCTATCCTCTTGTGGTTTTTAGGCTCTCACGGAATAGGCGAGCGATACAACAGCATAGAAAGCACTGCCGAGAGACTTGCACAAGAGCAACAATGGGGCGAACAGCAGAAGGCTAACTATATAGAATCGGAACAACTGGAATACTCGTTTTTGGGGTATATAGGCAAGGGTATAGAACCCGTCTTTCGTCCGCTGGGCTATGACTGGAAGATAAGCATAGGGGTAGTAGCCTCGTTTGCTGCGCGAGAAGTGTTCATCAGTACGCTCTCGTCTGTTTACAGTTTAGGGGGCGAGTTAGACACCGAAGGAGAAGAGGGCGAGCGCACTATCTTGGCTAAAATGCGCAGTGAGGTACGCCCCGATGGCACCCCTGTATATACCCTTGGCACAGGTATCTCTCTCTTGCTCTATTACGCTTTTGCAATGCAATGCCTCAGTACTGTAGCGATAGTGCACAAAGAGACTAATAGCTGGAAATGGACAGCTATACAATGGATATTTATGACAGGGATAGCCTACCTCAGTGCGATGCTGGCTTTTTTACTAATTAAATAATTTATGAAGAAACTTGGTTTAGTATTTTCGGGGGGAGGGGTGCGTGCCTTAGCACACGCCGGATTGCTAAAAGCCTTAGAAGAAAACGGCATACGCCCATCGGTTATATCGGGTACCAGTGGAGGCGCCTTGGTAGGCGGGCTCTATGCTTGTGGTGTACCTCCTGAAGAGATGCTCACCTTCTTCAAGAAGACTCCTGTATTCAAATGGTCTATGCTGACCTTTAAAAAAGTAGGTTTGGTAGACAGTGGCAAGTATACAAAGTTCTTTAACGAACATTTTAAATACAGGACTTTTGAAGAGCTACATACACCTCTTGTAGTAGCTGCTACCAATCTGCTCAGTGGGAAAGCAACTTATTTCAGTAAAGGGGAACTCATTCAGCCTTTAATAGCGTCTTCGGCATTGCCTCCTTACTTTTCTCCTGTAAAAATAGACGATGGTCTCTATTCAGATGGGGGACTGTTAGACAACTTTCCTATTGAACCTATCAAAGGGCAGTGCGATGTGATTATAGGGAGCTTTATCAATCCGCTGGAGCCTATTACAGAGCGTGAGCTCAACAACTCCTTTCACTTTATGCAACGCATCTACAATATTGCTATGGACGGCAATTACTCTAAGAAGTTTAAGAAAAGCGACCTTGTGTTCTTTCATAACCTAAGTAATATAGGCGTACTTAATACTAAAATGCTAGAACATGCCTACACCTATGGATATGAACAGGCAAAAGATAAAATAGAGATGATTAGCCAATTGGTACATTAATATATTAACATTAAAACTATGAGTGAAATTTCACAAATCTTATTTTTGGTATCCGATAGTTTGTTGATACCCGACATCATTGTGTTATTGGTGCTTTTTGTGCGGGCACTCCTTTTGGTAGGGAGTTTCTACAACCGCTTTATCACCAAATACAAGAACGACCGCCAGCTCAATGAGGCTATTAAAGGCTTCAGTGCTGAGAAGGTAGAGGCGCTTAAAAACCTACTTCCAGAGCGCGACAATTCTCTTTACATTCAGTATTTGCGCGACTTGCTTGATCACAATCCTGATGAAGCTTATTACGACTATATAATTTCTAACTTTGAGAACGAAGGTGAGAAAGATATTGCCACCTCTAAACTACTAGCCAAGGTAGGGCCTGTATTGGGGCTTATTGGTACGCTTATCGCTATGAGTCCTGCGCTTACTGGGCTCTCTACGGGAGATATCTCTAAGATGGCGAGCAATATGCAAGTGGTATTCGCCACTACTGTTGTGGGGCTGGTGATTAGCCTTGTGGGGCTGGTTACCTTGCAGTTCAAACAACGCTGGTACAGTAAAGAAATCAACAATCTTGAATATATAAGTCGTGTATTAACCCAAAAGAAGTAAGCTGATGAAAACAACTCGCCGTATCTCTCGACTTAAAGATGACGATGCTGACCCACTAAGTGTAGTGGTGAACCTCTTTGATGTAGCAATGGTTTTTGCAGTTGCCTTAATGGTATCGATGGTGATGAATCTCAATATGCAGGATTTCTTTTCGGGTGAGGACTTCACAATCGTAAAGAAGAAGGGTGATGAGATGGAAATCATCACGCGTGAGGGGCAGAAAGTCACGAAATATAAGACGGTAAAGGACAGTGCTACTGACGGTGCAAACACGCATAAAAAGGGGAAGCGCTTGGGGATAATGTATGAGACCGAGAGTGGAGAGACCATATTAGTAAATGAATAAAAGAATATACTAAACTGTGAACTATGAAAAAATTTTTATGTAGCCTTTTGGCTCTTATTGCTTTTGTAGGGTGCAAAAGCCCTGCTACTTCTGGTAAAATTGTAGCACATAGCGAGATTACCAATGAGATTTATTTTGCTGACAAGCCTATTATTTCTGCTCATCGAGGGGGTGGAAGCGAAAGTCTTAAGGGGTATCCTGAGAACTGTTTGGAGAGCATTCAGTATCTTTGTTCTAAAGGTATCCAAAGTTTTGAGATTGATATCTTTGAAAGCACCGATGGCGACTTATTGTTGATGCACGATAATAAACTGGGGCGTACAGCCACTGGTAATGGAGAGGTATCGGCGATGAGTACTGCTGAGCTTCGGAAAGTAAACCTTAAAGATGCTTTGGGCAACGTTACGAACTATCGTATCCCGCTACTAAAAGAGGTGCTATCGTGGTGCAAACAGCACAATGCTTATTTGATGCTTGACTTTAAGAAGGGGATTTCATACCAAAAGGTAGTAGACTTGGTGCGAGCTGAAGGGATGGAAGCACAGGTAGTGCTAATCAGTTATAATACGGGGCAAGCAGAGGCGCTTTATAAAGTGGCTCCTGAGATGCTGATTTCGGTAACGGTGCGCAATGAGGAAGAGCTTGAGCGTATTTTGGCTACAGGCATTCCACAAAACAAGTTGGTTGCTTTTACGGGGGTAAAGGTAGCTCCTGAGAGTCTTTACGCTCGGTTGAATGCGTTGAAGATACCGGCTATTTTGGGTACTTTGGGCAACTTAGACAAGCGTGCTGCTACTAAAGGAGATCATCTTTACCGTGAATGGGCACAAAAGGGAATACAAATCTTCTCGACTGATAGACCTTTATCGCTTTCATTTTAGTTTACTTCTGGGAGGTATTGCCAATAGCGTTTTGGCATATTTCTGAGTTGGTAACGTGTATTTTTACGTTCGGTGATGTTGATATGCTGGAAGTAGGTTTTCCAGAGTTCTTGATAGGCATCGGGGGTGTTTTGTGTTATCTTTCCGAAGTGTTTATCGGCGGGAGTAAAGAGGGTTACCTGAGTAAGGTCGTATATAAAGCCATAGGAGCGTTGGGTATCGAAGATGACCCATTGCTGGGTAGAAAAGCGATTTTTGAAATGAGGTATTACTAAAGGCAATACATCGAATGCGGGGGCTATCTTGGCGAAATATAGGTTGTCGATTTTCTCGAAACGGACAAATTCTTTAAGACGATGTGCTTCTCGTCCTACGCTTTTGGCAGCATTGCGTATATGGGCGACTGAGACATTGGCAAAATTTTCTAATACCATCTGTTGGGGGTGTTGTAGTAGCAAACGAATCACCTCTAACAGATGGTTTTCTATTGCGTTTTCTTCTGATAAAAAAGCTCTCAGTAGTATTGCTACAGTTTCTTCCCCTGAGATTTCTTTTATTTTATTTATTACTCTTTTGGCTTTAGCTTCATCGGTGTATATGGTTTGTGTTTCGCCGAAAAGCGTTGGGATATAACGGTGTTGCGCTATAATGGTAGCTTGGGTATAGCGGTATTCAAAGACGGCAAAGACAGATGAGAGGAAGCCTTCAAAACTGCTGTCGTATAGGAGGTATATCATCTTTTTTCTGCAAAGATAAGTCGGTATTAGGAAATAAACAAATTGGGCGATTTGTGGATTTAAGGGGGACGCTCCAAGATTGCTCCAAGATTGCTCCAAGGAGTTTGTAAGGTATGAGGTAAGAGGTAAGAGGTAAGAGATAAGAGGAGGAGATGTTTATGGGAGTAATGGGGTGCGAGCCGCACGGGCGATGATGGGAGTGATGGGAATAATGGGAGTAATGGGAGTAATGGGGGTAATGGGAGTAATGGGAGTAATGAGAGTAATGAGAGTAATGGGAATAATGGGAGTAATGGGAGTAATGGGAATAATGGGGTGCGAGCCGCACGGGCGGTTTTTAGGTAAGAGGTAAGAGGGGAATAGGGGAAAGGGGATAGGGAGTAATGGGAGTAATGGGGTGCGAGCCGCACGGGCGATGATGGGAGTAATGGGAACAATGGGGTGCGAGCCGCACGGGCGGTTTTTAGGTAAGAGGTAAGAGGGGAAAGGGGATAGGGAGTAATGTCACGTCCTAAAATTGGTTTACAGTTATTTTGTCAGTTTGAGTGACATTT
>CAUQUO010000086.1:0-6633 GCA_963521335.1 uncultured Capnocytophaga sp.
GTGCTTGGTACTCTTTTTGTTGTGCTGGGGTAAGGGACTCATACCAGTCCCAAAACTTAGATTTATAATCTTCGCCAGCGCCCATACGCCAGCCTATCGTAAATTCAGTATAAGCAGGAAATGCAATCCACTGCGGTGCCATAGGTGTAAAAGAAAGTTTTTCCATAAATGATTTTTTTTATAAATGATAATCTGCCATTGCCTCATAAAAATCGGCTTCATCAATAGCCATATTCTGGCATACCCACTTAGCGGCTTCTATATACCCCACCGATGTAGCGCTTATAGATCCCAACGGTAAATCTCCTTCCGAGGTGATAAGATAAGTCTCTCCATTTTGTACCTCAAAGGCTGGGGTGCGATATTCCATCTTCCTGATAGGGTTTTCATTAGCCTCTACCATACCCCTCAAAGTAGCGTCTTCTTCGTTGTAAATCAAGATACCTCCTTTTGTAATAGCTCCTATAAAAGCTTCATAGACTTCAAGACTATCCGTAGGAGCTATATCTGTGATAAGGGCTACAATAGGGCGTAAATCAGCTCCTTGTGCGTCGGCCTCTATCAATACAAATTCAGTGTCTATCAAGTGTGTTTGAGCGCCCTCAATAGGCTCTTGAAAGCAATAGCTCAAAGGTCTATTGTAGAATGCCATAGTATGTAATACACGAGCTAACACTTCTCTCCTGCCTTCTCCTCCTGCTATTACCACACGTGTTTTATCCTTAAAATATTCATATATAAAAGTTGAAGGCGATAAGAGTTTCAGTCCTAACTCTTGGGCTTGTATCAGGTCAGGGTGATGCTCCGATAGGTGGGGGTCTACTACCACACAATCAATATTACCCAACAACGCTTCCGGAAGCGTACTTATATGATGCTCAACGCTGAGTGCTTTCATCAGCGGACGCAAATGTGTACTGGGGGCTACTATAAAATGTATATTCACAATGATTAATGTTTTAATTCTAATACTAAAGACTCCAAAGGGGCTATATCTACTCGCAATCTCCCTTTGCCATTTTCTATATATAGGGTAGTTTGCTTTTCGTGGTAAAGAGCATCGCTAAGGGTATATGTACCATCATTCAAGAACCAACTGCCTAACAAATAGGCTGGCAATTGCAAGTCAAAACCATAACTTTCGTGTTCACTAAAATTGCATACTATCACCCATTGTTCTTCTTCATTCCCTCTCGCAAAACTATACACTTTGTCGTTGTAATAAACGGTGTGCTCTCGATTGTATTGATGCAAATCAATATAAGCACCATTAATCTTTAAATTGAGTAATCGCTGATAGAAATCGCGTAATGCTCGCTCCGAATTACTAAGCTGACCTCCGTCATACTGCTTGTGGTTCACCCACCGTTGATGAGCAGGGACTCCTATATAATCAAAAATAGAAGTACGCGACGGACTGCCAAAACCTGCCCATTCTGCCGCTCTCTCTCCCACCTCCTGACCAAAGTACACCATCACCGGCGACTCGCCAATGAGGGTAGAAACTACCATTGCAGGTTTAGCCTTTTCGGCATAGCCCGCAAATTCTGGTGAGGCTATACGTTGCTCATCGTGGTTTTCTAAAAAATGCAACATACGGTCTGAAATATCAGACAGGTTGTGTTGTATAGGGGCAAGGGTATCAGTGGTATGTCCGTAGCTAACGATAGCTCGTAGTGTATCATATAGCTGTACTTTGTCGTAGAGGTAATCCATCTTCCCTAAATGTAAGTAAGGGCGATATTCATTAGGGTTATACACCTCAGCCAACAAAAAAGCTTCTGGTTTATGATGCTTAATAGCCGAATTGAGATAGCTCCAAAACTCCACAGGCACCATTTCAGCCATATCATAACGGAATCCATCTACACCTTTCTCAAGCCAATACAAAGCAATATCTTTGAACTTTTGCCAAGTATTAGGCACAGTTTTGTCTTGCCAAAAATGGTAATGCACTTCTGTATCTTCACTCTCAAAACCTATAGGTAGTTCTGGAAAATCCTTAATACTATCAGGGCGTACCCCATAGTTGAGCTTTACGGTTTCATACCAATCATTGCGATTGGGCTGAGAAGCACGTGCCCCATTACCTGTCCATTTAGCAGGAAACTCGTGATATTCGCCATAAATACCATCAGGTAACTGAAAAGCCTCGTTGGGGTTGTAATAAAAATTGTTGTTCACTGCATAAGTTACCGAAATATCATCATCTTCACCAAAACTTCTTACTCCCTCAGGTTTAGCAATACTCTCATAACGGCGTGCCACGTGATTAGGCACTATATCCATAATCACTTTCAGTCCGCACTGGTGCGTACGTGCTATAAGGGCTTCCCACTCCTCCAAACGTTGTGCGGGATTGTCAGCAAGGTCTGGGTTTACAGTGTAATAATCCTTTATGGCATAAGGAGAGCCCGCGCGTCCTTTTACTACTGCCGGAAAGTCATTACTGATGCCATAAGCTGTATAATCAGTAGTGAGTGCGTGATGTAATACTCCTGTAAACCATATATGTGTAGCTCCTAACTTTTTTATTTCTAATAGAGCCTTCTCAGTAAAATCCGAGAACTTACCCACTCCATTTTCTTCCTTAGTGCCCCACGCTTTATTGGTAGTATTAGTATTCCCAAAAAGTCTCGTTAGCACTTGGTAAACTACTATCTTATCATTCATTTTAAACTGTTTTTAGCTTCTTCTAATAACTCAATAAATACATTGTAATCAACTTTATGAGTTACCATATCCTCATTAATTAGTTTGATAGTAGGTGTTTCTACAAAGAAATTACCATTATTATCATAACCAACTAATGCTATATATTTATCATCTATATAAATCTCAGCTACTAAATTGTCATAATTACAATCGCTACATATTAATATTTCTTTCTTCATATAGCAACTCTTCTTCAAAAAATCTTCTACTGCTACCTAATAAAATGTAAAAAGGCTTACTATCTTTAAAATGCCAATATCGATCTTTTATAATAGCTTGTTTTCCACTGACTACTACCGATACCAAAGTACCTATTTCTAAAAAACTACCTTCTATAACTTTCATAGCTTCTTTTCGTATAATGAATACTTTATCACCATAAGATATTTTATAATATGTACTTAAATCTTCAAGGATAGTAAATAACTTTCCTTGTGGATTCAAAGCTTCAAACATTTCTATTCCACTGTTGTCTAATAAAATATTGTCTTTATTCTTGTTCAACAACCAAAAACAAATTCCATATAGCATCACTAAAATAGTTTTAATCGTTGTATTTCTTTTAATCTAATCGTATTGTATCTTACCTATCTCGGGAAATCTCTCCAAAAAGTTCCTCGTTTCTTTCATCGTTTTGAGTTTTATTGTAATACTTTCCAAAAAAGAAAATACTTCAGGAACAAGCCAAGACAAATCTTCTAATCTAAACGAATTGGTAGCAATACGTAAATGGCGCAGTTGCTTCATCTCTTTAATACTGAAAATATCAGTGAGTTCTTTCATATTCATCAGCGAAAGATAGGTAAGTTGTTTTAGTTCAGAAAGTGAAGGGAGTGTAGCAATTTTATTAGCTCCCAAAAATGATAAACTTTCTAAATGTATTAACCCCGAAATAAAACTGATGTCTTCTAACTTATTGCTATTGAATAGCAACAATTCTTTTAAATTAGGCATCTTCTTGTCGAGGTCTGTACTTTGTAGCCCTTGCACCTCCAAAAACTCCATAGCGGGCATTGCTTGAAGTAAATCTGTTTGTAAGCCTCTCACATTCATTTTCTTTAATGATTGCAACATCGATAGCTCTTGATGTTGTTTTTTTGTTAGAGGAAGTTCTAAGTTAATCTTTTCTAATTTATGGCAAGCTTCCAAAGGTGTAAGACTTACATTTTTATCATACCGAAGTACCAAAACTAATTCTTTTAGGTTTTGAAAATACTCAATACCTTTGAGCGAATCAAATCCCCAATCTCTATTGCTAATAAACAGTTGCTCTACATTCCATACACTTTTAAAATCCTCTATATTTATCCAAGCCTCTTGATTGTTTTCTCTTAGCAATTGCAATATAAACACCGATTTATGAGGCTGTGCCAGCACCTCCGATAGCACTTGTAACTTCTCAGATTTAGGAGATTCCTCAAAACGAAGCCTAATAATATGATTCTCTATTTCTTTTAGTTGTAAAATAGTTTTATCACTCGCATTATTTATTTCTAATAAAGCGAGGTCATTTCCATCATAATCTGAATAAAATTGAATTTCTTTGTTCATTATCAACTCTCATCTGGTATTATCCAAAGCGCAATATCTCGTTTCTCTATTTCATCTATTATTTTTGCAACCTTATGTTTTTCTATTTCTAATCTTTTTAAATTCTTAATAAGCGATATATCATCTATTTCTTTGATAAAATCATTGTCGAACAAACAGAGCTCTTTTAGATTTGGCAATTGCTCTAAGCCTTCTAAACTTTCTATTTCGGAGCCGTAACTTACATTTAAATGCTCAAGAGACTTCAACTTGCTAAACGGAAGAAAGTTTTTAAAAGGACAAGATAGCATCTCAATATATTTTAATTTTTTGCATACCTCCAAGCCATCAAAAGTTTGTTGATCATCATAATAAGTATGAATAGCATACAATTCTCTCAAATTAGGGGTATTTTTGAGTGAATAGAAATCAAAACCTTTCAATTTTATATGTAATTTTTTGAGCTTAGGCAATGTAACATCTATTTCTTTAAGATGTTCAGCATCCAATTTTTCAAGCAAAGGAATATAAGCTCCTTTCAAACTATTAACCGAATAAGGCAATACCAACTCCCGTAAAGAAGGTAAATATACATCTTTTAAACTATCTGTTTCAAAACTTCCTATGGCTAAACTCCTCAGAGAAGGCAAATGAGCCTCTGCTAACGAATGTACATAAGGATTTTCTTCTGGATAGTTTTGATTAGAAATAGTCAATTCTTTTAAAGAAGGTAACTGAAGAAATTGACAAAATCGCTTTGAATGGATAATGCTATCAGAAATATATAATTCCTTGAGCTTTTTAAATTCAGTAAGTGCACTCAAATCATCTAAAGTGCACCTCAAAAAATTTATACTTTTTACAGTATCAGCAAAAGGCAAAAAATCATCAAATGATTTTATATCCTTATCCATAAAAAATAATTCCACAGGTATTCCTCTGTATAATCGTATGAAATTACCATACCCTTGATGGGAATAAATAATTTTTAAATTGTATTTGTCAGTAAAATAGGTGTACATAAATAGCTGTATTATTAAAAAATACTTTGCCAAAGGTTTTATAGCCTGTTGTGCTACAACCTTTGGCAAAGTTATATTCTATTAATCAGTATCGCCCGTGCGACTTGTGCCCATAAGCATTAAGTAGGCTTTAAGAAATTCGTCAAGTTCGCCGTTCATTACGCTATCTACATCAGTAGATTCGTAATTAGTGCGTACATCCTTCACGAGTTTATAGGGGTGCATTACATAGTTGCGTATTTGCGAACCCCACTCTATCTTCATCTTGCCTGCCTCTATCTCATCGCGTTTAGCCTGACGCTTTTTGAGTTCTATCTCATACAACTGCGATTTGAGCAATTGCAACGCCTTGTTTTTATTATCAAGCTGACTGCGGGTCTCGGAGTTCTCAATAATAATTCCCGTAGGGTGGTGACGTAAGCGCACTGCGGTCTCTACTTTGTTTACATTCTGCCCGCCTGCTCCACTCGAGCGCATTGTCTCAAAGGTAATATCCGCAGGGTTGATTTCTATTTCAATAGTATCATCTGCCAGCGGGTATACATATACCGAGGCAAATGAGGTATGGCGTTTAGCATTGCTATCAAAAGGTGAGATGCGCACCAAGCGATGTACACCATTCTCTCCTTTGAGATAACCAAAAGCATATTCACCTTCAATTTCAATAGTAACTGTTTTAATACCTGCTACATCACCTTCTTGGAAGTTGAGCGTCTTTACCTTATACTTTTGGTTGTTACACCACATTGTGTACATACGCAAGAGCATTGAAGCCCAGTCACAACTTTCAGTACCGCCTGCTCCTGCAGTAATTTGCAGTACAGCACTCATCGCATCGCCTTCATCAGAGAGCATATTGCGAAATTCCAATGCCTCAATAGCGTGTAGGGCTTGTGCGTATTGCTGGTCTACCTCGTCGGCAGTAGCTTCACCTTCTTTAAAGAAGTCGAGCAACACCTCCACATCCGAGGTAAGACTTTCAGCTTCCTCATAATCTTCTACCCATTTCTTTTGAGTGCGAAGTTCACGCATCACCTTTTCAGCCTCTTTGGCATTATCCCAAAAGTCAGGTGCAAAAGTCTTCTCTTCTTCGTTACTTATTTCAATACGTTTGGCATCTATGTCAAAGATACCTCCTTAACGCACCCAGGCGATTCACTAAATCCTTAACTTGTTCGTTATTTGTCATTACTTATTACTTATTACTTATTACTTATTACTTATTACTTATTATATTACTATACCCTATACCCTAAATCCTATACCCTCTTACCTCTTACCTCTTATCTAAATCCTATACCCTCTTACCTCTGTCACGTCCTAAAATTGGTTTACAGTTATTTTGTCAGTTTGAGTGACATTTATT
>CAUQUO010000087.1:0-6525 GCA_963521335.1 uncultured Capnocytophaga sp.
AAAGTTTAATCAAAAATTACTACTTAAAATTGCAATTATTAGTGGAACTTGCAGCGTTTGCATTTAAAAGCTCCGTTGAGGGTGTCTGAAAAGTTTTATTTATGTGGGCGTTTACAAAATGCTTTTACATAACATACTATAAAAGCTTTTGATAATCAGAGTAATCAACTTTGCCAAAGGTCGTAGCATGACGAGTAATTAAAACTTTGGCAAAGTGTAGTGACGCACAAAACTACAAAATTTGAAATCAATTCACAACACAATATCCACGGTTATACGGCGTTTGCATTTAAAAGCTCCATTGAGGGTATTTGAAAAGTTTTATTTATATGGGCGTTTTGCAAAACGCCCCTACAATATACCCAAAAAGCAACTGATTGTCAGAGTAATCAACTTTGCCAAAGGTCGTAGCACAACGAGCAATTAAAACTTTGGCAAAGTGTAGTAACACACAAAACTACGAAATTTGAAGCTAATTTACAAATATAAATTAACAATTTTGAAAATTAGTAAATTTTGAAAATAGCCTAAGCTATTATAAATCTATAAAATTTTAGGGTAGTTTTTTTACTGTCCGGTTTGGCTTGCATTGTTTTTTAGATAATAATTCTTACCTTTGTACTTCAATTTGAATGTTTGAATTTGTGGCTTGAATCTGTTAAAATAGCTAATGGTAGAAAAATTTTCTTTAGGTGCGATCCGCACGGGAGGTGTGATGGGAAGTGTGGTGTATATATACTAATTATCGAAATATTTATGAATGATTATGAACTTGTTCAAAGAAAGATGTGTGCATATGAGGAGTTGTATGAAACTCATCCTACACAGGCATTGATTTTTATGATTGATTTATTTCCTTTGGCTAGTAAATCTTTTAATTATGAGGTTTTTGATGCTATTGATATTTGGGTGCAAAACTGTATAAATAAAGATATTGTGGATTATTTAGAAAGAAAAGTTTTATTAGAAGATGAATATAAAAAATATTATTTAATTTGGATTAATAGTTATATTGATCCTTTAAATGGATAAAAAACTAATGATACAACAAGTGTAGTTTGAATAGAATTATGGAGTCTATAATCAATGAAATTAGAAATATATTAGATGATAGCATGCTAAAAGCTGAATTGTATTTTGATGATAAATATACTGCTTATATTGGTTCTTTGAAAGAAGAAGCTCAACTTTTTTATGGCTACTTTTTTGATTTAAGGAAGAAACAAGGGCAGGATTATTATTTATTAGATATTTCTTTGCAAATACTTCAAGAAGAAATAGCTTGTATAAACAATCAGATAGAATTAAGTTCTATAGAAAAGCGTGATATTCCTGATCGGGTGAAGAAAAGGCTTCTTAAATATATTAAAAAAAGACCTCCTGTGATAGGTGGGGTTTATAATTGGAGAGAACTTGATGCTGTTTTTCAAACTATAAAGATACAAAACTGTTCTATCAGTAATAGTTCGGAAATGGAATTTTATAAAGATGATCTTATTACTCTTTTTGAAAATGGACAAATATGGATACAAAAAGCTATTGATTGGGACTTCTTGGTTCAATGGAATATAAAAAATAATAATGATTTGCAAGCTTTATGCATTTTGAAATACTTAAATAGAAAAGAAGATTTTAATTACTTAAAAGATGAATCTATTCTTAAATATAAAGCATTAAACTTACCTATAGATCTATTGGAAAATATAGAATGGGAGGGGGTAGGGGATAGAAGATAGTCTTTTTAATCAATAATTAACAAAGTTGGTGTTGTGTTATATAATATCATTCATAAAAAAATAATTAAAGGTTATGTATTATAAACTTTCTCATTTTTACAAACGAGATGTTAGTTTTGCTTATAGTGAAGAACAAAACCCTGTAAGTTGGTTAGATTTCCGCTCTGGGGAGAAAATAAATGTTAAAACTCCTTTAGTTTTTAAGGTGGATAAGTTAGATGATTATATCAATACATTTGATATATTGCCTACAATAGGAGTTCCTCTTGTAAGCTATAAGTTTAAAGAGCTATTTTTGCATTTATCTGATAGTAAGGAAATAGGCTTTATAAGGTAAGAGGTAAGAGATAAAAGGTAAGAATAGGTTTTGAGAAAGCTTTTGTAGTATGTTATGTAGGAAAGTCAGCGATAGCTGGGTATGTGATGCAAACGCCCATATAAAAACAAGTCTATTTATTTGTAAGGCTTTAAATCATAGATCATAAAGAGTGAAACATCAAAAATATGAATTACAATGATGAAATAAAATCAGGGACATCTGTTGCAGGATTTGATATAGGCGAGAATATAAACTCATACTTTCCCCATTTGTATTTGCAAGAGGTAGAAGTATATTCAGCAAAGGCAAAAGCAATGAAATACATCGCTATATTATTGACAAGAATATAAAAACAACACCTCTGAAAAAGGAGAGATTCTCAATATTTCTTGCACTAACACCTATTATGGCAAGTACAAAGATATGCTTTGTTTTGCCATATCCTTATAATGATATTGATTATATATCCCATTTGCCAAAGGATTTAGTTTTAAAGGAATTTATGGTCGGTTTGAAAAATGGTTTAGGAAATGAATTAAATACGCTGTTAAGGTTCATTTACCAATCCATAATACACAAAATAATAAATTAAGTTCTATTGCAGATGAACTTTTAAAATTTAAATATATGACACAAGAAGAGTTAAGTATAATTTTTGATGCCCATAAGGGAATGTTTGATTCCTTTGAGAATGATGTAGAAAACAAAATTTCAAAAAGAGCGTATTACAAAGGACCTTTCTATGAAATAACTCCTTTTTCCTTTCAAAGAGTAGGGCTCAAGCAAGGAAGAACAATAAAGGACATTAATAAAATAAAGAGTACAAAAGGACTCTATATCTATGGGTTTGATCAAGAAAATAACCTTATAGAAGTAAAAGAAGGTATTAGTATCCCAGAGCAGTTTTATTATCAATTCCTACTATATGAAAAAGATTATACCAAAAGTGTCTTTTTTGACAATACAAAACAACTTTTAAATGTTAGCTTTTTTATCTTTGATGATAATAAAAGGATAACAAAGGTCTACTCCAGAGGAACAATGGGAGGAGGAGAAGAAGAGTACATTTATGATGATAGTAATAAACTTGCTAAAATCATAAAAAAGCAATTTAATATAAAAGGTATTCAAGGAGGAACTTTGATTCATACTTTTGAGTATGATGATAATAAGATGTTGAAATCTATCTTGAAATCTCCTCTGGACAATAACTATTCTCAAACAATATGGAGTCGTTAGGGGGTAATGTATTAAACCAGTAATATAAGAGGAAACACAAAATAACAAGTATAACATTTTACAAGTATGAAAATAAAAGCAATAAATAAAGGAAGTGAAGCAAAAGCCCTTGCTTTTCAGGAGTTTTTAGGCTTTACCTTGCCCGATGATTATTTTAATTTTTTAGCCCAAAATGACGGCGCTACCATTGATGAAGCCTATTTCTATGTAGAGGATATAGAGGAATACATTATGTTTGAACTTTTCTATGACATAAAAGAATGTATAGAAACCTATGAAGAGTTCAGTGAGGATTTTCCGAGCAAAAGCCTTGTCATAGGGAGTGATTTTGGTGGAGGAATGATTCTTCTAGTAACTGTAGAAAATGATGATTTTTCTAAAGGTATTTATTACTATGATCATTCTCATTTTTTTGAGGCTTCCAATAGTGATTGTAATACCTACTTTATATGCAATACATTCAGCGAGTTTATAACCATTTTAGAGCATACCACTTTACCATAATTAGGTAATAAACCCTCAATATTTTCAACAAATAGCATCAAATTAAAATGACAGAAGAAGCGCGAACAGAAGCATTAAGTCAGCTTATCTATAAGTGTGCTAAAGAAGCATTCTTGGAATTGTTTAAGAACAAGGAACATTATTACAATTGTGTATTACTTGCTCCTGCTGAGGGCTATGCACCTATTCTGTCGGCTTGGTCTTATGAAGCCTTGGACAGAGAGATACCTAAACATCCCAAAGAGGAAATTTGGTTATACAAATGGAACTTTGCCGATTCGCCTTATTACGCTTTTGGTGAAGAATATTTCAAGCCTGTTCAAAGTTTGTTAGATACATATCCTAGTATTTTTGAGATGGAAGACGAAGATGAAATAGAACGAGAGTTTGAACTAAGAATCTCGGCAATGGTACAAGCGATGCAAAAAATGGATCAGGAAGGTGTTTTCTCAATCAATCAGCCAAGAGAGCAAGTCTATATCAACGTTGAGTGTATCCCTAATGACAATTCAGATGTAGATAGAGCCCTTTTACTTAATGAAGCAAAGAATATCCAAGAATGGTTAAAAGATAATCCCAAAGTAGAGGAATAGTTAATTTATGGAATATATCCTATCCGTTTGAAGTAAACACCCCGTCTTTTTTCTTTAGAAGATAGGAATATTTTTAGAAATAAGTAACAATCAACAAACACCAATTTATCTAAATAAAAATGGATATATCTGTTAATCCAACTTCAACTAAAAAAGCAAAAAGATTATGCAAAGAGTGAAATTAACGATAAAACAATATTATTTTTTGCAAGATTTAATAAAACAATCTATAATTACTAACGTTTTTTATAAGGATAATCATATAGTCATTATTGAGTTATCTGAAGATGATATGGATAAAATAAGAGATTTAGCATTAGATTATCTTGATATATATGGCTTTGATAAAGATTATAAACTGACAGAATCAGGAAAATTGGCAGAGGAACTGGTAGACAAATTGTATACTTAGTCCTATATCTATAAAAGAGGAATATATAGACCAATTTTATAATTTTACAAAAAAGTCAATGAGAAATATTCTGTCGTAGTTCCTTTTGACTTTAATGATTACAATGATTTATCTCAATACATAGTTGATAGTTCAAAACGATTGATTGATATATCTTTAGAAAGAACTTATACCCTTAAAGGGAAGAAATAAAATTAGGAAAGTAGCTGGTGTTCAGTTCATCTTATGCAAAAAATCAATGAAATAATTGTAGAAATAGAGAGAGACAAAGAGTGTATGGTTCAAAAATTGTCTATACCTCATAAAAATGTGCCTTCAGGACTTCCTGAAGATCTGACGTTTTATTTGGAGAACTATCATTCTATTGTTTTCTTTCCAGAGGCTCCCTATTCGATAAAAATAGTGGGGCTAACAGAATTTGAAAGAGCCAATAAAGTACTTATAGGAGAGGAACATAAGGAGGATATGAGTCATAATTGGTTTCTTATAGCTGATGATAGCCACTCTCAATATATCACCATTGATTTGTCAAAAGACAGATGGGGATATTGTTATGATAGCTTTTGGGATCGCTATGGGGTAGTAGGCGAGCAGGCTATCATTGCTAAGAGTTTTACAGAATTGTTGGAGCGAATCTATGCTTGCAAAGGACAACAATGGTACTGGCTACAAGAAGATTTTATCTCATACGGAGATGCTTATGATGCTATATAATGTAGCACTGTACAATAATGAAAGTCAACGTTTATTTATAAAAAACTATGAAAGAAAAATTATTTATATGGTTTATGACTACAACACGCTGGAGAGCAGGGGTGCCCCAGTTCTTTTACAATGCTGAGTTATCAGATTTAGAAAATCCTACTAATTCTGATTGGAAATATATGAAAAACATCCCTTCTCAGATGCTTCTTACCTATAAAAACAAAGGAAATGTTAGGTTTGACTGGGTTTTCTATAGAAATAGAATAATGGTTGTCTCAGAAGAGTTTTTACCTCCCTATAGTACATTATGAAAAAATGGAATTATTTTTATGAGAAAATAAGAGATGAATTATTGCAAATAGATAGTGATTTCAATACTCCTTATCTTTCTATATTACAGAAAAACACCTTATTATTAGAAGATTGGGTGTTAAGAAGTAATTTAGCTAATTATAAAGCAATATATCTAAATTCTAATTTGCAAGGATTTAATAAAATGGTATTTTTGCCATTTCATTTTAACTTTGATTGGTGTTCCATAAAACAAGAAGTTTATTATTCAACAAGAAAAGAGCCATCAACCTTTGATAGTTTTATTTCAGGTCTTTATTATTTGTTTGACTTTTTATTGTCTTATAATAGTCTTATAGAATGCCCAACCTACAAAGATAACGAATTATATTATCGCAAATTTAATGGAGAAGTAATTTATGAATGTAAATTTCCTCCTATGTTATATGATTTAACTTTTAATGTCATTACTACATTTATTTCTATAGACTATTGTGAGAGAGAAATATTAGAAGAAAAAGGATTTTATAGAGGATAAAAATATCCTAACAGCTGTACTAAACAGTTTTACAATAAAATTAAAAGAATTATGTCGCAATTCATAGCGTTGTAAATGAATTTGATACTTTATTTTAAATCATAGATCATAAAGAATGAAACATTAAAAATATGAATTACAATGATGAAATAAAATCAGGGACATCTGTTGCAGGATTTGATATAGGC
>CAUQUO010000088.1:0-6409 GCA_963521335.1 uncultured Capnocytophaga sp.
ATAAATGTCACTCAAACTGACAAAATAACTGTAAACCAATTTTAGGACGTGACAAGAAAGGGAGAGGAAATAGTGCATTGTGAATACAAATATATAAAGGACATTGCTTATTCTGATACTTTTTTTACGGTTTATTTAGATAATAAATCTATACAAATAGATTTCAATGGCAACATTATGGCAACATTAGAAGATAAAAAGTAAGATGGGACGGGTTATTTTATTACTTATACTTTTATTAAGTGGAAAAGCGATGGGGCAAGAAGATAATACAATTGATTTGGATTCACTTCCTAATATTTTTACTCATACAGGTATTTATTACAACACTCTTCTCATAGGAAGATTTCCTTATAGGAAAGAATATGATAGCGTAGAAGCAGTTTTTGCAAAGAAGAATTTATTCATTGTAGGAAAAGAGGGAAAGAAAGGAATTGTAGACATAAATAATAAGAATATAATTCCTTTGAAATACGAAAAAATATACCAATGCACTAATGATTTTCTATGGGCAAAAGAAAAAGGTAAGTGGGGTATTATTGATTTCAAAGAAAAAATAATAGTTCCCTTTATATACGATGATATAAAAGTACCTTACGGCGATGATGGTTTGTATGCTGTAGAAAGAAATAAGAAATGGGGGTTCATAAATATTGGGGGAAAAGAAATAATTCCCCTGATATATGAGGATGTAATTCCTTTTGGTTACACTATGCCCTGTACCGAGGTAATGAAAAACAACAAATGGGGTGCTGTTAATAAACAAGGAGAGGTAATAATCCCCTTTGAATACAATTCTTTACAACGAAAAAAAGACAAATATGAAGCTTTTAAAAAAGTGAATGGAGTAGTTATTGAAGAAATAATCCCTTATGAAAAAAATATAGTCAAACAAAAATGAACATACTTATCCTTGGCTCTGGCGGTCGCGAACACGCTTTTGCCGTAAAACTACACCAAAGTCCGCTTTGCGACACCTTATACATCGCCCCTGGCAATGGAGGCACCCACACTGTAGCTACCAATGTAGCTATCAGCCCTACCGACTTCCCAGCGCTCAAAGCCTTTGTGCTTGAAAAACAGATTGCAATGGTAGTGGTAGGTCCTGAAGACCCTTTAGTACAAGGGGTATACGATTTCTTTGCCAACGATAAAGAACTCACTCACGTACAAGTGATAGGTCCCTCACAGCAAGGTGCTACCCTCGAAGGCAGTAAAGAATTCGCCAAAGAATTTATGGTGCGCCATAACATCCCCACGGCTAAATATGCGAGCTTTACCAAGGATACAGTAGACGAAGGTTGCGCTTTCCTTAGCACTATGAAAGCCCCTTATGTACTCAAAGCCGACGGTTTGGCAGCTGGCAAGGGGGTAGTGATACTCGAAGATTTACAAGAAGCTCAAGCCGAATTGCGCCGTATGCTCATCAACGAGAAATTTGGCAAAGCAAGTACCAAAGTGGTGATTGAAGAGTTCCTCAAAGGCATTGAGCTCAGCTGCTTTGTCCTCACCGATGGAGTAGACTATAAGATATTGCCTACCGCCAAAGACTATAAGCGCATAGGTGAAGGTGATACAGGGCTCAACACGGGCGGTATGGGGGCTGTTTCGCCAGTGCCTTTCGCCGATGAAGCCTTTATGCAGAAGATTGAAGAGCGCATCGTAAAGCCTACTATTGCAGGATTGCACAAGGAAAGCATTGTATATAAAGGCTTTGTATTCATCGGACTCATAAAAGTAGACGGTGAACCTTACGTGATAGAATACAATGTGCGTATGGGAGACCCCGAAACCGAAGCCGTTCTCCCACGTATAGAAAGCGACCTCATCCCGTTATTCCAGTCGTTGTACAACGGCACTTTGGCTTCACAAGAGCTGAAAGTAACCCCACAGAGTGCTACTACGGTGGTAATGGTATCAGGAGGTTATCCTGAGGATTACGAGAAAGGAAAAGAGATTACCGGCACTGAAAAAGTAACAGATAGCACTGTATACCACGCCGGTACCACCCTTAAAGACGGCAAACTCCTCACCGCTGGCGGTCGTGTGTTAGCTGTAACTTCTTTAGGTGATGATTTCAAAGAAGCCTTACAACGCTCCTACAACAATATCAGTAAAATACATTTTGAAGGTGCTTACTGGCGAAAAGATATCGGGAAAGACCTTTCCAATTAACAATTAACAATTGATTATTAACAAAAGAGGCCAGCATTAAAAGTTTAAAACAGAGCTTTTAATGCTGGTCTCTTTTGTTTTTTATAAACTCAGAATAAAAATCTCGGAGCAACCAATCACTGGATTAATAGCTAAACACCTATCTCTCCCTAATAATTCACTACGATATTGAGTCGCTTAGCCAAGAGCTTTTGCAACTGAATATAATTCACAATACTCTCCAATATTTCTTTTTTCTCTTCTTCAGTAGCATTGTGTAATAGCTCCGAAGAACTTTGAATGAGGTGATGAACGAGCAAATTCCGTATATTGAGAATGATATCAGTTATTATGCTGTCTATATGGGCATCCTTTTGCTTAGGCACAATATCTCTGAGTGTCCAGTCGTGCAACTGTTCGTTTTCATCTTCCATCATTATTGTCGATACTTTCTCACTCAGTTCTATCGGTAGCTCATTAGCGATGTGGTCTATATTGTAATGAGGATTCTCTTGTAGCTTTGCCATCAATAGCTCATAAATTTGCTTGAAATTAGGATTAGCAAACTCTATCTCATCTTCTTGAAGTTCTAAAAATACTTTCTCATAAACTTTAAGCGTTTGTTGTATTTGTTTCTCCTTAAGCTCTCCGTTTTCTTCTTCTACCAATATCGTATCGCTGAAAATACACTCTTTATTGCCGTATAAAAGAAGATTTTTTACCAAATCGTGTTCCAATACCTCCAAACGATTTATCGTCCGTTTTTGGGCTTCTTCTGGCGTTTGCACTACCTGCATCGCGGCTTTTTGCTTGCGCTCTACTTTTTGCCCCTCATAAAAGTCCTTTTTGAGGATTTGCGCCAAAGTAGAGAAGAGCACTTGCTCCGAGATATCCATAATGGTAGCGCACTCGCGCACATATACTTCCCGCTTGATAAGGTCGGGGATTTTAGAGATGCTCTCTACCATATCGCGTATGGTTTCGGCTTTTTTGATAGGGTCGTTCTGTGCCTCTTGCATTAGGAGGGAGGCTTTGAAGCGAATAAAATCGGTGGCGTTGTTTTCGAGGTATAATACGAGGTCTTCGTAGGCGGTTTTGCGAGCAAAACTATCGGGGTCGTCTCCCTCGGGGAAGGTACAGACTTTCACATTCATACCCTGCTCCAAGATGAGGTCTACCCCGCGAATAGAAGCCCGCAAGCCAGCGGCATCGCCATCGTACAGCACTGTGATGTTAGGGGTAAGGCGGTGAATGAGCCGTATTTGGTCTTGTGTAAGTGCTGTTCCGCTGGAGGCTACTACATTTTCGATGCCTTTTTGGTGCATTTGAATTACATCGGTATAGCCTTCTACTAGATAGCAGTTATCAGCTTTGGCGATGGCTTGTTTGGCAAAGAAGATGCCGTACAGCACTTTGCTCTTGTGGTAAATCTCGCTTTCGGGGGAGTTGAGGTATTTGGCTTGTTTCTTGTCGTTGGTGAGGATGCGCCCCCCAAAGCCTAATACGCGTCCGCTCATAGAGTGTATGGGGAACATTACGCGCCCCTTGAAGCGGTCGAACTTACGGTCGCCATTGACGATAGTAAGTCCTGTTTTTTCTAAGAATTCCAACTGATAGCCTTTGGCAAGGGCGTTATCGGTGAAGGCTGTCCACTCGTCGGGCGAGAAGCCTAAGCGGAATTTCTGGATGGTTTCCTCGGTAAAACCGCGCTCTTTGAAGTAGGTCATACCGATAGCTTTGCCGGCTTCGGTATTGAAAAGGGTGTCCTGAAAATATTGTTGGGCGTATTCTGAGACGATATAGAGGCTCTCGCGCTCATCGGCTTGTGCTTTTTCTTCGGTAGATTGCTCGTTTTCCTCAATCTCTATATGGTATTTTTTAGCCAAATAGCGAATGGCTTCGGGGTAAGTGAAGTGCTCGTGTTCCATCAGGAAGGCAATGGCATTCCCGCCTTTGCCACTACTGAAGTCTTTCCATATTTGCTTTACGGGCGAGACCATAAAGCTGGGCGTCCGCTCGTTGGAGAACGGACTCAATCCTTTGTAATTAGACCCTGCGCGCTTGAGTTGGACGAAGTCGCCGATGACTTCCTCCACCCGCATTTGGTCGTATACTTTATCTATGGTATTTTTTGAAATCACTGTTTTTTAGATTAAGGAAGAAAAGAGTTAATTTGTTAATTGTTTCAGGTCGTCCTCCAATTCTTTAAGGCTGTTCACACGTTCTATTTGGCATTGCTTAGTTTGGTATTTTTCATACTCTTGAGCTGATTTTTCTATGGACTTGTTGTGATTTTACTCAATAACCTACTGAGATGATCACATCAAGATTGTAATATTCTACCTGATAGTTTTTACCATCGGTCGCAGTTGTTGCAAAATTTGCAACAACTGAATTTCTGTATAGTTCCCTTTCTTGGTTTTGGTATATGAGAAACTGTGAGTCCATAGGGTTTATTTCTTTGTCAATCATTCTACCCCTCAATAGTAGCCTCTTCGAGCTCGCCGTTGAGGTTTCCGTATACGGTAATAGCGTGTCCACAGAACATATCGTCATCATCAAAATAGATACAGAAACGCTCGTCGTCAAAGAGAATTATACTGGTGATGTTTATACGATAAGCAAAGCTTTTTTGAGTAATCATAGGAGTAGTAACTCCTGTTTCTTTTAGCCACTTATTAGCTAAGTCGGTAAGTTTTTCGGCAGCAAAGGTTTTCAGGTGTTCTATCCACAGATTAAAATTATCCTTAGTAAGATTTTTAAAAGATTTTAAGAGGTTTTGTAGTGTGCTTAGTTCGGTAGTTTCTACACCAAATATTATTTGTTTATCGGTATAGAGAATATCACCTTCAAACCAATCTTGTTCTCGGTCGAGATCTAAACTGAAATCCTCATCTTCATAGGTTACTTCCATATTATATTCTTTTAAAATAGTATCAAGAGTTCAAAAATAATAATCACTGATTAACAATATGTTATATCTTTTGCATCGCATCTCCCCCTTCGGAGGTTGTCGGCAATTGCCGAGTAAGTCAATTAGGGGGGAGGTTTTAAATCAATATTAACCCTTGATTGGCAATAATATTCTAAAACCGCAAAATTATACAATTATTTTGATATTACAATACACCATTCCTATCCCTCGCCCCAAGCTTGTTCGCAAGCCAACTTACATAAAACAACTGAAAACTGTGATACAACATGATAGGCAACAAAAACAGTACTTTATTGTCATCAGGAATTCCTAAAACCATCATAAATAAACTCCCGTGTACCAGCGATTTCTTCGACCCGCAAAAACGCGCCGTGATACGGTCCTCTTCATTGAAATGCCACCGATTTGCTACCCATCCCAATACCCCATATACGATGAAAAATAAACCTACCGACGCCCCCGCAATAATCACAAAACTAATTCCCGGTACACTGCTGAATACTCGGTTTACAAAAGCCGTCGAAAAACTCTCATACACTATCAGCAAGATAATAAGCCTGTCAAACTTCCCTATAAGCTTCCCATAACGCTCTATAAAACGCTTGCAAAACCTATTGAGCAACAACCCCAATACAATAGGCAAAAGTACCTTCAAAAGCAATTGCTGTATAATAGCACCTTGGTCTGCCCTGCCTTCTTCGCCTCCTTCCATAAAAAGACGCATCAACAAAGGCGTCGCAAAAATCCCTATCAACCCCGATATCGAAGCATTGAAAATCGCCGAAGGTACATTCCCCTTCGCTATCGATACCATCACTACCGACGACGATACCGTAGAGGGCAAGCATGCCAAAAAATATATAGAAAGCCACAATACATAATACGCACTCCCTTGCACTATCCCATAAAAAGGAATTACTAAAAGCGGAAATAATACAAACGTACTTACCTGCACCAGCAGATGCAACCTCCAGTTCTTGATGTCATTCAACACCTCCCGCAAATTCAACTTCAGTCCATAAAGCAAGAAGATAACCACAATACCCCAGTCTATAAAAACACCAAGGTTGAAATACTTGTTATAACTTTCTCGATAAGGCATAAGATATCCCAAACATACCATCAATACCAATAGCCAAAGAAAACCATTTTTAGCAAATATTCTATTCATTATATCGTCAGATTTAAAACATGAATCAAGAGTTGAAAAATAATAATCTCTGATTAACAGAATATTATCACTTTTGCATCGCATCTCCCCCTTCGGAGGCAGGGCTGTTATAAAGTTTTGTAAGTTATTTTAAATTATTATTTTTGCAT
>CAUQUO010000089.1:0-5851 GCA_963521335.1 uncultured Capnocytophaga sp.
AAAGGGCGTTTTGCCTAAGGGCAACTTTTTGTATGTTGATTGTTTTTCCCATAGTATAAAATAAAAAAAGAAAGGTAATCACGGAAGTAAGTTCTTACCTAAAGAGAAATGAAGTAACTTCCGTTTGACCTTTCTTTATTAATTATGAACACAGATTTTTATTCTTCGGTAGAAGGTGTTACTTCCTCAGTAGTATCGGTTTCATCATCGTCTTCTTTCATTACTTTGGTAACGGCAGCAATAGAATCTTTACCTTTGATGTTGATGAGTTTTACACCTTGAGTAGCACGTCCAGAGATGCGCAGTGTATCGATGGAGAGGCGTATTGCAATACCTGATTTGTTGATAATCATTAAGTCTTCGCCTTCCAAAACACTCTTGATAGCAACTAATTGACCTGTTTTCTCAGTAATAGAAATAGTTTTTACCCCTTTACCTCCACGGTTAGTAATACGATATACAGCTTCGTGTGTTTCGGGGTCATCGATGTATGAACGTTTTCCATAACCATTTTCAGAGACAACTAATACGGTTTCTTCGCGTGGGTTTTCGATAGCTATCATACCTACTACTTCATCATTTTCGATGTCGAGGTCGATACCACGTACTCCCTGAGAATTACGCCCTACAGCACGTACTTTGTCTTCTCCAAAACGTATTGCACGACCTGATTTCACTGCTAACATCAGCTGGCTACTGCCTGAGGTAAGTTTAGCTTCGATAAGCTCATCGCCTTCTTTAATAGTAATGGCATTGATACCATTCTGACGTGGGCGGGAGTATTCTTTGAGCAAGGTTTTCTTTACAGTACCTTGCTTGGTAGCCATAATGAGATAGTTGTTATTGATATACTCTTCATCTTTGAGATTTTGAACACTCACAAAGGCTTTAATTTTGTCGTCTTGTTCTATATTGATAAGATTTTGTACAGCACGACCTTTGGCAGTTTTGCTACCTTCAGGGATTTCATAGACGCGCATCCAAAAACATTTACCTTTCTGGGTAAAGAACAATAGGTATTGGTGATTGGAGCTTACAAAAAGGTGTTCTAAGAAATCTTGGTCGCGAGTGGTAGAGGCTTTTTGACCTACTCCTCCCCTACTTTGTGTTTTATACTCACTGAGGGAAGTGCGTTTGATATAACCCGCATGAGAAATGGTAATGACCATTTTATCATCGGGGATCATATCCTCTACACTAAACTCGCCTCCTGCATACTCAATAGTAGAGCGACGGGCATCGCCGTATTTTTCTTTTATTTCGAGAAGTTCTTCTTTGATAATTTCAGTTCGGCGTTCTTTACGAGCTAAGATGTCTTCTAAATCCTTAATCACAGCGAGCATTTGCTCATATTCTTCCTTAGTTTGTAGGATTAAGGCTTTATTGATACGACGTAATGCGAGAGCTAAAATTGCTTCAGCTTGGATATCAGTAAGGTCAAACTCTGTTATTAAATCCTCTTTAGGCTTGTCATGGAATCGGATAATTTCAATCGCTTTTCCCATTGTATCCTCAGTAGCCATTACCTTCATAAAGCCTTCTAAGATGTGTATCCGTTCTTTAGCTTTGCGCAATTCATATTCGGTACGGCGATAGACTACATTGTAACGGTGGTCTACGAAATGCTGAATAAGGTCTTTAAGGTTAAGCAACTCTGGACGACCATTTACTAAGGCGATATTATTTACGCTAAAAGAGGTTTGGAGTTGTGTATGTTTAAAGAGGTTATTAAGTACTACATTGGCTACAGCATCACGTTTAAGGATATATACGATGCGCATACCACCACGCCCTGATGATTCGTCTTTTACATCGGTGATACCTTCGAGCTTTCCTTCTTTTACGAGGTCTACTGTTTTGGCTATCATATCCGATTTATTTACTTGATAAGGGATTTCGGTTACGATAATACATTCTTTTCCTTTTACTTCTTGGATTTCGGTTTTGGCGCGCATAATAACGCGTCCGCGGCCAGTTTTGAAGGCTTCTTTCACGCCTTCATATCCATATATAATACCTCCTGTAGGGAAGTCGGGGGCTTTGATGTATTTGATAAGTTCGTCTATTTCTATATCGGGATTGTCGATATAAGCTATGGTACCATCTACTACTTCATTAAGATTATGGGGAGCCATATTGGTAGCCATACCTACAGCAATACCGGCAGACCCATTGACTAATAGATTGGGGATGCGAGTGGGTAGTACGGTAGGTTCTTGTAGGGTATCGTCGAAATTGAGTTGGTGGTCGACAGTATCCTTATCGATATCGGCGAGCATCTCTTCAGAGATTTTTCGCATACGGGCTTCGGTATAACGCATTGCAGCGGGAGAGTCGCCATCGACTGAACCGAAGTTACCTTGCCCGTCTACCATCATATAGCGCAAGCTCCAAGACTGAGCCATACGCACCATAGTATCGTATACAGCAGTATCGCCGTGTGGGTGATATTTACCGAGTACTTCCCCTACGATTCTGGCAGATTTTTTATAGGGGCGGTTGCTTAGTACGCCTAATTCGTACATCCCGAAAAGGACGCGGCGGTGTACAGGTTTTAAGCCGTCACGCACATCGGGTAGAGCACGGGAAACAATTACCGACATCGAGTAATCGATATAGGCTGATTTCATTTCTTCGCTGATATCAACGGGGATTAGTTTTTCTCCTTCTGTCATAATTATTTACTGTGTAAAAGTAAGGTTTTTATTACAATTAGCGGGCTAAGATACTACGTTTTTTTGACATAGCAATAAAAAAAATGTATTTTTTGTATTTTTATTTTATAAACAACTGATAATCATTATATAAATAAAATAGAAAGAAGATTGCTCCAAGCTTTCTCCAAGTTATCTCCAAGGTTGCTGTAAGCTAATAGGTTACGAAGTAAGAGGTAAGAAGTATTTTTATTATTCATTATCAAAGGTTTAATTTGTGTTTTATAAAAAAAAATCGTAGAATTTCTTGTTGGAATGAAAAAAACGCGTACATTTGCAAAATAATAATGAAAGAACATAAAACGATAATTTATGGCAACAATTGTTAATTACGCAGTTATTATTATTTATTGTACTGCATTAGTGCTGATATTTTTATACAGCCTATCGATGCTTAGCTTACTACTTAACTATCTCAAACATCGCAAACAAAATGATGAATCTCCTAAGTTTAACTTGCTTGACCCAAGAGAGATTCCCTACGTAACCATCCAGCTACCACTTTACAATGAGAAGTACGTAGTGCCTCGTTTGCTTGAAAATATTGCGAAGTTAGAGTATCCACGCAATAAGCTTGAAATACAGGTACTTGATGATTCTACTGACGAGTCGGTAGCGGAGACAGCAGCTATTATCAAAGAATTACAAGCTACAGGCTTGGACATTCAGCATATACGCAGAGAGAACCGTGAAGGTTTTAAGGCGGGAGCGCTAAAGGAAGGTTTAGCGATTGCTAAGGGTGATTTTGTCGCTATTTTTGATGCGGATTTTTTACCTCAACCTGATTGGCTCAAACGCACTGTTATTTATTTTAAAGACCCTGAAATAGGGGTTGTACAAACCCGTTGGGGACACATCAATCGCAATTATTCTATCCTTACCAAGATACAGGCTCTTGCTCTTGATGTACATTTTACGCTTGAACAAGTGGGGCGTAACTCTAAAGGCTACTTTATCAACTTCAATGGTACGGCTGGTATTTGGCGTAAAGCTTGTATTTATGATGCTGGTAACTGGGAGGGAGATACTCTTACAGAAGATCTTGATTTAAGTTATCGTGCGCAACTCAAAAACTGGAAGTTTAAATACTTGGAGGATGTAGAGACTCCTGCTGAGCTTCCTGTAGTTATCTCGGCGGCACGCTCTCAACAATTCCGTTGGAATAAAGGGGGAGCTGAGAATTTCCGCAAGACAGTAACTCGTGTGCTTACTGCTAAAAATATAGGTTGGAAGACCAAATTTCACGGGGTAATGCATCTTTTGAACAGCTCAATGTTTTTATGGGTGTTTATCACTGCCATTTTCAGTATTCCAATGTTATACCTTAAAAATCAATACGGTCATTTAGGATGGATATTCCATTTTACGAGTTTCTTCATTAGTAGTACTATTATTTTGTTTATCTGCTATTGGTTTACTTATAAGAACCTACAAGGGAAGACTTTTGATGACTTTTTGAATTATGTAAAGTTATTTTTTACATTTTTCTCGGTAGCATTAGGTTTTTCTTTCCACAATACTATTGCTGTACTTGAAGGGCATACAGGAAAACGCAGTGAATTTGTACGTACACCTAAATTCAATATTAGTTCGCTAAGTGATAGCTGGAAGAATAATAAGTATATCAACACCAAACTATCACCTAATATGATTGTAGAGTTTTTACTAATGTTGTACTTTGCTTTTGGATTATATAGTGCTGTTCGTCTCAATGATTTTGGGATGTTTCCATTCCACTGTATGCTTACTTTAGGTTTTGGATTCGTATTTTTCAAATCGCTTACCTCAAAAGCCTGATTAGATTCGTAAATTAGAATATAAATTAAAAAGGGTTGTCTATTAAAAAAGGCGACCCTTTTTTAGAATTTTATGGAAGGACTAGTTGAATTACATGAAGCATTTAGTAAGGAGGGTACTTTTTTGGATATAGAGAAAGAGTGCCATTATATAAAGTGCCTTATGAATTTTTGGGAAAAGGAAATCAAAGAGCACCCTACTTTATTTTTTGATATGGTAGAGAGGATTGATATTTCTCATCAGCAGAATGTATTTGAAGCTCCTTCTTATAAAGAAGTATATTATAATTTTGCTTACTATCTAATGAAGATAAGAGCATTTTTCCCTGAGCAGAAAGATTTCTTAGGGATGGTAGTTGAGAATATACGTGCTGAAGTATGGCAGGTTGAGATTTCTATCAAGGATTTTGACAGTTATACAAAACTAATCAGAAGAGAGACTGCAAGTATTCCAGAATATAATCTGCTTTTTTGGGAGTGCTGGATAGTAGAAAGACTGTGGGAGAGGTGTAGTGATGTATTAACTATCTTTTTTGATATAGAAGATGTAGCGTGTTTGAGAGATATTTTGGATTATTTATGGCAGGTAATAGATGAGAATAGTTTGTGGGACAAAGAAAAGATGCGACAATATTATGAAGCTTTGCAAGGTATCGATAAGACAATCTTAGATGAGACAGATTTTGAGGAAAAAGCTATTTATGAATTGGTAAGGGTTTTAGAGGTATTGTTACAATATTGTATCAGAAAGGAAAGAGGTTTTGAAAGCACTATTTGGCAAGCAGTGATTGATGTGATAGATGCAAAGATGCAGATGGATGGCAAGGATATACATACTTCAGAGGGATTCGCTGATGAGGAACTTCAATACGAGATGGAATGCCTACGGTATATACTTTACTTTTCACAAGGATTTAAACAAGATTCGTATGACAAGCAACTTTTCTCGAAAGGTAGAAGGATACACCTCAACAAAGGAAAAGCACTAAAAATAGTAAAGGCTTATCAAGAGCAATACTTTCCTAAATTAGTAGGTGAAGAAGTGCTTAGCCATATACAACTCAGTCCGCGATTTGGGGTAGAAGGAGATATAGCGTGGATTATAACGGGAGCACATAATTTTTTAGGTGATGTTTGGGAACAATGGTATGTAATATCGGATATTACAGAGGAAGTTGATAATGTGTTTGATAAGTTTGGTAATCGTTATTACCCGCATAAGGAAAATTTAAATAAACGTTAGAATACAATGACCGCAAAATATTTTTATTGAGATGTCAAAATAATTTCATATATTTGCACTCTGAAAATTAATGTATTATGGAATTATTTAAAGGACAA
>CAUQUO010000090.1:0-5672 GCA_963521335.1 uncultured Capnocytophaga sp.
GCTTATACGATTTAGGTACTGAGCACAGTCCCACCACTTGGATTTTTGAAGCAGGTTCTTTTGTGCCTTGTGGAAAAATTGTGAACGGCAAACATTACTCCATTATCACCGACCACTTAGGTACGCCTATAGAAGCCTATAACCAAGAAGGTGAGCTGATATGGGAACGCGAACAAGACCTCTATGGCAACTCCCGTCAAGGCTTTGCAAAAGAGAACTTCAGGTGCCCTTTTAAATACCAAGGGCAGTACTACGACCCTGAAATTGAACTCTGCTATAATAGGTTTAGGTATTACCACCCTGAGACGGGGAGGTATATAAGTGAAGACCCGATAGGATTCTTATCTGGGGAGCCGAATTTCTTTGCTTACGTAAGTGATACGAATGCGTGGTTAGATGTGTTGGGGTTAATAATTTTGCAGCAAGTCCCATATGACAACCATCCTTTATCTGATAGGGTAGAAGATTTTAGAAGAAAAAATCCTGATATTTCAGGAGGAAGAAATGTTGCTATAGCTGAATTAAATAATGGAGATATCATTATAACTCACTCTGATAAACATGGGCATTCTGAAAAATATTTATTAGAGGAATTAGAAAAAAGAAATGCTTTAAATGATGTAAGGCATCTTTATACAGAATTGGAGCCATGTTCTGGTCATGGAATGCCTAATTGTTATGGTAAATTAGATGATAAATTACCTAAAGATCAAATTGTAATGTTTAGTTATCCTTATCCTATATCAGACAAAACTCAAGAGAACAAAAAAGCACGACGTGATAATGTAAGGGAGAAAAGTAAAAAAGCAAATCAATATCGTAACTCATAATTATTTATTTTAAAATGAAGTGTGAAAAAATAGAATTAGGAATTACAGATATTACTAAAGCAAAATTCCTTAATGAACATCTCGTTGCCAATATTAATAACAATACTATTACTATTTTAGATGTTATTGAAGCTAAAGTAATAAAAACTATTAGGGACTTACCTTTTCAATATATATCTGATATATTGTTAGTAGATAATAAACTCTATATAGTAGGTATGGGTATCGATTTTCTAATTTACAATTTAGAAACAAATCAATATTCTAAAATAGTTTTATCTCATACAAATAAAATAGAAGGATCTGCAATTTTAATACTAAATGATTACTTTCTGATAGCAGATGATATTTCTGAAACTATCAAAATATATGATAAACATTTTAGTTATGTTTATCATTTTAGAGTAGGATATGGTGTTAAACAATTCTATTTTGACAGAGAACTTAATCTCCTTATTATTTGTATTTGTGAATCAGAAGATACAGGATATCTTCTATTTTATAGAGTTGAAGGAAAGATAGATATTATTCCATACAATATACAAATAAGAACCTTTTTTGCTATAAGTGGAATTATAATAGATAAAATATCAGATAAACTGATTCTTTATGGAGGGTATCCACCACTTAACATCCAAATACACAAGTATTCTAACTTAGAGTTTAATAAGGAATTAGTGTTAAATGAAGATTACACTAATGATGTCTTTGGTGTTAATATAAGTGAATCATTCAATATAACTTGTTGCTTATTTGGTAATAATTATCTTCTTTATCCATATAGTGGAGGAGAAGTAATGCTAATCGACTTAATAAATAATACAGTAAAATCTATTTATAACAAAGATGAAATCTATATTTTCTCGTATATAGTTGATAATAAAATTCTTTGTATTTCAAGAGAGGGAGTAGCTACCTATATAAATTGTTATTTAGAAAAATCTTTGAATAAAAATATTGAAAATACAATAAATAAAAGATTTCCATTTCCTCAAGTAGTTGAGGAAAAATCATTCACTTTTAGATATAGCATTGAACCTGAAGAGAATTACATATATTTAAAAAGAATATCATAAAACACCTATTATAAAATCACATTTTAAAGACTATTCTATCTGATGTATATTACTTTGTCTAAAAACGACCAAATATTAAGAGTTATCCATAACTAACATTGGCCTTTCTTATTTTATAGGTAAATAGATGTTTAATTAGTAAAGCTGTCTTGTTTATAAAAATGGTTAAATTGCTTATCTTAACGACTTCGTAGTGCTACATTCTGCGCACCCTTGCACACAAGTAGTTTTGAGCTGCTTAAAAGGTTTTCAGTTGCTCAAAACACACCAAACATTTTAGCCGCACCACTACTCACTTTTTGTGGAATGGCAATGTGCCGCTGCACGAATGGAAAGAGACCTTTGAGCTCAATTACAGCATAGGCTTATACGACTTAGGTACTGAACACAGTCCCACCACTTGGATTTTTGAAGCAGGCTCTTTTGTGCCTTGTGGAAAGATTGCAAATGGCAAGCATTACTCTATTATCACCGACCACTTAGGTACCCCCATAGAAGCCTACAACCAAGAAGGCGAGCTGATATGGGAACGCGAGCAAGACCTCTATGGCAACTCCCGACAGGGCTTTGCTAAAGAAAACTTCAGGTGTCCTTTTAAATACCAAGGACAGTACTATGATAGCGAGGTTGAGTTGTGTTATAACCGATTTAGGTATTATCACCCTGAGACAGGACGCTATATAAGTCAAGACCCGATAGGATTTTTATCTGGGGAGCCTAACTTTTTTGCTTATGTTAGTGATAGCAATGCGTGGGTGGATGTATTGGGGTTGAGTTATGAGGAGGTTCGTGAAGTACAAAAAGGGGAAAAAATATTAGATTTGATTAGAGAAGCAAAAAGAGAAACCTTTTTAGAAGGGAAAGAGTATGCTGTGATCAAAAGAAAAGATGGTAAGAGATATTTAGTGTCTGGAGATAAAGGTGAAATTATATTACCAGAAGACACAATAATTATATATGGTCATACTCATCCTTTCGATACATCTATTAATAATGGGCCTAGTCAAGGAGATAGACAATCATTAGATTTAGTCAATGATGGAAAAGGACAATCTAAACAATATGTTTTTCATAATGGTCTCAGGACAACAATATATAGAGGGACTGATAGTAGTGCAGATGTTACCATACAAGCTAATGATTAATTTTTTAATTTAGAAATATGATTTTAATTGAAGGACAAAAAATATACTGCAAAGGTTGTGGTAAGATAATCGAAAATATTAATGATTCTTGTATACTTTTAAATGTTGAAGCAAATGAAAAATCACCTCTTTATTGTCTTAATGAAGCTATTTTTCACCGAAATTGCTACAATAACTATCCATTAAGAAATATGTATGAAAAAAGAGTTGCTGAATTAGAAAAACTTTCTTCTTTAAATAATTTTGATTATATTTCTAAAGAAGAACTCTCTTTGGAGAAAATAGGGCATCCCGATAATTTAATAAGAGTTCCTTTTTTAACAGAAGATTATAACTCACCTTTATATGAGTATAATTGTATATCTTTAAATAAAAAGAATTTAGATAAATGGGAAGGTTACAAAATATTTCTAAAACTTATAGATAATTTAAATAAAAGTGATGAATGGAGTGGAAAAGCATTGTCTTTTTTAATATCTCAGTTAAACTCTCCTGTTAAACCTGACATTTTAAGATAGTTTTTTATCACCGACCATTTAGGTACGCCCATAGAAGCCTACAACCAAGAAGGCGAGCTGATATGGGAACGCGAACAAGACCTCTACGGCAACTCCCGTCAAGGTTTTGCTAAAGAGAATTTTAGGTGTCCATTCAAGTACCAAGGACAATATTACGACCCTGAAATTGAACTTTGCTACAACCGATTTAGGTATTATCACCCTGAAACGGGGAGGTATATAAGTGAAGACCCTATTAGGTTTTTATCTGGTGAGGCTAACTTTTTTGCTTATGTAAGTGATACCAATGCGTGGTTAGATTTATTGGGGTTGAATACAAATCCCGAAACTGCCGCAGAATGGGAAGCTCGTCTTGCAAAAATAGCTCCTAACGAAAAATATGTGGCAGCATCAGGAAAATTAAAGAAAGTGGCAGAGAAAAATGGCTGGGAAAAAGACAATAAACTAACTAAAAAGAATAATAGAACAGTTTATAGAGATCCAGAGACAGGAAAAATTTATGCCTTTGATACCCAACATGGACGATTTGAAGTACTTGATAAAAATGGAAATCATATTGACGAAGTAGATATTGATGGAAAAGCAATGGGAAAAAAAGACAAAAGTGGAGGACATAATATTTACACTAAATAATAAGAGTAATAAAATTCAAGATAAAATGGTAAAATTAATTGATTTTAAAGAAAATAATATTTGTAGAGGTATGGTATTACGTTGTAAAGGAAAATATCCTTATGAAGCAATTGTTGATTTTTTAGTTTGTGAAACGCCAGATTCGGGAGCTAAAACGTTTCAACTAATAGTTATTTCTGGTTTTAAAGCAGGAGCTAAATATTATCAATTTCCTGAAGAATCACTTCCTAAAGATAGGAGTCGATATGGATTAAGTACTCATTGGCTTAGAGATAATTGGTATAAATATGGATATATTGATTGCCCATTAGAAGATGTATACATTTATGAAAGTCAAGTGCCTACTAAATTTGAACTATAAAATTAATACCATACCTAACATCCTCGTATAGAATGTTATTAATTAGATAACAGCACCACTTAGACACCCCCATAGAAGCCTACAACCAAGAAGGTGAACTAATATGGGAACGCGAACAAGACCTCTATGGCAACTCCCGTCAAGGCTTTGCTAAAGAGAATTTCAGATGCCCTTTTAAATACCAAGGGCAATATTATGATCCTGAAATAGAACTCTGCTATAATAGGTTTAGGTATTATCATCCTGAAACGGGGAGGTATATAAGTGAAGACCCGATTAAACTCTTGGGAGGGTTTAATGTGTTTGCTTATGTTAAAAATACTAACTGGATGTTAGATATTTTTGGCTTAAGTAGTGATGATATTGTTGTAAGAGGAGGTACTAAACCATTAGCAGAAGGTTCAGGAGTAACAAAAAAAGAGGGTAAACTATCTGGTATTTCAGTTAATGTTTCTGAAGGAAAAACCAAGGAAGAATTATCAGAAAAAATAATTCATAACCAGATTGCAACAACAACAAGAGGTGAAATTGAAGCTACAGGAGCTACAATTAAACCTGCTCCAAGCGAAAAAAATCCGTATCACGCATTAATTAATGATATTCCAGAAGATAAAGCAGAAGAATTATTTGCTAATAAAGAGAAAAATCCTATTCCAAAGGAAAAACGATATAATAATAAATAATTATGAGGCCTAAATTTAGTGTTGATTTTAATGAATTTATCTCAAATGATAATATTTTACTATCTAAAGAAGATAAAAAAATGGATGTAGATGGTAATTTAATTTTATTAAAAGAAGGTTTAGAAATTGATATTTTTGAAATTGATTATGATGATGAAAATAATAGAGATGATATTTTTGCTAGTGGTTACATTGTAAATTGCCAACACTTAAACGAACAAGGAGTCAAATGGTGTTGCCATATTAACAATAATGGAATAAAACATCAATCCGAAATGAAATAATAGCTTATTAAGTAGACAGTTATACTATGCTTAGGTACGCCCATAGAAGCCTACAACCAAGAAGGCGAACTGATATGGGAACGCGAACAAGACCTTTATGGCAACCGACCCTGAGGGTGGTAATACCCAAACCGAATACCCC
>CAUQUO010000091.1:0-5637 GCA_963521335.1 uncultured Capnocytophaga sp.
TATATATATTCTTCAAATTTTCCTGACCGCAAGGCTATTGTGCTACATTTACTCATCTCTATCCACAGGCTCTTTAGTAAGAAGATTTTGGAAGTCGGAAAAGTTTTCAGCTATCTTCTCACAAAACATATCGTGATACCAAATCCTGTATTATCAACCAATGGAATATTAGCAAGACCAGGGTTGTCAGTTCCTAAATTCCCGTTTAAGGCATCAAGGAAAGCAGAATTTATATTTTTCCCTTGACCGAAAAGTCTTACTCTTGAAGAAAATCCGAAGCCTAATTTGTTATTCACTGTAAACTGAAAAGATGGGCCTAAAACTTCACCTACAATTCCCAAGTTTATCAAAGCTCCATTCCCTCCATTGTGAGAAGCTCCATTTCCTAATTCATCTAGTGTGAAACCTCCAAAAGAGTTCAAATTTTTAAACTTGTAATAGTCGTTATTAACCAGCCCCTTCCCAGACACAAGATTAACAGCTACTTTTACTTTCTCATCAGTAAGTTTAGCAGGGTTGTACTGTGATCCATAAACTCCCGAATAGTTACTGTTGCTCAGTCCCAGATATTTCTGAGCTGATAGATTACTGGCAACTACTCCTCCAAGGAATAGTCCCGCGATAAGAATTTTTCTCTTCATTTTTTATAGTTTTAATCTAATTATATTTTATTTTTCTATCAAACTTTCACGATGAAATTTTATCCCTTCCCATCCTGTCTTCATGAAATTTCTAATGTTCTGGTGATTAGTCCCTTGCAAATCTCCTAAAACATCTTTTCTGTAAAAATCACCAAACAAAAATAATGTATTTTTCTCATTTAAACCTAATTTTTTCGCAAAAGAAAAAATTTTGCAAGAGCCATTATTTTGGTTCTCTTCATTGAGAACTTCTCCATTCTGAAAAGCTGTAGGGACAAAGTCATAGTGCTCATCAATGTAAGCAATCACCTCATCGAATGATATTTCCTCAGGATTTTGTTTTATTTTATCTAAAAGATTCATTTTTAGTTATTTATTTTGAAAATAATAATCCCACACTGTTTTTGATATATCAGCAATTATTTTTTCGTTAGTTGATGTATTTTCTTTGGAATTTATCACAAAAACAGATATGGTGTAGTATTCGTCATCAGGTAAAATGATGATTCCCACATCATTGGTAGCAGCCTGAATTCCAGATACAATGCCAGAAGTCCCTGTTTTATGGGCAACGATAACATCTGGAGGAAGCAGGGATATGAGCCTGTCTGCTCCAGTAGAAGTCTCATACATGATTCTGAATAGAAAATCTCTGGAAGACTCGGAAATTATCTCACCATTATAAAATTTTTGCAGAAGCCTGCTGGAGGCGTTTGCGGTTGTATAGTTTGAGTAGATGGATTTCCCATTCTTATTCATTTCTTCTTCATTGTATTTTATCGCAAAATCTTTGATACCCTTGCTCTCGATGAATTTCTGGACAGTATCAACTCCTCCAATCAACCTCAGCAGAATGTCACAACCATTGTTATCACTCTGAGAAACAGTGTGTTCTATGATTTCTCTCAAAGGGATATTCACATTGCCATTCGGATATTTATCACGAATGGGGCTCCAAGTATTCTCCAAAAGTTCTGATTTCTTGACAAAAATATTTTGTTCCAAATCCAAAATACCTCTGTCCACCAAATCCAAAACTGCCAATGCAATGTGAAATTTGAACACACTAAGCATCGGAACTTTTTTGTTTCCGTTAATATTTACTTCTGTTTTCCCTTTTGAGTTCATCACAGATACCGCCACAAGGGCATTCTTGCCTTGTATAATCTTTGTGATATCTCTTTTTAAATTTTGTTGAGAAAAACAAAAAATAAAAATCCCCAAAAGACAAAAAGAAAAATATTTTTTCATTTGTGTTAATTTTTTCATTTGTGTTAATTTTTTCATTTGTGTTAATTTTTTCATTTGTGTTAATTATCCTAATTTTTTTGCGTCGTCTAAAACAAGTGTTTTTATTTCATTACCTAAAACGGTAATTACTTGATTGTTGGAAATAGGTCGCAAATCTATTCTCTGTGAATAGTCATTTACTACTTTTTGAGAAGATTCCTTAAAAGGAAAGTTCAAATAATGAGGCAATAAGTAAAAATCTACCAAATGTAAGCCTGAATAATCAGTAAGTTCAGGAGCTTTTTTGGGTTCGTCCATATCGCTAACAAATTCAATATTAGGTGAAGCAATAACAGAACCTGCCGAAGTGCCTATGTACAATTTTCCGTTATTAATTTGTTCAATAAGTAGTTTGTCAGCTCCTTTCTTTTTTAGTTCCTGCATTAGGTAGAATGTATTCCCTCCAGAAATAAAAATATAATCATTCCGCTCTAATGCTTGGGCTACCTCTTCGGTAGTAGCGGTAGAAACTTCTAATTCTTCTATGATAAGACCTAATTTTTCAAAGGCTTTTCTATCGTCATTGACATAAAAACGCACTTTTTCTACCAAACTTGCTGTTGGAATAAATGCTAGTTTCTTTCCTTTTACGGGTTCACCTGTAAAATCTTCAAATAATTCTGCTACTGAACTAAATGATGAGGTTAAAAATAATTTTTTCATATTTGTATTTACGTTATTATTCGATAGTATGTTTTGACCTCTTGAAAAAGAAAAAATACTACACAGAACTATCGTTGTTATTAATTTTATCATCTTATTTATAACTTCAACGTATCGTAACGGTACGTAAATTACTCTTTTTTGAATGATTTACGTACCGTTGATACGTGCAACTAAATTGTTTTTAGTTTTCTTTGGTACTATTACCAGAATTTTTTACACTCTTTTTCGCCCTTGTAGACCTATTGGCTTTCAGTGCTACGAGCTTATCAATATGAATATTGATACGTGCAATAAGCTGTGTAAGTGCTTCTGATGGTTGTAAGACTGCCAAAGCGTTCAGATGTTCGATGATTTCGCGGTATACCCCGTTCAAATCCTTACGAATGAGCTTCAAGGCACGTGTACCTGCGATAGTAGAAGCCCTTTCGTCGCGTCGTGTACGATAAAGCTCCATAAAGGTAGTCTCAGCTTGTTCGAGCCAATTCACCCAGCGCACCAATCCGATTTTCTTAGACGCTTCGGCATATTTTTCGCTACGAAGGTCTTGGATAAGGTTTTCGGTCTTACTATGTTGCGACTCGAAGCTCTCGGAGATGATATTGCCATAGCGTTTTAGCAATATCTTGATGAGTGTTGCCGCTTCTTTTTCGTCTTTTGTAGGACTGTAGGAAGCTTCATTTACACAAGCGGAGAGCCCTCGGAACATATTATCGCGGTTGCGATCCAATTCCTTCAGGCGGTGGGTATGTTCGCTCTTAGCTACAATCTCCAACGATTTGTTTTCCTCCTCTACCAAGGGGGTAAATTTGGCTAAAAGAGTAGCGAGTGAGTCGATATTAGCCTGCTCAATAGCTAATTTTACTTCGGTTACGAACCCATAGTGTTCGTGATTTTGCAAACTGGCAATAGCAATGCCTTTAATACGTTTGTTCATAAATCTAATAATTTTAGTTATTCTATTTTTCCCACAATAAGCGTACCAAAACGCCTATATTCTTTTCCTAAATTTGCGCCTGAAAACGTTAAAGTTTAAGATTTAAAACTTTTGAAAAGATATATAAACTAATTATTGTTTGGCAAATTCTTCTAAAAACTGACGGTATAGTGGTACGCTTCTCTCTATCCATTCGGTTGTACTGTTCAGCTCGATGCCGTAATAGGCAAAAAACGGACGAAAATCGGCGTGAATGTATTCGAACGTGAGTTCAAAAGGGCGTAACAATTCCTTAAGGGTGTACTTGTATTTTTCGTTATGCGCATATTCACGCTCATCAATACCTGCCGAAATGGCAAGCGTTACCTTTTTGCCACCTACTTTATAACCGCTTTTGCTCCCGTAAGCCCAACCGTAGGTAAGGACTTCGTCTTGCCATTTCTTTAACAATGGGGGCATACTAAACCAATAGAGCGGAAACTGAAATACAATGTGGTCGTACTGCTCTATCAGTTGTTGTTCCTTCCTAACGTCGATATGTTCGTCGGGATATGCTTTGTACAACTGATGTATGGTATATTGCTCTGGGTATTTCTCGAGCTCCTCAATCCAACGTTTGTTGATGAGAGAATCCTCTATATGAGGGTGTGTTACTATAATGAGTGTTTTCATTCGATACGAGCCGCAAGGGCAATTAATGATTTAATTAAATTGTTAATATATTTAAATTGCTTAATCAATTTACGAATAATCAAAAGTGAATAGCACGATACGACTTATGGGCTCGTACATCATAATGATATAGCCACCAGCCCCTACCCAATGGAAAGCTGTTGCCTCTGAGATAAGATAAAAAGGATTTCCTTTGTATGAAATGTCAAACACTACCTCATCATCATCCTTTCCGTCTTCTATTTTCATCTTAAAAGCCTTTGGATATTCCTCCTCTTCAATGGTGGAACACCAGTTGCCATACTCAAATTCTCCTCCTAAAATCTCCAAAAATGATCTCTTATTCAGTTCGCCCTTATATTCAGGGTAACGCACATTCACCAAAGTACCATATTTAGCTATATTTGCTTTGCTTTTCTCATAGTTATCGGCCATTTCTTGTATGGCTTCCTCTTCTTCGGAATTAAAATCCCAATGGTGAATAGCGGTTCGCTCAAAATATCCTTCCTTACCGAGGAACTCGAACTTATTATCGTCGGTTAGGCGGAAAGCCAGCCAGTTAGGTGCGGTATATTCGTTGTGATATTCGGTGGTATTATCGCCTATATACCCCTCGTAAGGCTCAAATGGAGCGAGCATATACACCTTTTGTCCTGCCCAATCAGGGTTGATTTCAGCTAAATCGATACGCATCAGGGGCAAAAAATGATTTTTGAGCCACGGTTGCTCTTTTACAAAAATATCTTCCGCTTTGGGGAACGCCTGCAAATGGTCGTTCAGTTCTTGGATTTCTTCTCTTGATTGCATAATGATAATTGTTTAAGATTTCTAAATTTAGGGCGAATTGCCATTTGCCCCTATACATACCACAAAAGCGATGTTATGTAAAGTCAAAAGTATATAGCACGATACGGCTTACAGGCTCATAAAACATAATGATACCATCGATACCACCATCATACCAATCGTAGCTTGCAGTTTCTGCAATAAAGTAAAATGGATTTCCTTTATAAGTTATACTAATCCCATCGTCAGGAAGTCCTTCTTCTCTATCCAACTTCATTGCAAATGCTTTGGGATACTCGCCACTTGAAATAGAAGTTGCCCAATTAGAAAAAGAATATTCCCCTCCTAATCTACTTAAATAATTTGCTTTTTCTATTTTCCCATCATATTCTAATGCAAATATATTAATCAATGTGCCGTATTTCTCAAAATTTGCTTTGCTTTTCTCGTAGCCTTTCTGCATTTTTTGAAATTCTTTTTCTTCTTCGGAATTAAAATCCCAGTGGTGAATAGCAGTTCGCTCAAAATATCCTTCCTTACCGAGGAACTCGAACTTATTATCGTCGGTTAGGCGGAAAGCCAGCCAGTTAGGTGCGGTATATTCGTTGTGATATTCGGTGGTATTATCGCCTATATACCCCTCGTAAG
>CAUQUO010000092.1:0-5514 GCA_963521335.1 uncultured Capnocytophaga sp.
ATTATTGTCATATATTTCCCTGTTTTTAGTGTAAACCTATTTCAGGATATGACATCTATTCACAATACCCCATCTTTCTCCTTTCTTTACTTTAGCATAATTACTACTTGTTTGAATACTTTTATAAAAGGGCGTTACTTCATCATACAAAAATGCTATCTTTACATCATTGTTTTTATCTATATATCCCCACTTGTTATGGCGTTTTACGGCATATAAGTTAGTGCGATAAGGCTTTATAATATCATCATATTCAAAGGGTATTACCAAAGTTCCTTTATAGTCTAAAGCTCCCCATTTATTATCCTTTTTTGCCCAAATTATTTTATCAGGATAAACAAATCGATCCATCTCATCGTATTCTAAAGGGATAATCTGTTTGTTCTCTTTATCTACTAACCCATATTTTTTACCATCTTTGCTTACTACAAAAAAAACCATTAAATGAGGGTAATACACTTCTTTGTATTTGTACTTCCACTTAAGATTTCTTGTTATATCAGGAGGAAATGAACTTACCCAAATAAAATCTTCATAACGAGGTTCCTCCTTATCTGTATATTCATCAAGAAAATTCAGTACATTTACTTCTTCTTGCCCCATCGCTTTTCCACTTAATAAAAGTATAAGTAATAAAACTAATTTCTTCATCTGTTTATTTTACAAATCGGTATGGGTTGCATTTTGTGCTGGTTAGCACGGTTGAGGCGGGTGTATATCTCAAATACTTCGCGCTCTCTACCGCTAAAATCATCAGCTTTTTTGCCTTGATCGGTTTGGAGCATTGCCCATTCAAGCTCGTCATAAGAGGCTTTGAGCTGGTCTTCATCGCTGCGGTCGTCGCCAAAAAGTCCGTCGGAAGGTTTTGCTTTGAGGATACTTTGCGGAATTTGCAAGTATTTGCCAAGTTGGTATACTTCGCTTTTCATCAGGTCGGCAATAGGACTAATATCCACACCCCCATCGCCGTATTTGGTAAAAAATCCTACCCCAAAATCCTCAATTTTATTACCCGTGCCTACCACTATATAGCCTTCGAGTCCCGCAAAATAGTAGAGGGTCGTCATTCTTAGGCGCGCACGAGTGTTGGCAAGTGCCATTTCATAAGTAGATTTATCAGTAGGGGGTATTTGTGCCACAAACTGGTCAAATACAGGAGTGAGGTCGGTGCGCAGGTTGCTCACATTGGGGTAGTGAGCTTTAAGGAAAGCGATATGCTCTTGGGCGCGGCTCACGTGGCTTTCAGCTTGGTGAATGGGCATTTCGAGACAGAGCGTAGGTAAACCCGTACGCGCACAAAGCGTAGAGACTACCGCCGAGTCTACCCCGCCCGATACGCCTATAACTAAGCCCTTTACGCGAGCATTTTCGGCATAAGTTTTTATCCAATCAACGATTTGTGATGCTATGTTTTCCATTTTAAAAAATATCTTTAGTATTGAGTTTTATCATAGAAAATTTTACCCAAGGTAATACTTCTGATATCCAGAAGCTCACTACCTAATATTCAAGCCCTCTATCCTTTTATAAAAGTAATATTCAAGGACTAAAACGCGACAAAGATAAGCATAATTAACAAAATAACAAATCGGATTTTTTTTTCTGTTGCTCTTTCCCTACAACTCTCCTATAACCGCACTATACCTACTCCCCTACTCATCCTAAAAATAAAATATACTTCACCCATCATCTCCTCTCATTTATCATTTAAAAAAATACTCCCGATTCTAGCAAACTATAATACTCCTTTTCACTGATGATAATATGGTCTATTAGCTTTATATCCAATAATTTAGAAGCTTCACTTACCTTGCGAGTCAGCGCTATATCATCTGCACTGGGGGTCACATTCCCCGAAGGGTGATTGTGTACCAAAATTATACCTACAGCTCCCTGCAATAACGCCGTTTTCAAAAGCAAGCGTATATCTACCGTAGTATGCGTAATACCCCCAGAAGAAAGACGCGACTTGTGCAACACTCGGTTCGCACTACTCAAGTAAAGCACCCAAAACTCCTCATAAGTAAGATCTCCTATAAAAGGTTGCATCAGCAAAAATACATTCCGAGCATTCCCCATACGATGCTGAACTTCAGGAGTTTCTGTACTCTGGCGCTTCCCCAATTCAGTAGTAGCCAATATGCTTATCGCCTTCGCCTCTCCTATCCCTTTAAAAGACTTCAACTCTTGCAAACTAAGCTTTCCTAAAGCCGTAAGACTCTGTTTCACGGAAGATAATATCCTATGACTCAGCGCTACAGCACTCTCATTCGCCGAACCCGAACCTATAATAATAGCCAAAAGTTCCGCATTGGTAAGTGCTTTTTTACCTTGGGCTATCATCTTTTCTCGAGGCCTATCCGCATCTGCCCAATCTTTAATATTCATAGTTTCTAATTCATCAGTTTTTATTGTATTCTCTAACTCAGGAAAGTAATCATCGCCTCTCCCCTACTGGCTGCCGTAGCAAAAAAAGATTGAAGTGCTTGAAAATGAGAATACAAATATTCAAAATCTTCCTCATTCCAATCCAATGAAGGGTATAATTCCTCCTCTTCACACATCGCTTCGGGATTGTAATGCGCTTTTAAATCAGCTTCTGTAAGTGAAGCTATTTTGCGATGAATACCCGCTACTTGCTCAGGAGTAAGGTAATGAGCAGGTCCGTAGCCTACATCCATATCTTCATCAAAGAATTGCGCACTGAAAAAGATACGATTCAGGCTATCTACTTCATCCTCAGGACTTCCAGATACAAATGCTTTTCCAGTAAGCAAGTATAAAATACCGCCCCACGCTTTATCAATATCCAAAAAAGCATCGTCATTGTCTTCTGATTCATACAATACATCCAATTTCTCTTCAAAAAGAGAAGGTGTTTGAATGTAGTTTTCAAGCTCCTGCTTAGAGATGCGGAGCAAATTCATAATCATACTCATAGTTTTTAATATTTAATCGTAATAAGTTATTTCTCTGCGTACAATTTCAGGAAATCTATCTTTTGGTACTGGCTTCTCAAAGATTTCTTCTCGCTCTATCCAATTGCCTTTATCATCATAAGTATATTTGTAATGATAGTGTAAAAGTTTAGTTCCTTTTAAGTTATATACCTCTATATCAGTTATTTGACCTTTATTGTCATAATGATAAACACTCTTTATATCGCCTTGAAGTGTATAATCTACCTGTCCGTTATCTTTGTAATAGATGTCATTTTCTATTGTGGTACGCCCTTTCACAGTATACGATGTATACGATATTTGAGTATGAGTACCAAAATACCGATAGGTTGTACTTTCAGATTCGCCAACTTTTTCTACCAAATAAGTACCTGCTTTATCATATAAAAAGCTAATAGTCGTTTCTTCTGCCTTATCAGGATAATTAATTCCCTTATCAGGATAACTAATTCTTTTACCGCCTTTTAAGTGATTGTGCGCATCATATTCATAACAGTATACAATATCGCCCCCAATATTCTTTTCCACAAGATTTCCCTTTAGGTCAAAACGGTAAGTGATAGGTTTTACCACTATCATTTTAGTTGTCGACAATTCAGGAGGATACTTTTCAAAACTCACTTCTGTAACCGATTTTACTTTCCCTTTAAGGTCTAATCTTGCGGTTGTATATTCCTTTTGTGCCTGCAAATGAATTGTTTCTATAAACATAAAAATCAAAAAAAGATACCTCATCATAAGATTATATATTAGTTGTAATAAGTTATTTCCCTGCGTACAATTTCAGGGTATTTATCCGGTATAGGTGTCTGAAAAGTTTGCTTCTTCTCTACCCAATTGCCTTGCGCATCATACACATACTCATAATGGTAGCTATTACTCACTTCACCATTTTCGTCGTAGAAAATAATCGTCGCTACCTCGCCTTGGTCGTTATAAGTATAGACTTCCTTTTTCCCATCTCGAAGTATGTAATCAATTTTGCTATACGTATATGAATAAGGTTTTTGGTAGTAAATCTCCTTCTCATCAATTACTTTTCCAGCAATGGTATGAGTTATTTTACAGTGAACAGGTGATAAATAATCAATTCTCAATTTCTCTATCTTCTTTTTATAAAAAGTAAGTTCTTCCCAAAAAGCGCCATCTTTAACGCGTATAAACATTATATCTGCCTTTATTTTCTCAGAATAGACATACTTTTTACCACCCGATAAATAATGCTGATAGCGATCGTATTGATACACATACTTGATATCCGCTCCTATACTTTTCTCAGTGAGGTCTCCTCTTTGGTTAAAGGAATAAAGCGTAGGGATAGAGCTTTTCATTTTCATAGTAGCTAATTTTTGAGGAGGATACGCATACTGAGTAGTTTCAGCAATGCTTTTTACCTTCCCTTTGAGGTGCATCTCATCACACGAATATTCGTTTTGCGCCAACAGCCCAAAATGTATGGTAAATACTATAGCAAAGATAATACTTTTCATTAAAAGATAATATTTTTCATTAATAAATCGCCCGTGCGGCTCGCACCCGTGTGGCTCACACCCGTGTGGATCGCACTAATTGGTAATTTCTCTCTCCACATACCCTACGATAGCCCCATTCACAAAGATAGTACGAGTAATCCAATTGCCTTTCTTGTCGAAAGTATGTTTAAACTGCTGGTTGTTTGTACCCGTTGGGATACCCTTTTTGTCATACGTATAACGCAATACTTGTGGGGAAGTGTTGCCCTCGGCAATACTGCGCTCCACTACCCTACCCTCACGGTCGTAACGCACTTCTATGCGTATTTCGGAAGAGGTATCGCCCTCAGTAACCATCTTGAGCAAAGTGCGCTGGTTGTGCTTATTGAACTCCTGCCACACCTTAGCTTTCTCTTTATCCGTTTGCAAAAGACCTTCAACAGGGTTGCCATTGCTATCCCACTTATTAAAAGTATACACCTGCGTAGGCGATGCGCTCCCCTGCATTAGCATACGATAAGAAAGCAATTTTCCTTGAGCATCATACTCATATTTACCCGTAGAAATGAGCGAACCACCGTGAGCCGTTTTGGTAATCGTTACCTCCAAAGGATGCTGTGTAGCATCATACACATACTGGTAACGCAAACTATTACCACTATAATGCTGTTCAGAGTCCGTAGCGTATCCCGCTTTGTCAAACACATAACGATTTTCGGTAGCAAGGCGTTTTTGTTTCAGGTCACCGCGATACACATCATACGTGCGTTCCACCATCGTTTTCACCTCCCCTTTCAGCTCCTTATCAGCACGAGCAATAGGAGGATTGACAATTTGTGCCATTCCCAATGAAGGAAACAAACACAGAAAAAGCATTCTTTTCATAACTATTGATGTATTATTGGGGCAAAAATAATAAAAAATAACGATTATAACACATTCAAAAAAACTTTTTTTATTTTAAAATTCCACAACCCTTCTTACCTCTTCCCAAAACCACCCCCGTACACTCGCCCCCATTACTCCCATTATTCCCATTACTCCCATTACTCCCATTATTCCCATTACTCCCATTATTCCCA
>CAUQUO010000093.1:0-5362 GCA_963521335.1 uncultured Capnocytophaga sp.
GTTGTGAATTGCTTTCAAATTTTGTAGTTTTGTGATTGATAACAACATAAGCGTTTAGCATATTTTGAGGAGCAGGGTTGTGAATTGCTTTCAAATTTTGTAGTTTTGTGATTGATAACAACATTTCCAATGCAAAGCCACGCCCATATATAGTTGTGAATTGCTTTCAAATTTTGTAGTTTTGTGATTGATAACAACTCATTTCTACTGCAAAGGTATGGCGGGGGGGTTGAGAATTGCTTTCAAATTTTGTAGTTTTGTGATTGATAACAACCTCAATCTTTTAAAGATTTTAGTATCAATCAGTTTTACTGAAAAACAGGACTGAAAAACCTCCTCTTTTGCCTTTGCTCTAAGGCTAAAGAGGAGGTTTTCTCTTTCCTATTCTTCTTAAAAAAGTTCTAATTGTACATAGGTTTCGGGGGCTGCTGTTTCTCTCTGACAGTAAAAGAACTCCATATCTCCAAACTGCTTATCAGTTAAGCACATAATAGCTATATTGCCATACTGAGGTAAGTTTTGTTTTACACGATTGATATGCACTTGGGTATTCTCTCTACTAGGGCAATGCCTTATGTACATCGAAAACTGGAAGAGCGTAAAACCATCCTTTATAAGTTTATCACGAAAGTTCTGTGCTTCTCTGCGCATTTTTTTTGTTTCTGTTGGCAAATCGTATAATACTAATACCCACATAATTCTATAAGCATTATATCGTTCGACTATGATCATAATTCAGGATAAGCTATCAATCGCTTTTCCCCCGTATAGCATTTGTACAGAGAAGAAGCTGTGTTCTTTACTGCCACTATTAAGGGTCGGTTATTTTGAGTTGCTTATCTTTCAACTTCAAATGGGCAGGATTGCCTATGTAAATAGAACGGTATAACATAGTTTAAAAAGTGTTTTATTGGTTTTTAAAAAGAGTTTTAATATTCGCCTATGCTTACAATATCGCCTAAGTGATTAATACGGACTTTTACGATATCTTTTAACCCTGACAAGCCTTCTCTTTTCCAAGTTGTATTTTTTAGAACATTATCTGTCTCTACATTAGTTTCTAGGTGATGTCTAAAAAAATAATCTTTAGTAGCTATTTTTTGTACTCTAAACAAATTGGGGCTTATCATTTTTTTATTTTTAGGATCTAACAAGTCTATTTCAGCGGGATTAAAACCAGTTGTTGCATTAGGAAATACGAACATTTCATTCTGTTTCATAGTGAACAGAAATTGCCAACCTTCTGCTTGTTTATAGGTTTTATCAATAATAGGAAGCCCTTGTTGAGCTCGTACGACAGCGTCAAAGAATGAAACTATTTGTTCCTGCAAATTACCTTCCTTATCCCGATAAATAGCCACGTGATGATTATTGCCTGTACTTACATAATCTACAGGAATTTCATTTCCTTCTTTATTCAATGTAGTTTTTCCTAAATGGTCTTTCCCTATGTGCAAAGGTTGAGCATTATTCACGCCACTTATAGTAACGCGTTTGATCGCAATTCCTTTTTCTTTATTGAGCCAAATAGGGTTCTTTTCTAAGTCTACAAAGGCTTTCTTAGGATCATTATCGTAGGCTTGGAGTCGCTTGATAAGAATGCGTTTTACTCCTTGGTCAATTACTTTTTCAATAGATTTCAAATCTTTGAAATTGTCAGGAGAAATATCTTTCCGAATAGAAAAATCTTCTTCCAAGTAGGTGAGATTTACTTTTTCTGGCAAAGTTTTAGTTTTTGCTTCATCTAAATAAATAGGTTTTTTAGATAGTGCGTTCTTACCTGTAAAGGCTTTTTTAGGGTCGTTGTCATTAGCTTGCAATCTTTTTAACAATACTTCGCGATAAACAGGATTAGAGACTTTTGCGATAGTTTCTTTATCAAACTTTACACCTATTTTTTCTTCTTTATTGACATAATATTGGTATTTGCCATATATAGTTTCTTTGTGTAGCTGACCTCGTGGAGTGAGTGTGATTTGTTGTTTATCAGTGCCAGCAGGTTTATTTACATTTTTGGTAACTACTTTATTCTTTGCTTTGTGCGAAATGAATATTTCTTCGAGGTGTTTTTTGGCTACTTGTCTAAAGTTAGGTATAGGTTCTATAAAAACTCTTTTTTCATTACCATTTTCATCATGTATTTTAGTGGTTTCTTTTCTTTCTATACCTAAAATATCAGTATATAGTTTATTGTTTTCATCTTTTCGAGCATTTAGATGATTGAGATATTGTATATAGGAAGGTTTAGTAAAGGCGACAGTAAGAGCATCCATAGCATGGTGGCGATGGTCGTTGCGCTTTGTCCAATCTTTTATTACTTCTACTTTTCTACCATCTCGACGTTCTATTATTTCAGTAAGTCCTAACGACTGATATTTAGGCATATTTAGCTCTTTCATCACATCTACCAAGCCCCAGTCTTCGCGCAATCTATCGGTGATACTTCCTGAGGTAGACAGCACATTTTTAGTTACTTGGAAAAGTATTTCTTTAGCTTTTTTGGCTATGTACTGAGTATCTCTCAGGTCTCTATTGATAAAGCCATCACCTATTTCAGAGGCTTTTTTGAGTAAATTCTTGTATTTAGTAAGTGATATGCTTTTTGTTTTATAGGCATTTTCTACTCTGGTGAGATATTGATTGAGTTCTTCTTCACTATTTAAAGAAGTAATATAATCAAAAGCTGTAGATTCTCCTTTTTTGATATTAAATTCTCTGAAAGCTAATGTTTTGTTAGAAAAACTATCGTCGAACACTCGTGCCTTAGGGACAATATGTTCTATTTCAATATTTTTACTAAACAACATATCTCGAGCTATAGGGGCATTCGTATACAGTTCTTTATAGCCATTGTGTTCCAATTCTTGATACAAGCGATAACGAATAATATCAGATTTCGTAGGATTCTTGATGCCAAACTGTTTCTGAAGTATTTCGCTAATTTTTTGATGTTCTGATTTAGCTTTATTGATATTTTGGGTCATTTCATACCTTTTTTTGGCATTTTTCTTCAATTCACGAGCTAATTCAATGCGAATTTCATCGAAATGAAAATATTTTGTAATTTTCCCTTCGGCATCTCGTTCACTGTTTTTCTCAATTAAAGCGTTCACTACGTTGATCATCTGATTGAGAATTTTCTCAACCACAGGATTTCTCAAAGCGTTCTTTTTAAGTAGTGGAATAATATTTTTCAGTTCACGAGCCTCTAATTCTTCTGTGGTTAAAGATAGTTTAGAGTGCTTATAACCTGCCATTTCACAAGCTGTGCTATACTGATTTTCTTTTATATTAGGGTATATCTTGCGGATAGCTTTAGTAGATAGGCTACCGTAGTCATCTTGCAAGGCTACATTGGCGAGTATTCTAGCGTGTTCTCTCTTAAAAGCGTATTTCTTTTCTAAGATTCGGTAAAGGGTTTCATTTCCAGAAGTAGAATCATCACTTTCATAGGAATAAAGCAAATGCCACAACTGATAGGAATCCTGCTTTTCAAACTCTTTTACAGGCAAAAGAGGGTCAAAATAAAGGATTTTAGTACATATTCCTAATGCTTGGAAGATATCATTTACCTTTTCTTTGATTTCGGAAGCTGAAAGAGGAGATTCGTCTAAAGACCAATCGTCTTTTGTAGATTTTATTTGTAAAATATCTTTCACGTCGTGAGCTTCCATTTCAACAATCTTCAAATAGGCTTCATAGAGTGCTTTTTGAGTGCGATTTCCTTCTAATTGATTGTAGTTGATTTCCCATTCTTGAGGAGAATAGCCTAATAATTTCAGTACTTTATCCGATTTCAAGTCTCCTTTTAGGTTCAGTTCGTCAAAAAGGAGTTGCTTGCATTCCATATCCAAACTAAAAATCGTTTGAGAAGATTCATTGAGCAAATCTAACTGAGTAGTCTTAGCAGAGACTTTCTTTTTCCTAATACCTTTTCTTTTGCAGATAACGTTATTGAGTATTTGCCAAATCTTAAATTCTTGAAACAAAGGAGAGGATTTAGGAACAACACGAGCTCCTATGCTTTTAGTTATAGTTTTTCCGTCTTTTTCAATCTCAATTTCTTTGCTCTCAAACTCACAAAATGATATCAATCCTTTTTGAGATTTAAGTTTGCGTTGATAGAAAATTACCACATCACGGATTTGCTTTTTAAGTTCATCAGTCAATTCTTTGTGAAATGAAGCTTGAGTTTCCCAAATGCGTTCAAACTCATCTAAGTAATCCTGACGGTAAAACACTTTATTTTTAAGGCTATTATGCCTATTTTCCTGAAGCTGTGCATACAAGTATTGCCCTACTGTCTGACGATTGAAATAGAGTTCTTTACTTCTATCAGAAATAGCTCCTAAATAGCCACTTGCATTGTTCAAATTGTTATTGATTTCGGTTAAGACATAAGCTACTTCTTCTTTTGAAAGTTGTTTAGACATAGCCTCCGCACGCCACTGATAGGCTTGCAAACGAACAGATTCTTTAGAACCTTTGTTCTCTGCTGTGTCAAAATGATATCTTTTAGAAAAGGCTTTTGAAGTCGCATCCTTACCTTTCCCTTGTAATTCTTTGTAAAAACTATCTGTTAGGATATCAGGGTAAAACTGTTTTTGAAAATTCCAAACGAGGTCAAATTCTCTTTGTAAATCTGAACGATAAAAATCTGGGAGGAGTTTTTTATTTTGTTGAAGTAATTGTAGCGATAACTGTCCTGGAGTTAGGTTTTCATCATAGAGGCGCTTTGCTATAGCCATTCCATCTATTGCTTGTCCTTCGTCTTCAGTTTTTGCTTTTCTACTGCTTTTATACCCTCGTTTTTTATTAATAGCCAGTAGTACCCTAGCAAACTCTTCTTTTTCAATACGTTCGGTAACAGCTTTAGCTCTCAATTGCCAAGTAGAATGTGTGGTATTTTTGCCACTTTCTGCTAAAATAGAGGAGGAAGTAATTAGGTTTGCTTTCTGCAATAAATCTATGAGATATTTTCGCCTTTGTTGATAGCGATCAAGATTTAGTCTTGCTCCGTGCTTAAGGGTTCTATTAGCATTAGTAGTTATTGATTTTCCTTTTTCAAAGTCGGATTGTTCATCTGTGGTTAAAGAAACAATACGCACTCCCAACTCTTTAATCTCTGATTTTTCTTTGTTTTCATCTTCTACAATATGGGCAAAACTTATTGAAGTGGTGCCCAAATCTAATCCAAGTATATTTTTCATTGTTTTGTAATTTGGTGAGGCAAAGATAACGAAAAAAAGTTAAAAGTAAAAAATAAATTAAGAAATATTTGCACATTAAGAATATTATACCTACTTTTGTCGCACAATTTGAAAGCAATTCACAATAAGGATTTTTTCCGTTGTGAAAACAT
>CAUQUO010000094.1:0-5307 GCA_963521335.1 uncultured Capnocytophaga sp.
TATTACAAATCAAACAATTGTAAATTTATATAACAGCCCTGCCCTTTGGAGGGGGCTGGGGGGAGGTTTTAAATCAATAAGTTAATTTAACCCTTGATTGGCATTAATAAGGTACAAACTACAAGCTCGCACCAGCACTACGATTGGCATTATCAATTGTTCATTCCAAAAAAATGTATGGTGTGCTCTATTTGCTTCTTGAGGGTCGTTACTTCCTCATCTGCCATAAAGCTGAGATATTCTTTAAACAAATCAGAATGATAGTCGAATTGTTTCTTTTTCCACTGCGAAGTAGCCAAAATCAATTCAATAGCTAATATTTCTTCTATATTCTTTACTACTTGTTCGCATTTGATAGCCGAACTACCTCCCATTCCTTTAATATCTATCGTTTTTTCAAACAAAATAGGACTTTCGATGCTTGCAGGGGTAGAAAGACGACGGTTTTCATTCAATATTCCTTCTATGATACGCTGGAAGATAGGGTAATCTATTTCTGTTTCTATCTCTTTGCCGATATTTGAAAGCAAGTAGAACACTCGCCGTTCACTGATATTGCCCAAACTGGTGAGGGTAATCGCCAAAAAGTCCATTGCCAAGGTGAGAGGTAGGGTATGCGAGTTGCCTCCAAAGATAATTTCTTGGCTCTCAGGGAAGAGAATAGGGTTGTCGGTAACCGAGTTCATCTCGGTTTTTATCACTTTGCGAATGGCTGCAATCGACTCGCGCACAGCTCCGTGTATTTGAGGGATAGAGCAAAAGGCTTCGGGCATAGATGAGAAGGCTTGCGCTTGTGTAGCGAGGGTGCTGTCTTTTAGCAGGGTGCGCAAATGCTCGGCTGTTTCTACAAGTCCCTTATGTGGTCGCACTATTTGCATAGCTTCCGAAAATGCTGAGAGGTTCCCTCCAAAAGCTTGGGTAGAAACTGAGGCTACAAAGTCTGCCCACTGAATGATTTGCAACGATTTGCTGAGGTTGTAGATGCCATAAGCGGTGGTGAGCTGAGTGCCGTTGAGCAGGGCATCGGCTTCGCGCATCTCCAAAGATAGAGGTTGCCAACCGTATTTAGCTTCCAGCTCTTGCGCCGAATAGATTTTGTTGTGTATACACACTTCGCCTTCACCAAAGAGGGGCAGAGCGAGGTGTGCCAGAGCAATGCGCTCATCAGGGATATCTTTAGAATACACCACTGGCAATACTCCTTTGTTATAAAAATCGATGAGGCGTTGCACCAAAGCCAATCGCACCCCACTATAGCCGTAGGAAAACGATTGTATTTTCAGGAAGAGCATCAGTTTGACAATCTCATTGGGGATACGCTCGCCTATACCACAAGCATAGTGGCGCAACAGGGCTAACGAGCCCACCGAAAGTTGATTTAGAAGATTAGGCTCTTTCTGGATATAATCACTGAGAAAACGGTGGCACGTTTCGATATTTATCACCGCCTCTTCCGAGAGTTTTAGTTGTGTATCGCCTTCTACAATTGCAATAAGCTGTTCCAAAAGAAGGACTTCGTTAGAAATATAGTGTTCCATATTAAGAGATAGGGGTTAGAGGTTTGAAGGTAGAAATGAGCTACTTCACCATATACAGTCGTCCTGTTATAGATAACAGTTGGTATTGTAATAGTTGGTTGCTATACAGATCTACTTTTTCAAACTTTTCAAATTCTTCATTGTCTTTGCTAAGGTAATAAGTAGGGGTTTTTAGAGCAACATCTTCAGATGTCCACATATAAGTATTGGCTTTAAAGGAGATAGAAGCATTGTTTAAACGCAGTTGCATAAATAGCTTTCCTTCTCCCCCTTCACCAAGAGTTCCTTCTACTAGAAAGTACTGAGGTAATATCTTACGGCGTGCGTATGTGCTTTGAAAATCACTATAATAAAAATCATCATTGCCCAATTTCATAAAAAGAGGGAATACGGGGGTGCGCTCAAAAAAAGTATCTTTAAAAGAGGAAATGTAATGAGTAGAACAAATATAATGAGGCATCCCGTCTTGAATAAACACTACAATACTCTCATAACCAGAAGCAGCATAGTACTTTTGCTCATCAGGGCGCCATTCTATGTTTCTAACTCCTATTTTATAACAAGTAGGCGTGGGTAGATGGTTTTTGGATATATAAGTTCTCACATCGTTTTCTTTCCAAAAATCAGTACCCTCAATGGCTTTCATCGGACGAAATTCGGGGTTGCCATCTATAGCCCAAGTACTGTAAGAAAGGGTATAAGTATCAATGATATATTTATCTTTGATATGAAACTCTCGTTTCTGTTCCTCAGCTATGTTGAGAGACAAACTGTCAATTATTTTCCCTGAAGTATCGAATTTTAGGAAATAAAACAACGAATCTGATTTCTTATAAAATGTTACTAACTGATATTGATTGTTAAAGAACTTTTTCTCAAGCGAATACTCTCCTCTTTCGTAAAGCGGGGTAATCGTATTTTTTCCTTCTGTAAGCTCTTTTCTTGAAAGTTCAGGATAGTGTTTGAGATTTTTAGGAAGGGACATCCGTGATTGCCACACTATATAAGCTTCTTCTATTTCGTCTTTGTGATAAGTATAAAGCATTGCTAATATAGTTAAACAAACACTCACCCAAAATATTTTTTTTATAATCTTGTAATAGAAACTATAATAACAAAGCAGCCCTAAAACAAAAATTATAGGTGTAAATAACAGAAGTACATCAATAATTCTTAAGGATAAGGAAGACCCTAACCCGCAAATAATAGAAAGCACTATAAAGCCAATGCCCGTTAAAATCGCTAAAAATATATTAGGTTTCTTCATTTGTTGTTAGTTTTTAGATGTTAGAAATACAATACAACAGAGTTTTTAATACACAAAATTACTTTATTGTATAAGACTTCCTGTATTTTATAATAATTTTTTCAGTTCCTCAATGTTAGGCAAGGCTTTACGTAGTGGTTCTGGCATTTCATCTATTGTTTTTAGGCGCGCCTAATTCATCGGTTGTAACCGATGAACTGATATCAAGTGCTTGCTATTTTCTATCATAATACATTCTGTTTTTTATAAATTTACACCTCTTCGTTTTACTAAGGCACTCAAAAACACAAAAAACGCCAAGAAATACGCAATACGGGCGATGTAATCACCCATTTGCACATAGAAAGTTATTTTATCATTTAAGGCAATAGTGCCTTTCAAACTGCCTTGAGTGCCATAAGGAAGTGTTTTGAGCACCTCTCCCCTGCCATTGATAAACGCCGAAATCCCTGTATTAGCACTGCGGGCTACACTCCGGCGGGTTTCAATAGCACGCAAACGGGTGTAGCTGAGGAGTTGCTTGTGCCCCTGTGTGTTACGCCACCACGCATCGTTTGTAAGAATTGCCAAAAAGTTAGCCCCTTTCTTGATATAGCCCGTCACAAACTCACCGTAAATCGTTTCATAACAGATGATAGGTGCGGCCTTGCCCTCGGTGTCTACTCCTGCAAAAGCGGTGCGCTCAGGTTGGGTGGTTTTCAGTGCTACCGTACCGCCAAGATTGATGAGCGTTTCGCCCAATATAGGTTTTAGTACATTTTGATACGGAAAATTCTCTACCGCTACCACCAATTTACTCTTGTGATACAGTGGCATTTCAGGATTGCGATTGAGCAAGAAAGCCGAATTGTAATCGTTGTACCAAATACCATAAGTAGAGAGGTAGTTGCTTTGGGAAGTGGTATGTGCTTCATCTCTCACAAACTCAATCATTGCGGTGCCTCCTACCCAATTGAGCTTAGGATAGCGCGCTACGCTAGTGCGCAACCTATCTATCTCTGGTGTATAAGGCAATTCGTTCAGTTTGATATTCTCAGCAAAGACCGTTTCGGGGGTAAGGACGAAATTTACTTTATCGTCTAATTTATCAGCAGCGAGTTGCAACAACAGATTGCTTACCTCTTGATTAGAAAGTGAATATTTCTCGGCATAAGGGTCGATATTAGGTTGCAAGACTATCACATCAACTGTTTTCTTGCCTGCTTCGCTATAATTGAGATATTGAAAATACGAAATCACTACAGGCACAGCAAAAAAGAGCATTGCCACCCCTACTTTTTGAGCAAGAACCTTGCGGTTTTTAGTCGTAAGATAGTTTTCAACAGCCAAAAATAAGATGATATTCACAATCCACACCCATAAAGAGCCCCCAAAAGTACCCGTATATTCGTACCATTGTATCCACGTAATTTGTTCGGAGAAAACATTACCTAAATTCAGCCAAGGCCAAGAAACTTCCCAAGTGAGGTGGAATTTCTCAAACGAAAGCCATATCGCTACTAAGAAGATGAGCGACACTTTGCGGTTCATTCGTTTGGCTACAATATGATAGAGGAAGAAAGTAAGGGTCATCAGTAGCGTATTTGCCAAAATAGCAAAAACTGCCCCTATTTGAGTAGAATACCATATCCACCAAGTAGTGGGGATATTCCAAGTGAGGAACGCCAGATAAGAGAGTGCAAACACCTTGCGTTTAGTGTGAGTATACTCCCTCCTGATGCGTGCTTCCATTAGTAGTAAAGGTATAAAACCAATGAATATCAAGAGCGTAATCCCATAGGTAACCCACGCACCAGCGAGCAATCCCCCCGATAACAAAGCCAATAAAATATTCTTTCTCATAGACATTTTCTAAAACGTGCCAAAAGTAGAAAATAATTACTGAACAAACAAATTTTTCCTTTCTTAACCACGGCATTCGCATTTAAGATAATAGGTTTATACTTTATTAATAAACTACAAAAAATAGTGGGGAATATTAGGTGTTTTCTCTTTAAAAAGTCTCAAAACCACTTTTGCGTCGCTACACTTTGCCAAAGTTTTAATTGCTCGTCGTGCTACGACCTTTGGCAAAGTTGATTACTCTGATTATCAACATCTTTTATAGTATGTTATGTAAAAGCGTTTTGCAAAACGCCCACATAAATAAAACTTTTCAAACACCCTCAATGAGGGTTAGGCTTTTAAATGCGAACGCCGTGTCTCTTACCTCTTACCTAAATAACCGCCCCATTACTCCCACCACCCCCTCTTACCTCTTACCTAAATAAACACCCCATTACTCCCATTATTCCCATCACTCCCATCTTGGAGCAACCTTACAGCAACCTTGGAGCCATCTTACAGCCACCTTACAGCCATCTTTATCTAAACCACTCCCCTCCATTACTATCCCCTGAAAAATCTATCCCTATATCCTATCCCCTCAAACACTATATCCCACCCCCCCTCTTACCTCTTATCTAAAAACCGCCCGTGCGGCTCGCACCGCCCTTTATCACT
>CAUQUO010000095.1:0-5219 GCA_963521335.1 uncultured Capnocytophaga sp.
TAAACTAGCAAATTTTTTAACATCTTTTTTTGAAGTTTTTTTTGAATTATTTTTTAAGTGGTTGATTATCAATATTGGTTATAAAGGGGCTAATATAACTTCTAAGCCATCAAGTTCGGGGGTAATAGGGATTTGACAACCTAAACGGCTATTAGGTTTTACGTGGAAGGCTTCAAAAAGCATTGCTTGTTCTTCTTCTCCCATTTCGGGTAGGGTTATGTCTTTTTCATTTTGAATATAACACTGACAAGAAGCGCACATAGCCATTCCGCCACAGATTCCTATTTCGCCATCTTGTGCTATTTCGTAGGCGCGCATCACTTCCATTAGGTTCATATTCATATCAGTAGGGGCTTCTATTTCATACAGAAGCCCCTCGCGATCAGTTATTTTTAGATGTATTTCGTTCATTTATTTAGTAAAGTATTCTATTTTACGTATACGAGCACAGATAGGTTTGTCGTTTTCTAACATTAGTATTTGTGTCCAATTCCCCATTTTATCGAATGTATAACGGTATTTATAATTTACTTCAGGGGTTGTATAGGCCGTAAGGAGGTTGTGTTCATCATAAACTTTAGTAGAGGCTACTTCTGTACGGGTTTTAACTATTTGTGTTTCTCCTGATTTATTGAACATATAGTTAGTTTCTATATAAAAGTTGGGGTCATCGGTAGCGGTACAGATAGATTGAATCATACGGCCAGTTTTGTCATACTTATAGGTACAAATGGTCTCTTGACTTGCTTCATTGAGGAAAGTAGCTTTAGAGAGGCGTCCTTCTTTATCATATTCGTTTTCGGTTCTGAGATATATGTTTTTATCAAGAACTTTGTCTTCGGTTTCGGATACTTTATTAAGGTTGTTATATTTGTATGATTTTTCTCGGGTATAATCGGGGCGTATTTTTTTTTCGAGGATAAGATTTTTGGCTTCATAGCGTTGTATATCTTTCTCTAGGGCTGAAACGCTGGCTACTTTATTTTTTTCGATGCAATTGCCTAAATCATCATATTTGTAAGTGATGGTGATGAGCCATTCATTGGTGTTCCCGTCAGTTTCATCGATTTTCACTAATTGGTTTTTCTCATTATAGAAATATTGTCTATTCACAATAAGCTCTCCGTCGGAAAGGGCGAAGGAAGATTGGCTTTTATTGATTTTTCCCTTACGGTCGTAGAAGAATTTCATACCTCCGAAGGGTTGATTTTCGGCGTTATAAGTTATCACTTCGATGTTTCTTCCTGTATTATCGAAGACATAGGTAATATTGGTTTTGGAAGATTTGGAGGCATCTTTTTCAACTCCCCAATCTTCGGCGTATGGAAAAACGTTGTAAGTTTGTCCGTCGAAGGTTTTAGTTCCCTTAGGATTGGGGTCGAGGAGGAAAGAATAGTCTTCAACTTTTTTAATTTTACCTTTCAGCAAAAGGGTTTTGCTACTAAGGGTATCGATTTGGGCGTGTAGCGAAGCAGAGATTGCTAAAAAGGCGCTTGCTAATAGTACATTTACACTCTTCATTATTATTTGTATTTAGTATTTATTTGTTACGTTTGGAGTTAGTTATTCTATAGATTTCACCACAGCTTTTTCAGCTTCTTTTCGGGTACCATCGAAGCCATCTATACCTACTACGGTAGTATATTTTAAGACATATTTTTTATTAGGATATATACGGTTGTAGATACTTTGGCACATCAGAGTAGCTTCGTGAAAGCCACATAGGATAAGTTTGAGTTTACCAGGGTATGTATTGACGTCTCCTATGGCATAGACCCCTTCTATACAAGTTTGGTAGTCTAAGGCATTGTTTACTTTTACGGCATTTTTTTCTATTTCTACTCCCCAAGTAGCGATGGGTCCTAATTTTGGGGTGAGGCCAAAAAGAGGAATAAAGGCATCGGTAGGGAGCGTTTCGCGGGAACCACCTTCTTGTTCTACCACTATACTTTGGAGGGTATTTTCTCCTTGTAGAGCTATGACTTCGTAGGGAGTTTTGAGGTTTATTTTTCCAGCTTGTTTAAGTTTTTTCACTTTCTCGACAGAGTCTAATGCCCCGCGAAATTCATTTCTCCTATGAATAAGTGTTACAGAGGCTGTTTGGACTTTTTCGGCGAGGAATATACTCCAATCGAGGGCTGAGTCTCCACCTCCTGCTATAACTACGTGTTTACCGGCATAGCTTTCGGGGTTTTTAACGAAATAGTACACTCCTTTGCCTTCGTATTGTTCTATATTGGGCAGTTCGGGTTTACGGGGTTCAAAGGTGCCGAGCCCACCAGCTATGGCCACAGCTTTTCCTTTTATTTGAGTACCTGCATCGGTAGTAACGATGAAGGATCCATCTTCATTTTTAGTAAGAGTTGTTGCTGTTTCTCCTAAAGTAAATTGGGGTTGGAATTGCTTGATTTGTTGCATTAGGTTATCGACTAATTCGGAAGCTCCTACGCTAGGATAACCAGGAATATCAAATATAGGTTTTTTAGGGTATAGTTCAGTGAGTTGCCCTCCTACTTGAGGGAGTGTATCAATAAGATGGCATTTGAGGCGGAGGAGTCCAGCTTCAAATACGGTAAATAGCCCTGTAGGGCCTGCACCTATTATAATTATATTGGTTTCTTTCATTACTATTAATTTGGGTGCAAAGGTATGAATAATTTGTCAATTAGCAAATTTGGGAATTAGCAAATTACAGTTATGATTGCTCCAAGATTGCTCCAAGGTTGCTTCAAGATTGCTGTAGGAGAATTAGGAAATTGTATAAATTTGGTAGTGATTAATTATTTTGTATTTTTGCGCCGTTTTTAATTGATAAAGAAGAAGTATATTTATTATGAGGCGTAGTATTTTAGACTATTTCATCATCACTTTAAAGGGGCTTGCTATGGGGGCAGCAGATGTAGTGCCTGGTGTATCGGGAGGCACTATTGCTTTTATATCAGGTATTTATGAGGAATTAGTATCTTCTATCAGCAAGATTAATTTGGTAGCTTTTAAGTTGCTTTTTTCTAAGGGAGTTTTAGCTTTTTGGAAACATATTAATGGCAATTTTTTTGTGGCTTTGCTTATGGGTGTAGGGATTAGTATTATCACTCTTGCAAAGGGGGTAAAATGGTTGTTGGAACATTATCCATTATTGGTATGGGCTTTCTTTTTTGGATTGATGATTGCGAGTGTTTTTTCATTGATAAAAGAAGTGAAGCAATGGCGACTAAGCGTTATCATTATAATGATTTTATCGGGGATAGGAGCTTATATTATCACGGTTATTCCGCCTTTGGTGAATGGAGGTAATGAAAATCTTATTTTTATTTTTTTATGTGGAGCTTTGGCCATTTGTGCGATGATACTTCCGGGGATTTCGGGAGCTTTTATTTTGGTATTATTAGGGGCGTATCACACCGTATTAGATGCACTTAGCAGTTGGAATTTTAGAGTTATAGGAGTTTTTGCTTTGGGAGCTATTACAGGGATATTGAGTTTTTCGCATGCTTTGAAATGGCTTTTTGCGAAATATAGGAATTTGACTTTTGCGGGATTGACAGGTTTTATCATAGGGTCTCTTAATAAAGTATGGCCTTGGAAGGAGACTTTGGCGGTAGACCCTGAGAATGGCAGTGTGATATGGGAGCGGAGTGTGTTGCCTTATACTTATGAGGAGGTAAATGGTAATGATGCACAAATACTTATGGTTATAGGATTGGCAATTATAGGTTTTGCAGTCATTTATTCAATTGAATTTTTGGCAAAGTTAAAGGGGAGCAATAGCGATAATAAGTAACAGGATATCATATGAATATATTGCCAAGAGGAGATAAGAGATTGCTGAATGCGTGGGCGTTTTACGACTGGGCTAACTCGGTATATTCTCTTACAATTGTTTCTACTATTTTTCCTATTTTTTATGGGGTTCTTTTTCGGACGGCAGGTCTTACCCATTTACCTATTTTTGGGATAACGGTAAAGAGTACTTCTATTATTACTTTTGTGACAGCGCTTGCTTTTGCGACGGTAGTATTTCTTTCGCCTATACTGAGTGGTATAGCCGATTATTTGGGTAATAAGAAGAGTTTTATGCGATTTTTTTGTTACTTAGGAGCGCTTTCGTGTGTAGGATTGTATTGGTTTTCTTTGGAGCATATATATTTTGGTTTATTTTGCTATTATTGTGGTGTATTAGGTTTTTGGGGGAGTATTGTATTTTACAATTCGTATTTGCCTGATATAGCCTTGCCAGAGCAATATGATATGGTGAGTGCTAAGGGGTATAGTTTAGGTTATGCAGGGAGTGTTCTTCTTTTAGTTATAAATCTAATCATAGTATTACGACCTGAGTGGGTGGGTTTTAGTGATAATGACACGGCTACTACACTTACAACTATGCGTATTTCGTTTATTACGGTAGGGATATGGTGGATAGGATTCAGTGCGATACCTTTTCGTTACTTACCGACTTATGACAAAGATAGAGGTCAGTTTAGTAAGAAGATTTTTTTCAATGGTTTTAAGGAGCTTCGGAAGGTATGGCAACTACTGAAGGCATCGCCACGTATTAAGTGGTTTTTGATTGCTTTTTTGGTATATAGTATGGGGGTGCAGACAGTGATGCTGGTAGCTACTTATTTTGGTGAACAAGAGATACAATGGGAGAGTGAGAGTGAGAGCACGATAGGACTGATAGTGAGTGTACTTCTCATTCAACTGGTAGCGATAGTAGGAGCACGCCTTACAGTAATGGCAGTGAAGCGCTGGGGTAATATCGCTGTACTTATTGGGCTGAATGCGATTTGGATAGGTATTTGTTTGTTATCATATATAGTATATCAGCCATTTGAATTTTATATAGTGGCTATCTTGGTAGGGGTTGTAATGGGAGGAATACAAACACTTTCTAGGTCTACTTATTCGGCTTATCTACCAGAGACAAAGGACACTACTTCTTTTTTTAGTTTTTATGATATTACGGAGAAGATAGGCATAGTGATAGGGATGGGGATTTATGGGCTTATTGATCAATTTACGAATAATATGCGAAATGCGACAGTATCGTTGATATTATTTTTTGGGATAGGGATGTTGTTGCTTTTCAAGGTGAGGAAAGGTAATTAATAATGTTTAATGATTAATGGTTAATGTTTAATGTTTAATGTTTAATGATTAATGGTTAATGGTTAATGGTTAATGATTAATGATTAATGGTTAATGGTTAATGATTAATG
>CAUQUO010000096.1:0-5200 GCA_963521335.1 uncultured Capnocytophaga sp.
ATGTTTATTTTATCTTTTGATGGCCAGTTAATAGGTTTTCTAAATAACCCCAGCACATCCACCCACGCATTGGTATCACTAACATAAGCAAAGAAATTAGGCTCCCCAGATAAGAATCCTATCGGGTCTTCACTTATATACCTCCCTATTTCAGGGTGATAATACCTAAACCTATTGTAGCAAAGTTCTATCTCAGGATCGTAATATTGTCCTTGGTATTTAAAAGGGCACCTGAAGTTCTCTTTAGCAAAGCCTTGTCGGGAGTTGCCATAGAGGTCTTGCTCGCGTTCCCATATCAGCTCGCCTTCTTGGTTGTAGGCTTCTATGGGGGTGCCTATAGTATAACTAACCTATTATTAGCTGAACAAAATTATTATATATAAGATATGTTATGCATCTATTTTAAATAATTTTCCTTTTAAATTTAGATAATCAGAATAATAAGATGTTAAATTATTTTCTCTTATATACTTCTCAAAATTGTCAGCATATTCTTTAAGTTTTTCTTTTGGAATACCAGCTTTTTCTCCTATGAAATAAGAATATTTATACCTATCTTCATCTTTTAAACACAATGTAGATGTCCTAAAAAGATCACTTTCATTCATTATATAATTTAAATTTTCAGGAATAGAGCAATCATAAAAGAAAGGAACAATGATCTCTTTATAAAGAGAAATCCATTTATCAACAATATCAGAAATATCCTCTCCAACCATATAAATTAAATTAGAGTATCTTTCTGGAAAGTCTTTTTTCAAATAATTTTTACTTATGGATGCAATTTCTCCCCCACAAATATACTCATTATAAGGGATTATCTCAAATAATTTTAGTTTGCTTTGTATGTCTTTATTACTATAATAAACTTTTGTTTCAATTTCTATGAAATCACCTCCTTTATGCGTATAAATATATATGTAGTACAAATGTTCTTTGTCTTCTTTAAATAAAAGAAACTTATAGCCTTTGTAAACATATTTTTCTTCATTGAGTTTTTCCAAAACACTTTGAATAAAATCTCTTCTAAAATCTTTTATATTCATTTCCTATATTTGTTCTTTTTCTTATATTCATCCAAATCTTTTTCTGTGAAATTAGTTCTTTCTATTTTAATTGAACCTTTTCTTTAGGTAACCATTTTAAACGATGGATATTTTTTGCTACTTCCTCCTTAGGATTTTTCTCCCATAGTAACTTAATTTTTTCTAACCCATTGAATCTATTCTGTAAATCTTCGATGATTTTTGTTTTAGATATTGAATATACACTAAAAATAAAATCAGGAATAATATTACCTTTAACTAACCAATCATCCCACATTACAGTGATACCTTCTTTGGGTTCTTGTTCCATTTGGGAGTGTATTTGAGCATATTTACGATCAATATCTGCTGTTAATCTATATACTTTCATTTTAAATTATTTTTTCCAGTCTTTCCAATCATCATATAATTCTCTAATAAGCTCAATTTGATGTCCTTTACATATATTATTTATAAAATCATCTAATTCCTCCTTATATCCTAAAAAATAATATAAAGATAATATTTTGTTATATACATAATGCTTTTCCTCTTCATCTTCACTCTTAATTAATTCTACTATCTCAGGAATAACTTCTTTTAATTTATCTCTTAACCATTCGTAAGGAATATTCTTTAATAAATAGATAGAATTTATAACTTCTGACTCTGTTCCAACTGTTGCAAGATATATCAAAGAATAATAAAATTTTTCTATAATCAATGTATAATTCGCAAATAAAAACAATAAGTTCACAAATCGTAAAGAGTCTATCTTTCTTTTACTCAAAAGACTGAAAAACTCTTTTTCATCCATTCGTTCTAAAAAATAAAAATATTTTTTCTTATCATTTTGAAATTTTGTTAGGATTGAGTTAATCTCATATATATTATTTATAACTTTTTTTTCCTCCATATTCTGTCTCTATACTACTTACTCTTTTTTGAAATTCCTCAAAAGCATGTCTTCTGTGGGATATATAGTATAATGTCCTTTACTATGTTCTCCAAAAGGTTCTCCATCATTAATAATTTCTAAACCATTAGGAAGCTCAGTACCTGCTTTTATAGTATGATAATGTCCTGTTAAAGGAGCATTTTCTAAAGGAAAGGAAAAAGCAGATTTTCCTGTTTTCTTTTCTTTGTTTTTTTGAGATTTAACAATTCCATCTTCTTCCACTTTAATATCTTTTCCTTCTCTTACTGGTTTAGGTTCATTTCTACTCCCAAAAAGTATAACATCAACAGGCACAACTTTGTCTAACCCCAGCAAATCCACCCAAGCATTGGTATCACTTACATAAGCGAAAAAATTAGGCTCCCCAGATAAGAATCCTATCGGGTCTTCACTTATATACCTCCCTGTCTCGGGGTGATAATACCTAAATCGGTTGTAGCATAACTCTATTTCAGGCTCATAGTACTGCCCTTGGTATTTAAAAGGGTATCTAAAATTCTTCTTATATGGGAGTTGCTAAACACAAGCTTCACTAAATAATTCTTCATCAAATTCACCACATTCAAAAACAATATCTTTTACTTCTTCTGGTTCAATAATAAAACCAAGTTGTTCTAAAGAAATGTCTAATGGAAAGATCCTTTTACTATTTAAATAGTCCTTGAAAATATTTCTTATAGTATTAAAATTAATAGAATTTATAAAAATAATAATATTATTATCTCTTATAATCACCTTAGAAATATCATTACATATAAATTGTAAAATCTTTCCATTATTAGAAGAAAAAGACTTATTTTTAGCATTTTCTAATAACTCCCAAAAATTATCTATTTTGTCTTTATTTATAGATACAATTATAATATTCTTGTAACTTTCTATTGTTATCATAGAAGCTGTTTAAACTTTTCCCTATAATAAAATAAAAGTTCCCAAAAATTAGTAATTTTGTGTTTGAAAAAAAAGAACACCAAAATTCAGGAACTTTGGGCAAAGATACAATAAATAAATGGATTATTAGCTTTTTAAGGGTAGAAAAAAGATTTAACTTTAATAAAGGAGTGCAACCAGATGTTTATTTTCTTGATGTAACTTGAAATAGAATGCTCCTATTAGGTTTTATCTCCAAGTTTCTAAAAAACGTTTAAACACGTTTTAAATGTGGGATTAACAAAAGTTACCAATTTAACCAATAATTATAAATTCTTACAAAATCAGGGTTCTTCTCCTTTGATAAAATTTCATGTATATATATCTTTATTTCAGACGACATATGTCGTGAGAGCCAAATTTCTATTGCATCTGAAGTTTCATGATCATATTCAGAGCATGCGACAGGGAATAAATCAATCATTTTCTTTAATGCACCTATAGGATCATTTATATATAACCCTTCATATTCTTCTAATAATTTTGAGGCATTACATTCATAATTATTTTCCATAGCTATGATTATATTATTATTGGTATATGTGCTTTTGGTATATCTTCTATGTTATTTTTTTCAAGAACAACTCCGTTATCATCAAATATTGTATCAGCTGTTTGATAGTTACCATCTCTAACTTTATCTGTTGACACTTTCTCTTTATGTGCATGAGGTACTTCATCAGAATGTCCTAATGGATTTCTTCGTTGTTTTGCAGGATCTATTCTTACTCCCACTGTATTTCCATCTTCCATATTTTTAGTCCAAACTTTACCACCTGATCTTGCATCTACAGCTGTATACCCCCTCTGTCTAAGGCGTTTTTCAATATCTCTACGCCTTCTTCCTGAGAGTGGTCCTAGAACCATTAATTCTTCTTCAACTGTTCGTGCTCTTCTAAATCTACCTCTTTCATCTCTCAACCTATATGTACTACTCAACCCGAATATATCCACCCAAGCATTGGTATCACTTACATAAGCAAACACATTAAATCCGCCTAAGAGTTTAATCGGGTCTTCACTTATATAGCGTCCTGTCTCAGGGTGGTAATACCTAAATCGGTTGTAGCAGAGTTCTATTTCGGGATCACAATATTGTCCTTGGTACTTGAACGGACACCTAAAATTCTCTTTTGGTGCGAGCCAAACAGGCGAGATAGAAGTTTGTCTTGAGTTTCAATTTTTAAAATTAGATTATGATTACTTCATCAAAAAGCAAATATTTTTGAGCTTTATCAAGCATTAGCAGCCTATTTTTTAATATTTCACTTACAAAAGGGGTGTATTCTCCCCATCTATCCCATTTATCTAAGAAAAAACCATCAATATTTAATGGGATTTTTTTTTATCAAGAACTAAGCCATTAAATGGGTCAACTTCATTTTTTTTATTTTTTTCTTTATGTATACAATCTAAAATATTTATAAAAGAAAGCATCACATAAAAATGAGAAAACTCACCTTGTACGATTACATTTCTAAAATCAATACCTATCAAATCTGTAAATAATTCTTCATGAAAAAAATCATCTCTAATTAATAAGATTGATTCTTTTGTAAGATAAAATGGCATTTCTTCTTTCTCAAAAGACTTCTCCGAAAGTATAAACTCTCCCTTATCGTTGAGAGCAATAAGTTCTAAAATAGTTTGTCTATTTGCATAGTTTTTAACAAAAGTAGTCGTACTCTCTTTGCAAAAAAAATGATACATATAAGTGAAGAAATTCTTCCATAATCTATTATTAATTGATACCCTTACTCTAAAATATTTCATATTTTTTTAGTTATAATTTTGTTAAGTCTTTCTCCTTCCGTACTACATTCTTTAGATAATTTCTGTAATTCTTTAATAAATTCTTTTGCTCCTTGTTCTATGATCTTACTTTCTTCTGTTATGCCTTCCTTTCTGGCTTTTTCTTCACCTCTTGCTCCTGCCGCTTCTAATCGATTATATATTTCTTTATGATAATCTTCCCCATGAGGTCCCTTATGCCCTTCTACTGCTACTTTGTTTTTTGGATCATTTAAAACATCTTTTCTTTCTCTTCCATTTTTAAATCTACCCAAACCATATCTTTTAAAGAGGAACCTAAATAAACTTGAATAGGTTTTATGTTTATTGCTTGCAATATGATGAATAGGTTTATCATAACTCAACCCCAACAAATCCACCCAAGCATTCGTATCACTCACATACGCAAAAAAGTTAGGCTCACCAGATAAGAATCCTATTGGGTCTTCACTTATATACCTCCCCGTCTCGCAGGGCTGTTATATAAATTTACAAT
>CAUQUO010000097.1:0-4711 GCA_963521335.1 uncultured Capnocytophaga sp.
GGTTGTAGAAGAAGTCAATGCTAAAATCGTTGTTGTCTACAATACGGCTTAGCAGCTGTTGTTGTTTGTATTTTTCTTTGGTAAAGTAGTAATATAGGTCTTCTTTGCGGTTCCAGATATAGTACTCTCCCTCAGCAGTGCATCGCGCTTCCATTTGCTCAGAGATGTTGAGATAAGTTTCTTCAGGGGAAAAGAAGCGTGGAAAACTAATGCTATCGCCCTCTTTGGTGAGTAGTCCTATACTCTCTTCATCTATTTTTAATTGTACATCAAAAATAGAATGCACACCATACCCTAAACGCCCTGAGAAGTCGCTATCAGAAAACCAAAGGCGTTCTATCTCAAGAGGGATAACCCCATTAAGGTAAAAATCAAACCCATAGCTTAGCACAGCTCCTGTAGCTACGTCTACAGAGGAAGAGTATGTAGAGTGGGTGGGCATAATATTAGCTTTAATCAATTATCTTACCTACAGTTTGACCTATTAGATCAACATAGACCTTAGCATCAACTATCTGTAAATTCTTATAAGATTTTTTACCTCCTAATGCAGGGATAGGTACATAACCATAGCATTGTCCGTATTTTAGTGGAGGTAAAACCTTCTTTATCTTATTGTAATTCTTTGAGCGATATGATTTTTCGTAGCTTGAGAAATTAATGTTGGATTCGTCCTTGTTATTACAATCAAAATCCTCTCCTAACCAAAAGAATATATCATCACCACTTTGTACATCTTCATCGCCATCGTTTACATAAATCATATTAATATGATTGCCTTGTCCTAAATAGCCTATACCCTCCCAAGTAAGTATATCTCCTAATGCTGTAATAGCAAAGACTATAACAGGATCGTTAATCATATTTATGTATTCAAGTACGAAATCCCATTCTTCAGGATCTACAAACTGTATAAATCCGTGTTCATAAATACCGAAACCTGTTCGTTTCCACACTTCAATAAGAGCCTCAGGCAATACTCCTGTATACTTATTTATTAGTGATTGTGGCACATCAGAATGCTTTATATAATCAGCATTTCTATTAAAAAACAAATCTAAATATTCTTTTTCTTCTCTTGTCATTTTTATATTTTATTAAAGTAATTGAACATTCATTTTTAGATCAGGTGGAATGTTAGAATTAGGAGGGACTTTTATTCCCATATCCTTTAGTTGCTGCGTTACTTGTGCCTTGATACTATCTGCCCTTGATTTATCCCACTGCGATCCTATTGAAGAGTTTATAGCTCCATCCCCCATTCCTGCTATTGTAGTATTATTACCTCCTGCAACAGCATCGACCTCATGTAAAGCATGCTTCCCTTTCAATACATTTTCAGCCTTTTTAACAGCGGCATCTCTTGAAAGATTTTTATCCTTTTTCTGATAAGATTTTGCTAAATTATTTATTTCCTTTTTTCTATGTTTATCTCTTGCTCGTTTTGCAGCATCTTTATGTTGTTTCTTTGCCGTAGGATTATTTTTAAGATTATCAAAATTGTCCTTGTTATTCATCCAGTCTACCACACTCATTTTATTTATCCCATCCTCTTGCATTTTCAACTGCCTGTCATATTCTGCTTGATTATGTTTTTTATTCTTTTTAAAAGGAGGTATTGGTTTAATCTGTTCTAACCTTTTTTCTTTTTTATGTTTGGGTTGAGGCATAAAAGCAGCTGCGTCAGACCTTATTACCTTATTATCCTTACCTCTTTGACTCATTCTTCCTCCCATACTATCCGCAGCAGAGGTAGGTATCTTATTTGTCTTATCCTTTTTCTTCTTAAACAAACGCCCAAAAGAGGATTTTATCTTCCCACTAAAAAAAGAGATAGGGTTAAGAGGGGTAGGCACGGGGTTGGTAAGCACCTGTTTGCTCATTGGTATGGGGTTAATCACCCCTGTGGGCAAATACACAGGAATTCCTGTAGGTACTTCTTTGTGTTTGGCTACTTGTCCAGCGGTATGGGGAGAGGGTATGCCGACATCACAGCAGTTCATATGCAAGTGTGCACCACCACCCGAGAGCGGGTCGCCATCTGCCAGCACGTTCAGGCTACCCATATAGGCGTGTCCTTTGTTCTTTTGAATACCTGCTGCCACAGCGTGAAAGCCTGCTCCCATAGGAACGTGGGGGATATTTATCGTTGGGGTACCTGCCACCACACGCGGTAGTCCTCCGATGAGCACTGATGCCCCCAAGTTGCCTACCTTCATCGTCAGCAGCGTATGGGCTAAGTTCACTGCTTTATTGAGGTTTAAGGCTTGTTGCTCCGCCTCTGTGGGGTTGTCAGGGTCTTCAACATCAGGTGCTTCTGGTGGGGGAGGAATAAGCGACAAGATTGCCGCCGAGAGAAAGTCCTTAGGACGCAAGAGGATACCCATATAAGGATGAGGCATCGGCACAGGGGCGGGTGATGGGGGAATATTGACAAAGTGGATGTCCATACCCAGCACAGGGCTTAGCTGTATTGCCACAGGCAGACACGCCATTCCTTTGAGTCCTAAACCGCTAAGGGCAGTTACCAAGGCAGATTCTACCACCCCGTCCACAGCTCCTGTTACCAGCCCAAAAGCCTGCACACCCGCATCCACAGCGTCCAACACATTTGCCACAGTCTTGGTCTCTCCACTAAGGTTCTTATTGGAGTTCATCTTGGCATTCTCTATCTTCAGCTGGGAAAGCCCCTGTGCCTGCTGTCCAACAGTGGATTGCAAGTGGTCGCTGAAGTTATCGAAAAAACTGTGGTCTGTCTCTGCCATTGGTGTGTTATTTGTTAAAATATCCTGAATAATAAGCAAATAGAAATAAAGCTGCAATAGCACCTATGGTAAAACCAATTTACCATGATACCAGGTTGTTTCAGGAGGAGATGGCCTACTATATTTACCTTTTTTATTAGGCTTAACATGTTCTATTATGCCAGGGTATTTCTTATTCATCATTTTGGCAAATTTTTCATCTTTCTGAAACCTTTCATGTAAGGCTTTATTGGCCTCTGAAAATTGATAACCATCCGATCTTTTATATTCTGAAGGTTTTAAGTCATGATTAAAAAAAGAATTATACTTTCCTAATTCTCGCTCGCCTTCACCATTATATAATCCTAACATATCTAACCACGCATTGGTATCCCCAACATACGCGAAAAAGTTAGGCTCCCCAGATAAGAATCCTATCGGGTCTTCACTTATATACCTACCCGTTTCAGGGTAGTAATACCTAAACCTATTGTAGCAAAGTTCTATCTCAGGGTCGTAGTACTGCCCTTGATACTTGAACGGACACCTAAAATTCTCTTTAGCAAATCCCTGTCGGGAGTTGCCATAAAGGTCTTGTTCGCGTTCCCATATCAGTTTGCCTTCTTGGTTGTAGGCTTCTATGGGCGTACCTAAGTGGTCGGTAATAATGGAGTAGTGCTTGCCATTGGTGATCTTTCCACAAGGTACAAAAGAGCCTGCCTCAAAAATCCAAGTAGTGGGGCTATGCTCAGTCCCTAAGTCGTATAATCCTGTGCTGTAATTGAACTCAAAGGTTTCTTTCCATTCGTGCAAGGGCACATTGCCACTCCACAAGAAGTGGGTGGTGGTGCGGCTAAACCAACTCCCGCCGCCTTTGTACTTCTCTATAAGGTTGCCATCGTACTTAAACGTCTATCCGTTTTAGCTAATAAATTGCATACCTAATTTATGTTAATGCTTCTTTAGCCTCTTTTAATAATTTTATAAAAATATCTAAATCAATTTTATGAGTTATAAACTCTTCTTTAAAATTATTACTTGGAGTTTCTACAAAAAAAGTATTATTCTCATCGTAACTTACTAAAGCAATGAATTTATCATCTAAATAAATTTCTGCAACTAAGTTTTCATAGTCACAATCACTACTTAAAATTATTTCTTCTTTCATTTTATATACTTAGAAAAATTAAAATCTTATAATTAATTAATATTATCTGAATTAAGCTCTGATGTGTTTTCTCTTTTATTAGGCTCTAAAAACCCCTTAAAAATATCATTTTCATCAAATCTTGCTCCTTTACCAGAAGAGTCCTTTACATCAAACCCACCCTCTTTTTTAGAAGACAATGATTTTTCATCATTTAAAATATTTTCTAATGTTTCACTGCCTTTATTGTTATAATCAGTAGCTTTTGTTCCTGTTGAAGGTTTTTCAAAAACGCTAGCCGTTCTATTAGAATGTTTTTGCTGAGCTCTTCCTACCTTTGTTAGTCCATTTCTGTCTGGCAAATTCCCTGAATCAAGTAAATCTTTGATGTTTTTACCATTACTTAATTTTTTCTCATAACTCAACCCCAGCAAATCCACCCACGCATTCGTATCACTTACATAAGCGAAAAAGTTAGGCTCCCCAGATAAGAATCCTATCGGGTCTTCACTTATATACCGTCCTGTCTCAGGGTGATAATATCTAAACCTATTGTAGCAGAGTTCAACCTCGCTATCATAGTACTGTCCTTGGTACTTGAACGGACACCTGAAATTCTCTTTAGCAAAGCCTTGTCGGGAGTTGCCATAAAGGTCTTGTTCGCGTTCCCATATTAGTTCACCTTCTTGGTTGTAGGCTTCTATGGGCGTGCCTAAGTGGTCGGTAATGATGGAATAATGTTTGCCATTTACAATCTTTCCACAAGGCACAAAAGAGCCTGCTTCAAAAATCCAAGTGGTGGGACTGTGCTCAGTACCTA
>CAUQUO010000098.1:0-4449 GCA_963521335.1 uncultured Capnocytophaga sp.
GTAATGGGAGTAATGGGAGTAATGGGAGTAATGGGGTGCGAGCCGCACGGGCGATATAAGGGAGTGAGCTGTATGGGCGGTTGTGGGGGGCAGTTGTGGGGGGCAGTTGTGGGGGGGTGTAAAAATATAAAATTTGCTAATGTATTAATTATTTCTTATTTTTGCGCCATATTTATTTTAATGGCATATATGAAAATATACGATGAATTTATCGATATTGTTTTTGGAGGTAAAGAAGTTACTATTGCTCCTGAGACAGCGAAACTTATCAATGAAAGCTATGATTTCTTAAGCAACTTTGCCCACGATAAAATTATCTATGGTGTAAATACTGGTTTTGGTCCTATGGCACAATATCGCATTGAGGCGGAGGATCAATTGCAATTGCAATATAATCTTATCCGTAGTCACGCTTCGGGTTGTGGCGACTATTTTGACGAGGAAACTGTACGCGCGGCTATATTGTGCCGACTCAACAGTTTGTCGTTAGGCAAGTCGGGGGTGCATATTGAGGTTATTGAACTGATGCGCGACTTGCTAAACCATCGCATTACTCCGCTTATCTTCCAGCACGGAGGTGTAGGCGCCAGTGGTGATCTCGTGCAGTTGGCTCACCTTGCCTTAGTACTCATAGGCGAAGGTGAAGTGTTCTACAAAGGTGTGCGCAGACCTACGGCTGAAGTATTTGCTGAAGTAGGCATCAAACCGCTACAAATACACTTGCGCGAGGGGCTTTCGCTGATGAATGGCACATCGGTAATGACAGGCTTGGCCGGGGTGAATGTGTATTACGCCGAAAAGCTATTGAGCTGGACGGTAAAATTCAGCTGTGCTATCAATGAACTGGTGCAGAGCTATGACGACCATTTTTCATTTGAACTAAACAGCGCCAAACAGCATACTGGTCAGCAGGATATAGCAGGGCTGATGCGCGAGTTTTTGAAGGACAGCAAGCGCACCCGCAAACGTGCAGAACATCTCTACCAAGGGCAGCACAACGAAGCCGTTTTCAAAGAAAAAGTTCAAGAATACTATTCATTGCGCTGTGTGCCACAGATATTGGGTCCGGTAGCCGACACTCTATTGCGAACATTAAGCATTGTGGAAAAGGAACTTAACTCGGCTAACGACAACCCTATAGTAGATGTGCCTACCCAGCAGGTGTATCACGGGGGGAACTTCCACGGCGATTATATTTCGCTAGAGATGGACAAGCTCAAACTCGTGGTTACGCGTATGGCAATGCTTGCCGAGCGACAGCTCAACTACCTATTGAATCCTAAAATCAATGAGCTTTTACCGCCATTTGTGAATGCAGGCAAACTGGGCTTTAACTTTGGTATGCAAGGGGTGCAGTTTACGGCTACCTCTACCACTGCCGAGTGTCAAACTCTTTCTACCTCGATGTATGTGCATAGTATCCCGAACAACAACGACAATCAGGATATTGTGAGTATGGGAACGAATGCCGCAACGCTCACCCGCAAGGTGATAGAGAATGCTTTTCAAGTACTTGCTGTTGAGGCGATTACTATTGCGCAGGCTATTGATATCTTAGGTTGTTATGACGAGCTTTCGAGCACTACCCAAAAATGGTACAACGAAATAAGAGAGATTATTCCGTTCTTTAAAGAAGACTTGGTGTTTTATTCTTATTTGAAGGAAACTACTAACTTTTTAAAAGGTAAGAGGTGAGAGGTTTTTTAGGTAAGAGGTAAGAGGTAAGAGGTAAGAGGTAAGAGGTAAGAGATAAGAGGTAAGAGGTAAGAGATAAGAGATAAGAGGTAAGAGGTAAGAGATAAGAGGTAAGAGATAAGAGATAAGAGATAAGAGGTAAGAGATGTATGTCACACAAAATGAATGATAGCGTTTAGGTTGATGAATTTACCATAGGAGGAAAAGAGGAAGGAAAACAAGGTAGAAGCTATGAGATATATATTCTTGGGTATCAGAATTTAGCATAGACCGATATTTAGCGGAATACAGTTTTAGAATCAATCGCTCACAGAGCAAAGAGACTATCTTTAACAAATTAATGAAAAGAATTGTAGAACGTTCTCCCGTTTCCCAAAGTCAATTAGTATGTAGCTAAATAGACACCTCAATTTATTTTTTAAACTTTTCAACTATGGAAGTGGCAATGGGAAACAATGATAAAAGACTCTGATTTAAAACAAATTGATAATGAATAAGACAATAAAAACACTCGGTTTAATAGTATTTACTTTTTTTATATTTCAGAATCTATACAGCCAGTTATTTATAAATAAAATAGACAATAAAGATATAGAGATTGTTAAGAGACTTATTCCTACTAAAGGCTGTGGGAGTATTATGTATGATTATATTAGAATCAATAAACGTACAAAAGAACCTTTAAGAGGAAAGTATAAAGTTATTGTAAATAAAGACGAGTATTACAAAGCTTTCTTTGAAGAGGGTAACCTTGTAGTGAAAAATAAAATTAACTTAGTGAAATACTACTATAAAGGTAAATATCAAAAACTCTACATATATGTTGGAAAAGAATATATATTGCTATCAAAAAATGACTCTGATAAAAAGGAAGGTCTAATAGATGTCAAATATTTTAATTATAGTGATATAGATGAAAAAGAACCTAATTCTACGACTAAGGACAACAAGAAAGAATTAGAAGGACGTCTTAAAGTATTTATACCATTAATAAAAGAGAAAGATATAAAAGCGTTTCTAAAAGATTTTTAGTTTCGCTTTTTGAAAATGGTAATGGGAAGAGATGCAAAAAGATGATATTGATTTAGTAACTATAAATAATTAGATTATGAAAAAACTATTTATAATATTATTTACCTTTTTTATCAGTAACTTCTATGCTCAAATTACGATCCCTATAAAGGATAAAAACATAAGAATAAAGGAAAAAGTAACTATAAGTAAGGATCCTCGATCCCCTCTATTAATATCTAAAATTAGAACAAATAGATTAGGAATACCATTGAATGGGAGATACAAAGTAAAACAAGATAAGAATAATTATTATATTGCTTATTTTAAGAAAGGAAGGCATAACACCAAAGGGGAAAAGAGTATTGTCAAATATTATAAAGAAGGAAAAATAGATAAAATATACATTTATAGGGACAATAATTTTATATTATTATCACAAAGCTCATTTAAAGAAGATAAAATTATACTCTTTATGTTTAATATAAATGATATTAATGAAGAAGAACCTTTTGAACTGACTATTGAAGGAGATAAATTAGAAACTATTTTTAAAGATAACAAGACAAATAGGGATATTTTAGAATACATTAAAAATAATAAACTCAAATAACTCTCTGAAAGGATGAAACTGACAATATTATGGATGAAGGAAGAGAGTATAAGAATAATAATTCCTTCTGGAAATGGCAATGGGAAGAGATGCAAAAAGACGATATCGATTTAGTAAGTATAATTAATGATTAATTTGAATATGAAAATTATATTTATATTATTTTTTTATATGATATTTATATTTTTTTCCTATGCTCAAGACACTATATCAATAAAAATAAAAGATATAAAAACAGAAGAGTATAAGATTAAAAGTACAAAAGTAAATTTTCCTTCAATTATCAAATATAAAAAAATAAATACACTATTTAATACACCACTAAATGGCTGTTATAAAGTCAAAACAGGTATTAGAAAATATTATATCGCATACTTTAAAGACGGAAATTTTGATATCAGTGGTGGTAGAAATATTATAAAATACTACGTAGGTAAGAGAATTAAAAAAATACATATCTCCTCAGGAAACTATTATTTATTACTATCAAAGCAATATTTTACTAAGGATAGTATTACATTGCCCATCATTGAAATTCTAATGAATGAGGAAAAATGTGTTGGAACGATTACAATTGGCAGGGAATCAGTAAAAGAAAATATTAATACATTACTTTCAGGAGCAAAAGATAATGATGTAGAAGCCTATATCAGCCTATAATTGAACATAATAAATTTTAAAATATTCAGATGGTAAAGATTTATTATTTTATTTCAGCGTGTTTATTGTTGTTTTCTTGTAACAATAACAATACCCAAGTATCATCTTCTGATGATATTAGAGATACTATTTCCTCTATCAAAAGAGATACCATAGTAGAAAAAGATACAATTGCACCAATTCAAGTGCCTAAAGAAGAAACTGATGAAGCTACAAAAATGATTTTGGAATTTTATGATAAGTACATCAGGCAACAAGATAAAATGCCTTGTCTTGATAACAGGGAATTTTGCGAAGAAGAATTAAGGGAAATAGAAAGGGAGTTTCTATCAAGTAAATTAATACGGAAAGTAAATTCAGATGAATTAAGTGCAGATCCTATTGTAAAAGCCCAAGATGTTTTCATAGAATGGTTGGACTCTATTAAGGTAAAGAAGATAAATTCAAAAAGATATAATGTGTATCTTTTT
>CAUQUO010000099.1:0-4279 GCA_963521335.1 uncultured Capnocytophaga sp.
GATAAAAAATAAAAACAAACACCGTATGACAACAGCGAGCCTACGGCAAACAACCACTTGGTAAACCCTTCTGATTTACCTAAAAGAGCAGTGGCTAAGACCTCTAAAACAATCGCTAAAGTAAGGTATAAGTAATGCATATAAGTATAGTATCTAATTCTGTGGCAAAAATATAACAATTTTACTGAAAATGAAATTAAAACTCATAGAACACATAAAGCTCACTAAAGAGCTCGTAGACCGAGAACACTTTTTCTCTGTGGGCTATTGCGAAGCAATCGAAACCCATTTGATGAAAGTACTTGTAAGTTGGGTAGCAGGCTATGAACGCTATTACCGGATAAGTGCCGAAGATTACGCTTTGTTCGAAAAAGACCGTCCTGCATTCTACGAATTGTACAAAAACGAGCTCGGTGAGGATAACGAATGCTTTACTCAGAAGTTTATGGGGGCGCAAGCTCTACGCGATTATGACGGTCGTAAGAACTTTCAGATGTGTTACCCCTCAAAGGAAATGAACCCTTTTGGGCATTATGCCTATTGCAACGGAGTACTATATGCTCAAATTCTTTGGGACAAAGGCACTGTATATGTACCCCCTTATCAGAAAGTAAAAACCGCCAACGGCGAGTGGGACTATCCCTTGAGAAAAGATTGTTATATAGAAAAAGACCCCGAAGGCAAAGACCTCTGCTTTTGCCTTGATATAGAAAACGGAAAGTAACCTCATAATTAGTAAATATGTTTGATATAGAAGAATGTAGAATAACCCTTCTCACAGAGTACACATACGAAGTAGCTTACTTAGGAGGGCGTATGTTGCTAAGATATGAAACACAGCCTCCACACGGAGATGAGATTTACTCAGTATATTTCCCTGAGTCAAACAACGAATTGCCCTATTGGTGCTACCTGAGAAATATCAAGCAAATAAGTATAGATAAATCGACAGAAAGTTTCTTTATATCAATAGAAGCCGTGAAACCTCATCAGTGGTCAGGTGTTGTAAACCTAATTATTGATCCTAAACATAGTAGATTTGCTTGTTTAGATGATTGGTATCCTTCTGTCAAAATAGAGGAAAACAAAATAAGTTATCGTAACGCTTATACAAAAAAAGAATGTATTTTAGATGATTTTCAACTGCTTAAATGGCAATCATTTTAAGAAAATAACATATCGACAAATCAACAAATCAAAAAATGACAAACATAAGTATACATAACAAACACTTTGGCAAAGTAAGTGCTATCTTATTTTTGGTGTTATTTATTCTATTAGCTAATATAGGATATGCCCCTCAATATTTCAATAAGGCTTTTAAGTTAAGTAATACGATAGTGGTAGTGATAACAATACTATTCTTGCCAATATGTTATTTTACCTATAAAAAACGACTCATTTGGGGATATAGGAGTATTCTTTGGGGTATATTATTCAGTTTTTCCTCTATGTTATTTATGCACTTTGAAGATTCTTTACACGAAAAATACGTAAGAGGTGAAATATCATTGTTAGATAAAAATGCTTCAATAAGTATAGGAGAGCCCATTTTGTTAGGGATTGTATTTATCTTTTTCCTAATCTATGGAGCTATATATGATATGATAATAGCAAAGAAAAACAAATAAAATAATTTTGCTGGTGCTTTTCTTGTAGCTCGTGCCTACCAAGAACAGAACTTGTAGCTCATAACCAAATTGGAAAATCAACAAATGACAAGTATAAATATCCATAACCTCAGCAAGTCCTACGGCGATACCCACGCCGTGCAACACCTTTCCTTAGAAGTTAAAAAAGGTGAACTCTTCGGGCTCATCGGTCCTGATGGGGCGGGCAAAACCACCGTCTTTCGTATGCTCACCACCCTCCTATTGCCTGATGAGGGCACAGCAACCATCGAGGGTTGGGATATCGTTAAGGATTATAAAGAAATCCGTAAGCACGTGGGCTATATGCCTGGGCGCTTCTCTCTGTACCAAGATCTCACTGTCGAAGAAAACCTCTCCTTTTTCGCTACCGTTTTTGGTACGACTATCGCCGAGAATTACGACCTTATCAAGGATATTTACGAGCAGATAAAGCCGTTCAGCAACCGTCGCGGGGGCAAGCTCTCAGGGGGTATGAAGCAGAAGTTAGCTCTATGTTGCGCCCTCATTCACAAGCCAAAAGTCCTTTTGTTAGACGAGCCCACCACGGGGGTAGATGTGGTTTCGCGCAAAGAGTTCTGGGAGATGCTGAAGAAACTAAAGGAGCAAGGCATCAGCATACTCGTTTCTACCCCTTATATGGACGAAGCCAGCTTGTGCGACCGCATAGCCTTAATACAATCAGGCAAAGTGCTTTCCACCAGCACCCCCGAGCAAATCATAGCCCAGTACCCCACCGCTCTCTATGCTATCAAGGCTCCCGACCTGTACGCACTGCTCCAGCACCTGCGCGAGCATCCCAACATTGATAGCTGTTACCCCTTTGGCGAGTACCTACACATTACTCTCAAAGAAAACACCCACATTCCCATATTCGAGCAACAGCTAAAAACCACCTTCCCCCACCTCGAATGGAAAGCCATTACCCCCACCATTGAGGATAGTTTTATCCGTCTAATGGAAGAAAATTAAAGCAATATTTATCACCTTTCCGGATTGTCCCCCTTCGGGGGAACGGGGGCAATTTACTAATTTTCACATTTGCTAATTTAATAAGATGAACGCAATCCACTGTCATAACCTTACCAAACAATTCGGCGATTTCAAAGCTGTGAACAACATTTCCCTTACCGTTGAAAAAGGCGAAATCTTCGGTTTCCTCGGTGCCAATGGTGCGGGGAAAACCACCGCTATACGCATCTTCTGCGGACTCTCCTACCCTACCTCGGGCGAGGCTACCGTGGCAGGCTTCGATGTCTATCGAGAGCAAGAGCAGATTAAAAAGCACATCGGCTATATGAGTCAGAAGTTTTCGCTCTACGACAACCTCACCGTGCAGGAAAACATCACCTTTTATGGAGGTGTCTATGGCTTGAGTCGCAAGGAAATCAAAACCCGCAGTACCGACCTTATCACCAAGCTCGGCTTGGAGGCTGAAGCCAACAAACTCGTAGGGTCATTACCTCTGGGCTGGAAACAGAAGCTCGCCTTCTCGGTGGCTATCTTTCACCGTCCCGAAATCGTGTTCTTAGACGAACCCACCGGTGGAGTAGACCCGATAACGCGCCGACAGTTCTGGGATATGATATACGAAGCCTCCGCACAGGGCATCACCGTATTCGTTACCACCCACTATATGGATGAAGCCGAATACTGCCACCGCATCAGCATAATGGTAGACGGCAAAGTGGAAGCAATGGATACGCCCACCCGACTTAAATCACAGTTTAATACCCATTCAATGGACGAGGTGTTCTACCAACTCGCCCGTAAAGCAAAACGTTCAGCAGACTAAACAATGAAACAACTCATCGCCTTTATACGCAAGGAATTCTATCACGTATTCCGCGACCATCGCACGCTATTGATACTCTTTGGTATCCCCATAGCGCAGATTATCCTTTTCGGTCAAGCCCTCAGCAGCGAGGTCAAGAATATCGGTATCGCTGTATTAGATGAGGCAAATAATACTTATAGCCAAGAAATCACACACCGCTTGCAGGCAAGTCCGTATTTTAAGCTGAAAGAGCCTCTGTTCCGTTACGATCAAGTAGAAGACCAATTCAAGCGTGGCACCATAAAAGCTGCACTCATCTTCCCTCCCGATTTCGGCAAAGATCTCTACACCTCCAGTGGTGCCTCGCTACAACTCATCACCGATGGGAGCGACCCCAACACGGCTAAAACGGTGCAAAACTACTTCTCGGCTATGGTAGCCAGCTATCAGCAAGAGCTGAACCCTGCTGTACAACTACCCTACCAGATAACCGTTGAAAACCGAATGCTGTACAACGAGGAGCAGAATGGCTCTATGAACTTCGTCCCTGGGGTGATTGCGCTCGTCTTTATGATAGTGAGCACTGCCCTCACCTCGGTAGCGGTGGTGCGCGAAAAAGAGTTAGGCACTATGGAAATCCTTTTGGTATCGCCTTTCAAACCTATAATGATACTCATTGCCAAAGCCGTGCCTTATCTTATTCTCTCGCTCATCAACTTCACCGTGATACTCCTGCTATCGGTTTATATGCTCGATGTCCCGATACGTGGCAATCTGCTGTTGCTGTACGCCGAAAGCATGCAAGTTCCACTAATAATTGCAATTTTAAGTAGTAATTTTTGATTAAACTTTT
>CAUQUO010000100.1:0-4127 GCA_963521335.1 uncultured Capnocytophaga sp.
GGCTTTGTCCCTTAAATAATTCCATAATACATTAATTTTCAGAGTGCAAATATATCAAATTATTTTGATACCTCAATTTTTCTTTATTAATTTGAGCTTTTATTCTGTCTTAATTTCCTTACAACCCATACCAAAAATAGTACAATCATCACACTGAAAGTCATCTTCCCGCTAATGTTTTTTAGAAATGTGCAGACACTCCCCAATTGAACAAGCGTAGGGGACAACTCAGGATAACTTTTGAGAGTAATGAAGATACTGATATTCTCAGAATAATCAAAAAAACTGGTAATCAATGGTAAATAACACAAACCTTTTAACCATTTATTTTGTATGGAGAGTTGTTGTAATAGCCTGATGATAATCCAAGTATAAGTCACTGCAAAAAGCCCTGGATAAAATATATCAAAAAATAACTGAGGAAAAAGATAGTAACTTCGCCCCTCACTTCCTAAGGCTGTATATAGTGCTTGCACCTCTTCCAAAGTATAGCCACCTGCCCTAATATCCAATATAGGTAAGCCTTGCGAAAGTTTTTGCAAATGAGGGATACTCATAAAAATCATTAATGAATAAAGCAAATTAGCTACAATAAATATTATCCATATCTGGCGATTATTCTTATTTCCAAATAAAAATTTATTCATATATCTATTATTTTGTTAAATTATTTTTTGAGGTGTCAAGTTAAGGGCATATTAACAGAGGTTAGAAAATAGGTTCTCTTTCAAGCATTCTTTTTATTAGATTGTTAAAGATAGTCTCTTTGCTCTGTGAGCGATTAATTCTAAAACTGTATTCCGCTAAATAGCGGTCTATATTAAACTCTGAAACCCAAGAATATATACCTCATAGCTTCTACCTTGTTTTCCTTCCTCTTTTCCTCCTATGGTAAATTCATCAACCGCAATGATACTTCTACCTCCATATCTACACAATTGGATAGTCTTATCCCTGCCAGCAAGATTGCCAACCTCACTCAAGGAATGTTCGTTGGAGCAGTCTCTGACAATTTTGATGAACGCATTGACCAGAAGATATTCCACGCACAGATAGTTGTAGACAACGCCAAAGTAGCTGCTGAGACCAAAGCCTACCAAAAGATTCCCGAAGTTCTCTCCTTCACCGATGCCAACGGCAACGACACTACCAAAGAACAGGTAGAAGCCAACTATCGCCAGATAAAGTTAGATGTCGTTGAAATCATTGAACGTGAAAAAGAACGTATCTCCAACGACCCTGAACTGAGGCATTTGGTGGAGAAGGAGGGAGAATATTCTTGATATAATAAATGTCATGTTTCAGTAGATAGATATTGATATTTCTAAAAGGATTATTCTATACATAGTTTTATTTCATTATTTCTCCAATCATAATATACGCCCCTTTTTCCATAAAGGCAGCTTCAAAAATTATGTATTTATCCTTATAAAAACCATATATACTTGATTCTATTGTAAAATCGTTCGTATTGTATTCTTTCCAAGTTTTTCCATAATCATATGAAAAGCGAATCGTAGGATAATACCCTTTTCTTTTATAGTCGCATACAAAATTTTTATAACGATATTTATATTTTTCATCTTTCGGTGAAAATTTAAATAATTCCCTCTCAGTTAGGTCGTAAATATACACAGTTCCTGTCACTAAATCAATTACCCCTAAATTAATCTCTCCAAAAACATCAGTTATGGTAGAGTATGTTTTTGTCAAATTTCGTATTGTTGTAAATTTTTCTTCTATAACATTATATCTAATTATTTTATTCTTATCTAAAAAAATTATATTTGCGTCTTTATCTTCTAATATGTAATTACCTTTAGTAACTATATTAGGAATTTTATAATTTACATTATTTAAAACATCTATTAATATAACATCTCCATTTTCATTATATGAAATAAAATTTCCATTAAATTTTATCTGAGAAATACTATTAGGAGAAAATTCTCTAATTTTTTTATATTTTAATGAGGTATTATCTAATAAGTAAATACAATTTTTAGCATTGTTTCCATAACCTCCTATATTAGTTTCTATTAAAGACTTTTTGCCATATGAATGGATAGAAACAATAGATTCTTCAGGAAATATGATTTCTTTGTATTCATTTCCTAAATCTTTAGAGATGAATAAAATGGCATTATCTTCTTTAGTGTCAAAGAAGTAGCTATCTTTTTCTGCTGCAATAAAAATGATAGATTCATCCAAAATTAGAAATTTTGTAACATTTAATCCTCTTTTAGATTCAATCCCTTTTCCGTAAATGTTTTCGTATAAGTCATATTTACTAATCCATTCCATTTTTCCTTGATTAATTATATTTTGGGTACAACTATTAAAAATAATAAAAATAATAAAAATATATATTTTCATACTAAAATATTCTAGGTCTGATAAATTTATCTAAAAAGTTCCTTAACATCTCATTAGGATTAGGCATATAAGGAAGGTAGGGCGCAAAAAAGGAATATGCGGTGGGTATTCTTATGCTGCTGCCTCTCCATAAGGGGTCGGTTTAAACAATTCAGCGGTGATAAACACAGAAAAAGTGGCATTACCCTTCATTTCTGTCATATCCTTACTCAGCGTTAAGGTCTGTGGTTTGCAGGGCTATGGCATCTCTAAGGCTGTCGGTAACAAAGTCCTGCACAGCAATAAAATGGCTGCTGCTTAGCTTCATTCCGTCTATCCAATTCACAGGATAATGGGTGAGTAGATTGTTCATTGTATGATTTCTATTTTTATATTATTTTTATGAATATATCCTTTTATTCCATCTGTTGTTATAATTAATAACCAATCGTCTTCGTCTTCAACTACTCTTACTTCTTCTCCGTTTCTTATCTTACTTATAGTATAGGAAGATGAATTTGCTTCTTTTTTTATTTCTATATCTCTTTCCTTTCCATTAATATAGTAGTAAGTATCATATTTTTTTAGGAAAGATTTTAAACTTTCCCTATTGTCATGTCTCATAGTAGTATCTGCTATAATCTTTTCTAATATTCCCTTGACCTCTTTGTCTTTTTTTTCTACAAGATAAACGAAATAGGGTCCTGAAATATTATTATATGTTCTATATTCATTTTTCACTTCATTTAGAGCATATTTATAAAAACTATCTTTGATCTTTTCTAATATTTTTAATTTACGAGCTGTTGTATCATTATCTCCAAATGTTATTTTTATCATTTTTGACAAATATAAATTCCGAAAATCCCATTCTGATAAGATATTGTCAAACTCATCATCTCCAATGTCTATTTTTTCTGCATTATGATACAAAAAAGTTATTAATTCTTTATCTTCCATTGTTTGACTATAACTATTAAAAGTTATTAAAAAAAGTATTATAATTTTCCAGTCCATTTTGTTTCTTCTATATTTTTGTTATTCCAATTAGATTCTTCTACTTCTCTTTCTTCAAGAATTATTTTTACATTATTCCAATATTTTTAAGAGGCTTTGTCCCTTAAATAATTCCATAATACATTAATTTTCAGAATGCAAATATATGAAATTATTTTGCCACCTCAATAATTTAAATCTATTCCTTTCTTAAATAGGGTTTCTGTTATCTTTTTTTAGAACATAACTGAGATATAAATCATGGTATCAACTCTGCTTTTACTTTTCTCACACTATTACTCTTTAAAGAATCTATTAAAATATAAGTCGTATCTCTATCCTTTCTATATAAAATACCTTTTTTTTCATTATAATTAAAATTAAAAGTTTTTTGAGTTTCTGGATAATCCATCATTTGTAAGTGATAGATTAAAAGAGAATCTTGTTGGGAAACCCTTTCTATTTTCCACTCATGTGGTTCCATAATATTCCAACCATCAATAAGCATTGAGTCAGTAAAAATAATTTTAGCCATATCATAATCGTCTTCAAGATATGGGTATATTAAGAGCCTCAATTCTCCATTCTCCTCTTTTTTATCTAAATAATAAAACTTTTTGTTCGCTAGTGGATTGTTTATTTTGGTATCAGATTCGATACTTAATGAATCATTTAGTGGATCTTTTTCAGTGTTATTATTAACAACATTTTCACAAGAACTCACTGTCCCTATTAAAAATAAACTAATAAGTAATAATTTCATATATTGTTTTTTT
>CAUQUO010000101.1:0-4123 GCA_963521335.1 uncultured Capnocytophaga sp.
CTCAGGTTACAATTTATGTAAAGCCACAACCTTCTAAAACCCTCTTGGTTCAAGACGATGTCTTTACGGTTACACTCACAAACGATAGTAAATCTATAACAACAGATAGTGTCTTAGATAATGACCGATTAGGAACAGACACCCCCACTATACAAACTGTTTTATTATCAAAAATATCAGGGGCTTTTTCTCTTAACGCCGAGGGCAAGGTAACTTTACCTTCTACAACACCTGTGGGAATTTATACCCTTACTTATAAACTATGTGAGAGGGGGAATAGGAATAACTGCGCTCAGGCTCAGGTTACAATTTATGTAAAGCCAATTCATAAAGTATCAATTATTGCAAATCCTGATGTATTTACTTATAGAGAGGAAAGTATAGTTGGAAATATACTTGATAATGACTATTTCAATGAAAGAAAAATCTCATTCTCAGATTGTTTTATTAGCACAGAAGGCGAAGTATCCTATATTGATTTAGAAACAGGAGATGTAGTTGTGCCTTCTGATATATTATCAGGTATTTATACAATGACTTATTCTTTATGTGCTATCGACCCTATAATATGTGTTAGTACAACAGTTACACTAATTGTTCCCAATAAAACAAACTCAAACTCTCCTAAGCCCATAGCAATTGATGATACTATAACAACATTCCAAAATACTTCAATAAATATACCTATATTGCTTAATGATACTCCTTATAAAGCTATCCCTAAACTTATATCTCACCCCAAAAATGGAATAGCAAATTTAAATGTAGAAGGAGAAATTGAGTACCAACCTAATCTATCTTTTATAGGTTCTGATAGTTTTAAATATGAATTATGTAACGATGAAAATAACTGTTCAAGCGCAACTATAACTGTAAATGTGATAGAAAAAATACAAAAAATAAATGAAATTGTATTATATAATGGAATATCTATCAATAATGATGAAATGAATGAATATTTCCATATAGAAAATATAGAAAAATACCCAAATAATAGAGTACAAATTTATAATCATTATGGACTTAAAGTTTTTGATATTGAAGGATATGATAATAAACAACATTCCTTTAGAGGATATTCTTATGGAAATATAAAAATTAAAACATCTTTAGAATTATCACAAGATGTCTATTTCTATATTTTAGAATATACAGATGAAAAAGGAAAAAGGCAATTGATTAAAGATTGGTTCTATTTGAAAAAATAAATATTTTATAAACTTCTCTCATTATTCTAGAGAAATCTTGGAACAATCTTGGAACAATCTTGGAGCTATTTTACAAAAACTACTCATTTATAGAATGTATTGCTTGTTCTATATTTTTTGTTAACCCGAATAGATAGTTAAATTGCTCTGAATAAAATTGTGTCTCACGCATAGAAATAGGAAGATCACCTTCATCTTGAGGGATATTTAAAATCTCTTCAATTGATTGATTTAATTGGTCTATAGGGGTTTTATAATCTATTTCAATAGAGAAATCTTGATGAGTAACTTGAGCCAAACAACATTGTAATACATCAATCAAACTATCTATTGCACTATTAAATATAGGTTTAGGGAAAGTAACCCTTTTGCTATTAAGTCTGATACCGAAAGAAGCTACAGAAGCTAAGAAAGATTGTTGCATTACGATAATACCATATACAGAAGGATTTTTGTACTGCATAAACTTAGGTTCTTGTAACATCCTTTGAAAAGTAGTATTGAGGTTCGAAAGTGCCAAAACAGCTTCTTTACGAGATACCTTATAAGCAGTAGTAATACCTTCTTCAGTGTTAAAAATCTCTTTTACTTGCTGCAAATATCCTATATTAGCCTTTATTGATTTGATAACAGCCTCGCGGTAAGTATTGTGCTCCCATGTAGGAAAAATAAGATAGTTGGCAGAAAAAGAGAGAGCTACACCTATGGCAGTATCTAATAAACGGTCGTAAATAAGAACATAAATATCGGGGTTAATCAAAGCAAAAATAAAAATAGCTGAAATGGTTATGAAGATAGAGGCATACATATAGTTCTCTTGTATGAGTCCAAAAGCAATAGGCATACAAAAGATAGCAATATATAAATATAAGTTAGGATAGGGGAGAAGGTAGATAACAGCAAAAGAAGCTATTCCTCCTATAATAGTACCATAAACCCTATTGAGAGAACGTTCTTGAGTAACACCAAATCCTGGTCGCATAATAATAAAGATGGTCAGGATAATCCAATAGGCATTATTGAGTGTAAAAATATCGCCTATCAGATGTCCTAGTACTACTACTATTGAAAGTCGTAGTGCATGTCTGAAAAAAGTAGACTTTAGAGAGATATGATCTTTTAGTCTACGCCATGAATAATTTTGATAACTAACAAACTTGCGATAAGTATTTTCATCGCGTACCCCAGCATCACTATTGTAATAGTTTTCAAAGATGAGACGTATGTTCTCTATAGAACGATATTGATTCTCTATATAAATATAAAAATTGCGTAATAATAATGAACGTTCTTTATCAATATCAGATTTTGAATGCTCTTTAAGTTGCTTGTTCTTCTCTTTAGCTTGTAAAAGTAGCCCTTCCAGAGAGTTGTTTAACTTGATTTTCTTGCGAGAACCTATATATTCTGACATTTGTAAGAGTTGGCTTGAGAGTTCTTTCAAGAATAAGACATATACCTGTAAATCCTCCTGATGTTCTACAAATTCTTGGTCTACTTTCTCATATTGAACAGGATTAGCTAAGGCTAACTCAAAAATATCTACTAATTCTATAAACATTAAGAACTGACGTTGTAGATAGTCAGTCTTTCCTGATTTACTTCTAGAATCAAGAACTGCTTCACGTAGTTTTTCATATTTCTCATTTAGGTTGGTCTGTAAGTTTATAAGTTTTTTAAGCCCATTAGTTCTGTTTTTGTTCATTAATAAATCAGCTCTTATAGAAAAGAATTGAGCAGTAAGAGCAAAACATTTACCTAAAAGTTGTTCACTATACAAGCGTGGGCGTACTTTTAAAAATATAAAAACCAAAGAGCTATACCACAAACCTCCTAAAAGAATACAAGCACAATAAAGTAAAATGTTCCAGCCCGTTTGTAAGTGAGCTAAGGTAGAAGCTATCTCAAACAGCCCTGCAAAAGCTACCATAGTAGCTCTATGTCCATAGAGTGAGATATAAGCATTGCCAAAAGTGAGTATAAACATTGTTGGTAAAAGCAAATACTCATAGGGAGCTGTAAGATTGATAAGTGCACAGCTTAGGATAGCTAATAAAGTAGCAATAAAAAGCCCTCCGTAAAGGTGTTTTTGATTACCAGGAATATCACTGGGGGAAATAGCTACTATACTTAAAGCCATAGGGATACCTATATCTAACATATCAAACCAATAGCCCATACCCAATGGAATAAGTACAGCTATAGTCTTTAAGATTCCTTTAAAGAAGGAAAAACTTTTAAAGAAAGATAGAATAGAGATAAGCATTTTTTATGTATATTCGCCGCAAAATTACAAAACTAATGAATAATAACAATCAGATAAGTAAAATATTAGAAGCAGGAAAGATAATATTGTATCCTACCGATACCGTATGGGGACTGGGCTGTGATGCTACAAATCCTAGTGCTGTAGCTAAGATTTTTCAAATAAAACAACGTAGTGAAAGTAAAAGTCTAATAGTTTTAGTGGATAGTGTCTCAATGCTTCAACACTATGTAACTGAGATTCCCGAAAGAGTATTATGTTATATAGAAACATTACAATGTCCAACAACTATTATTTATCAATATCCAAAATATTTAGCCTCTAATGTAGTTGCAACAGATAACACTGTAGCAATTCGTATTGTACAAGATACTTTTTGTCAGCAAATAATAACTAATTTTGGAAAGCCAATAGTTTCTACATCTGCAAATATTAGCGGTGAAACTACCCCTCAATATTACCAAATGATATCTCCTGAAATTATAGCAAAATGTGATTATGTAGTACCTTATAGACAAGACGAAACAATCATTAGAAATCCCTCCCGTCTGATACGATTTGATAGAAATGGAGAGATAGAGATTTTAAGGTAATATTGTGCAAGTTCCACTAATAATTGCAATTTTAAGTAGTAATTTTTGATTAAACT
>CAUQUO010000102.1:0-3644 GCA_963521335.1 uncultured Capnocytophaga sp.
CCTCTTACCTCTTATCTAAAAACCGCCCGTGCGGCTCGCACCGCCCTTTATCACTACACTTTGCCAAAGTTAATTATCATCAATTTCTTACCTCTTATCTCTTACCTCTTATCTAAACCGCCGATTTCCTAATTTGCTAATTAACAAATCATCACTATCTTTGCACCTAAAAAACAATATTATGGCTTTAAAATTACAAATAATGTTATTTTTGCTATTTCCTCTTTTGGGAATGGCACAGACACTCCCTAAGCTTGCCGAAGTTTTTGAGATAGAATATTTTGACTATACAGCACAGAGTCCGTATACTTTTACGCAAACTATAGAAAGGCTTCAAGAGATTTTGAAGTCCAAAGGTATTACCGTTTTTGCCACTATCGACCACCAAGCGGCTGCTAAAGCTGTAGGAGAGAAATTGGCTCCTACAACAGTATTCATTGTAGGCAACCCCAAAGTAGGCACCGCCCTGATGCAGGAAAACCCTCAGTCAGCTATTGAACTCCCTTTGAAAATACTCGTTTGGGAACAAGAGAAAAAAATATGGATAAGCTACCGATTCATTACCCCTATGATGGAATTATATCGTATAGAAAAACAAATAGAGACCGCCCGTAAAATAGATGCTGCAATGTTCCATCTGATAGATGAGGTAGTATATGGGAGTGATAAAAAGCATTAAAAACGGTGAGTTACCGCTTTCCTTACTTATGAAGAGGGAGGCAAACGCGTATCACAACTCTTGGAAGGAACCTTTGAATTAGCAAATTAGCTCATTAACACGAGTCATAGCACGACACACAATAAATAAAACTCCCCGTGACGCAAACAGCCTATATGGCTCGCATCGCATCACGGGGAGTTTTCGTTAATTATTATTGTTAATTGCTAATTGTTTTGTACCTTTGTAACTCAAAAATATATCATCATCTGAAATGAAAAAAGAAGCTATCAAATTATTTGAAGAACGAAAGGTGCGCACCATTTGGGACGACACTCACGAGAAATGGTATTTCTCTATTGTAGATGTAGTGGCTATATTAACCGATAGCCCTAACCCTCAGACCTATTGGCGTGTATTAAAAAAACGACTAAAAGAAGAGGGAAATGAAACCGTTACAAACTGTAACGCTTTGAAGTTAAAAGCTACTGATGGTAAAATGCGACTTACCGATGTCGCTGATACTGAACAACTTTTCCGCTTGATACAGTCTATACCTTCTCCTAAGGCTGAACCTTTCAAACTATGGATGGCAGAAGTTGCTAGCACTCGTATTGACCAACTGCAAGATCCTGAACGCTCTATAGAACAAGCGGTGGCTGACTATCGCCGTTTGGGATATTCAGAAGCGTGGATAAACCAGCGTATCAAATCTATTGAAGTACGAAAAGAACTTACCGATGAGTGGAAACGTACGGGAGTAAAAGAAGGTGTAGAGTACGCTACACTCACTGATATTATCACCCAACAATGGAGTGGTTTTACTACCAAAGAATACAAGCAGTATAAAGGACTCAAAAAAGAGAACTTACGCGATAATATGACTAACTTGGAAATGGCTTTTAACATATTAGCCGAAGCCTCAACTACCGAACTTTCCAAACAACGCGACCCACAAGGAGTAGAAGAACAGAAAAAGGTAGCTAAAGAAGGTGGTAGTGTAGCCAAAGTAGCGCGCAAGCAATTGGAAGCTCAATTAGGGCGCAGTGTTATATCGCCTACAAAAGCTAAAGACCTCCTTAATCTTAAGGAGTCGTAACATAACACTCAACAACTAAACTCCCCGTAACGCAAACTGCCTATATAGCTCGCATCACGGGGAGTTTTATTTCCTAACAAATAAGCCTTACTATATTCACTATTAAACTCCCATTCCCCATTACTTCCATCCACCCAACCCCCCATTACTCCCATTATTCCCATTCCTCCCATCATTGCCCGTGCGGCTCGCACCCCATTACTCCCATGATCGCCCGTGTGGCTCACACCCCATTACTCCCTCCTACCTCTTACCTCTTATCTAAAAACCGCCCGTGCGGCTCGCACCCCATTACTCCCTCTTACCTCTTATCTCTTACCTAAATAGAAAATTAGCAAGATAGGAAAAGTCTCTTTGCTAAAACCGCTTTATCTTTGCAACATAAAAATCAAAGATAGTGTATGAAAAAGATTACTTACAACGATTATGTACAGCGCATCAATAAGGTAGTTGCTTATATTAACAATCATTTAGAGAGTTCTTTGAACTTAAAAACGCTTGCTGAGATAGCAACTCTATCTGAGTTTCATTTTCACCGTGTTTTCAAAGTATTAAAAGGCGAATCACCGATTGCTTTTATTGCGCGGTTGCGAATAGAAACAGCAGCCCAACTGTTGCGTTACTCTAATTTACCTATAGAACAAATCGCTTTTAATATAGGTTATGAAACACCAGCTTCTCTTTCTAAAGCTTTTAAAAACCAATATGGTTTTTCTCCTACCGAGTATAGAACAAATAAAGAACTTCATATTATGAAAAAAGAAATCATCAATCCGGATTTGGCTCTAAAAGCACCTAAAATAGTAACGCTTGAGCCTAAAAATTTTATTTATATATCCCTCACAGGGAAATATGGCACCCTTGATTATGGCAAAGCCTACGAGCAATTGTGGGGAGTTATAAAATCGCAAAAGCTTTTTACGAAAGGCATTGAGACGATAAGTGTATTTTATGATGATCCCAAAATCACAGAATCGTCTTTGCAACGCACAGATGTAGGTTTGGCAATTCAGAAAAGTGCTCATAGTGAAGGGGAAGTGAGTTTCCGAACATTACCAGGGGGCAAATATGCAGTTTTTTTCTATCAAGGAAGCTATGCTCATCTAGGTGCGGTAGACGATATAGCAATGCGCTGGGTAGTAGAAAGTGAATATCAATTGCGCGATGAGCCTTTATTTGAAAAGTATCTCAACGATGCTCGTCGAACAGCTGAAGAAAAACTAAAAACTGAAATTTATATCCCGATTAATTAGTTAATTCAACATTATGATTCTTACAAAAACTGAAAAAACTGTAGGGATTGTTTTATCAATTCTTCTATTATTACTCACCCTTTCAGGAAGTGGGTATTTCTTTTTGACGCTAAAAGTGAATTTTGTACAATGGATTGCGTATAATGCTTGTTCGCCGAGTAGTTTGTTGTATTTAGTAGGTTTTATAGTCTTTTTATCTCAACGGAAGATTATTTGGCTGATGCTTGCCTTTTTGCCAATGTATTATTTTGGTAGTATGGGACTTTTCACTTTCACGTGGAGTGGTGCAAATATTTTTGCTCAGCTATCACATATTACAATGACGCTCAATCTTCTTTGGGCAGGTTATACAGCCTATCGCTTAGCTGATTACAAGGGCTTTGCACAAGGCTTGTTGTGGAGTATTATCCTTTTTGTGCCTTTTATTGCTTTTGTGATGTATTACTGTCGCACTCACGCTGACGAAATCAGTAGTTTATTGCAAATGACGGCTTAGGATATCTGTATTTAATAGCTAACACTGAGGGTGTCCGAAAAGTCTCAAAATCGCTTTTGCGTCGCTACACTTTGCCAAAGTTTCAGACCAAAACTGTAAGGAAGATTTATAAAGCACTGATTTTTAACTATGTTTTTT
>CAUQUO010000103.1:0-3227 GCA_963521335.1 uncultured Capnocytophaga sp.
ACTTTATAGGAATCACTTCTTTACCTGTTTTATCTATAAAACCATATTTTTTATCTAATATTACTAAAGCTAATCCTTCTGAAAATCTATCTGCATAATTATACTTTATAGGAATAACTTCTTTACCTGTTTTATCTATAAAACCCCATTTGTTATTTAGCCTAACGTTTGCTAATCCTTCTGAAAAACCCCAAGCATTATCATACTTTATAGGAATCACTTCTTTACCTGTTTTATCTATAAAACCATATTTTTTATCCAATCTTACCATTGCTAATCCTTCATAATATTCACCTTTCCAAGCGTACTTCTTTGTTTGTTGCACAGGCTGGGCAGACGGCTCTTTTTTTACCTTTTCTTCAGGTAGCAGACCTTGCGCATAGGTTAGGGTAGCAGTTAGTAATAGAGTGTAAAGTAATATATTTTTCATGTTTGTAATATTTTTAAAAATTATTTGGCTATGGGGTGTCCTGCTGGGGCTTCATCACAAAACTCTGCACACTCACCTTTCTTGTTTATTTCAAACCATCTATCAAGTTTAGTGGGGCGAACTAAAGCTACTCCTCCTGAGAAACTTTTTGCATCAAAATATCTTGTAGGAATAACCTCTCTCCCTATTTTATCAATAAACGTGTTTAAACTTTTTTGAGGAACTTGGAGATAAACCCTAATAAAAGCATTCCAATCCAAGTTACATCAAGATACTCCCCATTGCTATCATTTGCCCTTTATTATCACACAAAAAAATGCTATTTGTGGTTACGGATTTTTTTCTTGCTTAATAGATTTAACCATATTCGCTGAAAGCTACCGTCTTTACTTTCCTACACTTAAAAAGGGAATAATCCAATTATTTATTGTATCTTTGCCCAAAGTTCCTGAATTTTGGTGTTTTTCTCAAACACAAAATTACTAATTTTCGGGAACTTTTACTTTATTACAGAAAAAAGTTTAAACAGCTTCTCTATCAAATAAATACATTATAAAGTCTTTGACTTTATCTTTTAAAGATTTCATTTTTTTGGTTTGTTTAATTTTGTGCGACAAAGGTAGTGTTTTTAGTTGGATTTTCCAAACACAATACACGTGGGTTTATCTATCTCAATCTCTTCTGGCGTTTCAGTCAGTTCACCAGTTTCTTCATCACGTTGAAAAATCTGAATTTTATTATCATCGCGACAAGCTACTAAAAGGTATTTACCATTGGGGGTAATAGCAAAATTGCGGGGGTGAATACCCGTGAGTTGGTAGCCTATTTTAGTTAAAGTACCTTTCTCTGGGTCGATAGCAAAAATTGCAATACCGTCTTTCTTTAATCGGTGGGAGGTGTACAGAAAACGCCCATCAGGGCTGATATGTATATCGGCACTACCACGCCCGCCACCTTCATCTGCCATTATACGCTGTACCTCTTTCAGTTTGCCTTTGCGATAGCCCAGCACCACACATTCACCTCCTAATTCGTTGATAAGATAAGCAAAACGACCGTCTTTGCTAAATGTAAGATGACGAGGTCCTTGTATGGTATCACTAATGCGATAAGCAACTTTCATATCCTTGAGTACTTTAACGCTTTTTGAGGCTTTCCGAGCTTTGTAACGAAAGCGATACACACAATTTTTTCCTAAATTAGTAACCAACACATAGCGCTTCTCAGGGGTAGGAATGATACAATGGATGTGAGATGCACTGCCGTGCAAAGCCTCTACAAAGGATATGTGTTGTACTTCAGTTTGCAATCTCCCTGCAGCATCTAATGAGAAAACACTGATGTCGCCTCCCGTATAGTTAGCTGTGATAACGTATTTGCCGTCACTTACGATATGGCAAGGGTCGGCACCTGCTCGTGGTAAGTATTCTTTAGGAGCCGTAGGCAGGAATACAGGGTGGCTTAGCTGTACTTTGTCTTCACTCACATCAAACGAATACGCTCCTTGTCGCCCGTCGTTATACTCGCTTACGGCATATAGGCGTTTTCCATCGGGCGATAAGGTTACAAAAGAAGGATTGGCAGCGGCGGCACTGCTCAGCAGTTCAAAAGTGCCGTTCTCCTGATTGAAACGATAGGTGTAAATTCCATTAGAATTACTATCTTCGGTATAGGTACCTACATACATCATCAAGTTATTATCTTGGGCAAAGGTGATGAATGTTAATAGTGCAAAGACTATAGTTAAAAACGTTTGTAATTTCTTCATAAGTTCTAATTTTTAGCGACCAATAGAATGCCTACCACTTACTCGTTAGCTGACAACAATCCGGCAAATTAATTGTTTAATGCTACAAAAGTAGTAATTCTAGTTGGAAGTTGCAATTATTTTCGTATATTTGTACAGTTAATTTAAAAACCTTATCAATTATTATGAAGTCTCTTTTATTCTTATTATTGCTATTGAGTGCTTGTCAGCCGAAGAAAGTTGTCAATACTTTCCCTGTTGTTGCTGAAAAAGATAGTTTGGCTTCTGTCGATACTCTTGAAAAAGAAAAAGTGTTCATCAGTAAAGAAGACTGTGCTTTGTTACAGCCCTTTATTGCTAAATGGCTACAGTTTTATCACCTCGACCTCTCGGAAGCGATTCTTATTAGTACTGATACTACTATCACCTTAAACAAACAGCCTCAAGAGGGGACTATAGCGTATGTGGGAGAATATGATGATTCTTGGATTCGTGCTGAAAAGAAAGCTGGTTTCAGTTTGTTCTACGCACCTAATAGGTTGCGGTATATCGATTTCGGTTATGATTGTGTTATAAACAATGGTGTATTGGAAATGTGGAGAGATGTAGAGCAATCCGTAACATTCATTGATAAAAAAGCAAAAATTGTATACCAATTACTGTATTTAGGGGTTAGTAGTCAAGCACAAGACATTTTTTGGCTGAACAATGATGCTTTTGTAATCGTTGGAAATTTCTATTTAGAGCCTGAACATTTTGATATTTGGTATTTTGACCTTAAAAAACATACTGAAAAAAACTATGAAATTCCCGCTAACGGCCGACTCCAATTTGATACTTACTATCCCTCTACTCCTATACTGAAAGCTAAAGCAAAGGGCTATCGGTATGAGAAGGATTTAGAAAAACAAGACTAATAATATAAATCAAGAGTTGAAAAATAATAATCTCTGATTAACAGAATGTTATCACTTTTTCGTCGCATCTCCCCCTTTGGGGCAGGGCTGTTATAAAGTTTTGTAAGTTATTTTAAATTATTATTTTTGCATT
>CAUQUO010000104.1:0-2996 GCA_963521335.1 uncultured Capnocytophaga sp.
TAGGTACCCCCATAGAAGCCTACAACCAAGAAGGCGAACTGATATGGGAACGCGAACAAGACCTCTACGGCAACTCCCGACAAGGCTTTGCTAAAGAGAATTTTAGGTGTCCATTCAAGTACCAAGGGCAATATTACGATCCCGAAATAGAACTCTGCTACAATAGGTTTAGGTATTATCACCCTGAAACAGGAAGGTATATAAGTGAAGACCCTATTAAACTCTTAGGTGGGTTTAATGTGTTTGCGTATGTCAGTGATACGAATGCGTGGGTGGATTTGCTGGGGTTGAATAGAAGCAAGTATGGGAAAAATAGAGCTAAATGGAAAAAAAATAATTATAATAAAGATGGAAATATAGAAGCAATTGATCATATAATGAAGCAACATTCTTTTCATAAAGCACCAGAAGGAAAAGGAAAGTTTAGAGAAAATTTAAATACTAAAGAAAAAATTCAAGATATAGTTAATCAGACTGTTCAGCCAGAAAATCTTGTTAAAACAGATATTGATGGAACACGAACTTATGTTAAAACATTTGACCATTCTATAGGAACAAATAGAGAGGGAAAATCTACTAATAAAGTTCAAGTACATACTGATTCAAATGGATGGGTTAGAACAGGATATCCAATATAGAGACATGAAAATATTTTATAATATTAATTTAATTTTATATCAAAATGTAATAAAAGAAAAAGATTATTATTCTTTTTCAAGAATTGAGATTGCAAGTAATTTATTATGTGGAGATATAATATTATTAGATAAAGAAAAAGCTTTTTTTTTATCTGAGGTAGAAATTTTAAAGTTTTTTATAGATATGTATGATGCTATAAGAAATATTAAATTAGGAATCTGTGATGAGATTCCTATATTCAGCACATATGATAACTACATGTTTAATATGAGAAAACGAGAAAATTCTATAGAATTACTTTATTATAACAATAAGAAAAAAAAATTACTTTATGATTTTGATTTATTTTACAAACAAGTTTACACATCAAGAAAAAAACTTATAGATGATGTGAAAATATTATTTCCTGATTATCAAAAGATTAAGAACGTAAATTTATTATTTAACAATCTATCAGATTAAGTAAGTTTTATCCTTTATTTTCCTGATAATTAACTAAATCTACTGAAATACTTATAGAATCATACAAAAGTTTAATGGATTGTAATACCACTTAGGCACCCCATAGAAGCCTACAACCAAGAAGGCGCGCTAATATGGGAACGTGAACAAGACCTCTATGGCAACTCCCGTCAGGGCTTTACTAAAGAAAACTTCAGGTGTCCATTCAAGTACCAAGGACAATATTACGATCCCGAAATAGAGTTATGCTACAATAGGTTTAGGTATTACTACCCTGAAACGGGACGATATATAAGTGAAGACCCGATTAAACTCTTGGGAGGGTTTAATGTGTTTGCTTATGTGGGGGATACTAATGCTTCTATGGACATATTAGGATTATACACAGTTTATAGAAGAAAAAGAAATGAGAAAAGAAGAGAAAATCATAGTCCTTATGTAGGCAGTGCAGTAGATGGTGTTGATAAAAGGTATGGACGAAAGGGCTCTGGAGATGATATATTCCATATTCCTAATAAAAAGAATGGAAAAAATAATACAGAAGAAGCTAAGGACATAGGAAGAGGGGTAGAGCAATTAGTATATGAACGAGGTATTGAATTATATGGAAAAGATTATTGGGATAATAAAAATAACCCAGTATCTCCTGAACACAAAAAATCTAAACAGACTTATAAAGATGGAAAAGACAAGTATACTTATAGAACCGAAAAAGGAAAAGAATATTTAGGTGAAAATTGGAAAGAGAAAATTGATAGAGAGTTCTTTGAAATCATATAATTAGAATTAATTTATGTATAATAAAAGTATTAAATATTTAAGAGGAATAGATCAATTTCAAAAAAAAGATATTTTACAGCTAAAAAGCATTGAAGAAAAAATTAGAATAGAGTTTGATATACCTCCCAAAAATATTGAAAATCTAAAAATTTTGAATGAAGAAGTTCTTTCATATAAGCCAAATACATCAATTGTATTAACGTCAGATAACTTACCTTGGATAGACCTGAACTTATTTAAAGAGTTAAGCCTTATTCAGTCTATAGATTTTATGACCAGACCTCTCAGTAGATTGGATAATATTGAGGGAATTAGCCATTTTAAGAAGTTAAAGACATTGGGGATACTTTTAGCAAGCGATAAAGATCTTGATATAAGTGAGTTATCTGAACTCCCTTGTATAGAAGAATTGGTGATTGAAGAACCGTTAAATAAGAAACGTAGCCTTGTGATAGGAAGTTTGTAGACCTTAAAGTCATTAAAAATAAGAAAATTAGATCTTAACTTTATACAGCAGCCACTTATAAAATTAACTACTTTAGAAGTTTTTAATTTAAAAAGTGCTGACAATTTTGCTTCTATATTTCCTAATATTGAAGTATTAGATATATATAGTTCTAACTACTTAGAGAATATTGATTTTGTTAAAAATCTATCATCATTAAAACGACTTTTTATATGGGGGGCTAACAATATAAAAGAAATTCCTGATTTAAGTAATCTTAAAAATCTTGAGCAATTGCACCTACGTAATATGAAAAGAATAGAATATATACCTAATTTGTCATATGTTCAAAAATTATCACTTGAGAAAGTTGGAAAGTAATTCTTTAACCTAACTTGCTGTTTAATTTTACAAGTAATAAAAATGGAAATTAAACATAAAAAGAAGACGTTAGATTACGAGGCTTACTATCATTTACTTGTGGAAAGATCACCAACGGCAAACATTACTCCATCATCACCGACCACTTAGGTACGTCCATAGAAGCCTACAACCAAGAAGGCGAGCTGATATGGGAACGCGAGCAAGACCTCTATGGCAACTCCCGACAAGGCTTTGCTAAAGAGAATTTTAGGTGTCCATTCAAGTACCAAGGGCAATATTACGATCC
>CAUQUO010000105.1:0-2834 GCA_963521335.1 uncultured Capnocytophaga sp.
GCCTTTGGTTTTCTGATAGCGACTTCTCAGGGCGTTTAGGGTATGGTGTGCATTCTATTTTTGATGTACAATTAAAAATAGATGAAGAGAGTATAGGACTACTCATCAAAGAGGTATGGTGCACAGGGCTTACGTGGCATTTTGTTTATGATGGTAAAGAAATGGGGGCGCGCTGTGTGCATACGTGGGGCGATAAAGACCTCTACAATTACCGCCTGAACTTCTTAGGAAAACCATAAAACGGTAGGCACGGGTCAAAGAAAAATTATAATCGGAGGGCAGCTCTAGGATTTGGATAGATTTAATATTTTATAAATATATAATACGATGAATGAATATAAAAAGAAAATAGGGGCTTACTACTATTTGTACAATGATTTTACGAATTATTTGGTGCAAAATGTGCCTTATCAGGTGCTTGAGATAAGCAAAGCTGAAGATTTTCAGAAGGTAATAAAGTATGCTAAGAGAAAGGGAATTGAGAAGATTGCAATTGCCTGCAATCCTTCCAAAGAGGATTTGTTATTGCTCACGGAATTGCCCCTTAAAGGTATTGCAATAAGGGAGGTTGCACCCAAGACAGACCTCTCTTTTCTCAATCAGATTACAACATTAACGTATATTTCTATTGAGTTTACAGCTTTTGGGGTGTTAGATTTAGCTAATTTTCCTCATTTGGAAGTGCTAAATGTAGTTGCGGGTATAAAATTACTTCATATCAACAAGACTATAAAATTAAAACAAATATCCTTAAGGGAGTTTAAAGAACCTTTTGATAGTTGGGGAACAATTAACGTTGATATTGTGAAATTCTACGCTTGTACTATCACCTCTTTTGATTTCTTGAAAAATTGTACAGGTATAAAGACTCTTGAAGTTGAGAATAGTAGGAAATTGACCTCTATAAGTGGACTTAAAAATGCAGGCACGATAGAGCGGCTCTACTTAAAAAATTGTAAATACTTGACTGATTACTCAGCCTTCCCTGATTTTACGAACTTAAAATACTTGTATTTATTAAATTGTGGTGCTATGGAGAATTGTAAACTCTTTGAAGGTATGCAGCAATTGGAATATGCTTATATTGACATTGATATTGTAGATGGTAATGTGGATATATTGATGCAGAAGCCTGTCATATTTAAGAATTACAAACATTTTAACCATAAGAATAACCTTAGACTTGTGGGTAGTGCCTATGACAAACCTTATAATGAATTGTATAGAGGCAAAGAGTTAGCATATAAATTTTAGTTGTTAATGGTTTTGAGGTAACATTTAAAAGAAAAACTAACCACAAAAAACAACAATCACAACCCTCTAACAATCAGCAAATAACAAAATACCCCGCAAAATATTTCAAAAATAATTTTGCGGTATGAATAGTTTGTTGTACTTTTTTCTTAAGAGAGCTAATGCAAATGGCAAGCATTACTCTATCATCACTATACACTATGCACTAATGAAGAGCCTACAACCAAGAAGGCGAGCTGATATGGGAAAGCGAGCAAGACCTCTACAGCAACTCCCGTCAAGGTTTTGCCAAAGAGAATTTTAGGCGCCCATTTAAATACCAAGGACAGTACTATGATAGCGAGGTTGAGTTGTGTTATAATAGGTTTAGGTATTATCACCCCGAGACGGGGAGGTATATAAGTGAAGACCCAATAGGGTTTTTATCTGGGGAGCCTAACTTTTTTGCTTATGTAAGTGATACGAACATCAAATTAGATGAACTTGGGTTACTTGGAGAAGAGTTTGATGTTGGATTGCATAAGGATTTACAAAAACAGAAAAAAGACCCTGATTTACGTTCTCATCATGTAGGACAAAAAGCAATAATGCCTAATTTAGTAGCAAATTATGATGAAGATAATGCTCCTGCTATTTTGGTTCATAAAGAAGGGCATAATAATAGAAAGTTAGAACTAACAGAGAAAGGGGAAAAAGGAACTGTATCAACAAAACAGGTAGATCCTATGACAAATAAACCTTTTGTTTCTGTAAGAGATTTAGTCGCAAGAGATATAAAAGAATTAAGAAGAGTTTACTCTAATGTCTCTAATGAAAAGCTAAAAGAACTTATTGAATTAAACAAATCTATGTATCCAGAGATGAAGGTAAAGTCTCAGAGAAGAAAAATGTACGGAATTTAATTTTTTTATTATGAATAGTGAAGAAATTGCAATATTATTTAGAAAAGAGATGAGAAAAGACTTTGAATATTATTTCAAAGTATTAAATAAATTATCTGGTAAATCAGTAAAAGATATTTATTGGAACAGTGCCCAAGAATTATATAATTCTATTAGTGAAAAAAATAAAGAAAATTTAAAAATATTTATACAATTGATAATAACAGAGGTTACAACTAATATGTTTTCTTTTGTTGACGGAATCGCTACTTTCAATGAGTTAGAAGGTCCTCTTGAATTGTATTGTAACGGGATTAAAGTTGGAGGTAGCATAGAGGAATATTTAAGAATTTTTTTTGAAGAAGAAGGTTTTTAGAAGATCTTCCTCTTGTAAAAAAAACTCATTACAAAAGAATCAAATGTAGGGGGAAGTGTTGGGGTAGTATAAGTAGAATACTTCCTACAGATGCCCCACCACTTGGATTTTTGAAGCAGGCTCTTTTGTGCCCTGCGGAAAGATCACCAACGGCAAACATTACTCCATTATCACCGACCACTTAGGTACCCCCATAGAAGCCTACAACCAAGAAGGCGAACTGATATGGGAACGCGAGCAGGACCTCTATGGCAACTCCCGTCAAGGCTTTGCTAAAGAAAATTTCAGGTGTCCTTTTAAATACCAAGGACAGTATTATGATA
>CAUQUO010000106.1:0-2728 GCA_963521335.1 uncultured Capnocytophaga sp.
GTATATAGCTTTCTTTTTGACTACAAGATGGAACTAGCACGCAAGTGGCTTATTGCTGAAGAATACAATGTTAATGAACTTTCTCTCAAGCTTGGATACAGTATGCCTAGCCACTTTATAGCTGCCTTTAAAAAGAAGTTTGGCACTACCCCTAAGAAATATATACTTACAAAAAATACCCTATAAAGCAATGATGAACTACAAAGCTTTTCTCACTTATTTGGCGGCTATTTTTTGCTTTGCTCCCAGCTTCTTTGTGTTTTACAAAACAATTACCACTTATCAGAGAATAGATACTTTGGAGAAGAAAACCATTTGGGTAAAGGAAGTATTCTATCCTAAGAAAAGAAGGAAAGGAAGTATAAAGCCCATTGAAATTCATATAGGAAGTGAAAAGGAGGTTAAAGCAATGACCATTTATGACAAAGTAGAGAAAAGAGAAGCTGATATTTTTATAAGTAGAGAAGGATGGCTTAGGAGAAGCCCTAAAATACACTGGAAGGACAAAGTAACCTACTATGTACTGAATGATCCTTATCTGAAATACACTTCCCTAACTCAAATGATAGGAACCTATAGTATGGGAGGTACTCCCAATATCGTAGGAGTTTGCACAACACATTACACAAGAAGTTCCTTTCAATTATTTTTGGATATACTTCATCACTATGTGAATATTGGGTATCTAATTTTAGTAGGGGCACTTTTTTCTTTAGAAGCTTATATTAAAGAATCTATTGTTGATTTGAATTATTATAATTGGGCAAAGATTATTTGGATGTTTTCCCTATCTATTCAGATATTGATTTATTTCTTAGTGGGCTAAGTTTCATAGTCCAAAAGTATAAATAGTTTGTGATATTCCTAGAAAAATATTATTTTTGTCTCTTGAAAAACGTACGATAATGAAACCCAAATTTGAACTTATGGCACCGCAGTGGATTGCGTTCCCTGCTCTTACCGAATTTACAATAGGCTGGCGTATGGGTGCTGGCGAAGATTATAAATCGAAATTTTGGGACTGGTATGAGTCCCTTACCCCAGCACAACAAAAAGAGTACCAAGCACTTTTTCCGTATCCTTGTTTTTGGCATTACAACAGATGGGAAGAAGATGACCAAGATATAGATGATGAAGAGGATTATTACTACGAAGGAATTCCGGTTTGGCAACCCAAAGGCGCTTATAAATATTCTAAAGCAACCTTTATCCATTCGGCAAAGAAGCTCAAGTTTGTTTTCTTTTGGAAGCCCAATGCAGAGGTAGTAGATGAATCTTGTTTTTCACAATGGCAACCCTCACCTTTTTCTGTAGATGGTGATAAATATTATTGTGCTGAGCAGTATATGATGGCTGAAAAAGCGCGTTTGTTTGGTGATGAAGAGGTGGAGGAAGAAATAATGAATACCTCCGACCCTAAACTGATGAAAGCCTTGGGAAGGAAAGTGCACAACTTTGACCCTCAGGTGTGGGACAAAGCTAAATATAGCATCGTACTGAATGGGAATTACTACAAATTCACTCAGAATAAGGAAATGATGGACTTTTTGCTCTCTACAGGCGATAAAATATTAGTAGAAGCAAGTCCGCTCGATACCATTTGGGGGATAGGCTTAGGGAAAGACAACGAGAAAGCACATAATATCGCTTCGTGGCGTGGCAAGAACCTCTTGGGCTTTGCGCTAATGGAAGTAAGAGACGAGATCAGAAAGGTATATCAGAATGTAGATTTGTTAAAATAAAAGAAAAGAAATGAATACAACAGAAAAATACGCTGAAAAAATCCTAGAAGGTATAGAAAAAGGATTTGGTAAATACATAGTGAAACCTCCTTATCAAAAGTGGTATCTCGATGAAGGATTAGCTGATTATATCATTGTCAATCAAAGTAATAACAAAATAGAAGTCTCTTTAGATAGAGATGGTTTTGGCACTGTAACTACTAAAATAGAAGGTATAGAAAGCCTCTCAAGAGAAGAGATAGAGGAAATTCTCAGTATTGTAGAAAAGAGAATCACTGAAATGTTCTTTAATGAAGTACATTTGGGAAAATTTAAATACCAACTGACAACAATACTAAATTTTAGGCACGCTAATAAGGAGTTCTATTTGGTGAACGAGCCTCGCAAAGCAGAACTGAAAGAACGCTTTGATAGGTATGTACAAGAAACCACCATTGACCATAGTAGGAAGATTATAGAATATGAATGGATTACTTTTTTAGACAAGCTATTCGACACTAATCTTAATCAATACACTGAAAGCCAAATCATAACAGTGGCTGAAAAATACATGCAGAGTATAGAGGCTATACAGAATAGAAACTTTCTTAAAGAGTATCGAAGTTCATTGATTCATCAAGCAGAAAAATGGAAAAAGGCAGTGTTTATGCCACTTTATTACCAAGAGAAAGGGAGTGAAAAATGGGAGAAAGAATATATTCTAAGGACTGAGATTACTCCTGAAAAGGTTGATACTGACAAACTAAACCTCTATATACAACAGGCTCTTTGGAAAATCAAATACAAACAATACAGTTGGGATGTAAAGTTTGCTTGTGAAGACTTGGAGCGAGCTGCTAATGAATTAGGCTCGGAGAAAGCCAAGCAATACCTTAAAAAAGGTACGGGCGAGCTACCCAATAATCTCATTCATTACAAAGATAGCGAATTGGAAGCTGATGCCAATGATGTATTTGCTACCATTAGCCTTAAAATAAAGCAAGAGA
>CAUQUO010000107.1:0-2692 GCA_963521335.1 uncultured Capnocytophaga sp.
ATATTACAAATCAAACAATTGTAAATTTATATAACAGCCCTGCCTTTGGAGGGGGTTAGGGGGAGGTTATCCCTTTGGAGGGTTGTCGGCAATTGCCAAGTAAGTGAGTTAGGGGGGAGGTTTTTAAACCAACAAGTTAATTTAACCCTTGATTGGCATTATTATTCAGCAATAGAATATCTGATAGGAATTACAATCGTTGCTTTTATAGGAGCACCATATTGGTCAATAGCAGGCACAAAATCGGGGAGATTTGTAAAAATCTCTTCAGCTCCTGCCCACAATTCTTTAGGCCCTTTTACCGCTCTTCCTGTTATTTTGCCTTTTTCATCTACTACTACCTTTACAACTACGGTTCCTGAGATTCCTAATTCAAGAGCTACAGGAGGATATTGAAGTTTACGCTGAATAGTAGCGCGAAAAAAACTACCGATATCTGCAATTTTTTCTTCTTTTGATAAGTGTTCTGTCCCTACCCTATAAGCTATTTCTTCTACCACAGGTGCTAAGACTTTCTCGTGTGCTTTAGCAAGCCCTTCTGCCCCTTTTATCGGGTTCTTATCCTCATCTCTCGGAATTTCAAAGCTAATAGGGTAACTGCCTTTCACAGCAATTACCTTCCCATTACTATCTTTAGCAGGAGTTACTTTCGGAAAATTAGCAAAAATACGATAACTCGTTTCTTTTATACGCTTGTATTTACCTTTTTCCAAATCCTTTTCCTTGTCATAAGGTACACTGATATCTATAGAATCCTTATTTACAGTCATCACTCCTTTTTTATCAATCACAAAAGGCACCCGCACTATAGCCTCAAGCTCATTGTCAAAAGCCTCTTGAGGGTAGCTAAAATGGTCATACACCCAGCTATCTACACATTGCCAGAAATCGCTATGCCCTTCTTTTTGTACGGTTTTCTTGATGCCTATACATTTAGGCTCTTGCGCTACGTTTTTGCTTTTGAGGTCAATAGGAGCTTTTTGAGCTTGTGCCAAAGTAAAAAAGCCTACACATAGAAAAGTAATAAGTGTTTTCATTGTTTTCAGTATGTAATAAATAATGAGGCAAATATACTATTTTTTCCTGTTATTTCAATTCATCACAATAAAAACTAATGCGCCCTCCTGTCTCTCCTATTTCGATGCTCTCGTCATACCAGCTCACTACCTGCAACTTAAAATATCGCGCACCGTCAGCTGTACGAACCAGATAGGTGTGAAAAGAAGGCTGATAAGACGGTGGCGGACCCGAGAATACTAATGCCTTATTCAAGAGCGGACTCGCACTGGTCTTTGTCTGTTGCGGACCCTTATTGGGGTCAAACCAAGGTATCCCTGTGATGTTATGAGCTACAGTATAGCTCACCCATTCACGCTGAGACATCGTGATGGATATATTGTTAGTATCCACTACCCATACTATATCACGAGGCACTTGCGAAACACTCGTCCAGCGGTCATACCCCTGAAAACCCATATCGGCAACACCTCCTCGTCCATTACCACTGGTGCCGCTGTTGGTGCGAAGCTTATTGCCACAGAAAGCCAAATCCCAGTCCATCCGTGTCTTTTGCTCTCCCTCTCTGATATCACTGTTTACTTGCTGTGCGTTGAATATCTCCCCCGTCCGCAGGTTGTAATATATCCAGTCATTGGTTACCTCATTGATATACCCCGAACGACGCGGTAGCACCTTCCCCGTAAAGGGTGTCGCCTCATACTTCACACAGCCAATACCTAGCAAAGCTATTAATATACTATAGATGTACCTTTTCATATCTCTTTTAGTATTATACATTTGTCATTTGAAAAGTATTCTCATTCCTCACTCATTTACTAATTTGTCAATTATCTCATCGACTAATTCCCTCATATCCTGTCTGTATTTTCCCAATTCTTTATGCCTGTTGATAAGACTATCAACCGTAGAAAACCCTACCTCCTTCCCATATGCAATAGCCCTGTTGTTGATAAAATAATAAAAATACTTAACATCCTCTACATTATTCTCTCGTATATTTTGAGGTAATTTTTCTTGAATCATTTTATCCGCAGAACGTATTGCGCTATAAGCCTTTTGTGTTTTTTCTTCCTTATAAGCCAAATAGAAAACTTGTTTTTTCAGAATTTTATCTTCAAAACTACTAAAACAAGGATTATTCAATAGCAAACTATCCAATTCTTTATACTTCCTATTATACAGCAAAATATCCACCCCAATATTCGAAATATAACCATACAATCCCTTTTCTTTGAAAGTTTTATTATTTTTAAGCTCTTGATAAGATTTATAGAATAAACTATCTCTTCTTTTCTTCAATATTTTTGTATTTTCTTCTAAAGAAATATCACTAAGCAAAACATTTTCTATTTTCATCTCTTTATACTTTATTTTCCGAGCAAAAATAGAATCAATAGTATGCTGTTCCCAAGATATTGTGGCTTCAATATCCTTACAATCTTTCTTATGAGAACAGCAAAGACTAAAAAATAACAGAAAAAGCACAATAAATATCCTCATAATCATTTGTTATTTAAGAATTATACAAATTAATAAGTAATATGAATCAAGAGTTGAATGATAACAATCCCTGATTAACAGGATGTTATCGCTTTTGCATCGCACTTCCCCCTTTGGAGGCAGGGCTGTTATATAAATTTACAATTGTTTGATTTGTAATATATTAAATTCA
>CAUQUO010000108.1:0-2543 GCA_963521335.1 uncultured Capnocytophaga sp.
GTCATATATTTCCCTGTTTTTAGTGTAAACCTATTTCAGGATATGACATAATGGGAGTTATGGGGAGCGAGTAGCACGATGGGCAATTAATGTAGGGACGCAGAAGTGGTTTTGAGGTTTTTTAGAGAGAAAACTCCTAATATTCGCTACTATTTTTTGTAGTTTATTAATAAAGTAAACCTATTATCTTAAATGTGAATGCGGTGAATAAGGTTTGTATTCTTTTGTTATAAAGAATGAAGGTTGTATCTTTGCGGCAAAAAAGGAGCTTGAATGGGTAAAAAGTTTAAATTCATAGATTTATTTGCGGGTGTAGGCGGTTTTCGATATGCTTTGGAGCGTATAGGAGGCTCGTGTGTTTTCTCATCAGAATGGGATAAATTTGCTCAGAAAACCTATTATCTAAATTATGGAGAGGTTCCTTTTGGCGATATTACTTTAGAAGAGACTAAATCGCATATTCCTAATGATTTTGACATTCTTTGTGCGGGATTTCCTTGTCAAGCGTTTTCTATAGCAGGTTATCAAAAAGGGTTTGAGGATATTAGAGGGACTCTTTTTTTTGAGATAGAAGAGATAGCGAGGAAGCATCGGCCGAAGGTTATATTTTTGGAGAATGTAAAGAATTTAGTAAGTCATGATAAGGGGAACACGTTTAAGGTAATAACGAATGTCTTGGAGGAAAAGCTGGGCTATAAGTTGTTTTACAAGGTGCTTAACACTATGGAATACGCTAATATTCCGCAAAATAGGGAGCGTATTTTCATAGTAGGGTTTGACCCAGAACAAGTAGTTAATTATAAAGCGTTTGTTTTTCCTGAAAAGATAAAACTTACTAAAACGATACACGATTTTATAGATAAAGGGATACAAAGCGATTATTTTTATTATCAGTTATCACATAAATATAGTCCTGAGCTTATTAAAACGGTTACTAATAAGGATACTATTTACCAATGGAGGCGTGTGTATGTGCGGGAGAACAAGAATAATGTTTGTCCTACATTAACGGCTAATATGGGTACTGGGGGGCATAATGTGCCGATTATTAGAGATGATTATGGTATTAGGAAGCTAACGCCGCGGGAGTGTTTTAATTTTCAAGGTTATCCGAAGGATTTTATACTTTCGGGAGAGATAGCGATGTCTAAATTGTATATGCAGGCGGGGAATTCGGTAACGATGCCTTTGGTGCAAAGAGTAGGGGAGCAAATTATAAAAGTATTGGGGTAAAAGAAAGAATATGCGGGCTACCTCCAAAGGGGGAAGTGCGATGCAAAAGCGATAATATTCTGTTAATCAGGGATTATTATTTTTCAACTCTTGATTCATATTAATGGTTAATGATTAATGATTAATGGTTAATGATTAATGGTTAATGAATGGAGTGTAATTTTAGGTAAGAGGAGAGGTGTCTGAAAAGTTTTATTTATGTGGGCGTTTGCAAAACGCTTTTACATAACATACTATAAAAGCTGTTGATAATCAGAGTAATCAACTTTGCCAATGGTCGTAGCACGACGAGCAATTAATGTGGGGACACAAAAGTGGTTTTGTGACTTTTTAAAGAGAAAACACCTAATATTCACTGCTATTTTTTGTGGTTTATTAATAAAGTATAAACTATTATCTTAAATGCGAACGCCGTGGAGTTTTGCAGTAAAAAAATAAAGAATTATATGAAAGAATTTTTAGAAAAATGCAAAGAAGAATACACCCTTAAAATACCTCAACTGCTAAAAGAGGTAAAGCTAAAAACTCATTATACAAAATGGTCTAAAACTGTACTTTCAGCATATCAATTAGAACCATTTGAAACTGAATTATTGGGTTATAAGTTAGGTAGATTTTTGAAAAATGAGCCCCAAATAAATAAACACGTAAAACACTATTTCTTTGATAGTGAAGATAAGATTGTAGGTATATTAGAGTATGATTTTTATAATAACTACGAAAAAGAATGGGTAGTTACAAGGTTTTTATATATCTATGTTCAAGACGGTATTTTTGAAGTAAAATTATCTAGTTCTCATATAACTGAAGAACCCACTAAGATTAACCGTATAACTTATGTAAAATTATTTAATGATAAAGTAATTGAGAGTTATAACTTACATAATGACAACAGATTTTCAAAGCTTGTATATAAATATTCAGACAATAAAATAGTGTCTATCGAGCGAGATTTATGGATACCCAACCTTCTAAAAAGTATCTATGAAATTGAATACCCAGACGAAAATACTTATATTATTTGGGAAATAGATAATGATAGTAGGGTAAAAATATATCCTAAAGAAGATTCTTAATGTATAAAAAGAGGTTGAAGCTCTTATAAAAAGATATGGAAATAGAAAAACATATATAGATATGCTTATCATAAATGAAATTACAAAAAAGTATAAGTCAATTCCAAGAGAATTTGACATAGAGAATGTTTATTGCTTAGAAACACAGCAAGAATACTATGAAGGGAGTGATAAAAATTATTATCAACTCATAGATATAGATAAGCCAATTCCTCTTGAGGTGCTGAACAAAAT